>JAGXRD010000036.1 GCA_018336035.1 Alphaproteobacteria bacterium | reverse complement strand
CCCCATCCATATCTGGACTGAACGCGTCACACTTCGATTGCCTCGCTAAGTATTTCATGCTTAAAATATCTCAACGGGGGACTCCCAAGGGCTTGCATAAAAAACTGCGTATTGCGGCGCACCATCCGGTGCGCCGTGCAGCTGGCATGTCACTGAAGGAGACACGAACGATGCGTTCCGTTTTCAAAACTTTCGCCCTTCTCTCCACCGCACTTATCGCCATGCCATTCGCGGCGGGCGACGCCGCGGCCCAGGCCGCGAAGAAGATCAAGATCGGCTTCGTCACCACGCTGTCCGGACCCAATGCGGCCTACGGGCGCGACATGCAGAATGCCTTCAACCTGGCGCTCGACCATCTCGGCAAGAAGATGGGCGGCGTGCCGGTGGAAGTGATCTACGAAGACGACGAACAGAAGCCCGAAGTGGGCAAGCAGAAGACCGAGAAGCTGCTGCAGCGCGACAAGGTCGATTTCGTCGCCGGCTATATCTGGTCGAACGTGCTGCTGGCTTCCTACAAGCCGGTGCTGGATGCCGAGACTTTCCTGATCAGCACCAATGCCGGTCCCTCGCAGCTGGCCGGCGAAGGCTGCAATCCGTATTTCTTCGCCGCCTCGTGGCAGAACGACCAGAACCATATGGCGGTCGGCGAATTGCTGAACCAGAAGGGCATCAAGTCGCTCTACATGGTGGCGCCGAACTATGCCGCCGGTGTCGATGGCACCAACGGCGTGAAGTCGCTGTATAAGGGCCAGGTGATCGGCCAGGACATGACCAAGTGGCCTGACCAGCTCGACTTCTCCAGCGAGATTTCCAAGATCCGTGCCGCCAAGCCGCAGGCCGTCTATGTCTTCTTCCCCGGCCGCGCCGGTGTGCAGTTCTTCCAGCAATACAGCCAGGCCGGCCTGAAGAAGGACATCCCGGTCTACTCAGCCTTCACCATCGATGCCGTGACGCTGAAGCTACAGAAGGATCTGGTGCTCGACACCTATCTGACCTCGACCTGGGGCACCGATCTGCCCTATGCCGCCAACCAGAAATTCGTCACCGACTACAAGAAGAAATATAACGAGACGCCGGCCTTCTATGGCGCGCAGAGCTACGATGCCGCCAACCTGATTGCCTCGGCCGTTGCCGCCACCAAGGGCAACCTGAAGGACAAGAAAGCGGTCGGCGCGGCACTCAAGGCGGCGAAGTTCGACTCTGTGCGTGGCCCGTTCAAGTTCGGCCACAACAACTTCCCGATCCAGAATGTGTACCAGCAGGAAGCCTACAAGGTGTCGGATACCGAATACGACCTGCGCACCGTCAGCACCGTGCTGACCGCGCATACGGATCCGCATGCCGCCAAGTGCAAGATGTAAGTGAACCCCGCATCCGCCGCCTCAACTGGGGCGGTGGATGCATCCTTTCGACCAGTGAGCGCCCCTTAACACCATGCTGCTGATTTTCGAGCAATTCCTGAACGGCCTGCAGATCGGCCTGTTGCTGTTCCTGCTGGCCGCCGGCCTGACGCTGGTCTTCGGCATCATGGACATGGTGAACCTGGCGCATGGTTCGCTCTACATGATGGGCGCCTATTTCGCCGCCGTCTTCACCGAATGGACCGGCAGCTTCTTCCTCGGCGCGGCGCTCGCGCTGCCAGCCGGCGCACTGCTCGGCATCGCCGTCGAAGTCATCGCGCTGCGCACGCTCTATACCCGCGACCATCTCGATCAGGTGCTGGCCACTTTCGGCCTGATCCTGTTCTTCAACGAACTCGCCCGCCTGATGTTCGGGGCCGGCGGCATGACCATCCAGACGCCGGACTGGCTGCAGGGCCAGATCATGGTGCTGCCCGGCCTGCCCTATCCGTCCTATCGCTTCCTGATCATTCTTGTCGGTCTGCTCTGTGCCGCCTTCCTCTATGTGCTGGTGCAGCGTACGCGGCTCGGCATGCTGATCCGCGCCGGCGCATCGAACCGCGAAATGGTCGGCGCGCTCGGCGTCAACATCAAGCAGCTGTTCACGCTGGTCTTCGGCCTGGGTTCGGCGCTGGCCGCGCTCGCCGGCCTGATGGCCGGTCCGGTCACCACCGTGCAGATCGGCATGGGCGACAACATCCTGATCCTGGCGCTGGTCGTCATCGTGATCGGCGGCATCGGTTCGCTGCCCGGTGCCTTCATCGCCGCGCTGGCCATCGGCATCATCGACACCATGGGCCGCGCCTTCCTGCCCAACATCCTCGGCAGCTTCCTGTCGCCCTCGGAAGCCAGCACGCTGGCCACCGCGCTGTCGTCGATGCTGATCTACATCCTGATGGCCGCCGTGCTGGTGCTTCGCCCCGCCGGCCTGTTCCCCGCACCCGGCCGCTGAGGAGTTTCGTTCGTGTCGTCCGCTTCCCATTCCTCTGCCGCTCCGACAGCTGACTCCACCCGGCTCAGCTTCATCGTCGGCCTCGTGCTGCTCGGCTTCCTCGGCCTGATCCCGATCCTGTCGGTCGCCTTCGAGGACCCGTTCCTGCTCACGCTGTTCACCCGCATCGTCATCATGGCGATTGCCGCGGTCAGCCTGAACCTGATCCTCGGCTATGGCGGCATGGTCAGTTTCGGCCATGCGGCCTATATCGGCGTCGGCGGCTATACCGTCGGCATCCTCGCCTTCCATGGCGTGCATGCGGCCTGGATCCAGTGGCCGCTCGCGGTGCTCATCTCCGGCATTGTCGCCGCCCTGATCGGCCTGCTGTCGCTGCGCACCAAGGGCATCTTCTTCATCATGATCACGCTGGCGCTGTCGCAGCTGGTCTACTATCTCGGCAACGGCGCCTTCGCTTACGGCGGCGATGACGGCCTCAACATCATGAAGCGCTCGGATTTCGGCGGGCTGCTCAACCTCGATAACCGCCCGACCTTCTATTACCTGTGCTGGGTGATCCTGCTGGCGACGGTCTTCTTCGTGCATCGCACGGTGAATTCGCGCTTCGGCATGGTGCTGCAGGGTGCCAAGTCGAACGACCGCCGCATGGCCACCATCGGTTTCCCGGTGCATCGCTACCAGCTCACCGCCTTTGTGCTGGCCGGCATGATCTGCGGCCTGGCCGGCGTGCTGACCGCTACCTTCACCGGCTTCATCAGCCCGGCGATGATGCACTGGTCGCGCTCGGGTGACCTGATCGTCATGGTCGTGCTGGGCGGCATGGGCAGCCTGTTCGGGCCGGTCTTCGGCACTGTCGCCTTCCTGCTGCTGGAAGAGGTGCTCTCAAGCTGGACGGAATACTGGAAGATCGTGTTCGGCCCGCTGCTGGTCCTGGTCGTGCTGTTCGCACGCGGCGGCATCGACGGCGCCATGGTGCGCGGCCAGGCCGGCACGCTGCTGGCCGGTTGCGCCGCCTTCTTCCTGCTCTACGGCATCCATACTGCCTATGAAGATGAATGGCTGATCCCCACCCTGATCCTGGTTGCCGCCTGTGCGCTGGTCTGGGTGGCGAAGTGGGCCGTCGACCGTAAGAAAGCCGCCAGCCATGACTGAAGTGCTCAAGGTTTCCAATCTGGTGAAGCGCTTCGGCGGCCTCACCGCCACCGACAACCTGTCGCTCGATCTGCGCCAGGGCGAAATCCATGCCGTGATCGGCCCCAATGGCGCGGGCAAGACCACGATGATCGGCCAGCTGATCGGTGAACTTCGTCCCGATGCCGGCACGATCCATTTCATGGGCCAGGACATCACCGCGATGCCGGTACATCAGCGCTCGGCAAGCGGCATCGCGCGCTCGTTCCAGATCACGTCCATTTTCCAGAACTTCACCGCGCTGGATAACGTTGCGCTGGCCGTGCAGGCGCATGACGGCCATTCCTTCCGCTTCTGGGCCGCTGCCCGCAAGGACAAGTCACTGCGCGAGCCGGCCCTGCAGGCGCTGGAACAGGTCGGCCTCGCCCATCGCGCCGACATCACCGCCAGCGCGCTGAGTCATGGCGAGCATCGCCAGCTCGAAATCGCCATGGCGCTCGCCACCAAGCCGAAGCTGCTGCTGCTCGACGAACCGATGGCCGGCATGGGCCCGGAGGATTCCGCCCGCATGGTGCGGATGCTGCAGGGCATCAAGGGCAGTGTCACGATTCTTTTGATCGAACACGACATGGACGCCGTTTTCGCGCTGGCCGATCGCATTACTGTTCTTGTCTATGGCCATGCCATCGCGACCGGTCTGCCCGACGAGATCCGCCGCAACGCGCAGGTGCGGCAGGCCTATCTCGGCGACGAAGCGGCGGCGGAGTGAGTAGCATGACCGATCTTCTGACCGTCGACGCCATCGACACCTTCTACGGCCGCAGCCAGGTGCTGTTCGGCATGTCGCTCGCCATCAAGGCCGGCGAAGTGGTCACGCTGATGGGCCGCAACGGCATGGGCAAGACCACCACGATCCGCTCGATCATGGGCCTGACGCCCGCCGCGCGGGGCCATATCCGCTTCCGCGACGCCGAGATCCGCGGGCTGCCCTCTTACCGGGTCGCCAAGGTCGGCGTCGGCCTGGTACCGGAAGGCCGGCAGATTTTCCCCAACCTGTCGGTGAAAGAAAACCTGATCGCCACGGCTTCCAATCGCAATGGCAGCGCGCAGCCCTGGACCTATGAGCGGGTGATCGAACTGTTTCCCCGCCTGGCCGAGCGTGCCGGCAATATGGGCAGCCAGCTTTCGGGCGGCGAGCAGCAGATGCTGGCGGTCGGCCGCGCGCTTATGACCAATCCGCATCTGCTGATCCTGGACGAGGCGACCGAAGGCCTGGCGCCTTTGATTCGCTTGGAAATCTGGCATTGCCTGGAGCGGCTGAAGCAGGCCGGGCAGTCGATCCTGGTTGTGGATAAGAATGTCGACGCGCTGACCAAGCTGGCCAACCGGCATTACGTGATCGAGAAAGGCCGCGTGGTCTGGCAGGGGAACTCGGCTGAGTTGCAGGCCGCGCCCGATATTCAGCACCGTTATCTCGGCATCTGAGGAATTTCATCTGTAAAATCGTGGACAGTCTCGCGGGCGCGCCGCAAAGTAGCGCCTGCGCAGGCTGGTGATCGGGGGACCACGGCTGGCGCCGAGGAGCCCGGTCATGTACCACGACGACCTGCATCAGGCGGCTGAATACGCCCACGCGGCGGTGGCCAGCATGACGCGGTTTTCCATCCCGCCGACCCCGATCAATTTCACCATCTGGTATGAATACCATGCCGGCCGCGATCCGGCGCTGAGCCGCGCCATCGATGCGCTGCTCGCCAGCGGCACATCGTTTACGCCCGACACCACGCTGCAGCTCTACGAGGAATACCTCAACCCGGCCCGCATGCTGCGAGCCTCGCGCGAGACCACCGAGAAGTTGCAGGAAGCGATGGATGAACTCCGCAGCTTCGTCGGCGCCGCCGAACAGGAGACCCGCACCTACGGCGACAAGCTGGAGGATTTCTCCGACAGCCTCGACAAGCAGGGTCATGCTCCCGCCTTCGGTTCGCTGGTCGGCGCCATGCTGCAGGAAACCCGCAGCATGCAGGAGCGCAACCAGTCGCTGGAAGATCGCCTGGCCGAAACCACGGCGGAAGTGCAGCAGCTGCGCGAGCATTTCGAACAGGCGCGGCGCGAGGCACTATCGGACGGGCTCACTGGCCTGGCCAACCGCAAGAATTTCGAACAGACGCTGACGCTGTTCACCAAGGCCGCGCAGGAAAGCGGCGAGCCGTTGGCGCTGATGCTGCTCGACATCGACCATTTCAAGCTGTTCAACGACCGCCATGGCCACCAGACCGGCGACACCGTGCTGCAGCTGGTCGCGCGCACGCTGAGCGACAATGTGAAGGGCCAGGATCTGGCGGCGCGTTACGGCGGCGAGGAATTCGCCCTGCTGCTGCCGCGCACCCGCGCCGACCAGGCCGTGAAACTGGGCGACAATATCCGCGCGCTCATCGCGACCCGCAAGCTGGTCAAACGCCAGTCGGGCGAGGCGCTCGGCCGCATCACCATTTCCGCCGGCGTGGCCGAGTATCGCACCGGCGAGGCGCTGAGCCATTTCGTGCAGCGCGCCGATGCCGCGCTCTATGGCGCCAAGCGCGAGGGGCGCAACCGCGTGGTTGCCGCAGCGGAAGGCACCCAATCAGATATACAGCCGGTGCTGTCGGAAACGGTTCTCGGCTCCTGACAAATCGGCTAGCGTTCATCCCATAACGGGAGAGAAACGCATGGCCTGGAAGACCCTCATCGTCGACAAGACGGATGGCATCGCCACTGTCACCCTGAACCGCCCCGAGCGGCTCAATGCCCTCAGCCTCGAACTGATGAGCGAGTTGCTCAAAGCGCTGGACGAGATCGACCAGGATGCGTCGATGCGCTGCCTGCTGATCACGGGTGCGGGGCGCGGCTTCTGCTCCGGCGCCGATCTGGCGTCCGGCGATCTCACCAGCGATGGCGGCATGCCCGATCTCGGCAAGGCTTTGCACGACCGCTACCATCCGGTGATCCGCAAGCTGGCCGCCTTCCGCATGCCGGTGGTCTGCGCCGTGAACGGTCCGGCCGCCGGCGCCGGCATGAGCCTCGCGCTCTGCGGCGATATCGTCATTGCTGCGAAATCCGCCACCTTCCTGCAGGCCTTTGGCAATCTCGGCCTGGTGCCCGATGCCGGCAGTACCTTCTTTTTGCCGCGCCTCGCCGGCACCGCGCGCGCGCTCGGCCTCACCATGCTGGCCGAGAAACTGCCGGCGGAAACCGCCGCCGAGTGGGGCCTGATCTGGCAATGCGTCGAGGATGCCGAACTGATGCCGGCCGCCATGAAGGTGGCGACGAAGTTCGCGAATGGTCCGACGGTTGGTCTGGCGCAAATCAGAAAACTGATCCGCCAGTCGGCCACCAATGGCCTGGATGCGCAGCTGGAAGCCGAGCGTGAAAGCCAGGTGATCGCCGGCCGCACCCGCGATTTCATCGAAGGCGTGACGGCCTTCCTGCAGAAGCGTGCGGCCAAATTCAGCGGCAAGTGATGACGCCGCAGGACATCGCCGATCATATTGGCAAGGTCGCCGCCGAACGCGATCTGGCCGCGCGCAAGCTCGGTATCGCGCTGATCGAGATGGGGCCGGGCCGCTGCGTACTGCGGATGAAAGTGCAGCCCGACATGGTCAACAGCCATGGCACCTGCCATGGCGGCATGATTTTCACCCTGGCGGATTCCGCCTTCGGCTATGCCTGCAACAGCTTCAACCGCAACGCCGTGGCGCAGCACTGCGACATCACCTATCTGAAGCCCGTCGCCGTCGGCACGGTTCTGACGGCCACCGCCGAACTGCGCGAGACAGCCGGCCGCAGCAGCGTCTATGACATGACGGTGCGGGATGAAGCCGGGCAGACCGTGGCACTGTTCCGCGGCCTGTCGCGCGAAGTGCCGGGCGAAACCATTGCCAATCTCGGGGGCTGACGAAGATGGCCAAGCTCAACACCGACATGAACCTCGCCGATGGCGACGCCGTTTATGCCGCGCTGGTGAAGATGACCGAAGGCCTGGACGATGTCGCCGCCCAGAAGGCAATGGCGAAACTGGTGCTGCTGCTCGCCAACCATATCGGCGACCAGGATGTGCTCAATGAAGCGATGGCGATTGCGCGGGGAAAGACTTAAAATCCGCACAAACGATACGGGTCACGAGCAAACATGTCTCTTGAGGCCATATTCTCTGAACTTAGGCAGAGATTCAAAAACGAGTTCAACGAGTTTGAGGATCACAGCCCAGGCCTGGATCGCGCTGAATATCTGAGGTGGGCTTCCGACGCCAAGCTATCGGAAGCGGCACTATGCAATGCCATTGCCATTCATCTCGCGGCTGGTTTTCTTCGCGGCGATCTTCCATTCATGTACTGCGATCACATTGTGAATGGCCTCTATTCGCGCATGATTGAAAGAAACGAACTCCCGGAGCCATTCTGGAGCGTGTTCCTAGCCTTTGACGCCGGAGAGGACACAGACCCCAAGGATCCAAGTGCGGACACGGTCGAGAAATACACGCGACCCCAGCTAATCGAGGTCATGTCTAGATATAGCCAGCAACGCTTTCTGCAAGAATGATATTGAGCTTTCGGCCCGTTACCGATGCCGCCTTGCAGCGCCGAGCGTGATGCGGCGCGACGGCGGCGGCGTGGCGGCCTTCTGGGCTTTGGCAATCGCCAGCGCCGTCTGCGCCCATTTCACGGCCTCGTCGGCGTCATCCACCAGTTCGGGCGGCAGCTTCCAGTAGCTCATCTGCACCGGCTTGCTCTTGCTGTCATACACGAAAGCCTCACAGCCGCGCGCCTCGAAGGCCTTTTTGCTCTCGGCATCGGCCTTGAGGTAGAGGGTATCGTCGTCGATCAGGGCGAACATCACGCCGCGCGAATAGACCCCGGCCCCGCCGAACATCGGGCGCACGCTCACCCCGCCCAGGGGGGCGAAGAGTTCCTGCACAAAGGCGGTGAAATCGCGACTCGCGGTCATGGCGGGGAAAGATAGCTAAGCCGGTGCGGCCGGCCAAGCATGGTCTGCGCCCTGCGGCAAAATTTCCCGTGACACAAAAATGGGACCCCGGCTCAAGGCCGGGGTGACGGTCTATGGTGCAGCAAAAAACCGTCGTCATCCCGGCCAAGCCCGCGGGTCCGCGCTTTGCGCGGCCCGAGGACAGGCTCCGCGCGAGCCGGGATCCCATTTATCGTTTACTGCTCGACAAATGCCTTTTCGATGACGTAATGCCCGGCACCGGTGGTGGAACCTTCCGCCCAGTGCATGGCATCCAGCATTTCGCGCATCTCGCTGAGCATCTGCGGGCTGCCGCAGAGCATCAGGCGGTCGGTTTCGATGTTGAGCGGCGGCAGGCCGAGATCGGCGAACAGCTTGCCCGAGCGGATCAGGTCGGTAATGCGGCCCTGGTTGCGGAAGGCCTCGCGCGTCACGGTCGGATAGTAGAGCAGCTTCTGCTTTACATCCTCGCCGAAGAACTCGTTCTCCGGCAGCTCGCGGGTGATGTAATCCTGGTAGGCCAGCTCGCCCACGGTGCGCACGCCATGCACCAGCACGACGCGGTCGTAGCGCTCATAGGCCTCGTGGTCCTTGATGATCGACATGAAGGGCGCCAGCCCCGTGCCGGTGCCGAGCAGGTAGAGCGTCTTGCCCGGGTGCAGATTGTCCTGCAACAGCGTGCCGGTCGCCTTGCGGCCGACGATGATCTTGTCCCCCACCTTCAGATGCTGCAGCCGAGATGTCAGCGGGCCGTCCTGCACCTTGATCGAGAAGAATTCGAGATGCTCCTCGTAATTGGCGCTCGCCATCGAATAGGCGCGCAGCAGCGGCTTGTTGTCGACGATCAGCCCGATCATGGCGAACTGCCCGTTGATGAAGCGGAAGCTCGGATCGCGCGTGGTGCGGAAGGTGAAGAGGCTGTCGGTCCAGTGATGGACGAAGGTGACCTCCTCCTCACGCAGGTTGCCGCCGGGCTTCAGCAGCGGATGCGAGGGCGCGGGTGAAACGGCGGCAGCGGCAGCTTGGGAGGACATGGCTCTTGGATCCGTTTTGGGACAGCACAGGACGAGGATGGGGCTGACCGGAACTCGCGGCCTAAATCATATGTACACATATAATATGATTCCGGCCGCCAGACCAGCGCATATTTCGCATTCCACGGACGAAATCAAGGTTTAGACTGAATGCACAGTTTAAGAGCGTTTAAATCACAGCGCCTCGCTGGAGTGGCGCTGATTTATTTTAAGTATAAAATACTTTTGAGGGCGCGCAAGCGGGTTTTAGCCGCGCTTGTTTTGCGCCCTGCCCCCCTTACTACGCCGTCATGGTCGGGCTTTGACCCGACCATTTCAGGCAGAACGGCGAGAGATCCTCGGCCAGGAAGCTCTTCTTGGGCCCGAGGATGACGTTATTGGGTGTCCAGGTTATGCGAGGCGAACGGCCGCCTACCGCCCCTTCTGCTTCCGCCAGGCTTCGAAATCCACCTTGGTCTGCGGATCGGTGGCGGGATACAGCCCCTTGATCGAGCGACCAGCCAGCACCTGCTCGGTCACGAAATCCTCAAAGGCCGTCATCTCGACGGCTTCCGTGGCGATCTCGTCGGCGATCTCGGCCGGGATCACCATCACGCCATCGGCGTCGCCGACGATCACATCGCCCGGGAACACGGCGGCATCGCCGCAGCCGATCGGCACGTTGATGTCGATCGCTTCATGCAGGGTCAGATTGGTCGGCGCGGACGGGCGGCTGTGGAAGGCCGGAATTTTGAGTTGCGCGATCTCGCCTGAGTCACGGAAGCCGCCATCGGTGACCACGCCAGCGACGCCGCGCACCATCAGTCGCGAGATCAGGATCGAGCCGGCCGAGGCCGCGCGCGCATCCTTGCGACTGTCCATCACCAGCACCGCGCCGGGCGGGCAGATTTCCACCGCCTTGCGCTGCGGGTGCTCAGGGTTCTGGAATACCGTGATCGGATTGCGGTCTTCGCGCGCCGGCATGTAGCGCAGGGTGAAGGCCTCGCCCACCATGGTCGGCAGCGACGGATTGAGCGGCAGCACATCCTGGATGAACTGGTTGCGCAGGCCGCGCTTGTACAGCGCGGTGGCGAGTGTCGGCGTGCTGACGGTCTTCAGCTTGGCAATGGTTTCGGGTTTGACAGCCACAGAGAGGTCCTTCCAATTTTACGAAAGCGTCGCGCCTTGCGCGTCGACATAGAGGGCATAGAGCGACTGGCTTGAGGCCATGAACAGGCGGTTGCGCATCGCGCCGCCGAAACACAGATTGGCGCAGCGTTCCGGCAATGCGATCCGCCCGATCGCGCGGCCATCCGCGTTGAACACCATCACGCCATCCAGATCGTCGCTGCCCATGCCCCAGCCGCACCACAGGTTGCCGGCGGTATCGACGCGGAAGCCATCGGCCGAGCCGGCGCCGCAATCGATCAGCACCTTCCTGTTGCCCAGCGCCTTGCCGCCATTCACCACATCATAGACATGGATCAGGCGATTGGGCGTGGCGAGCGATTCCACGACATAGAGTTTGCTCTCGTCGGGCGAAAACGCCAGCCCGTTCGGCCCGTTCAGGCCTTCGGCCGCGACGCTCAACTCGCCGCTCTCGGGATCGAGGCGATAGACATATTGCGGCAGCTCGGACATGCCCTTGCGGCTTTCATAATTGCTGTTCACGCCAAAGACGGGATCGGTGAACCAGATCGTGCCGTCAGATTTCACCACGATGTCGTTCGGCGAGTTGAAGCGTTTGCCCTCGAAGCGGTCGGCCAGCACGGTGATGCTGCCGTCGTATTCGGTGCGGGTGATGCGCCGCGTCTCATGTTCGCAGGTCACCAGCCGTCCCTGCCGGTCGCGCGTATTGCCGTTCGCGTAGTTCGACGGCTGACGGAACACGGTGGTCGCACCGGTCTGTTCGTCCCAGCGCAGCATCCGGTTGTTCGGGATGTCGCTCCAGATCAGGCAGCGCTGGTCACCAAACCACACCGGTCCTTCGGCCCAGCGGAAACCGGTGGCGAGGCGTTCGACGGCAGCCGTGCGCAGGCGCAGTTTGGCGAAACTGTCATCCAGCACCTGCACGGCCGGATCGGGATAGCGTGACGATGGTGTCCACATGGGGCTGTCCACCTCAGAAGATATCCGGTTCGCGCACCGGCGCGCCAAAGCTGGTTTCCAGGAAGTCGAAATCGCAGCCCTGGTCGGCCTGTTTGATATGCTTGCTGAACATCCAGCCATATCCGCGCTCGTAACGCACCTCGGGCTGCTTCCAGGCCGCCCTGCGCCGCGCGAGTTCTTCCTCCGAGACGTCCAGCGTGATGGTGCGCTTGTCGACATCCAGCGAGATGATGTCGCCGTTCTGCACCAGCGCCAGCGGCCCGCCGATGTAAGACTCCGGCGCGACATGCAGGATGCAGGCACCGTAGGAGGTGCCGCTCATGCGCGCGTCCGACAGGCGCACCATGTCGCGCACGCCCTGCTTCACCAGCTTCTTCGGGATCGGCAGCATGCCCCATTCCGGCATGCCGGGCCCGCCGAGCGGACCGGCATTGCGCAGGATCAGCACATGGTCGGCGGTGACATCCAGATTCTCATCATCCACCGCTTTCTTCATCGACGGATAGTCGTCAAACACCAGCGCCGGGCCGGAATGCTTGAGGAAGCGCGGCTCGCAGGCACTCGGCTTGATCACGCACCCATCGGGCGCGAGATTACCCTTCAGCACGGCGAGTGCGCCTTCGGCATAGATGGCCGTCTCGGTGCTGCGGATGACATCATCGTTATGCACCTGGGCATGGGCGATATTCTCGCCCAGCGTTTGGCCGGTCACGGTGACGACATCCAGATGCAGATGCTGCTTGATGCGCGTCATCAACGCCGGCAGACCGCCGGCATAGAAGAAGTCCTCCATCAGGTATTCTTCGCCTGACGGGCGGATATTGGCGATCACCGGAACTTTCCGCGAGGCAATCTCGAAATCCTCCAGCGAGATGTCCTGCCCGGCGCGGCGTGCCATGGCAATCAGATGGATGATCGCATTGGTCGAGCAGCCCATCGCCATGGCGACGGCGATGGAATTCTCATAGGCCTTGCGGGTCTGGATTTTCTGCGGCGTCAGGTCTTCCCACACCATCTCCACGATGCGCCGGCCGCATTCGCTGCTCATGCGGATGTGGTTGGCATCGGCGGCGGGAATGGACGATGCGCCCGGCAAGGTCATGCCGATGGATTCGGTGATCGCCATCATCGTGGCGGCCGTACCCATGGTCATGCAGGTGCCGTAAGAGCGCGCGATGCCGGCCTCGATGTCGTTCCATTCCTGGTTCGAGATATTGCCGGCGCGGCGCTCGTCCCAGAATTTCCAGGCATCCGAGCCCGAGCCGAGGATCTTGCCCTTCCAGTTGCCGCGCAGCATCGGGCCGGCCGGCAGATAGATCATCGGCAGGCCGGCGCTGGTCGCGCCCATCATCAGGCCGGGCGTGGATTTGTCGCAGCCGCCCATCAGCACCACGCCATCGACCGGATGGCTGCGGATCAGCTCCTCGGTCTCCATCGCCAGCATGTTGCGGTAGAGCATGGTGGTCGGCTTGACGAAACTTTCAGAGACGGAGATCGCCGGCAATTCGATCGGCAGGCCGCCGGCCTGCAGCACGCCGCGCTTCACGTCTTCCACGCGATGCTTGAAATGCGCGTGGCAGGGATTGATGTCGGACCAGGTGTTGACGATGGCGATCAGCGGCTTGCCAGTCCACTCCGTGGCGGCATAGCCCATCTGCATGATGCGCGACCGGTGGCCGAAGCTGCGCAGGTCATCTGGCGCGAACCAGCGGGCAGAACGGAGCTGGTCGGGAGTCTTTTTCTTGCCGGTCATGGAGCACTCTTGGAAAAATGAATGAGGCGGGCATCGCTGCCCGCCCCGTCATGCGAACAGTTATTCCGGCTTGATCTTGCCGACCTCGATCACGGTTTTCCAGCGCGCAATCTCGGCGGCCAGGAAGGTTTCGAATTCCTTGCTGCTATTGGCCACCACATCGAAACCGATATCGTTGAACTTTGCCGTCATATCGGCCGACTTCAGGCCGGCGATGATGTCCTTCTCCAGACGGGCGCGGATGGCCGGCGGCAGGCCCTTGGGCGCGGCCGCGGCCTGCCAGGAATAGACCTCGACATCCTTGACGCCGGCTTCGGCCATGGTCGGCACATCCGGCAGCGCCGCGTTGCGCTTGTCGGCGGTGACGGCCAGGGCCTTCAGCTTGCCGCCGCGCACATGGTTGGCGATGGCGCCCAGATTCTGGAACGACACATTGGCATGGCCGCCGATCAGGTCGGCGATGGCCGGTCCGCCGCCCTTGTAGGGCACATGCACGCCGACCGTGCCGGTCTTCTGCATGAACAGCGCGGCCGTCAGGTGATCCGACGAGCCTGTGCCCGACGAGGCGAACGACACCTTGTCCGGGTTCTTCTTCAGATACTCGATCAGCTCTTTCACGTTATTGGCCGGGAAGCCCGGATGCGCGACCAGCACATTCGGCGTGCGCACGGCGACGCTGAGCAGGTCGAAATCCTTCATCGGATCGTATTTCAGGTCCGGGAACAGCGCCGGGTTGATGGCGAAGACGCCGATCGAGCCCACGAGAATGGTGTAGCCATCCGGTGCTGCCTGCTTCAGCAGCGTGGCGCCCAGCGAGCCATTGGCGCCGGCGCGGTTGTCGATCACCACGGTCTTGCCCAGGCTATCGGTCAGCTTGGCGGCGACGTTGCGGCCGGTGATGTCCGAGGCGCCGCCCGCCGGGAAGGGCACGATCATGGTGACATTGCGGTCGGGATAGGTCTGCGCCTGCGCCGCAGCACCGAACAGGGCTGCGCTGGCCAGCAGGCCGAGCGCGGCAGCGCCGACAAAGCGCCGCGTATGGGATTTCGACATATAGGTTTCCTCCTGTGATTCTTATGGCGCGGATTAAAGCACTAATGCATTAGTGCGTCAAACCGGACGCCATGCTATACAGCGATTCATGACCGTGACTGTCACCCGCCTCGCCCTCACCCCGCCGCGCGACCGCTCGCGGCTGGCGGCGCCGCAGGTTTTCGACCATCTGCGCGACGCCATCATCAATCTGGAGCTGGTGCCCGGCACCGTGCTGTCGCGGCAGGAACTGCAGCTGCAGTTCGGCCTGAGTTCGACGCCGATCCGGGACGCGCTGATGCGGCTGGCGGAAGAGTCGCTGGTCGAGATCTTCCCGCAGCATGCCACGCGGGTCAGCCCGATCGACCTGACCCTGACGCGCCAGGCGCATTTCCTGCGCCGCGCCATCGAGACCGAGGCCGTACAGACGCTGGCCCAGCATAAGAACCCGGCGCTGATTGCGGGGCTGCGCAATATCCTCAAGCTGCAGACCGCGCTGGCCGAGGCCGGCGACCTGTCGCGTTTCAACGATGCCGACCAGGCTTTCCATCGCGAAATGTATGACGCCGCCGGTGCGCCCGATCTGTGGAAGCTGGTGCGGCGCCAGAGCGGCCATATCGACCGGCTGCGCCGGCTCTACCTGCCGATCGAAGGCCGGCCGATGCAGATCGTGTCCGACCACACCGCCATTGTGGACGCGATTGAATCCGGCGATCCGGAACATGCCCGCGCAGCGCTGCGGCGCCATCTTTCCAGGTCGCTGACCGATAGCGCGACGATCCGGGCGAAATACCCCGACTGGTTCAGGGACTGATCAGAGCACTTTCGGCAGCGATGCCGCCAGCAGCGCCAGGCCTGAGACGGTCAGCAGACCGAGCACGAGGCGGCGGAAGGTCGCCTCGCTGATGCCGATATAGAGCTTTGCGCCCAGCAGCGTCGGGATCAGCATGGCCGGCAGCACAATGGCCAGCATCGGCAGCGTGGCGGTGGTGATGACACCGGTGCCCACATACAGCGCCAGCGTGACGCCCAGCATGCCGAGGTTGAAATTCTGGATCACGGCGCGCTGCTGGTCCTTGGGCATGCCGCGCAGGGTACACCACAGCGTCGGGATCGCGCCCGAGACGCCGCCGATGCCGCCCAGCACGCCACCGATAAAGCCAGCCGCCCCATCCGCGACCCGGCCGCCGGCCCTGACCTGCGGCAGCCGGTTGCCCAGCAGCATGATCGGGCAGGTCACGACGAGCAGCGCGCCGAAACCCAGCTTGAACAGCGTGACATCCAGCAGCGGCAGGATGCCGACGCCGACCGGGATGCCGGCCAGGCCGCCCAGCACGAAGGGCAGCAGCAGTTTGAGATCAAAGCCGCGCCGCACCGTGAGCGCCGCGAGCAGCTGGCCACTGAAGCCACCGAACACCGCCATGGCGGCAACCAGCTGCGGTTCGACCGCCCAGGCCCAGACCGCGCTGGCCACCATGGCGAAGGCGAAGCCGGACAGGCCCTGGACGAAACCGGCCAGCGCCGCCCCGAAGGCGACGATCAGATAAAGCTCCACGACGAGCCGATCCTGCCCGGGGCGCCTACATCATGTTCCGGGTCGCGGTCGGCAGGCTGACCACCAGACCGTCCAGCGCATCCGACATGATCAGCTGGCAGCCCAGCCGCGAGGTCTTGGTCAGGCCGAAGGCGAGGTCGAGCATGTCTTCCTCGTCGGGCTTGGCCGCGGCCAGCTTGCCGTACCAGTCGGGGTCGACAATCACGTGGCAGGTCGAGCAGGCCAGCGAGCCCTCGCAGGCGCCCTCGATATCGATGCCGTGCTTATGGGCGATCTCCAGCACCGACAGGCCGTTGGAGGCATCGACCTCGACGCGCTTCCCGTCCGGCTGGATGAAGGTCATTTTCGGCATCGGCGAAGGACTCCAGGGCAGGCCCCCATGACGGGGCCGCGGTGGATATATCGCCCCCCCGCCCTCATCGCAACCAGCCCGCTGACTCAGCCTTGGACAGCGAACCGCCGCAGCCGCTCGTCCAGGGCATGGGCCACCGCCATGGCCTGGGCGGCCCCCTCCGGCGGCAGGGTCTGCTTGGCGCTGCCCTCGAATAGGGCGAGCCAGCGGTCGAAATGCGCCGGCTTCATCCGCAGGCGCCCATGCGCCCCCATGACGCAGCCGCGATACCCCTCGGTGCCGCGCAGCACCCGCGACCAGAAAGCCCCGACCACCTCGAGATGCTCGGGCCAGTCGGGGATCGCGGCGGCGAAAAACGGCCCCAGCAGCGGGTCGGCATGGGCCCGGGTGTAGAACAGATCGACCAGCGCGCGGACCATCTCCTCGGTCACGAGAGCGGGCCCCTCGAATGCCGCATCGGCCATCCCGGCCTCCCTTCCGGTGTTGAACCAGAAGGTTAGGCGCCGAATCTCCGCGCGGCTTTGCGCAGGATCAAATCAGAAGTTATTTTTATTTAATATCAATATAATAGCGACACTATATTATCAGACACATCACTTCCGTTTGCGCTGCCAGAGCTTGCGCCAGGCGTCGATGGCGCGGTCGACATCTTCCGGGCTGCTGGCCCAGCCGAGGCTGAAGCGGATCGCCTCGCGGGCGGCCTGTTCCGGCAGGCCCATGGCGGTCAGCACGTGGCTCGGCGTGACCTTCCCCGACGAGCAGGCCGAGCCGGCCGACACGGCGACGCCGGCCAGGTCGAGCGCCATCACCTGGGTCTCGGCCGGCACCCCCGGCATGCCGATGCAGAGCGTGTTGGGCAGCCGGGGACCGCTCCCGTAAATGGGGGCCTCCGGGCAGACGGCCAGCAATCCGGCCTCCAGCCGGTCCCGCAGGGCGGTGACCGACTTCATGCCATAGAGCCCCTGCTGGGCCGCCGCGGCGGCGGCCCCGAAGCCGGCGATGCCGCCCAGATTTTCGGTGCCGGCCCGCATGCCCTTCTCCTGCCCGCCGCCGCGCAGCAGCGGCGCCGGGGTCCAGTCGTCGCGGGTGATGAGCGCCCCCACCCCGGTCGGGCCGCCCAGCTTGTGGCCCGACAGGGTCAGGAAGTCGGCATCGAGTTGGCTGAGATCGACCGGGATCTTGCCGGCGGCCTGGACCGCATCGCAGAGCAGCAGCGCGCCCGAGGCATGGGCGAGCCGGGCCGCCTCGGCCACCGGCTGGATCGCCCCCGTCTCGTTGTTGGCCAGCATCAGGGCGACCAGTACCGGGCCGGGATGGTCGACCTCCGCCGCCCCCAGCGTGGCTTCGAGTGCCGCTAGGGAAACCACTCCGTCGGAACCCGCCACCACCTCGTAAACCGGGAGCCCGGAATGGCGGGCCGGACGCAGCACCGAGTCGTGTTCGATACCGGTGATGACCAGGCTTTTGACCCCGGCGCCTTCGATGGCGAGCCGCAGCGCCAGATTATTGGCTTCGGTGCCGCCCGAGGTGAAAACGATCCGGCGTGCGTCCGCGCCGATCAGTTCGGCGACCTGGCCACGGGCAATATCCGCGATTCCACGCGCGTTGCGGCCGAAACGGTGGACCGACGACGGGTTGGCCGGGGCCTCCAGCGCCGCCAGCAGGGCGGTCCGGGCCTCCGGCCGCAGCGGCGCGGTTGCGTTATAGTCAAGGTAACTGGAGTTCATTTCCTGCTTTTAAGCTTGAATTTCGCTCTGCCGAGTATGGTAAAACTGGGTGCCGATCAACGATTATCCAGCGCCGCCCTCTCCCCAGAGGCGCCAGAGTGACGAACCGAGATGCCTGACATCATATTCCCCGGCCCTGACGGACGGCTCGAAGGCCGTTATACCCACGGGCCGGAGGCCAATGCGCCCATCGCGCTGATCCTGCATCCGCACCCGCTGTATGGCGGGACGATGAACAACAAGGTCACCTATAACCTGTTCCACGTTTTCGCCAAGCGCGGTTTCTCCGTGCTGCGCTTCAATTTCCGTGGCGTGGGCCGCAGCCAGGGCACCTTCGATAACGGCCAGGGCGAACTCTCGGATGCCGCCTCGGCGCTCGACTGGCTGCAGAGCGTGAATGCCAATGCCTCGGCCGTGTGGATCGCCGGTTTCAGCTTCGGCGCCTGGATCTCGATGCAGCTGCTGATGCGCCGCCCGGAGATCGACGGCTTCATCTCGGTGGCGCCGCCGGCCGGCATGTTCGATTTCGGCTTCCTGGCCCCCTGCCCCTCCTCGGGCCTGATCATCCAGGGCACCGACGACAAGATCGTGGCCGAAGGCGAAGTCGCCAAGCTCGCGCAGCGCCTGTCGCTGCAGAAGGGCATCAAGATCGACTACAAGAAGGTGCAGGGCGCCGACCATTTCTTCGAGGGCAAGCTCGACGAACTGACCGCGGCCGCCGACAAGTATGTGAAGACCAGCTTCACGCCGACCTCGGCCCGCGCCGGCAAGGGCGCGCAGACGGCACAGCAGAACCAGGCTGCAGCGACCACGCCGCCGACCGGGACGCCGCCGACGGGCACGACGCAGTCGTAATCTCAAATCGTCATGCCCGCGTAGGCGGGCATGGCGAATATTTCCCCGCACGTTGTACAACAAAGCTCGTCATCCTCGGGCTCGACCCGAGGATCTTGCGCCGTTCTGCCTGAGATGCTCGCGTCAGGCGCGAGCATGACGATCCTGGGTTTGTGGCAGCGGATTGCCGTAGATGTCGGTGAGATCGACGATGCCGCCATTCTGCAGGCCAAGTGCGACATGGTCGTAGGTTGGACGGGCCGGTGATGGCGGTGGCGCCTCCGCAGGCCGTGTTTTCAGGGGCTTATCCGTATCGGCAGCCAACTTGTCCGCGCCGGCAGCGCTCTTCGCCGGGCTTGTCGCGACCTTGGTTTGGCTTATTCCAACCTTATTCTCGCTTATCTGAGTCTTATTCTCGCTTATGGCAGCCTTATCCGGGCCTGGTGCGGCCTTGCCGGCCTCTGCCGCCGGCTTCGCTGCGTGCGGCGGACGTTTCGGCGCGCGACGCAGGCTGTCGGCCAGCCGCAGCACCATGTCGCGGCCATCGGCGGAGGATGGCCGGTCCCAGATCGGCTGGCTGGAAATCTTGAACTGTTCGAACAGGCCGGCCGGCGGCTTCTCGGCCTTTTGCGCGCAGCGGATCGCGGCGGCATTGCTGGCCGCTTCGAGCTGCAGACGGCCGAGCAGTAACTGCGTCTCGCGCGCCTGGCGCAGCAGGAACTGGAACCGCGCGCTGCCGCGCAGATGGCGCCAGAGTCGTTCTTCCGTGATGCCGAGCGCGGCTGCGACGGCGTCGGGCACCTCCCCCGCCACCAGCAGAGCAGCGCCGCGTTTCCAGTCGATACGGATACGGGTTTTCTTGCCGGCCTGCGGGGTCTCGCAGGCCAGATCGATCTCGTCCAAAGCCATGACGGCCTCCATCGGATAAACCTCAGAGGCGGACCAGACTAACCCGGCCAGACTGTGATGTAAACAAAAAAAGAACATTAAGAGGATATTATTCTTAACACCCTCCCCCCTCTTCCCATATAACCACCGCCATCCTCGGGCTTGCCCTGAGGATCCCCGGCAGAATTGCCCCTGACCGTCATGGTCGGGCTCGACCCGACCATCTCAGGCAGAATTGCGAGAGATCCTCGGATCAAGTCCGAGGATGACGTGGTGGTGGATGGGAACGATGATTGGGTTTTGCAGCGGGCGCACTTATCTCACATACATGTTCGCCATTCCGATCCGCCCCGCCACCGAAGCCGACGCCGAAGCGATCAGCGCGCTGATCCGGCGTACCCTGCGGGTCAGCAATGCCGCCGATTACTCGGTGGCCGAGATCAACCTCGTCTATGCCTATTTCTCCGAGGCCGGCGTGCGGGCGCGCATCGCGCGGCAGGATGTATTCGTCGCCGAGATCGACGGGCAGATCATCGCCACCGTGGGCTATGAGAAAGGCGAACTCTGGGCGCTGTTCGTCACGCCGGAATCGCAGCGGCTCGGGCTCGGCACCACGCTGGTCGAGCATGTCGAGCGCCATGCGCGCAAACGCGGCGATCGTCAGCTCGGGTTAGCCGCCTCGCTCACCGGCGTGGAATTTTACGAGCGGCTGGGCTATCGCCGGCTGGCGCATCGCACGCATCCAAGCGGCGCGACTTATACAATGGCAAAAACCCTGCGGTGAAATCTCGTTACGGTTGATCGCGGCGAAAAACCGCGGATTCAGCCGGGCGCGCCTTTCCAGAAAATAATGCCTGCGCGTACTGCATAACCGGCAAGTAACTCCCGCTCCGGCATGGCACCGCCATACTGGACCCCAGGAGGAATCGTCATGTCTGTGTTTGACCGGATGAAAGCGTTTCTGTTCAGCGACGGCGAGGTCACCGAGCGTCGCGCGCCGCGCCGCGGCGGCAGCGCACCGCATCTGCGGGTGGTGGCCGGCACCGCGCCGCTGCCGCGCAAGATTCAGGCCGGCAATCTGCAGATGATCGGGCTGGAGGCCGTGCGTGAGGCACTGGGCGACAGCTGGCCGAAACGGCGCGACACCATCCACAATATCGTCGAAGGCGTGATCCGCGACCGGCTCGATGCCGGCGACACCCACTATCATCTTGAGAACGACGATTATCTGGTGCTGTTCGTGCAGTTGAACCATGCCCAGGCCAAGGCCAAGGCGGCCGCCATCGCGCAGGAGGCCGAGCGCCTGATCCTTGGCGAACTGCCAGAGCATTCCATCCGCATCGCCTCCAGCATCGCCGAAGTCGACAGCGACTTCCTGTCGCGCAAGGTGCAGTCGATGGACGAACTGCTGCAGCATGTAAAAACCGGCGGTGCCCAGACCACCGGTGTGACAGCGGCCACTGGCGTGACAGCGAACAGCGGCGACGTGCTGTTATTCGGCGACGAACCGCTGCAGGACGGTTGCGCCGAAACCGCGCCGCAGCGGCCTGTGCCGGTGATGGGCGCCGGTCCCGACCTGACCGACCTCGACCAGTCGCTCGACTCGCTGTTCCAGAAAAAGACCAGCGCCGCCTTCCTCAAGGAATGCCAGGCCTCCTTCTATCCGAATTTCAGCACCAAGCGCCGGACCTTCTCCTTCTACACGGTGAACGTGACGCATATGCCGACCGGTCGTGTCGCCGATGCCAGCGACCCGATGCTGGAAGACCCGGAAGAACTGGAATTCCTGCTCGACCGCTATCGCCTGACCACCGCCCTGCTCGGCCTGCATCGCATGGTGACCGGCGGGTATAAGGGTTTCATCTCGATTCCAGTGTCGTTTGCCACGCTGGCCACGGCGCGCACGCGCAATATCTATCTCGATCGCTTCAAGGACCTGCCGGCGGGCCTGTTCCGCTGTCTGGCCATCGTGATGACCAACATCCCGCCGGGCACGCCGGCCAGCCGCATCACCGATGCACTGAATTATATCCAGCGCTTCTGCGCCATGCGCATCCTCGACATCGCGCCGGATACGCGCCTGATCGACCTGTATGCACAGACCGGCTGCCAGGCCTTTGCCACGTCGCTGCCGACCACCATCACCGACCCGGCCTCGCGGCTGCAGGCGCTGTCGGCCTTCGCCAAACGCACCGCCTGGCACAAGATGGAATCGATCCTGTGGAATATCGGCGATGCCACGGAACTCGAACTCGGCGTCACCGCCGGTTTCGGCTTCCTGATCGGCGACGCCGTGGCGCCGCAGATCGCCACGCCGGGCCACCGCCAAGCGCTGCGCGCCGACCATATCCCGCAGCGGGTGGTGGTGAGTTAGGGCAGTCGGTATATCCGCCCGCCACTCACCGGCGCGCTCACGCCCGTCGTGCCCGGCAAACTCAGCGGCAACCCGCGCACGGCGCGTGCGGCGAGGAAGGCGAAGGCCTCGGCTTCGAGATGATCGCCGTTCCAGCCGACCGCCTCTACAGATTCCACCGGCATGTTGAGATGCTGGGTCAGCAGCTTCATCAAGGTCGCGTTGTGGCGTCCGCCGCCGCAGACCAGACAGCGTAACGGCCGCTGCGGCAGATGGCTTAAGCCGCGCGCAACTGAGGCTGCCGTGAAAGCCGCCAGCGTCGCCGCGCCGTCTTCAAGTGAGAGACCTTCGACGGCGGCGGCCGAGAAATCATTGCGGTCGAGCGATTTCGGCGGGCGTGCATTGAAATACGCATGATCGAGCAGGCGCGCGAGCCGTTCGGGATTCACCGCGCCCGTTGCGGCCGTCCTGCCGCCCTCGTCATGCGCCACATGGGCATGCGTCAGCATCCAGTCATCAATGAGGGCATTGCCCGGGCCGGTGTCGAAGGCGATCAGGTCGGTGTCGCGCTCACTGCCGATATAGGTGACATTCCCCACGCCGCCGAGATTGAGCACCAGCAAAGGCGGCGGCAGCTGTGCATAGCGGGCGAGCGCCGCGTGATAGAGCGGCACCAGCGGCGCGCCCTGCCCGCCCATCGCCACATCCTGGCTGCGGAAATCGCTCACCACGCCAATGCCGGTGAGTTGCGCCAGCAGCGCGCCGTCGCCGGTCTGCCAGGTTCGTCTTTCGCCTGGCCTGTGGAGCAGCGTATGGCCGTGGAAGCCGAGCCAGGCGACATCCTTCGCGGCCATACCGGCCTTGTCCAGCAGCGCCTGCACGGCAGCCGCATGGGCGACGGCCAGATCGCGGCTGAGCGCCATGGTATTGCCGGGGCCATCGTTCAGGCAGGCGCGGATGCGGTCGCGTAAGGATGCCTCGTAGGGCAGGGTCAGCGCCGGGCCGAAGCCGGCAATCGCCTCGCCATCCGTGCGCAGCAGGGCGGCGTCGATGCCGTCCATCGAGGTGCCGCTCATCAGGCCGAGAAACCAGGGAATCTGTGGCAAACCGGGGCTTTCCGGAACTAGGCGAGTCTGGGCCCGTATGTTAGACCATCGGGCCATTAAAGCCCATCCTACCGAACGCCCGAGCAGCCCCCAAAAAGAGCAGCGCTATGACCGAGTTCAAATCCGATTTCCTGCGCACCATCTCGCAGCGCGGCTATCTGCACCAGTGTACCGACCCCGACGCGCTGGACGCCCTGGCGACCCAGCCGGCCGGCATCACCTGCTATGTCGGTTATGACTGCACCGGGCCGAGCCTGCATGTCGGCCATCTGCTCTCGATCATGATGCTGCGCCGCCTGCAGCAGGCCGGCCACAAGCCCATCGTGCTGATGGGCGGCGGCACCACCAAGGTCGGCGATCCGTCGGGCAAGGACGAGGCGCGCAAACTGCTGACCACCGATGACATCGCCGCCAATATGGCGAGTATCAAGACGGCATTTTCGCGTTTCGTGAAATTTGGCGACGGGCCGAGCGATGCCATCATGGCCAACAATGCCGAATGGCTCGACCAGCTGCAGTATATCGATTTCCTGCGCGACTATGGCCGGCACTTCTCGGTCAACCGCATGCTGTCGTTCGACAGCGTGAAGCTGCGGTTGGAACGCGAGCAGCCGCTCAGCTTCCTCGAATTCAACTACATGATCCTGCAGGCCTATGACTTCGTCGAACTCGGCCGTCGCTACAAGTGCAATCTGCAGATGGGCGGCTCGGACCAGTGGGGCAACATCGTCAACGGCGTCGAACTTGGCCGCCGCTCGGCCGATATGAGCCTCTATGGCCTGACCTGCCCGCTGCTGACCACGGCGGCCGGCCACAAGATGGGCAAGACGGCCTCGGGCGCGGTGTGGCTGAATGAAGACATGCTGCCGACCTATGACTACTGGCAATACTGGCGCAATTGCGAAGACGCCGATGTCGGCCGCTTCCTGCGGCTGTTCACGGACCTGCCGCTCGACGAGATTTCGAAGCTCGAGAACCTGCAGGGCGCCGAGCTGAATGACGCCAAGAAGGTGCTGGCCACCGAGGCGACCGCCTTGTGCCGTGGTCGCGAGGCCGCCGAGATCGCTGCCGACACCGCGAAGAAGGCGTTTGAGCAGGGCAGCTTTGGCGGTGCGCTCCCCGTGGTGAAGGTCGAGCGTGCGCGGCTCGAGGCCGGCATCGAAGCCTTCGCCCTGGTGCTGGAAGCGGGCCTCGCCAAATCCGGCGGCGAGGCGCGGCGTCATATTCGCGGCAATGCCATCAAGCTGAATGACACGCCGGTGACGGAAGAGACGCAGCGGATTTCCGCCAGCGATCTCGGCAGCGACGGTCGCCTGCGCCTGAGCTTCGGCAAGAAGCAGCATGTGCTGATCGAGGCGGCGTAACGCCACGCCCCTCGTCTTGTCACCCCGGCCTTGAGCCGGGGTCCCATTTCCTTTTTTTCATCGGCAAGAAAAATGGGATGCCGGGTCAAGCCCGGCATGACGGATGATGGTTCATGCCATCGTCACGGACATGTCACGCTCGACGGCTAGGGTGCGGCCAACAAAAATGACAAAGCCCCCGGAACGTCATGCCGATGACCATCAGCCGTCGTATCGGCGCCATCATTCTCGGCGCCATGCTTGCCATCGCCGTCACCTTCGCGGCCTCCTGGTATGAGCGGCGCGCAGTCGCCGGTCTGGAACAGCAGGCGCAGGCCGCCGTCGCGCTGAAACTGCATGCGGCGCAGACCGACCGCCAGTTCCTCGCGCTCGAACAGGCGGCCGAACAGCTGGTGGTGTCGGACGATCCGGCTTCGGCCGCGCGGCTGCTGCAGCACTGGGCTGCATTGTCCCAGGCTTTGGCCGATCTGCGCGGCAGCGCCACTGATTCCGCGCTGGCCGCCCTGCTGGACGAACTGTCGCAGCGCGCCGCGCCGCTGGAGACGATCAACCGGCGCCTCACCGAGACGCGCGCGGCGGTGGGTTTCGACAACAGCAGCGGCAGGCGCGGCGAATTGCTGAAGGCCGGCGCTGCCTTCCAGGACAAGCTGGAGGAGATCCGCGGCAAGGCCATGGGCATGACGCTCGACACCGCCAACCAGCTGGCGATTTCGATGCTGCAGATGCGCAGCTTCGAATTCGAATACGCGCTGAGCAACGACCGCGCCGCCTTCGAGACGCGGCTCGATAAGGCAGCAGCCGAATTTCTCGGCATCCTGAAACCCGCGCCCTTCTTCGACAGCGTGAAGGAGGAGGTCCGCGCGCTGCTGA
Organism: Alphaproteobacteria bacterium; assembly: GCA_018336035.1. Lineage (GTDB taxonomy): Bacteria > Pseudomonadota > Alphaproteobacteria > Ferrovibrionales > Ferrovibrionaceae > Ferrovibrio. The sequence continues at coordinate 16,753 of JAGXRD010000036.1, read as the reverse complement.
CGGCTTACGACCAGGCGGCGAAATCCTATGCCGCCGCCAATGACGAACTGGGCCAGGCCACCGCCGAAGCGCGCCGCATCCGCGAGGCGCTGGTGCCGCGGCTGGCCGAGCTGGTGGCGCTGGCCGAACGCCACGAGGCCGAACAGCGCGCCGCCGGCGAGACCACGCGGCAGCGCATCCTGCTGGTGTCCCTCGCGGTCGTGGCGGTGATGGCGGCGCTGATCCTGTTCGGCAGCGTGCTGATCGCGCGCGGCATCGTGCAGCCGGTGCGACGCATGACGGCGGCGATGGAAGGCCTGGCCGCCGGCAATCTCGAGATCACCAACCCGGACGCACAGCGCCGCGACGAGATCGGCGCCATGGCACAGGCCTATGAGGTCTTCCGCCGCCACGAGGCCGAACGGCGCGAGCTGGAAGCCGAGGAGCAGCGCCGCGAACGCGCCCATATGGCCGAGCAGGAGGCGCAGCGCCAGCGCGAGACGCAGATCGCCGCCGAGATCGCCGCCTTGTCGCGCGCGGTGTCAGCGGGTGATTTGCGGCAGCGGCTCGATCTCGAGGGCAAGAGCGGCGAGCTGCGCGAGGTCGGCGTCAGCATCAACCGGCTGGCCGATACGCTGGAAGCCGTGCTGGCCGGACTGTCCTCGGTGCTGCAGGCGGTCGCGCAGGGCGATCTCTCGCAGACACTGCAGGGCGACTATAGCGGCGTGTTTGCCGAGCTGCAGCAGGCGGTCCACCGCGTGACCGAACGGATGGACGCGTTTTCCACCGGGCTGACCGCGGCGACGGCGGCGGTGCGCGATGCCGCGGCCGAAATCTCGGTCGGTGCCGAGGACCTCGCCCATCGCACCGAGGAACAGTCGGCCGCGCTGGAGGAAACCGCGGCGGCGATGCACCAGGTCACCGCGACGGTGAAGCAGACCGCCGAGAATGCACGCGAAGCCGACCAGCTGGCGTCTGCGGCGCGCGGCACCGCCGAAACCGGCGGCGCTGTGGTCGGCCGCATGATCGCGGCGATGGACGGCATCGAGAGCCAGAGCAAACAGATCGTGGGTGTGATGGGCCTGATCGACGAGATCGCCTTCCAGACCAATCTGCTGGCGCTCAATGCCAGCGTGGAAGCCGCGCGCGCCGGCGAGGCCGGCAAGGGTTTTGCCGTGGTGGCCCAGGAAGTGCGCGCACTGGCGCAGCGTTCGGCCACGGCGTCGAAGGAGATCAAGGGCCTGATCACGCGCTCGACCGCCCAGGTGCAGGATGGCGCGAAACTGGCGCAGGAGGCGGGTAGCAGCCTGCAGGCCATCGTGACCGCGATCCGTCAGGTCTCAGGGCTGATGGGCGAGATCGCCAATGCCAGTGCCGAACAGTCGTCCGGCCTGGAACAGGTCAGCACCGCAGTGAACGGCATGGACCAGTCGACCCAGCGCAATGCGGCGCTGGTCGAGGAAACCCATGCCTCGGCGCAGGCGCTGGCGCAGCAGGGCCGCGAACTCGACCGCATCGCCGGCTTCTTCCATCGCCGGGCGGCGGTGGTGGTGATGCCGCTGGCAGCGGAGTAAGTCTCCACACCCAGCCGTCGTCCTCGGGCTTGACCCGAGGACCTCTCTCCGGCGTGCATGAGATCCTCGGGTCAAGCCCGAGGACGACGTTTATGGGGTGAGGATGACGTTTGTGGGGTGAGGCTACGCTTGTGGGATGAGGATGACGGCTATAGTGGTCCTAATGCCGCCCGTCATTCTGGTTGTAGCGCATGATGCGGCCATGGCGGCCGGTCTTGTCGCGTTCGATATCGTAGCAGTCGCCCGGCGGGCCCGAGCGTTTCGCCAGCACGGCATCCAGGCGCGCGCGTTCGGCATCGCTCAGGCGCATCGTGTCGATGCGCAGGTTGCCGGCGAGATGCTTGGTCGAGGTCGCGCCGACAATGGCGCCGGCCACACCGGGACGATCCAGCACATAGCGCGTTGCCACCTGGCCGATACCGGCGCCATGCGCGTGGCCGATGTCGCGCAGCACGCCGAGCAATTCCTGGAACAGGCCCCAGCCGCCGAAATCCTCGATGATCAGCTTGTATTTGGTCAGCGAGCGATTTTCGAGCGGCTCCTGCGGCTCAGGTTTCCCGAGCCAGGCTTCACTCATGAATCCACCCGCGAGCGTGCCATAGCACAGCAAACCGATTTTATGCGCGCGGCAGAAGTCGACCAGGCCGCGTTCGGGCCGCGAATCCAGCACGGAATACTGCACCTGTGTCGCTGCCACCGGCACGCCGGCCTCGACGATTTCGCGCGTGGTCGCAGTGTTGAAATTGGTCAGGCCGAGCAGACGTATTTTTCCGGCCTTGCGCAGCTCGTCGAGCACCTGCATCGCCTCGACATAGCCCGGCACGGCATAATTCCACCAGTGGAACTGCACCAGGTCGAGCCGGTCGACCCGCAGGCGTTTCAGCGAGCGGTCGATGATGTTTTCGACATAGGCGCGGTCGCAGCTGGTCAGGCGGTCGTAATCCGGCACGAATTTGGTGTGAATCTCGATGCGCTTGCCCAGTTCGGGATAGGCGGCACTGAAATCGCCGATCAGTTCTTCTACACCGGTGTAATGATCGGCGCAGTCGAAACTGGTGATGCCGGCCTCGACGAAAGCAGCCATGTCGTCGATGGCCTGCTGGCGATCCACCTCGCCATGGCCGCCGGCGAGATGCCAGCCGCCCTTCAGCAGCCGTGACATGGTATAGCCCGGCACCAGTTCGTAACGCTCAACCATGATTTACGCCTTGCTGTCGTCGTTACCCGTCAAGGGGACTGCGGTGGTTTCGGAATGGCGGAACTCGCGCTTCGCCATGCGGCGGATACGGAATTTCGCATTGCAGTTCGGGTCCGGGCAGGCGACCAGCGCATCGGTGCTCATCCAGTCATTCGGATGCGTCTCACGCTGCTTGGCCGGCAGCAGCGGCAGCACCGCCGCCAGCGTGTAGATCGACCACGACTGGCCGGGCGGAAACTGCAGCTGCTCGCCATGCAGTTCGAAATGGTCGCCGGGCTTGGCTGCACAGAAGCAGCGGTCGCCCGGCACCCACTCGATGCGCAGGTCGTAAAGACTGAAGCTGTCGTCAGCCATCAGACTCTTACGGCTTGACGTTCAGTTCTTTGGCGACCGCCGGGATCGCCGCCCGGTATTCGGCCAGCGCGGCGGCAGCTTCCGGTGCCTTCTTGCCGGCATCGGCGAGCCATTCGTCGGTGACGAACTGCAACTTGCCGCGCAGTTCTTCCAGCAGCTTGCCCTCCACATTGGTCACCTTCACGCCGGTCTCGGCGAATTTCGCCAGCGCCGCCGCTTCCTTGGCTTCCCAGACGGTCGCGAAGCGCTTGGCCATCGCCTCACCCGAGAGTTTCGAGATCGCGTCGCGGTCCTTGGCCTCCAGGCCCTTCCACTTGGCCTCGTTGATCACCATGAACTGGCTCGAATGCGCGAAGCCGCCGGGCACGAAGCTGGCGACCGGCATATGCTGGGTCATGTTGAAGGCGATCACGGTTTCCTTCTGCTGGAACATGCCCTGGATCACGCCGCGCGAAATCTGCTCATAGGCTTCGGTCAGCGGCGAGGAAATCGGCGTCATGCCCAGCGCCTTGGTGATGCGCTCGACGGTGGCGCCGGGGATGCGGATCTTGATGCCGTTGACGGCATCCAGGCTGGTCAGCGCATTGGCCTTGGTGAACAGCTGATACGGGCCGTTGGTCCACAAGCCGAGCAGATGCGTGCCTTCATGCTCGTTATACTTGGCGAAATGCTTGGAGTATGTACGCCAGTAGGCCAGCGAATTCACCACCGAATGGTCGGCGGTGAAGGGCAGCTCGCCCATCTCGGTCAGCTTGAAGCGGTTCGGCGTATAGGCATGCACGCCAAAGGCCACATCGGCCACGCCGTTCTTCACCAGGTCGAAATGCGCCGGCGGCGCGCCTAATGCTGGCAGGATCTGCAGCTTGACGCGGCCTTCGGTGGCCTTTTCGACATCGGCCGCCCAGGGCGTGACCATCTCGGTGACGACATGGTGCGTCGGCGGCAGCCAGTTGGAGAAGCGCAGCACGGTCTGCGCATTCGCGCTGGCGGAGACGACGGTTGCCGCGGCGGCGGCGAGGATGAGCGTACGATATGCAGTCATGTTGAGCCTCTTACATGAGTGATGGCAGGAAGGTGGCAATCGCGGGGAAAGCAATCAGCAGGATAATGCGGATGATATCTGCGACGACGAAAGTGCCGACGCCGGCGAAGATGGTCTTCATCGGGATATGCGGCAGCAGCGTATGCATCATATAGACATTCATGCCGACCGGCGGCGTGATCAGCGCCACTTCGATCAGCGTGACCATGATGACGCCGAACCAGATCGGGTCGAAGCCGGCCGCCATCACGATCGGGAAGATGATCGGCAGGGTGAGCAGGATCATCGACATGCTTTCGAGGAAGCAGCCGAGCACCAGATACATCGCGCAGATGATCAGGATCAGACCCAGCGGCCCGATGTCCAGCCCGGTGAACCAGCCGGTCAGCGCCTGGGTGAAGCCGGCGATGGTGATGAACTTGGAGAAGATCAGCGCGCCGACCAGCACGAAGAACAGCATCGTGGTGGTGGCAGCGGTGTCGGCCAGAATGGCGAATAGGCGGCGCCATGTTAGCTTGCGGCGCGCCAGCGCGATGGCAAAGGCGCCGACCGCACCAATGCCGGCGGCTTCGGTGGGCGTGAAGACGCCGCCATACATGCCGCCGATGACGACGAAGAACAGGCCGAGCACCGTGGCGGTACCGCGCAGCGCCAGGAGGCGCTCGCGCCATGAACTGCGTTCGCCGGCCGGACCGTCCTGCGGCCGCAGCGCAACGGCGACCAGCACGGCGCCGATATAGAGCAGCGCACCGAGCAGGCCGGGCAGCACGCCGGCCATGAACAGCTTGCCGATATCGGTCTGCGTCATGATGCCGTAGACCATCAGCGCCACGCTGGGCGGGATCATGATGCCCAGCGTACCCGCCGAAGCGATGCTGCCGGCGGCGAGGCCATCGGCATAGCCGTAGCGCTTCATCGAGGGGTAGGCGACTTTCGACATCGCGGCAGAGGTGGCGAGGCTGGAACCGCAGACGGCGGCAAAGGCCGCACAGGCGATCACGGTTGCGATGGCGAGGCCACCCTTCAGATGGCCGACGAAACGATAGGCGGCGTCGTACAGCTCGCGCGAGACATCGGCCTCGTTGATCAGGTTGCCCATCAGGATGAATAACGGGATCACCGACAGCGCGTAGGAATTCACCGTGCTGAAGGTGGTTTCCGCCACCATATATGCGGTCGGGTCCCAGCCCAGCATCCACAGGAATCCGGCGATGCCGGGCAGCGCCATGGCGACTGCAATCGGCACTTCGACCACGATCAGCGCCAGCATGGCAATCAGTGCAACGATGGCAGCCGTCATCCGAGTTCGGCTCCGGCGCCGCGCTGGCTGAAGCAGGCGCAGATCGCGCTGGCGACGCTGCTGGCGGCGCCGAACCAGGCGACCCAGCTGAGCGGCAGGTCGATGAAGGGCGCTAGGTCGCCGGCCTTGTGGAAAGTCTGCCCCATGCGGAACAGCGTGACAGCCAGATAGGCAAACAGCACGACCAGCAGCAGCCGGCGCAGCCAGCGCATGGCATTGCCGAGTGCCGGCTTACGCTGGGCCAACATACTCAGCATGCCGGCACGCACATGCTCGTCGCGCCGGGTCACGCCCGGCAATGCGGCGAACACGGTCAGCGCGACCAGAATGGCGGTGAGTTCATAGGCGCCGGTGACCGGGCGGTTGAGGCTGCGGAACACCACATCGAGGAAAGCCACCGCCGTCATGGCCAGCAATGCCAGGCTGGCGGCGATGGCGAATGCCATGTCGAGGCGGGCGGCCAGCGATCTGGTCGACGACGAACTGGCACTCTGGTTGTCTGGCATTGGCGGTTTCGCCATCCCCCGGATTTGATATGTGATCACATTGAGAGGCGACGGAAATTCTGTCAAGCTGAGTCCATGCCGCGCCGCATCAAAGCCGCTCAGCTCGCCTTGCCCCGCCCAAAACGCGGGCAGCCGGATCGCGTACAGGATCGCATTTTGGGCGACCGCGCCTCCGAGATGCGGCGCGCCGTGGGCCCGGTGTCGCGCGACACCGTGCAGGACCGCGTCTATGCCGAACTGGGCGATGCGCTGATCTGCGGCCGGCTGCAGCCCGGCCAGCCGCTGACCATCCGCGATCTTGCCGCGGCTTTCGATACCAGCGTGATGCCGGTGCGCGAGGCGCTGCGCCGCCTGATCGCCGAGAAGGCACTGGAAGGCCAGGCGCAGCGCTCGGTGCGCGTGCCGGCGATGACGCCGGAACGCCTGGCCGATCTGCGCCGTACGCGGCTGCTGGTCGAAGGCCATGCCGCCGAACTGGCGGCGGCGCATGTCACGCCGGCACTGCTTGCGGCGCTCACAGCGGCCGATGCCGCCTATATCAAGGCTGCCGAAACCGGCGATGCCGATGCCGAACTGCTGTGCAACCAGCGTTTCCATTTCACATTATACGAGGCCTGCGGTTCGCCCAGCCTGATCGCGATCATCCGCTCGCTGTGGCTGCAATCGGGCCCTTACATCCGCACGGCGGTCGAGCGGCATTCCGACCGCCACAGGCCGAGCCAGCGCAGTGCGCGTGGCAGTTTCCATACGAAGATCGTATCCGCTTTACGCAAGGGCGATGTGGCAGCGGTGCGCCGCGCACTGGAGGCGGATTTAAGCTGGGCGTTCGATCTGCTGGACAGTCGAACCTAACCACTATCGTCATCCTCGGGCTTGCCCCGAGGATCCATCCCATCTGTCCGCACTTCGAAAGCCAGCGGAACCATGCGAGCTTATGCCGCGACCGGCCGTGCCGCGGTGTCTTTCGATGGATCCTCGGGACAAGCCCGAGGATGACGATGTTGGAGGTTGAGCAAAGCGCCCTACTTTTGCCCGATGTGGCGCTTGAGAGATGCGACGCAGGATACAAGTAAAGCTCCGTCATCCTCGGGCTTGCCCCGAGGATCCATCCCGTCTGTCCGCACTTCGAAAGTCAGCGGAACCATGCGAGCTTATGCCGCGACCGGCCGTGCCGCGGTGTCTTTCGATGGATCCTCGGGGCAAGCCCGAGGATGACGATGTTGGAGGTTGAGCAAAGCGCCCTACTTTTGCCCCGGCAAAGGCGCCGGGCGCGGGAACGACGACAGGTTATTTACTGCGATCCCGACGCATTGGGATCGCCCGGGCTGAACGGCACATGCTCGACCGGTGCGCCGGGCGTCGTCGGTGCGCTGACTTCGGGCGCCTGGAAGATGCGGCGCAGGAAACCCGGCGCAATGGCAGACAACGGATTGACGGTGAACTGCGGATCGCTCTTGGCACCTGACACGGCGAAGTTCACGCCGATGATGCCATCGCCGACCAGCAGGTTGCCGATCAGCGGAATCTTGCCCAGCATGGTGTTGAGCACGAAAGCCGGCACGGCCGTGCCGCTGATATTCACCGTGTCGCTGCGCTGGTTGATATGGCCCTCGAAGCTGATGCCGAGCTGCGGCCCGCTGAGGCGCGAGGGCTGGATGGTCAGAATGCCGTCGCGCTCCTGGAACGGCACCTCGCCAGTCTCAAACGTGATGCCCTCGCCCGACAGCAGCGCGCCGAGGCCGGCGAAGGACGCCGCGCCGAACAGTCGCGCCAGGAAGGGTGCGCGCACGGCTTTTACATTGTTCAGGATCATCTTGCCGGTCAGCGGCTGGGTCGGCAGCGTGTCGTCATAGGCGCCGGTCACGTCCATCGTGCCGCCCTGCATGTCGCTGACGCCGAGAAAATGCAGCACGGCGCCGGCATTGTCGGACAGCAGTTTCAGCTTGCGGCCCTCCAGCGCCGGCGTGACATCCAGCGTCAGGCCGCCGCGCGTATGGAAGCCGCCAGCGAGACTGACCTTCTCCATGCGGGTCGGCGCGCGCTGGGCAGACAGCGACATGTTGCGCAACTCGATGGTGTCGTCGATCTGTGCCTCATCGAAGCGCAGGGTCAGCACCATGCGCGGTTTCACCGTGCCGGGCGGCGTATCGTCGTCGAACATCGCCTGCACGAAAGGCCGCAGGTCATAGCGCCGGCCGGTCAGCGCAATCTGTGAGTCGCCATTGGCGGCAAAAGCAATACGTCCGCGCGCATCGCCCGCCTGCGCTCCCTCGCCCACCTTGAGCTGGTCAATCTCCGCGCTCCAGCTGTTATCGGCATTCAGCGTCGCTTTCGCCTTGGCCGTCAGCGCCGCGCTGGCGATCTCGATCACATCGAACTGCACCGGCTGGCCGGTGCGGGTGCGGATCTGGGTACGCCCGGTCGCCGCCATGCCGGCCGGCTTGGTCAGATAGGCATCGGCGACGGCAATCGTCGCATCCTTCAGATCGAATTCGCCGCCGATGGCGGTTTCGCCGCCGCGGCGTTCCTCGATCTCCATGGTCGCTTCGGCCGGGCCATCGATATAGGGCGCCAGCGGATAGCCGAGCGCCTTGCGCTGCTCCTCGTCGATGCGGCCCTTCAGCGAATAACGTGCAGTGACCGCGGCGCGCGCACTGAACTCCTCGCGCCAGCCGATCTGCAGCGGCACGCCGTTCAGCGCCGCCCGGCCATTCGCCTCCAGCCCCTTGGTATCGACCTTCAGCTTCATCTGGCCCTGCGTCAGCTCGTAACGGCCGAGCAGGCCGCCCATGCTGAGATCGGTCAGATCGGCCTCGGCATTCACCACGATGTCGTCGGTCTTGAGATTAACCAGCAGCGGGAAACGCAGGCGGAACCGCACCTCGCCGCTGCCGCCCACGCTGGCCGGCTTGATGCCGAGCCGGGACGGGAAACCAAGCGGCTTCTGGTCGATCAGCGCCAGGACATCGGCGCTGCTGCCGCGCGCGACATTGCTGATCTCGGCGAACTGGTCGCGGTCCTGCAGGCCGGTGATCTTCACACTGCCCGGGCCGCTGGCAATCTTGCCGACCCTGGCACTTTCGAGATCGAGCGTGAAGACATCGGCATCCAGCGACGCGATGCCCTTGCTCTCGGTCATCCTGCTCATCGGCGGCAGGTAATCCACCGCGATGCCCTCGAAGGTGAAATTCAGTTTGATCGCATCGCGGCCCACCCGCGTCGTGCCGGCCACCATGTCGGGCGACAGCTTGGCGGCGATGCGCCCGGCATTGACCTTGCCGCCGGCCAGACGCCCGGTGACCCATTCGCGCGCATTCTTCGCCATGCCGGGCGGCCAGTACTGGCCGAGCCTGTCGACATCCAGATCGAAGAACTGCCCCTGGACATCGACGCTGTAACGCTCGCCAGGCTGCCGCGTCATCGTGCCGCCGAAGGAGGCGCGGAAACCGTCCTTGAAGCCGAGGCTGACCTCGTCGAGGAACAGGATGCCCTTGCCGCCATCGGCATAGCCGCGGAAGCGCCCCTCTTTCAGATCGAGCGGCTGCGCCAGCATGTCGGGCATGTTGATCTGGCCCTCGCCGACACTGAGGTCGAAATTGAGGCCGAGCTGTTCGCCGGTCTCGTTCATCGTCAGCGTCAGGCTGCCCGACAGCGGGGCGGCGATATAATCGAGCGGCTCGAGTTCAGGCACCACATCGGCGAAATCCGACGGCTCGATATTGGCGAAATGCGTCGTCACGCGCGCGATGCGGTCGGCCACGGTGTAGTCGGCCTCGACATTGAGATCGACGCGCCGGCCGCGCCAGTCGAGCGCGCCGAGCAGCGAGCCGTAAACATGGCCCTCGCCGCGCCGGAAACCGATCTGCGCCTCGGGCACCACCCAGCGCTGGTTCAGCTTCCAGTCCTCGATCACCAGCCGGTCGGCCAGGATCGACACGCTCTGCAGCTGGCCGAGTGAATCGTCGAGCGAGGGCGGACGCGACAACAGATCGAAGATCGCGCCGAACATCGCCTGCGCGGCCTGGTCGTCGGTATGCATCGGGGTCGGCGCGACGTCGCTGGGAGGCGCATCGGCAGAGGATTCGGGCAGCCCGAGCTGGAATTTGCCCTGCACGTCGCGCACCAGCCGCGCCTCGACGCCGCTGGCACGGATGGAACGCGGCGCGATCACGCCGCGCAGCAGCGCCGGGCCGCTCAGGTCCATGTCCATGATCGGAACGCGCAGCACGGCGCGCTCGCCATCGACATTGTATTGCGCATCGATCAGGCGGAGCCGCAGGCTCTGGTCGGGCTCCGACCAGGCCAGCACCACATCGCCGACGGTGACGCGGAAGCCAAGCTGGGGCAGCGCCAGCGCCTCGCTGACATAGGGGGCCAGGAAGGCGAGCGAGATCGGGCCCTGCGTGACCCGCCAGGCCAGTGCGCCGGCCAGGATTGCAGCGGTGGCGACCACGGCAACCACCGTACGCACCACCAACCGACTCCACCGCAATACCACGTCGTGCGCCCTCGCCTTATCCTACTGCTTGACCCTGCAGCGAGTTTAACCGAACTTCGACGCCGCTACGAGAGAAACGCCATGCCCGCCAATGGATTGAAGGCAAAATCCGCCAAAAGAAAGGCGGCCGCCCCGGCTCCGCGAAAAGTGACCGGCAAGACGGCTCCCACGACCAAACGGGCGCCAGTCAAACGTACGGGAGGCCCGGCGGTTTCCCTGCCGCAGCCTTATGATACGGATGCCGCGGCGCGCGGCTTTGCCGCCTGGCGCGACCTGCTGGCGGAGCAGAGCGACAAGGCGCTGGCCAAACGGCTGGCCATGCTGACCGCCAAGGGCCCGAATGCTTCTTGGGGCAAGGACCTGCTGGCCGCCATTTTCGGCAACAGCCCGTTCCTGAGCGATCTCTGCCTGCATGAGCCGGCCACCGTGCTGGCCCTACTGGAGTCGGGCCCCGACAAGGCGCTGGCCGCCGCCCTGGCCGCGCTGAAAACCGCCGCGCGCAAGGCAAAGGCGGCGGATGAACTTGCCCTGCCGCTGCGCGTCGCCAAGCGCCAGGTGGCGCTCAGCATCGCCGCCGCCGATATCACCCGGCAATGGCCGCTGGAAAAGATCACGGGAAATTTAAGCGATTTTGCCGCGCTGGCGGTCGATCTCGCCTTCTCAGCATTACTGCGCGATGCGGCCGAGGCCGGCGACCTCGTGCTGCCGGATAAAAAGAACCCGTGTAAGGGCTCAGGGTTCTTTGCGCTTGGCATGGGCAAGCTGGGCGCGCGCGAACTCAACTACTCGTCTGACATCGACCTGATCGTGCTGTTCGATCCGGATGTGGCGCAATATCAGGGCCGCCGTTCGATGCTGGAATGCTTCATCAAGCTGACCCAGCAGATGGTGCGCCTGCTGCATGACCGTACGCATGACGGCTATGTCTTCCGCACCGATCTGCGGCTGCGGCCCGATCCGGGTTCCTTCCCCGTGGCGGTGTCGACCCATGAGGCCGAGACCTATTACGAAAGCTTCGGCCAGAACTGGGAACGCGCCGCCATGATCAAGGCGCGGCCGATTGCCGGCGACCTGGAGGCCGGCGCGAAATTCCTGAAACACCTGACGCCCTATGTCTGGCGCAAGAATCTCGATTACGCCGCGATTGAAGACATCCATTCGATCAAGCGGCAGATCCATGCCCATCGCGGCCATGGCGAGATCGCGGTGGAAGGCCACAATATCAAGGTCGGCCGCGGCGGCATCCGCGAGATCGAATTCTTCGCCCAGACCCAGCAGCTGATCGCTGGCGGCCGCGACACGCGGCTGCGTTCGCCGGCCACCTGCGACGCGCTGCGCGCCCTGGTCGAGACCGAACGCCTGACGCCCGAAATCCGTGACGAACTGATCGGACATTATCGCTATCTGCGCACCGTCGAACATCGCCTGCAGATGATCGATGACGAACAGACGCATACATTGCCCGACGACAAGGACGGCCTGGCGCGGCTCGCCTGCTTCCTGGGCGAGACGGATGTCAAAAGCTTCGCCGAAAACATCCGCGCGGTGCTGACGCGCGTGAAAGGCCATTACGACGATTTGTTTGCCGAATCCGCGCCACTGGGCTCGGAAGCCGGCGCACTGGTCTTCACCGGCACGGATGATGACCCCGCTACGCTCGACACCCTGCGCGGCCTGGGCTTCAGCGATCCGTCCGGGATCGCGGCAATGATCCGCGGCTGGCATTTCGGCCGCTACCGCGCCATGCGCTCGGAACGTGCGCGCGAGAAACTCACCGCCATCATGCCGCAGCTGCTGGAGGCGTTTTCGCGCACCGGCAGCGCCGATGTCGCCTTCAAACGCTTCGACTATTTCCTCGCCAGTCTGCCGGCCGGCGTGCAGCTCTTCGCGCTGCTGCAGGCCAATCCGGAGGTGCTGGATACGCTGGCCGAAGTGCTGGCCGCAGCGCCGCAGCTGGCCGAGGCGCTGGCGCAGAATGCCGCGCTGTTCGACAGCCTGATCGAATATGCCGAACATCCCGCTTCATTCGACCGCGCGGACCTGACCTCGAGCCTGCAACGCCAGATGCAGGCGGCGCGCGACTTCCAGGATGTGCTGGACTGGGCGCGGCGCTGGACCACCGAACTGAAACTGCAGGTCGGCATCGGCTTGCTGCGCGGCAGCATGGATGGCCAGTCGTCGGGCGTAGCGCTCAGCACGGTGGCCGATGCGGTGCTGGCCGATCTGCTGCGGCATGTGGTGGCCGAATTCGTCGCCCAGCATGGCCGCATCGCGAAATCCGCCGTGGCGCTGGTCGGCTTAGGCAGGCTCGGCAGCCAGGAACTGACGCTGGAATCCGATCTCGACCTCGTGCTGGTGTTCGACTGCCCCGAAACTGCCGGGCAATCCGATGGGGCGCGACCGCTGACGCCGGGGCTGTATTTCGCGCGTCTGTGCCAGCGGCTGATCGCAGCGATCACCGCGATGACCGGCGAAGGCAAGCTGTATGAGATCGACATGCGGCTGCGTCCCTCCGGCGGCGCCGGGCCGATTGCGATCAAGCTGGATGCCTATGCCGATTATCTGCGCAAGGAAGCCTGGACCTGGGAGCATATGGCGCTGACGCGGGCGCGCGTGGTCTGCGGTCTGGATCAGTCGAAGGAAGAAACCGCGCTGATCCGGCAGATCGAAAAGCTGCGCACCGACATCCTGACCATGACGCGCGATCCCAACAAGCTGATCGCCGATGTGGCGGTGATGCGCCGGCGCATGGCCGAGCACAAGAAGGTCGAGAATCCCTGGGACCTGAAGCAGGTGCGCGGCGGTCTGGTCGACCTGGAATTCATCGTACAGTACCTGCTGTTGCGCCATGGCCGCGACAAACCGGCGATCCTGCTGCAGCAGCCGCTGGCTGCCCTTGAAGCGCTGCGTGCCGCGAAGCTGCTGCAGGACGCACAGGCGAAGACGCTGGCCGAGGCCGGCCGGCTCTATGCCACCCTGCTGGCCGCTGCGCGGCTGGCCGGGCGTGACGAAGCCGGCGACCCGGAGCAATGGCCGCCGGCGCTGGCACAGCGCATGCCTGAGTTGCTGGGCGAAAAGAACATGGCGGCGCTGACCAAACGGCTGACGAAAATGCAGGCCGAAGTGCATGCGCTGTTCGTGGCGCTGGTCGACAAACCCGCCGCGCCGCATCTGGCGCTCGCCGACAGCCTGAATCCAGCCGACTCATCCGGGGGCGATGGTGAACCCGATCGATGAGATCAGGACGCGGCTGCTGCAGTATCCGGATGTGCAGTATGTTGCCAGCACCGACACGCTGCGGATGGAGGCGCCGCAGGATGGCGGCTTTCCGATCTATATCCGCCGTCATGCCGCAGCTGGTTGGGATGTCACCTTCGGCGAAGGCCTGCAGTGTCATTTCGACGATGCGGCGGCGGCGACCGAATTCTTCAGCTTCGGCCTGTCCGACCAGTGCCGCCTGCGCGAAATCCGGCGCGGCAGCGTGGTACATCGCGCCTGTGCCGAGCGGCGCAAGGGAGATGGCTGGGAGGTGGTGCAGGAAACCATCCGCCTGCTCTACCCTTTCTGGCGCCGCCCATCGGAATATATATTCCAGAACATCCTGCTGAGCCCTGGGAGCCAAGAATGACCAAAGCCGCCGCACCGAAGAAAGCCGCCAAGAAGGCCGCAGCGCCGAAGAAAGCCGTCGAAGCGGCGCCGGGCCCGCAGGTTGGAGACAAGGCGCCGGCCTTCTCGCTGCCGACCGATGGCGGCGGCAAGATTTCGCTGGCCGAACTGAAGGGCAAACCGGTGGTGCTGTATTTCTATCCGAAGGACGACACGTCCGGTTGCACCAAGGAAGCCATCGAGTTCAGCGCCGCCAAGGCGAAATTCGACAAACTGGGCGCCGTGGTGATCGGCGTGTCGCGCGACAGCGCCGCCAGCCACGACAAGTTCAAAACCAAGCACAAACTGAAACTGGCTTTGGGGTCGGACGAGTCGGGCAAGGTGACCGAGTCGTACGGGGTCTGGGTCGAGAAAAGCCTCTACGGCCGGAAGTATATGGGCATCGAGCGGGCCACCTTCCTGATCGACCGTGTGGGCAAAATTGCCGCCGTGTGGCGCAAGGTCAAAGTGGATGGCCATGCCGAAGCCGTCCTGAAGGCCGCTCAGGGGGTTTAGAATCAAGCGCTTGCAGCCTTTATCCACACTCTGTGGATAAGTCGCGAGACACGGGTTAAGTCCGTGTTCGGCCGTGGGTTTTTGGAAAGTGTAACGGATTCTTTCTTGCATTAACCAAACCAGATAGGCCCTAATCGGGCGGCCTGCTGGCAGGGGTAAACCTGCACAGGCTGTTTTCCGAAAAGTCCGAACCAAAATCGGGGGGTTGAGTGACGCGACGCGCGAAACGGCAATGGCGGGAATTGCGCGACCGCCTGTTCCCGGAACGGCAAATCATTTTCCGTAGCCGCGGCGACGTCCGTTACGTTGCTCTCTCCAGCCGTGCCCAGATCGCCATGGCGACCAGTATCGTCGCCTTCGCCGGCTGGATCGGGTATGCCTCCGTCAATGTCTTCTACCGCGATGCCATGCTGGATGCGCGCGACCGCCGCATCACCGAGCTGAGCTACGCCTACGAGCGGCTCGCCGCCGATTACGAAAAGAGCCAGGAGAATTTCGTCGTCGCCTCGCGCGACCTCGAGGAGCGCTATCGCCGTCTGTACGACATGGCGATGAAGCAGCGCAGCCCTGCCCTGCCCGCCGATACCGCCGCCGGTTCCGCAACTGGCGGCCAGGCTAGCGGTCAGGCCAGCGCCCAAGGCAGCGCCCCGGCCAAGGCCATCGAACCGAACAAGACACCCGCCCGGCCCACGGCTGAGCCGCCGAAGGCGGCGGATGCCAGGGGCGAGGTCAAGGTGGCTGCCGCCACACCTGCGCCCTCATCGTCTGACGATCCGTCCTCGATCGAGGATCTGGAAGGCATGCTGCGCGAGAGCAAGGCGAAGCCGCCGCTGCCCGCCGTGAAGCCGCGCGACATCGAAACCCGCATCCTGGCCGTGCGTGGCCAGCAGCGCGAACTGATCGACGATCTCGGCGCCCGCACCGACAAGAGCGTGGCGCTGCTGGAAAAGGCGCTGGGCCGCACCGGCCTCGATATCTCCGCGATGCTGTCGCGCGCCGCCGAAGCCCGCGCCGATGTCGGCGTCGGCGGTCCGCTGCGTGCGCTCAACGTCACCACACCCGGCGCGACCGGCGTGGCCGTGGCCTCGGCCGATCCGCAGGCCGACCGCGACATGAACAACCTGGAAGGCAAGTTCGGCCGCTGGGGCGATCTGCTGGCACTGGCACAGCGTCTGCCGCTCGATCTGCCGATGTCGGGCGAGGCGGAGGTCTCCTCCACCTACGGCCGCCGTACCGATCCCTTCACCAAGCAGCCGGCCTTCCATGCCGGCATCGATTTCATCGGCCCCAACCGCGCCCCGGTGGTGTCGACCGCGCCCGGCGTGGTTGTCTTCGCCGGCCGCAAAGGACCCTACGGTCGTGCCGTGGAAATCGACCATGGCCTGGGCGTGAAAACGCGATATGCTCACCTGAGTTCGATTAGCGTGCAGGCCGGCGAGACGGTTCCGTTCGGTCGCCAGCTCGGCACCATGGGTTCGACCGGTCGCAGCACCGGTCAGCATCTGCACTACGAAATCCTGCTCGATGACGAGCAGATCGATCCCGGCAAATTCATTGAGGCTGGCTATCATGTTTTCAAACAGCAAGAAAACCAATCCGCCGGCCGCCGCTAAACTGGCGCCGCCGTCCATCCTCAGCGCCGGCCTCACGGTCAATGGCGACCTGCATTCGGATGGCGAAGTACAGATCGACTGCCTGGTGAACGGCGACGTCACCGCGGTGCGTCTCGCCGTCGGCGAGAATGCCAAGGTGGTGGGCGAAGTGGTGGCCGAGCATGTGCTGATCCGCGGCGAAGTGGTGGGCCGCATCCGCGCCAAGTCGGTCGAACTCGACAAGACCGCCAAGGTGCGCGGCGACATCTGGCACGAACTGCTGTCGATTGCCGCCGGCGCCAAGATCGAAGGCCTGTGCAAGTTCGCCGAGAATCCGCGCGACACGGCCAACACCAAGCTGAGCGTGGTGGCCAACAGCGATGCGGCAGACGCCGCCGCGGCCGAGAAGCCGGCCAAGGCCGTGAAGCCTGCCGCCAGCGCTGCGGCCAGCGACATCAGCGCGCTGCCGGGTCTGGCCCGCGCGACCAGCTGATTTTACAGTAGCAGTCCTAGCAGACGGCAGAACGGCGGGCCCAGGCCCGCCGTTTT
>JAGXRD010000035.1 GCA_018336035.1 Alphaproteobacteria bacterium | reverse complement strand
ATGGCCGGGTCAAGCCCGGCCATGACACAGGGAGAGTGTGTAATGACAGCATCGCCATCACCGGATCGGATTATGGACGGTCACCAGCTTGGTGCCGTCCGGGAAGGTGGCTTCGACCTGGATCTCGTGGATCATCTCGGCGATGCCGTCCATCACCTGCGCCTTGGAGATCACAGTCGCACCGGCCTGCATCAGGTCGGCCACAGAGCGGCCGTCGCGCGCGCCCTCGACGACAAAATCGGTGATCAGGGCGATGGCTTCCGGGTGGTTCAGCTTCACGCCGCGTTCCAGCCGGCGGCGCGCCACCGTGGCGGCCATGGCGACCAGCAATTTGTCTTTTTCGCGGGGCGTCAGATTCATGGCGCCACCCTCCCCAGCTTAAACAGAATGGATGTCAGACGGTAAGATAGCGGCGGACGTCGTCGGCATCCAGCCGGGAAGCGTCGCCTTCGACCACCACCTCGCCACGCTGCAGCAGGATGAACTGGTCGGCGAGCGCCCGGGCGAAGTCGAAATACTGTTCGACCAGCACGATGGCCATGGTGCCGCGGTTGGCCAGGTCGCGGATCACCCGGCCGATATCCTTGATGATCGAGGGCTGGATCCCCTCGGTCGGCTCGTCCAGCAGCAGCAGCCTGGGGCGCGTGACCAGGGCCCGCGCAATCGCCAGCTGCTGCTGCTGTCCCCCCGAGAGATCGCCGCCGCGCCGGTTGCGCATCTCGTGCAGCACCGGGAACAGGGCAAAAATTTCGTCCTCGATCTTGCGCTCGCCCCTGGGCAGCGGCGCCAAGCCGGTTTCGAGATTTTCGTAGACGGTCAGGCGCGGGAAAATCTCGCGGCCCTGCGGCACCATGGCGATGCCGCGTTTCGCGCGTTCATGCGGCTTCAGCGCGGTGATATCCTGGCCTTCCCACATGATGCTGCCCGACCGCACCGTCTGCAGCCCGACCAGCGCCCGCATCAGCGAGGTCTTGCCCACACCGTTGCGGCCCAGGATGCAGGTGATTTTTCCCACTTCGGCGGTGACGCCGACATCGCGCAAGGCATGGCTGGCGCCGTAATAGAGATTGAGATTCGCGGCCTGCAGCATGCGATTCTTACCTGCCCAGATAAACTTCGATGACGCGCGGATCGTTCTGCACATGATCCACCGTGCCTTCCGACAGCACGCTGCCTTCATGCAGCACGGTCACTTTCGCGCCAAGATCGCGCACGAATTCCATGTCGTGCTCCACCACCACCAGCGTGCGCTCGCCCTTGAGCGTCAGAATCAGTTCGGCGGTCTGCTTCGTCTCGGCATCGGTCATGCCGGCGACGGGTTCATCCAGCAGAATGAGCTGTGTGTCCTGCACCAGCAGCATGCCGATCTCGAGCCACTGTTTCTGGCCATGGCTGAGCGAGCCGGCGATGTCTTCCACCTTCGTATCCAGACCGACGGTATCGAGCGCCCAGGCAATACGGTCGAGCGCTTCGGAATTGAGGCGGCCGAGCAGGGTTTTCCAAGCGCCGCGCGCCGATTTCAGCGCCAGTTCGAAATTCTCGAATACCGTGAGATTCTCGAACACGGTCGGTTTCTGGAATTTCCGCCCGATGCCGAGATTGGCAATCGCCACCTCGTCCAGCTTGGTCAGGTCGACGCGGCCGGCAAACAGCACCTCGCCGGCATCCGGCTTGGTCTTGCCGGTGATGATATCCATCATCGTGGTCTTGCCGGCGCCGTTCGGTCCGATAATGGTGCGCAACTCGCCCGGCGCGACCATGAGCGCGAGATTGTTGATCGCCCTGAAGCCGTCGAAAGATACGCTGACGCCATCGAGATAAAGCTGCGTATCGGAGACACGCACCTTGCCAACCACTTCGGGCGCAAGACCCGCAGTGGCATTCTCGACCAGCACGGACGGCAATGGCATGGCGGGGCGCATCACTCGGCTCCCTTCTGGGCTGCAGCCTTGTCATCCAGCGCATAGGCCTTTTTCTGGTCGCGCCAGGCTTTCCACTGGCCGACCATGCCGACGATGCCCTTGGGGAACAGCAAAGTAGAGGCGATGAACAGGCCACCGAGCACAAACAGCCAGAGTTCGGGCGCCGCACCGGTCAGCCAGGTTTTCACCAGGTTGATCACCACGCCGCCGAGGATCGCGCCGTACAGCGTGCCGCGACCGCCGACCGCGACCCAGATGGCGATCTCGATGGAATTGGCCGGTGAGAATTCGCCGGGATTGATGATGCCGACCTGCGGCACATAGAGCGCGCCGGCAATACCCGCGAGCAGCGCCGACAGCACGAAGGCGAACAGCTTGGCGGCGGTGGGCGAATAGCCGAGGAAGCGCACGCGGCTTTCGGCGTCACGCACCGCGAGCAGCACGCGGCCGAGTTTCGACTGCGTGACGAAGCGGCAGAGCAGGAAACACAGGCCGAGCACGATCACCGAGACGACATAGAGTCCGATGCGGGTGCTGGGCGCCTGGATCGGGAAGCCGAGGATGTCCTTGAAGTCGGTCAGGCCATTATTGCCGCCAAAGCCCATATCGTTGCGGAAGAAGGCGAGCAGCAGCGCGAAGGTCATCGCCTGGGTGACGATGGAGATATAGACGCCGGTGACGCGGCTGCGGAAGGCGAACCAGCCCAGCACCAGCGCAAGTATGCCCGGCGCCAGCAGCACCATCAGCATGGCAAACGGGAAGCTGTCGAAGCCCTGCCAGTACCACGGCAGTTCCTTCCAGTTCAGGAAGACCATGAAATCGGGCAACTCGGGATGGCCGTAGACGCCGCGCGTGCCGATCTGGCGCATCAGATACATGCCCATGGCATAGCCGCCGAGCGCGAAGAAGGCACCATGGCCGAGGCTGAGGATGCCGGCATAGCCCCAGACCAGATCGAGGCTGAGCGCCAGGATGGCGTAGCAGGCATATTTGCCGAGCAGCGGGATCAGGTAATCCGACAGATGCAGCGCGCTGCCGCGACCGGGCAGGATATTGAGCAGCGGCACCAGCACGATCAGCACGAAACCGATGGCGAGGAACGCGGCCCAGCCCTTGCGATCCAGCAGCGGACGCGGCTTGGCGAGAGTCTCCAATTGGTTACGCATCGGCGGAGCGCCCCTTGGCCGCGAACAGCCCGCGCGGGCGTTTCTGGATGAACAGGATGATGCAGACCAGCACCACCACCTTGCCCAGCACCGCGCCGGCCACCGGTTCAAGGATCTTGTTGACCACGCCCAGCGTGAGCGCACCCACGAGAGTCCCCATCAGACTGCCGACACCACCGAAGACCACGACGAGGAAGCTATCGACGATGTAGATGGTGCCCAGATTGGGCGAGACATTGCCGATCTGGCTGAGCGCCACGCCGGCCATGCCGGCGATGCCGGAGCCGAGCGCGAAGGTCATGGCATCGACGCGCGCGGTGGGAATGCCCATCACGGCGGCCATCTGCCGGTTCTGCGTCACCGCGCGCATATGCAGGCCAAAGGCCGTGCGCTTGAGGATCAGCGCGATCAGGCCCAGCACCAGGAAGCAGAAGATGATGATGTAGACGCGGTTCCAGGTGACAGCTAAACCGCCCGCCACGTCGATGGCGCCGGTCATCCAGCTCGGATTGGCGACTTCCTTGTTGGTGGCGCCGAAGATGCTGCGCACCGCCTGCTGCAGGCAGAGGCTGACGCCCCAGGTGGCCAACATGGTCTCCAGCGGCCGGCCGTAGAGGAAGCGGATCACGCCGCGCTCGATGGCGACACCCACGGCGGCGGCGATCAGGAAGGCGACCGGCAGCGCCACGATCAGATAGGCGCCGATCCAGGATGGCGGGAAGAAGGCGCGGAAGATTTCCTGTGTCAGATAGGCCGAATAAGCGCCCAGCATGATCATCTCGCCATGCGCCATGTTGATCACGCCCATCACGCCAAAGGTAATGGCGAGGCCGACGGCAGCGAGCAGCAGCACCGAGCCGAGCGAGATACCCTGGATGAAATTCTCCAGATAAGAATAGAGCGTGATCTTGGTCTGCATCCGGTCGAAAGCCTTGACCAGCGCCGCCTTCACGTCCGGATCCTGCTCCTGATTCAGGCGCGCCTGCAGCATTGCGCGCACGCGCAGGTCGGACGCCGCGCCCAGCACGGCGATGGCTTCCTGCCGCTTCACCTTATCCGGATGTGCGATTTCGGCGGCGGCCAGGCTGAGGGCCATCACACTTTTCACGCCATCCACGGTTTCGCGACCATATGCCTCACGCAGCAGGGCAACGGTTTCCGGCGTCGCGTTATCGAGCAACGCATTGGCGGCCATGCGACGCGCCGCAGGATCGGCACTGCCGAGACCAAGGCGTCCGACCGCCTCGCGCAGCACGTTGCGCAGGTTGTTGTTGACGAACAGCGGATCGAGCGTGCTCGACGGCGCGATCCCCAAAGCTGCACCATCCAGCGGCGAGGTCAGCGCGATCTCGTTGCCGCTCGGCGCACCTATCACCATCATTCCGTCGGATTTGCGCAGGAACAGTCGTCCATCGGCCAGCGCGCGAAACACAGGAATGGCGCGCACATCGCCCAGCGCGGTCAGCGCGTCGATGGCCTTGCCCTTGTCGGCGAAACTGTCGCTCTTGAGGCCAGCCAGGGCGGTGGCGAAATCGACCGGGCCGCTGCTGGCGGCCGGAGCGGCGCCGGCCAGCAGCGCCTTGGCCTCCTCTGGCACCGCAATGGCCTGCAGGTCTTCCGGCCTGGCCATGTCCTCGATATCGCCGGTGGCGGCGTTGGTGACGACGATCATCTCGCCGTCTTTCTCGCCGATTACCACCGCATTGTCGGCGGTGCGAATATAGAGATTGCCGGCGGCGAGCGCAGCCAGTGCCGCCTTGGCCTTGTCGTCGCTGCTTTGCGTCAGCGACTCAATGGCGGGCTTTGGATCGCTGTCGGTCAGGCCGCTCAGCGTGGCGGCCAGATCCTGGGCGCCGGCGGGGCGCACGCTGGCGACCAGCGCCAGCATCAGGACGACCAGCAGAAGGGGCAGATAACGTTGCATGGGTTCGAGGACCGCTGCGATTTTTATGGCGATGACAGACGAGAATTTTTGTTGGGCGCTCCAAGCCCCTTCCTGCGCAGCAGAGCCACGAAGGAAGGGGCCGGACGCCATCTACGCTTACGCTTTTAGTTGGCGAGGGCCGCGTATTTCGGCTTCTCGCAGTTGCCGCAGACCCACGGGAAGGTCCAGTCGGCGGTCAGCTTGGCGCTTTCCGGGATGTACTTCGACCAGGCATCGGCCTTCACCGGGCCCTTGGTCTGCCACACGGTATTGAACTGGCCGTCCGGGCGGATTTCGCCGATCAGCACCGGCTTGGACAGGTGGTGATTGGTGTTCATCACCGAGGTGAAGCCCGAGGGCGCCTTCACCTTCTGGCCATACATCGCCTGACGCACGGCATCCACGTTGGTGGTGCCGGCCTGCGAAACCGCCTGGGCCCACATCTTGAAGCCGATATAGGTGGCTTCCATCGGATCGTTGGTCACGCGCTTGTCGTTCTTGATGAAGGTCTTCCACTGCTTGATGAAGGCATCGTTGGTGGGGTTCTTCACCGACTGGAAGTAGTTCCAGGCCGCCAGATGGCCGACCAGGTCCTTGGTGTCGATGCCGGCGAGTTCTTCCTCACCGACCGAGAAGGCCACGACCGGAATGTCGGAGGCCTTGATGCCCGCATTGGCCAGTTCCTTATAGAACGGCACGTTGGCGTCGCCGTTGATGGTCGAGACCACGGCGGTCTTCTTGCCCGCCGAGCCGAACTTCTTGATGTCGGCCACGATAGTCTGCCAGTCGGAATGACCGAACGGCGTGTAGTTGATCATGATGTCTTCCTGCTTCACGCCTTTGGCTTTCAGGAAGGATTCCAGGATCTTGTTGGTGGTGCGCGGATAGACGTAGTCGGTGCCGGCCAGGACCCAGCGCTTCACTTCGCCGCCTTCCTTGCTCATCAGGTATTCCACCGCCGGGATCGCCTGCTGGTTCGGCGCGGCGCCGGTGTAGAACACGTTCTTCGAGCTTTCCTCGCCCTCATACTGGACGGGGTAGAACAGCATGCTGTTGAGTTCTTCGAAGACCGGCAGCACCGACTTGCGGCTCACCGAGGTCCAGCAGCCGAACACGACCGAGACCTTTTCCTTCGAGATCAGTTCGCGCGCCTTTTCGGCGAAGAGCGGCCAGTTGGAGGCCGGGTCGACCACGACCGCCTCAACCTTCTTGCCCAGCAGACCGCCCTTCTTGTTGATGTCGTCGACCATCATCAGGACGGTGTCCTTCAGGGTCGTCTCCGAGATCGCCATGGTGCCCGACAGCGAATGCAGGACGCCGACCTTGATCGTGTCCTGGGCCAGGGCCGGCGCACTGCCGACGGCGACTGCGCCCAGCATGGCGCCTGCCGCGGCCATCGTCCGCATAAACTTGGTCATTGAGACTTCCTCTCCTGCTTGGGCCGAGCCCCCCCGGGCTGGCCTGACAGGAAAGGAATGGCAAGGAGCGTGCCAAGCGGACCATGTCGTCGCCGCATGGCTCCATACCCTGAGTAATTTGCTGATTCCGCACCGCAATATGACAGGAAGGCGTGTTTACCACCGATACGACTCAAACTTTAGTCGACACACCAGCATGGCGGGCTGCTGCGCCTTAATTAAGCAGCCCTATCTCAAAAAACGAGCAGAGCTTAAATAATGAGCAGACACTCTCGGCGCGGAAGGAATCAGATGACTCAAATTGAGTCAGAACTTCCAGAGCCGCGGCATGGTGGGGCGCAGGCCAAGAGCCGGTCGCAATGCCGACCACAGGCGGGCGAACTGGCGGCGCAGCCGCGCGGCGTCGGTATCCAGCAGCCGCACCAGCAGCAGGCCGTCGATCACGGTGGCGCCCCAATGGCAGCCCGCTTCGTGGCCGGAAAGTTCGCGCAGGCGGTCGCGCGCAGCCGCCGCCTCCGGCGCCTGACAGAGGATCAGCGCCTGCGCCGTCGCGCCGGCAAAGCCAGCCGGATGATCGACACTGGCGAGGGTGTCGCCCTCCAGCCGCGTCGCATCGGTCCAGAGCAGGCGGCCATCGCGGCGCACCTGCCAGCGGTCGAACAGGCTGCCGGTGGCAAAGCGCTCGCCGCGCGCCACGCGGCCGAACACCGTGATATCGCCGGCCAGCAGCCGGCTGTCGGCGGTGAGCGAGACTGCAATACGACGATGCAAGCGCGCACCATCGAACAGGATCATTTCCTGCGGCAGCCATTCCAGCGCCGCATTCGCCGCAATCTCGAGCGACAGATCGAGTGCGGCGACACTGTCATCAGGCGAACGATAGATTTTCTCAGCAGCCTGCGGCGTGCAGAGCGCGGCAGCATGGGCATCGACGCTGACAGAAAGCTTCAGCCGGTCGCCGCCAGTCAGGCCGCCGGCGGTGGTGATCAGCACGGCGGTGATCGGCTCACCCGGATCGGGCGACGGCAGCAGGGCGCGGCAGGGATCGGACTGGTAGAGGTCGGCCAGACGCGTGGCGCCGCCGCCATTCTCGTCGGCGGCAAAACGCAGGGTGAGCGCGCCATTGGCGCGCTGCAGGCGCGGTGCTGGTGCCGCTGTCACCCTGTACTCCTCTCAATACGAAACGGGGCCCCATCATGGATGGAGCCCCGGATTCAAATCAAGCAGTTACCCCTTTTTCGTCATTCCCGCGAAAGCGGGAATCCCATTTTGCCTGCCGCCACAAGAAAAATGGGATCCCGGGTCAGGCCCGGGATGACAACTCACTATTTGCTACACCACGGTAGCATGCCGCTCGATGCAGGTCTTCAGCACCGCATCGGCATCCTGCTTCCACCAGTTGTTGGCCGACATGATCTCGACCTCGCAGAAGCCGTCATAGCCGACGCCTTCGACCATGGCGCGGATCGCAGGAATGTCGATCACGCCGTCGCCCATCATGCCGCGGTCGAGCAACAGATCCGTGGTCGGCACCAGCCAGTCGCAGACATGGAAGGCCAGCACGCGCTTATTCGCCCGCCTGATCTGCGCCGCGAGATTGGGGTCCCACCAGACATGGTAGACATCAACGGCGACGCCGAGATGGCGATCATTCGCACCGGACCCGAGCGCATCGCAGATATCCAGCGCCTGCGCCACGGTGTTCACGCAGGCGCGGTCGGCGGCATACATCGGATGCAGCGGCTCAATCGCCAGCGGCACATTGGCGGCGCGGGCATGTTCCAGCACGGCGGCGATGCCGTCCTGCACCTGCTGCCTGGCCCCCGCGAGGTCACGAGAACCAGAGGGCATACCGCCGACCACCAGCACCAGGCACTGCGCGTTCAGGGCCGCGGCGTCGTCGATGGCACGCTTGTTGTCCTCGATCGCCGCTTGCCGCCCAGCCGCATCTGCGGCGGGGAACATGCCGCCACGGCACAGGCCGGTGACGGTCAGCCCGACCTCGCGGATATGTTTTGCGGCTTTGGCGGTAGTGTACTCCGCCAGCTTGTCGCGCCAGGGCGAAATGCCGGTGATGCCATGGCGTGCGCAGCCCTCGATACATTGCTGCAACGACCACTGCTCTTTCACAGTCGCCGTGTTGAGCGAGAGCGGACCGGGTTTTGTCATGCGGCAATCCCGTGCGTCGCCATCACCGCTTTCATGCGGCTGGCGGCGCGGTCGGGATCACTGAGCAGCCCGGCCGCATCGGCCAGGCGGAACAGTTCAGCCAGATGCTGGGCCGAGCGCGTGCTCTGCTGGCCACCGACCATGACGAAGTGATCCTGATGGCCGTTGAGATAAGCCATGAAGACCACGCCGGTCTTGTAGAAGCGCGTCGGCGCCTTGAAGATATGGCGCGACAGCGGCACGGTCGGTGCGAGCAGCTCGTGGAAGGTCTTTTCGTCGCCGCGTGTCAGCGCACCCAAAGCTGCCGAAGCGGCTGGCGCGATAGCATCAAAGATGCCGAGCAGCGCGTCAGAATAGCCTTCCGCATCGCCGGCGATCAGTTCGGCATAATTGAAGTCGTCGCCGGTATACATGCGCACAGCTTTCGGCAGCTTGCGGCGCATGAGGATTTCCTTGTCCTTGTCCAGGAGTGAAATCTTGATGCCGTCGACCTTGGCCGCATTGGCCCTGATCACATCGAGGCAGGTGTCCATCGCCTTGAGATGGTCGCCATTACCCCAGTAACCGGTCAGCGCGGGATCGAACATCTCGCCGAGCCAGTGCAGGATCACCGGCTGCTTCACCTGGCTCAGAATCCGGTTGTAGACCTTGGCATAGTCATCGGGCGACTTCGCAGCAGCCGTGAGCGCGCGGCTCGCCATCAGGATGATGCGACCGCCGAGCTTCTCTATTGCCGAGCACTGTTCCTCATAGGCCGCGATCACCCTGTCGATGGTGACATCCGGTCCCGGCGCCAGATGGTCGGTGCCGGCACCCGAAGCCACTATCGCGCCCGGCACGTCCTTGGCTGCATCGAGCGAACGGCGCACCAGTTCCAGTGCATCCTTCCAGTCCAGACCCATGCCGCGCTGGGCGGTATCCATGGCTTCGGCGACGCCGAAGCCGAGCGACCAGAGATGTTTCCTGAAAGCAATCGTGCGCTCCCAGTCGATCGCCGGTGTCAGCCAGGGATCATGCTCGGCCAGCGGATCAGCCACCACATGCGCCGCCGCATAGGCCACGCGGCTGAAGGGAGGCTTCGCTGCCGGAAAGGCCTTCGGCGTTTTCAGCGTATAGGGCGCCAGCTTGCCGGCGCCGGCAGGCAGGTTGAGCGTCGTCATGATTACGCCTTCAACTCGGGCAGGTCGATCCAGCGGCGTTCCTTCCAGCTCTTCAGGCCGGCTTCGGCGAGCTGCACGCCCTTGGCGCCTTCGAGCAGCGTCCACTTGAACGGCTCGTTGTCGACCAGATGGCGGATGAACATTTCCCACTGGGCGCGGAAGCCGTTCATGTAAACCTGATTGTCCGGCACTTCCTGCCAGGTGTCGAAGAAGTCGATGGTCTGCGGCACGTCAGGGTTCCACACTGGCTTCGGCGTGTTGACGCGGGCCTGCGTGCGACAGCTGGTCAGGCCGGCCACCGCCGAGCCCAAGGTGCCATCAACATGGAAGGTGACGAGGTCGTCGCGGCGCACGCGCGTGGTCCAGGAGGAATTGATCTGCGCGATCACCCCGCTCTTGAGCTGGAAGGTGGCATAGGCCGCGTCGTCGGCATCGGCCTTGTAGGGCTTGCCGTTCTCGTCCCAGCGCTTCTTGATATGCGTCGCGCCAAGGCAGGACACGCTCTCGACCTCGCCGAACAGGTTGTCGAGCACGTAGCGCCAGTGGCAGAGCATGTCGAGGATGATGCCGCCGCCATCCTTGTAGCGGTAGTTCCAGCTCGGGCGCTGCGCCTGCTGCCAATCGCCTTCGAAGACCCAGTAGCCGAACTCGCCGCGCACCGACAGGATCTCGCCGAAGAAGCCGCTGTCGATCAGCATCTTGATTTTCTGCAGGCCGGGCAGGAACAGCTTGTCCTGCACCACGCCGTGCTTGATCTTGTATTTCTTCGCTGCCTTCACCAGATCCAGGGCAACGCTGAGCTTCTCGGCGGTCGGCTTTTCGCAGTAGACATCCTTGCCGGCGGCCATCGCTTTCTTCAGCAGGCCGGCACGCGCCTGCGTGGTGGCAGCATCGAAGAACAGCGTGTCGTCCTTGTTCTTCAGCGCGGCATCCAGATCGTCGGTATAGCGTTCGATGCCATGCGCCTTGGCCAGACGCGCTACCTTGTCGAGATTGCGGCCGACCAGGATCGGATCCGGCATCACGCGGCGACCATTCTTCAGCACGACGCCGCCATCCTTGCGGATCGCGCAGATCGAACGGATCAGATGCTGGTTCATGCCCATGCGTCCGGTGACGCCGTTCATGATGATGCCGAGACGGATATCCTTGCTCATGGTGTCTTGTCCTTCTTCGAGTCTTAAGCGTTCATGGGGGCGAGATTGCCCCAATCGGGTTCAGCCTCCGACCCGAAGGCCGTGGCATCCATGGTGCTGCGCAGATCGAGATTGCCGTTGCGGATATTGAGCCGCACGCGGCCGCTCTTTGTGTCGCGGTGATACAAATCGGGATGGGCGGCGAGGAAGGCATCCTGCTCTGACTGCGGTGCCGTGCCGAAGCCATCGACGTAATGATGGCCATTGCGCTCGACATCGCTGAGGCCCAGCGCCGCCACCAGCGCGAGATCCTGCTGCACGGCGAGGCCGGCCTGGCAGGTCAGGTCCTCGCCGGTGATGAAATATCCCGAGTTATTATTTTGCTGGCCCCAGTGAGAACACCGCGCCGCATTGAGGATGGCGCGATAGACGCCCTTGCAGGTCTTTGACGAGATGCCGCGATAGCCGAGCGCGCGCGCTTGCGGGAAGACGTCGTAATCGGCATCGGATTCATCGACGATCAGTGGAATCTCGGCGGCGAGTTTCGCCACCGGCTGGGCCAGCGCGGCGGCGCGCTTGATCGGCTGCTCGATATAGAGGATCGAGGAGATCAGCCGGCGCAGCATGCGATCGTCTTTCATCGCCGCCCAGAGCGCGGCAATGCCGGTCACATCGTCATATTGTTCGTTACCGTCGAGACTGGCGCGATAGGGCTCACTCGACTCATCCAGCACGGCGGCAATCCCCTGCAGCCGCGCCAGATCGCTGTCGACATTGCCGCCGACCTTCAGCTTGAACCAGCGATGGCCATACTGCGCCACGGCACCTTCCAGGCTTTCCGGCAGGCCATCGTTCAGGCGCGGTGCCGCCACCTCGCTGTCGCGCAGCGGATCAATCAGGCCCACGGTGTGCCGGGCCGCGATCAGGCGGCTGGCCTTCAGTCCGCCGAGCCAGTTCCCCAGATCGAAACCGGCGAGATCCGGCGTGAGCGTCGCCGCCTCGATGCCGAACTGGTTCTTGCCCAGCAAAGCCACGAAAGGCACGCCGCGCAGACGGCAGAGCGCGTCGATCACGGCGCGATCCAGCAGCGCCGGACCATAGGAGACCACCAGGGCATTCAGGCCCTCGCCGGCACCCTGCTGTACCAGTGCCGTATGATGCGCGGCGGAATGGCCGAAGGCGGTGCGCGACGTGGGATCGGCGGAATAGGCATTCACCGCATTGAGCAGGCTCCGGCGCAACTGATCGAAATTCTGCTCGTTGCTGAGCGCCGGAGTCTTGTCGAACCATTTCGGTGCCATCAGTTCGGCGGCCGCGCCCCAGGCGCTGCGGCCATCGGGCAGCGTGATGCGCAGACGCGCATAGGCCTGCGGCGCCGCGGTCAGCGTCACCACACCGAAGCGGAAGGGCAGCCGCAGCGTGACCGGCCGTTCGAACAGCTGGATATCGCCGATGGTGAAGCTGGGTGCCTCGGGTTTCATGCCGCCTCCAGCAGCTTTCGCAGGAAACGGATCGAGTGGGCGGCCACGCCGGGGCCATCGGGTTCGTAGATGAAGGGCTCGACGCCAAGATCGCCGGTATAGCCATACTGTTTCAGCGCGGCGATGATCGGCACGAAATCCATCTCGCCCTGGCCGGGGCCTTTTCTGTTCGGGTCATTCACCTGGATGTGGGCGATCAGCCCGCTGGGCATCCAGCGTGCGATCAGCTCGGCGACGCTGTCTTCTTCGGCCAGACCGGCGGCACTGCAGTCGATCATGGTGCGGAAGCTGTTGCTGCCGATGCCCTCGACCACGCCGATGGCCTCGGCCACCGTGTTGATGAAATTGGTCTCGCGGCGCGACAGCGGCTCGACGCAGTAGATCACGCCGGCCTTCTCGGCGGCACGGGCGGCATAGCGGAAAGCCTCGAGTGCATAGCCCTTGGCGGCATGGATGTCGCGCTCGGGCAACTGGCGCTGTGCCGGTGAGCCATGCACCAGATACTTGCCGCCCAGATCGGCGCAGAGCTCGCACAGGCCCTGCATCATGTCGCGGGTACGGCGGCGCACCGCCGGATCGGTATTGGTAATGGAAAGCCCCTTGGGCGTGACCAGCAGCCAGTGCAGTCCGGTCACCGCCAGCCCGGCTTCCTCGACGGCACGGCGGATCACCCTGCGCTCGGCAGCCGTCAGCGACAGCGGATCGTCGCTCAGCGTGAACGGCGCGATTTCCAGCCCGTCATAGCCGAGTTCCGCCGCGAGCGCGCATTGCGCGGCAAACGGCAGATCGGCGAGAACTTCATTGCAGAGCGAGATGCGCATCGTCAGCTAGTCCATAAAGTAACCGGTCAGTTACTTGTAGCGTGAAACGGCGGGTGTCGTCAATTCGGCTGTCATTGATTTCAGGTCCGCTGGAACGGACGCAGCAGCAGCGCCGTGCCCTGCCCCATCACCCGGCGGGCGACCGGGATATTCATCAGCAGGGTGAACAGAACCAGCAGGAACAGCACGAAGGCAATCGGCCGGGTCAGGAAGGGCGTGAGATCGCCATCCGACAGGTTCAGGCCCCGGCGCAGGCTCTTGTCGAGCAGGTCGCCCAGCACGATGCCGAGCACCAGCGGCGCCATCGGGTAGTTCAGGCTGCGCAGCGCGAGGCCGACGATCCCGAAGACCAGCATCACCAGGATGTCGAAGGGCCGCGAGGCGATGGCATAGGAGCCGACGGCGCAGAGCACGAAAATCACCGGCATGACCAGGGCGCGCGGCACCAGCAGGATCTTGACCAGCAGCCTGGTCAGCGTCAGGCCGTAGATCAGGATGCCGATCGAGGCAAAGAACATCATGGCCACGACGTCGTAAACGAAGGTCGGATTCTCGACCATGATCATCGGGCCGGGACGCACGCCATGGATCAGCATGGCGGCGAGCAGCACGGCGGCCGGCGCCGAGCCGGGCACGGCCAGGGTGAGCACCGGAATCACCGCGCCAGGCACGCAGGCATTGTCGCCGGTTTCGGCCGCCATCAGGCCCTCCACCGAACCCTTGCCGAACTTTTCCTTTTCCTTGCTGGCGCGGCGCGCGGCGGCATAGGAACTCCAGGCCGCGACATCCTCGCCCACGCCCGGCACAATGCCGATGAAGGTGCCGATCAGGCCCGACCGGATCACGGTGCGCCAGTATTGCAGCACGTCTTTGATCTTCGGGATCACCGTGTCGTAGGTGTTGATGATGAATTTCTGCGGCTTGTCCTTCATCACGTTCAGCACCTCGGCGAAGCCGAAGACGCCGACCAGCGCGGGGATCAGCGCGATGCCGCCGGACAGGTCATGCACGCCGAAGGTGAAGCGGTCATAGGCATACATGCCTTCCTGACCGATGGCGGCGATGAACAGCCCGATGAAGCCGGCGATCCAGCCTTTCAGCGGATCGGTGCCGGTGAGATTGCCCGAGATCACCACGCCGAACACGGCAAGCCAGAAAAATTCATAGGCGCCGAATTTCAGCGCCATCTCGCCCAGGATCGGCGTGAACAGCGCCAGGAAGAACATGCCGATCCAGGTGCCGAGGATTGAGCCCGAAGTGGCGATTCCCATGGCGCGGCCCGCCAGGCCCTGCTTGGCCAGCGCATGGCCGTCGAGGCAGGAGGCGGCCGAGGCCGGCGTGCCCGGAATGTTGAGCAGGATGGCGCTGCGGCTGCCGCCGTAGATCGCGCCAACGTAAGTGCAGATCAGGATCAGCAGCGCCTGATCGGAGGGTAGCTTGAGCGTCAGCGTGGTCATCAGCGCCACGCCCATCGTGGCAGTCAGGCCAGGCAGCGCACCGATGATCAGACCAACCAGCGAAGCGCCAAGCGCATAGAGTATCACCGTCGGACTGGCGAAATTTCCGATCGAATGGGCGAAACCGAGCAGGCCATCAAACATGGGGGAATGCCTTTACTGACTTACGGCAGGCGGACGAGGAAAAGTTCTTCGAAAACGTACTGGATCAGCCAGCCGGCCAGCAGGCCATGCACCACGGCGACCGCGATGCCGCGCGGCACCTGGCCCGCGGCGCGGCGCTCGGCATACTGGAAGACGATGACAAAAACCGCGACATAGATCGCCGTGACCAGCCAGAAGGGCAGCGCGCTGGCGACGATCACCAGGGCATAGACCAACGACAGACCGAGACTGAAAATCAGGCGCCAGTGGTCGCGCAGCACCAGCGGCGCGCGCGCGCGGCTCTGCAGCGCGCCGCCGCGCACCGCGCGCAGAAGCAGGATCGCGCCCATGATGGCGATGGCGATGCCGAGCAGGCCCGGCACCAGACCTGGTGCGGTATAAATGCTGGCCTGGAAGCGCTCCAGGCGATCCATCTTCAGGCTGATGACGAGAATGGCGAGACCCAGCGCGATCCAGATGAAGGACGACCAGAAATCGGCGCGTGGCGAGACCGGGGTCTCCTCGGCGACGGCGGGCTGGGCGGGGGGCTGATCCATCGATACCACTCCTGAAATGCAAATCGGCCGCCCGGCTCGATCAAGCCAGGCGGCCGTCTTGGTCACACCGGATTACGGCTTCGGAATGCCGATGGTTTCCGGGTTGATCTTGGCCTTGCCGCCTTCCTGCAGGATCCAGGCAGCGCCCTGGATCGCCGGGAAAGAGGCTTTCTTGGCCGTATCGCCATATTGCGGGTCGAAGATCGCGCCCTTGTCGGCCGCATATTTCTTCAGCGCTTCGGACTTCATGATCTTCTCTTCCCACACCTTGTTCAGCGTGGCGGTGACTTCAGCCGGCACGCCCTTCGGCACGAAGATGCCGAAGTAGTTGCTCTCGGTGCGGAAGTTCGGCAGCGTTTTGGTGATCGGCTCGATCGGCGGAACGCCGTCGACCACCAGCGGCTTGTCGGACAGCACGGCCAGCGCGCGCAGGCGCTTGCCACGGATCATCTCGATCTGTTCGACGCCCAACTGGCTGGTCACTTCGGTTTCACCGGCGACGACGGAGATCACCGCGGGGTTGCCACCATCATACGAGACATGCTTGTAGGTGGCACCGGCGGCGCGGGCCAGCGCTTCCGAACCGTAATGGCCCGACGAATTCACGCCGGCGGTGGCGAAGGAGACTGCACCCGGCTTGGCCTTCATGGCAGCGAGCAGTTCGCCCACGGTCTTGTAAGGGGTGTTCGGATTGACGCTGATCACCGACTGGTTCGCGACGGTCAGATAGAAATCCCAGTCCTTCGCCTGGGTGTCGAGCAGGCCAGACACGGCATAGGAGCCAATGTCTTTCGCCGCGCCAGATGCCCAGGTGTAACCGTCCTTCGGGCCTTCCAGCACGCTCTTGGTGCCGATCGAGCCCGAGGCGCCCGGCTGATTGACCACAACCACCTTCTGATCGAACGCCTTTTCCAGTTCCGCGGCGGTCACGCGGATCACCTGGTCGGTGGAGCCGCCGGCCGCCCAGGGCACGATGATGGTGATCGGCTTGGTCGGCTTCCAGGTCTGCGCGTCGGCCGGCTGGGCGACGAGGCCCAGGGTGCCGACCGCAAATGCGGCCACAGCGATACGAATAGCAAGCTTGCCTTGCATGGCGGTCTCCTCCGTTATGGATCGTGGCGATCCTTGTTATCCGTCCAGCATTTCCGATGCCGGGCGGGCTTGTCAACGGGGAAGTAACCGGTCAGTTACGAAATTCGACTTTGGGCGAGACGCCCTGCTACGGCCGCAGATATCCCAGGATCACGTCGCTGGAATGTTCCATGCGGGCTTTCTGCTCCTTCTGGCTGAGCAGATTGCGGCCGAAAATGGTCGACAGCGTATGGACGTTGGAGAAGTAGAAGAAACCGAGCGCAGCAATCGTGGTGTAAAGATCGACCGGATCGACATTTTTGCGGAATACACCGGATTTCTGACCGCGCTGCAGCAAATCGGTGATCACCACCAGCAGCGGCGTGTAAAGTTCGCGGATCTTCTTGGAATCCTTCAGATAGCTGGCTTTGTGCAGGTTTTCCGCGTTCAGCAGCGCGATGAATTCCGGATTGCGGGAGCAGAATTTGAAATTGAATTCCATCAGGTAGCGCATGCCCTCTTCCGGCTTCATGCGCGCCACGTCGATGGCATGTTCCTCTTCGCGCATCCGCGCATAGGCGTTTTCCAGCACGGTGAGCCAGAGGCCCTCCTTGTTGCCGAAATATTCGTAGATCATGCGCTTGTTGGAGCCGGATCGCGCGGCGATCTCGTCGACCCGCGCGCCGGCCAGGCCTTTCGCGGCGAATTCATACAGCGCCGCATCCAGGATGTTGCGCCGCGTCACATCCGGCTGACGGCTTTTCTTCGCGGCGGGCTTGGACTTGGTCATGGAGGCGCTCTCCCCTTCGCCCAGTCTTGCCGGGCGGTGGGGGGCGCCGTCAAGTCGGAGCCGCAGTGCTTACGGGCAAGTGGTTCCGTTGGTAAAGCCGATGCTGCCGCTGGCCGGAGTGCCGTTACAGACACCGCTGCCGCGGATATTGCCGGTCGAGCCGGCACTGATGGTAGTGTTGACATCCAGATTGGCAATCCGGTTGGTGGTACCGCCGGATGCGCTCATGCTGTTGCCGGACACCGCGATCGTGGTGCTGGCCGCAGATGCCGCGCTGAGTGCGGTCATCGTGGTCGCGGTGCCACTACCGGTGGCCGTAAGGGTGTTGCCCCGCACCGTGGTGGTGCTCTCACCAATGTTCAAGGCGACAGCACCGTTTGCGCCGCTCTGCGTTACCGTAATAATGCTGTTCTCGACCACCACGTTATTGGACCCATCGGCAACCAACACCGCCGCGCCGCCGACGCCACTATAGGCATTGGTCACCGTCAGGCCGCTCAAGCGGCCGCCCGCATTGAGCTGTACGGTCGAGCCGACCACGCTGGTACCGCTGATCGACGCGCCTGTATTGATGACAGCCGTGCGGCCTGAAGCGCTGCGCACGGTGGCAAGCCCGGTCAGGGTCTGGCCAGTGGCCAGGCTGACCGTATTGCCCGTTGTGGTCTGGAAGCTGCCGGCGAGCAGCACCGTGGAATTGTTGCCGGCCGCCGTGACGGCGGCATCGAGGTCGTTGCCGGCCGTGCTGGCGCTGTTGATCACCGTGAAACTGCTGCCGTTGGCAAGCTGCGTCACCGTTTCCGGCGCGCTGAATTGTCCTGCCTGAGATACGACGTCGATATCGCGGACGACCGGATCCGCCATGCGGCGCTCCATCGGCGTCAGCGTCGAGGCCGGCTTGCCGTAGACTTGGAGCGGGATGCGCAAACGTGCGGTGAGGAAACCCTGGCCGCCGCGCGGATCGTCGCGCTGCCATTCCGCGCCGAGGCTGAAGCGCGAACCGTCCCACAGATACGGCACGCTGTCGAAAGTCAGTTCGGCGCGGACGCGCGGGCCGCTGACATCCGGCACACCGCTTTCGCTGAAATGATAACCGCCGCCATAGATGCGGAACTGCCGGTCGGCGCTGGTATCGAACAGCGGCACGCGCCAGCCGATCTCGGCATCAAAGCCGCCCATGCTGCGCTCCTCGCCACCGCGGAAGATCACGGAAGTGCCGGAAACTTCTGCCGTGTTCAGGCTGTCGACATTGTGGCTCCGCCGGCCCACCGGTGCATAATAATTCGCGCGCAGATCCCAGTCCTGCGACAGGGCTTCGACGCCCAGCGTGACCTGGTTGAAGTGATTGTCGAACTCGGTGCGACGACGGTCGAAATAACCGTAGCCGCCGATGTTCCAGCCGCTGTCCAGCATGTGCCGCACACCGAGGCCGTAATTGCCTTCATTGCTGTCGTTGTCGTCCATGCGCAGACGCAGGCTGGCGAACAGCAGGGTATCGGCGCTTTGCGCCACCGGGATGAAAAGGTCAGCCTCGCCCAGCGAGCGTTTGGTGCCCGGCTTGGCCTCGAGGTCGATATGCGGACCCCATTTCGGCTGCGCATCCTGCGCCCTCACCGAAGCGACTTGCGAAAGCCCCATGACTGCAGCGAGCAGGCTGGCGGAATACACGACGCTGCGTGTCACCACAGATAATCCCCCCGGATTAATTTGCTTCCGAGAGTTAGGCCGCAAGCCTTTGCCTGTCAACGGATTTTTGACCGCGGAACCGGTCAGCCCACCATCTCCGGCAGGGTCACCAGTTTCACGCCCGCCTGCTCCAGACCGGCACGGATGTGGCGCGCCATCGACACCGCGCCGGCGCTGTCGCCATGCACGCAGATCGAGTCGACATTGCAGGGAATACGCTTGCCGCTGACCGAGACGATGGCGCGTTCCTGCACCATGCGCAGCACGTTCTGCAGCGCCTCGTCATTGTCATGCACCATGGCATTGGGCTGGCCACGCGGCACCAGGTTGCCGTCGTCGTCATAGTTGCGGTCGGCGAAGACTTCCTGCGCCACCGGCAGGTTCATCTTGGCCGCCGCCGTCACCATGGCCGAGCCGGCCGGCGCCAGGAAGATCAGGTCCTTCGACACGCCGGCAATGCCGCGCGCCAGCGCCATGGCGAGGTCCATGTCGGTGGCGGCCTTGTTGTTGATGGCGCCATGCGGCTTCACATGCGTGACCTTGCCGCCCTTGGTGGCCGCCACGCCCATCAGCGCGCCGATCTGATAGGCCATCAGCGCTTCGACTTCCTTGTTGCTCATGGTCATCGGCCGGCGGCCGAAACCCTGCAGGTCGGGATAGGAGGGATGCGCGCCGATGGAGACGCCGTTCTTCACAGCTTCAGCCACGGTGGCCTGCATCACACTCCAGTCGCCGGCATGGAAGCCGCAGGCGACATTGGCGGTGCCCACCACAGCCAGCATCGCCGCGTCGTCGCCCATGGTCCAGGCGCCGTAACTTTCGCCGAGATCGCTGTTCAGGTTGGTCTTGGTCATCGCCAGTCTCCGCCCAATTAATATCCGCTGGGCGCGTCCACCGCGCCGCTGATCAGGTTCTGCGTATATAGCGCGTTCAGGTCGAGAGTGACATCGGGCATTGCCGTACGGATGCCGTCGATAAGGCGGCGCACCTGCTTTTCCTGCGCGCGACGCAGCGCTTCGGCCTCGGCCACCTCGACCTTGGCGAAGCTCAGCGTGTCGCCCGGCGTCATGCGGCCGACGCGCGCGAGATCGGCGGAAATCACCGTGGCGATCTTGGTATAGCCGCCGGTGGTCTGGCGGTCGGCCATCAGGATGATCGGCTTGCCGTTGCCCGGCACCTGGATCGAGCCGGTGACGACGCCTTCCGAGGCGATATCAGCGCCGCGGGTATGTTCGACACTGTCGCCCTCCAGCCGGATACCCATGCGGTCGGCTTCCTTGGTGACGGTATACGTCGCCGACAGAAACGTCTCGATGCCCTTGGCGGTGAAGCGGTCGTCCTGCGGACCGAGCACGACGCGGATCGCGCCGCTGCCGTAATCGATCTGGTCCGCCAGTTCGCGCTCATCGCCCTCTACGGCAACGGCATTCAGCGGCAGCCTGTCGCCGGCTTTCAGCGCGCGGCCTTCGAAACCGCCGAGCCCTGAGCGCATATAAGTGGAAAGACTGCCCATGAAAACGGGGATGGCGAAACCGCCGGCCACCGCCAGATAGGCCACGCCGCCCTCTTCCACCGCACCGATGGTGAGTTTGTCGCCGCGTTTAAGCAGCAATGACCGCCAGGGTTTGACTGCGCGCGCATCACCGCCACCGGCCGGCTGCAGGGTCAGCTTGGCCTTGCCACCGAGCACGACGCGCACGCCATCGCTCGCTGCCGTCAGCGTCGGGCCGAGATAACCGATTTCCAGCGCCGCAGTATTTTCCGGATTGCCGACCACCGCATTGGCGATGCGCAGAGCCATCGCATCCGTCGCACCGGCCACCGGCATGCCGAGCGCCTGCGATCCGAGGCGGCCAAGATCCTGCACCGAGGTCATCAGGCCGGGCGCGACAATCTCAAGAAAGCCCGCCGTCATGGCGTCACCTTGAGCGCGGCGTAGTCAAAACTGCCAGCCTCGACCTGACGCAGCATGGCGGCATAGTCATCAGTGGAGACAGAGACGTAGGTCACTTCATCTCCCGCCGCGAGCAGGATGGGCTCCGCGCGCGCCGCATCGAACAGCCTGAGCGGCGTGCGGCCCAGCAGATGCCAGCCGCCCGGACTTTCCCAGGGATAGATCGTGGTCATCGATTCGGCGATGGCGACCGAACCCTGCGGCACCTTGGTGCGCGGCGAAGAACGGCGCGGCAGATGCAGCGCGGCATCCAGCCCGCCCATATAGGCAAGGCCCGGCATGAAGCCGAGCATGTAGACGAAATAGCGACCGCCGGTATGGATCTCGATCACCTGCTCCGGCGTCAGCTTGCAGTTCTGCGCGACTTCCTGCAGGTCCAGCGCAAATTCCTCGGCATAGCAGACCGGCAGGCGCCAGAGCCGGCCGGCACGCTGCTGCGGCTTCAGACCATCGAGCAGCCCGCGCACATGGCTTTCGAGATCGGCGCGGCTGGTGACGAGCGGATCGTATTGCACCAGCAAGGCGCGGAAGGACGGAATGGTCTCGACCAGACCGGCCGGGCGCGTGTCGGTCAATGCCGCATGCAAAGCCATCACCATGGCATTGATGCCGCGGTCGATGCCCTCGCCGAATTCGACGCTGAAGCCGGTATCGCCGAAGGACCGGATCTGGGGATAGGCGCTCATGTCCGAGTCATAGAACGGCGCCGCTCACGCGACAACAGGAAGCGCCTCGATATCGTAGGCGTGGTTGAGCTTGCGCTGCAGCACCGGGTCTTCCAGCTCCATCTCGAACCGTGTGCCGGGACGGATGCCACCGATGGCGCCGATGGTGCCGCCGAACATCAGGCTACCCGGTGGGAGCGTGGCCGAATTGCTGTAGCGCTGCATCAGGTCGGCCGGGCTGCGCAGGCCGGAGACCGCGCCTTCCTGGTAGAGGGTGCGGTTACCATCAATAGTCGCCCAGGCACGCAGGATCAGGCTGTCCCAGTGCGGCGCGACTTCGTCATAGCGCCACAGGCCGGTGCCGACCACTTTCGAGCAGAGCTGCTTGGAGAGCGCCACGCCGGCGGATTCCGCCTTGCGGTCGGTGTGATCCGAACCGACCGTAACCCAGAGGCCATCAGCCAGCGACAGCACCACCGGCTCGACTTCACCCGAGGTATCCGGACCGAGCACCTGCAGCTGCGTGGTCTGACTCAGCTGGCCGGTGCCGATGCGGTAGAACAGCGGCACCGTGGAGGGCCGCGGCACGCCGATGGCAGCCAGTTCCTCGATATGATGTTCGATGGCATGCGCATCGCGACCGGCCCAGCCGGCCACGATGAGCGTGTCGATCTGCACGGCGACGCGGTCGCGCTTGTCCTGCCAGAGGCGGTCGAAGGTGAGCATGAGACAATCCTAACCGAAAGTGTTGGGTAACCAGAGGGCCAGGCCCGGGAAAATCGTGAGCAGGAGAATCAGCAGGACCATGATGCCGACGAAAGGCACCGAGCCCACGATCACATCATTCAGCGTGCCGTGTGTACGCAGCGACTGCACGACGAAGAGGTTGAGGCCGACCGGCGGGGTGATCAGCGCCATTTCGATCAGGATGATGATGATGATGCCGAACCAGATCGGATCGAAGCCCAGACCGAACATCACCGGCGCCACGATGGGAATGGTGGTGATCATCATGGACAGCGTTTCCATGAAGCAGCCAAGGATCAGATAGAAGATCACCAGCGCGATCAGCATCTCGAATTTCGACAGACCGAGCCCGGCGATAAAGTCGGTCAGCATGGTGGTGAGGCCGATGGCCGAGATGACGAAGTTGAGGAAATAGGCCGCGACGATGATCATCATCACCATCGCTGTGGTGCGCATGGTGTTTTCCATCACCTCCTTCATCATGGCGATGGACAGCTTTTTGTAGAAAGCCGCCAGACCCAGTGCCGCAACCACGCCAAGCGAGGCGGCTTCGGTGGGCGTCGCCAGACCGGCATAGATCGAACCGACCACGACGAGGAAAATGCCGAGCGGCGGCAGCAGGTCGACCAGGCTGGCGACACGCTCGCTCCAGCTGACCGATTCCGTCCGGCCGCCCCAGGCTGGCTTCACCATGCAGCAAATGCCGACGAAGGCCATGAACAACAGTGCCAGGCCGAGGCCGGGAATAATGCCGGCGAGATAGAGCTTCGGAATCGAGGTATCGGTCAGCACCGCATAGATGATCATGTTGATCGATGGCGGGATCAGGATGCCGAGCGTGCCGCCGGCGGCCAGCGTGCCGAGGAACAGGCGTTCGTTATAGCCGTGCTTTTTCACCAGCGGCAGCGCCACCGTGCCGACCGTGGCCGCCGTGGCCACCGACGAACCCGAGGTGGCAGCGAAGATCGCGCAGGCGCCGATATTGGAATGCATCAGGCCGCCGGGAATCCAGGCCAGCCACTTTACCATGGCGGCATACATGCGTTCGGCCACACCGGCACGCAGCAGGATCTCGCCCAACAGGATGAACATCGGAATCGAGACGAGCAGGAAGTCCTTGGAGGACGACCACGCCACCTCGCCCAGCGCCAGACTGAGCGGCATCTTGGAATAGATCTTGTCGAGCAGCAGGCCGAGAGTGCCGAGCGCGCCGGCAACAGGAATGGCAGCCGCCAGCAGGGCGAGCAGGAGAACGAGCGTTGTACCAAGCATCGGATCAATCCTGCGGCTTGAGTTTAGCGGTATGGGCGGCTTCGTCGGCAGCGTCTTCCTCGATGGTGCGCGCACCGGCCAGGCTACGCACCTTGGCGAGGTCGCCGCCCAGCAGCGCGAACAGGCTGCGCAGCAGCAGCGGCAGCATGGTGAAAAGGAAGAAGACCAGGCCGATCAGCCAGAGCGACTGCGGAATCCACAAAGGCGTCGCCAGCGGGGTGGTGGCGCGCGCCTGGAAGGCCAGCGAGGTGTCGAGCACATCCCAGGCCTGCCAGGTCAGCAGCGCGAGGAAGCCGCCGAAGGCGATCAGTGCGACGATGTCGAGAATGGCGCAGATGGTCTGCGGCAGATGAATATAGAGCGCGTCCACCCGCACATTGGCGCGGCGCAGCAGTGTGAAGGCCAGCGCCCAGGTGGTGCCGATGGCGAAGGCATAGCCGGACAGTTCGTCGGCGCCGCCGAGCGACACCAGGAATAACTTGCGCAGCAGGACGTCGACGGAAACCAGGATGGCCGAAGCCAGGACCATGGTGCCGCCGGCCCAGATGGCATAATGCGAAATGCGGTCGGCAAAGCCGAGCCAGCGATCGAGCAGCGCGGTCATGGTATCCCCCGATATCGTAGAAAGGCAGACGGGGCCGCAATCCTGCGGCCC
>JAGXRD010000034.1 GCA_018336035.1 Alphaproteobacteria bacterium | reverse complement strand
GCGCTGTTCGGCGATGGCGCGGCGGCAGCGGTGATCAGCAGCCGCAGCCGCCATGCCGATAAACCGATGCTGGGCGCCGGTGGCGAACATACCTGGCCCGACAGCCTGGACGTAATGGGCTGGGAGGTCGGCGATGACGGGCTGAAGGTGATCTTCTCGGGCAATATCCCCGAACTTGTACGCCATGACCTGCGCCCAGTGGTCGACAAGTTTTATGCCGATCACGGCCTGCTCCCCGAAGAGATCGAGGGCTATCTCTGCCATCCGGGCGGCGCGAAGGTGCTGGATGCGCTGGAGGAGTGTTTCGGCCTGCAGCGCGGCACCATGCGTCATGCGCGCGACGTGCTGCGCGCGCATGGCAACATGTCGTCGGTCACCGTGCTGTTCGTGCTGGCCGCCGCAATGGCCGATGGCGCGCGCGGCCGGCATCTGCTGACCGCGCTCGGTCCCGGCTTCACGGCCGCCCTGCAGGTGATCGACCTGCCATGACACTCTTTCATGCCGTGCTGGCTTTTGTCGTCCTGCAGCGTCTGGCCGAGCTGGTCTGGTCGGCACGCAACACCCGCCGGCTGCTGGCGCGCGGCGCACAGGAGGTCGGCGCGCGGCATTACCCGCTCTTCGTGCTGCTGCATGGGTCATGGCTGGTCGCACTCGCGCTGACCGTTCCGGCCGGGACGCCGCCGCACTGGCCGCTGCTCGGCGTCTTTGCGCTGCTGCAGTTGCTGCGTATCTGGGTGGTGGCGACGCTGGGCCCATACTGGACCACGCGCATCATCACGCTACCGGACGCGCCGCTGGTGCGCGGCGGCCCGTTCCGCTGGTGCCGCCACCCGAATTACGCCGTGGTGGTGGGAGAGATCGCCGTGTTGCCGCTGGCCTTCGGGGCGTGGCAGATCGCGCTGGTCTGGAGCCTGCTGAATGCACTGCTGCTGTGGCATCGCATCCGCGTGGAAGAAACCGCGCTGCAATCAAGGCGCGCGATCAATCCGGTTACCTCAGGTAGTTGACCAGCGAGAGCTGCAGCGTCTGGCTCGTCACCATATATGAGGCTTCCAGCGCTGCCTGGAGCCCGGCGATACTGGTCGCCACCTCGGCAGGATCGGCATCCTGGATGCCGCCAATGCGGATTTTCAGCAGGTCGATGGCGCGGGCATGACGATCCTGCACCTCGCCCAGCTGCTGCTGCTTGTAGCCGTTGCGCGAGGCGGTCGACTTGAGATCGAAGAGCGCCAGGTCGAGCTGCTTGGCCGCGTCGTCGACGCGGGCTGTGTAATTCGCATCGTCGACGCCGAGATCGGCGGTGGCGTCGCGGAAACGCAGCACCGCATCGATCACCCGCTGAAAGCCCGGCTCGGCGGCCGAGACGCCATAGGACAGGCGTTCGTTGTCGTCGACATACAGCCCGACACTGTTGATGTCGTAATAATTGTCCATATTGCCGGCGGGATTGAGATATGGCGGCTGGTCTAGCGGCACGGAATCCGGCACCGGCTGGAACGGCACATCATAATCCACGCCAGGTACCGCACCGGCCCCATAAACCGTGGGCAGATCAGAGAGCGTGCCATTCAGCGGATTGGTGTTGTAATTGGTGCCCGAGAAGATATAGCGGTCGCCATCCCTGGTCTGCAGGATGCTGCCGATCTGGTCGAGCAGGGTGGCTGCCTGGGTCGCGGGCGCGGCGGTCGCTGCAAAATACGGATCCCGGTTCTTGATCATCATGTCCTTGGCATCGGTGGCCAGGTCGATGATCTTTTCCAGCGACACGGCATAAAGCGTGGTGCGGTTCTGCGCCGTGGTCACGGCATCGGTATAGTTCTCAGCCGTGCCCAGCTTCGACTTGAGCGTGCCAAGCTCCTGTGCCTGATGCGACACACCGATCAGGCCGTCCAGCTTCAGGCCGGAGGATAGCTGCTGGTTCTGCCGGTTCAGCATGGTGGTCAGCAGGCTGATATTGCGGCTCATCGCCTGCTGCATGGCCAGCTGGGTCGTTCCGGTCACGGCAACCATGGTCTACCTCCCGATCGCAATCACTTCATCGAACATTTCGGTGATCGCGTTCATCACCTGGGCCAGCGCCGCGTAGTTGTTCTGCAGCATCGTCAGCTGTGCCAGTTCGTCATCGACATTGACGCCGGTGAGATTGCGGAATTTCTGCTCCACGCTGGCCTGCAGGTTTTCGGCACTGTCGCGGGCGGTTTCGTTGTCGCTGACCTGACGGGCGTGATAGGCCATCACGCCGCTGACCAGCCCGAAGATATTCACATTGGCGGTGCTCAGCCCGTTCGGTTCGCCGGCCGGATTGATCTGTGCGGCCGTCAGCGTGGTGTTGCGCATGCCCTGCTGAACATCGCCCATCCGCGTGGCATCCAGCGTATTGGGATCGGCCGTGAAGCTGCTGTCGATGGCCAGGGTGGCGGCGGCATCGCCCGCCGTGTAGTTGAACAGGTTCGAGCCATAGGCGGCATTCACCACATCGGCGATATTGCGCGCCATAGAGTCGAGCTGATTGAAGAACTTCTCCATGGCGCCGACATTGCCATCGGAACTCGTCAATGCCGCGGCGCTGCCATCCAGATAGTCCAGGCTGGCGCGCAGCGAGCCTTCGCTGAATCCGGCCGTGACATTGTCGCCGCTGGCACTACGGATGGCGCCTGCGGTGGAGTCGTAGCTGAATGTCTGGGCCGTGACGCCGACCAGCTGGACGCCAGCATCGGTATAGAGCGACATCATGCCGTTCTCGGCCACGATGGTTCGCACGCCAACCAGGCCGGCAATCTTTGCCACTTCGGCATCGCGCAGGTCTTCCAGGTCGCCGGTCGGCATCCCGGCGGCTTTCTGGCTGACAATCTTGGCGTTCAGGTCGGCAACGCCTTTGGTCGCGTCGTTCAGCGTGTCGAGGCCGATCCGGATATCATCCTGCGCCTGGGTCTGCAGCGTGGTGCGCTGGCCCGCGAGGCGATTGATCTCCTTGGCCAGTTCCTGGCCGCGCTGCACCACCAGGGCCTTCAGTGTCGTATCTTCCGGCGTCGCCTCCAGCCGCTTCACGGCATCTTCGAAGCTGGTCAGCCGTGTCTGCAATGGCGTCTGACCGCCACCCGTATCGTCGATACCCAGTGCCTCGGCCAGGCGACGGGCTTGGTCGGTTGCAGTGCTGAGCTGGGCATAGTCCGCCGACGCGTCGTAATAGTCCTGCATCACCTGCGGCGCCGCGGCGCGCACGATGGCGGCCACCACCGCCGCCATCGGGTCGCCACCGACGACCGGTGTGGTGAGCTGCGCCATCTTGCGGGTGTAGTTCGGGTTTTGCGCATTCGAGATATTGCCCGAAACCACCCCGGTCTGGATCTGTATGGTCGACAGGCCCATCAGCGTGGTGTTGAGTGCAGCCGTCAGGGACATGACCTCGCCTCCCCAATCTTGCTTCCAGAATCCGGCGCCTTAGCGCCGGATGTTGATGGTTTCCTGAAGCAGCTCATCAGCCGTGGTGATGATGCGTGCATTGGCGGAATAGGCACGCTGGGCCACGATCAGCTTGGAGAATTCCTCGGCGATATCGACATTCGAGCCCTCCACCGCCGACGACACGAAATCGCCGACGCCGCTGGAGCCCGCTTCGGCCAGGATCGGCGAGCCGGATCTGGGTGTGGCGACGAAAGCATTGCCATTCACGCGGTCAAGCTCGGTGGGATCGTTAAACCGTGCGATGGGGATCTGGTAGAAGGTCTTCACATTGCCATTGTCGAAGGTGACCGAGACATAGCCCTGCTCGTCGATGGCCAGGCTTTTGAAGTTGCCCTGCGGCACACCATTCTGCTCGAAGCCGTTCAGGGTCAGCTTGTCGCCGGCATATTGCGTGGTACCGATATTATTGCCGTAAGAGCCCAGATCGAGGCTGATCTGCTGCGCACCATTGCCGAAATCGAGACTGAAGTTGAAAGCGGCATTGGCGCCGGTGGCGGAATTCAGCGAGCCGTCCAGCCCACCACCCGTCTCCATTGAGGACAGAGTGCCTGCCGGCGCCGTCGTTCCATCCGCCAGAACGCCGCCGA
Source organism: Alphaproteobacteria bacterium (assembly GCA_018336035.1). Taxonomy (GTDB): domain Bacteria; phylum Pseudomonadota; class Alphaproteobacteria; order Ferrovibrionales; family Ferrovibrionaceae; genus Ferrovibrio. Next base: position 37,031 of record JAGXRD010000034.1, on the reverse strand, counting down.
AACTGACGGTGGCAGGGCCGAAATTGGCCGGCGTGCTGTCCGGCGAATTGACCTGCAGCGTCCACTCGCCGGCGCCGATGCGTGTCCAGGTCAGGTTCAGCGTGCGGGCATTGCCCAGCGCATCGAAGATCGGGATCGAGCTGGCGGGCAGCGTCGCAGGCAGGTTGCCATTGGCGTCCAGGACATCGGCCGGCAGGTTCGCCGCGTAATCCACCAGGTTGGTCGCGACAGGCGCATCGAGCAGATTGGAGACCCGCACTTCAGAGGTGGTGGAGGTATCCACCTCGCCAGTGGCCGGATTGACGCTCCAGCCCTGCAGGTAATAACCCGAGGAGTTGATCAGGAAGCCTTCCGAGTTCTGATTGAAGTCGCCGACGCGGGTGTAATAGTTGGTCGCCTCGAAAGTCGGCAGCCCGGTCGAGGGATCGACGCCAACCTGCTTGGACACCGGGATGAAGCCATTGCCCGAGATGGCGATCGAGGTGGTGGACGAGACCTGCGTGATCGGGCCCGGCGTATTGTTGGCGAAGAAAGGCTGGTTCAGCACGCCGCCCGAAGAATGCGTGTTGGCCTGCGCGCTCGACTGCGTGACCAGAGTCTGGAACCGCGATTCCACTTTCTTGTAACCGACCGTACTGGCATTCGCGACGTTGTCGGAGATGAAACCGATGGCCGCGGACTGGCCGTTCATTCCGGAAATCGCGGTCTGCATTGCACCGGTGATCGACATGATGTGCTCCTTCTTTGGATGGCGATGTCGGCGCTGTCTGGAGCAAGGATCGTGCCGGTTTGTGACTCCTATCCTATAACCTTGGCAAAGCGCGATTTCTTGCCAAAGGGTAAACAGCCATTAACGAACAGGCTTTGCCGGCCGGGCCGGCAGGTTTTGCCGGACAGGGAAAAAACTGCGTAGTTTCAATGATTTTAACGGTTCTCCGTCACGTTGTGACAGTGCGTTACAGGTAACAAAAGTTAACATTACCGGGCATGCTTAAAACCCGTTAAGGCAGCCCTGAAAGACTATTTCAGGAACGATTTTTCGATTGTCCGAGAACGGTTTATCTCGCGGTCCCTGCCCTCGCCCGCCGCTTCGGCGCGTTCATCATGAATGCCTGGTCACCATGTTGCGGACTGTGTCACGCGCGCCGGCGCAGCGATGCGCAACATCTTCGCGCGCGGCACGCGCCTTGCTCCTGCAGCGACAGCACAAAGGAGCACAGCGATGACGATGAGTGGCGTGATGGGTATGGCAGTGCAGGCGCTGAATGCACAGTCGATGGCGATCAGCAATATCTCAGACAATGTCGCCAATGCCGGCACCGCCGGTTACAAGGCGGTCGAGACGCAGTTCCGCGATCTGGTGCAGGGCATGCAGTCCGCCGCCAGCCCGGTGCTGGGCAGCACGAAACAGGCCGGCGTGATCGGCTATGCCGATTTCAACAATCGCAAGCAGGGCCAGATCGCGAGCGATCCCGACAATCCTGCATCCGCTGCCATCGACGGAAATGGCTTCTTCGTGGTGGCCAAGCCAGCCAGCACAGATCCCGCCACCGGCGTCGCCACCAGCTTCGAAAGCGAGACCTATTACACGCGCCAGGGCGACTTCCATCTCGACAGCAGCGGCCGGCTGGTCAATTCGGCAGGCTACTACCTGATGGCCTCGGCGAGTCCCACAGGCACCAGCCCCTCAGTGCTGACGATCGATACCCGCAACAACGCCGCCGGCAGCGGCTTCAGCCATGTCAGTATCGATGATGGTGGCAAAATCACGGTGCATTACGCCGACAAGACCACGGCGCAGCAGGGCCAGGTGGTGCTGGCGAATTTCCGCGAACCCGACGAGCTGGATCGCCTCGACGGCACCGCCTATCGCGTCACCGCAGAGTCAGGCGCTGCCGTCTATGGCAATCCGGCGCTGACCAGCAATCGCGCCGGCATCGGTACGATCAAGGGCAGTTCACTGGAAGGCTCCACCGTGGATACCGCCAACCAGATGACGCTGCTGATTGTGGCGCAGCAGGCCTATTCGATGAATTCGCAGGTGATCCAGATGGCCAACGAAATGATGACCACGGCTGTCAATATGAAGGACTGAGGAAAGGAACCAGGCCGCAAGCTGATGCTTAGGCGGCCTGGAGCGCCTGCACCGGCGGCGTGAAGATATAGCCGCCGCCGCGCACTGTCTTAATTAACTCAGGCATATTCGGATCGGCTTCGATCTTGCGGCGCAGGCGGCTGACCTGCACATCGATGCTGCGGTCGAACAGCACGGTGGACCGGCCGCGGGTCAGATCCAGCAGCTGCTCCCGGCTCAGCACGCGCTGCGGATGCTCGGTAAAGGCCAGCAGCAGGTCGAATTCCCCCGAGGTCAGCGGCAGGATGCCGCCATCGGGCGCGCGCAGATGGCGTTTGGCGACTTCCAGCACCCAGCCCTCGAAGGCATAGCCCTGCGGCCGGTCGCCGTCATCGGACACGGTGGCCACACTGCGCCGCAGCACCGCCTTGATACGGGCGACCAGCTCGCGCGGGCTGAACGGCTTGGTCAGATAATCGTCGGCGCCATTCTCCAGCCCCAGCACGCGGTCGGCTTCGCCGGACAATGCGGTCAGCAGCAGGATCGGGATCGCCACCTGCTGGCGCAGCCGGCGGAACAGCTGCACACCGTCTTCGCCGGGCAGCATGAGATCGAGCACGATCAAGTCAAAACGGCCGGTCTTGAGCGCGAGCGACATGCCGCGGCTGTCGGCGGCCGGCGTGACGCGGAAACCATGTTCCACGAGAAAGCGCATCACGCGATTGCGAATCTCGCGATCGCCATCGACGATCAGGATATGAGGCGTACGGGACATCAGACTCTGCACTGGGGGAATCAGATTTTCATGCAGGCGCATGATGCCAGCCGAGATTGTCTTGTGAAAGCAAGAGTTTGTAACGCAGTGCTGTTAATGCGCGTTTACCAAGAGCTGCGTAGAAGCTAGGCACTTATGCCGCCTCCTCTTCTTCCGGATCTTCGGGATCGGGAATCACTCCAGGATCGAAAGCACCGACCACGTCCTCGGGCGGAACCTTGGTGCCTGAGGCGATCAGATACTGCACGCCGTCAATCACCTCGACCGACTGCACATAGCCGCGGCCGTTGACATTGGCGCCATCGATCACCTTGCCTGCGGAATCCTTGGCAGTGATCTCCAGCGTATAGGTCCCGGGATCGCAGTCGTCGCCCTCGGCATCGGTACCGTCCCAGGCCACTTCGGTACGCCCGTTGGGGCCCATCACGACGTCCTTGGCCGGCATGCTGCCGCTGCGCACCACCTTGCCATCCTCGTCGACGATCTTGAATTCGACCGTCTCGGTGCCCGACGGCAGGTTATAGGTCCAGAAAGCCGATCCGCCCTCAACAAGCTCGACATCCGGGCTTTCGAAATCGACCACCTTGCCGATGTAGTTCAGATTGGCGCTGGCCTGCTGGCTCTGCAGCATGGCCATCATCGATTCAAGATTCCTGTTGATGTTGATCTGCTGTTCGACCTGGCTGAACTGCACCAGCTGCTGGGTGAATTCGCTCGGGTCCATCGGCGAGGTCGGATCCTGGTTTTTCAGCTGCGTGGTCAGCAGCTGCAGGAACATCTCGAAATTGCCGGCCAGCGCACTGGCGGCAGTGTTCGCGGCTGAAGCTTGGGTTGTGTTGACGTTGCTGACGCCGGTGACCATGGCTGCTCTCCTCTGCGGAACGGCCAAGGTCTAGCGCGTTCGAGATGAAGGCGAAGCAGCAATCTGCGCCGTGCAATGCAGCGTAACAAATTACAAAGCAAGGATTAATTCCCGTTAGCCATAACTGCTGTGGGGGCCGGTCACTGTTTGGTCATCGCAGCGGGACCGTAAAACATGACACATTGAAGTCAGAAAAATTACAGTCCGGTACCCGCCATGCAGTCCGATCTTGCCGCGCTCCTCGTTCCCGTCATCAGCTGGGATCACGCTGTCAGCCTGTGGCTCAACAGCTACGCCGGCCACACACCGGCACTCGATCGCTTCGTCTACAACCTTGCCGATTCCGCCATGTTGAAAGGCGACCTGTTCATGGCCTTCTTCTGGTGGCTGTGGTTCAAGCGCGACGACGCCAACACCGAGCGCCGCCAGACCATCCTGACCGCGCTGGCCGGCGCGATCATCGCCATCGCGGTGGCGCGCCTGCTGCAGCTGATGCTGCCGTTCCGGGAACGGCCGCTGCATAGCGATACGCTGAACCTGACGCCGCCTACCGTGGTCAATCCCGATACACTGGATGGCTGGAGCTCCTTCCCCAGCGATCATGCCGTGCTGTTCTTCGCGCTCGCGCTGGCCGTCTGGCGCCTCCATCGCACGCTGGGTGTCTTCGCCATACTTTGGGCCGGCATCGGCATCTGCCTGCCGCGCGTCTTCCTCGGCTATCATTACGCTACCGATATTATCGCCGGTGCCGTACTTGGCATGATCATCATGCAGGCGGCCTTCCTGCTCCTGAGGCCACGGCTACTGGCGCAACCATTACTGCGCTGGGAAAAGGCGCATGCCACCTCCTTCTATTGCGCAGCCTTCATTACCAGTTTGCAACTGGCCGTGCTGTTCCAGGATGTGCGCCAGCTGACCGTCGACAGCATCGGGCTGGTGCATCACCTGACCATGACATCGGCGGTGGCGACCGAGTCAGGCGGCGTCCAATAGCCACAGCCGTGCAATCCCGCTAATCTGAGGTCTTCTTCGCCGGAGGTCTCATGACTGCTGCCATGCCGACTGTTCGCCTGCCGAATGGCGAGACCGTGCCGCGCCTGGGCCAGGGCACCTGGCAGATGGCCGAGAAGCCGGCTTTGCGCAAGGCTGAGATCGCGGCGCTGCGACTGGGCATCGACCTGGGCATGTCGCTGATCGATACCGCCGAGATGTATGCCAGCGGCGGGGCCGAGGAACTGACGGCCGAAGCCATCGCCGGCCGGCGCGACGGCCTCTTCCTGGTCAGCAAGGTGCTGCCGAGCAATTCCAGCCGCAAGGGCACCTTGGCGGCCTGTGAGCGCAGCCTGAAGCGTCTGCGTACTGATCGCATCGATCTCTACCTGCTGCACTGGCGCGGCAGCCCGCCGCTGTCGGAAACACTGGACGCCTTCGAGGAATTGCAGCAGGCCGGCAAGATTCGCCATTGGGGCGTCAGCAATCTCGACATCAATGACATGCAGGAACTGATGCGCGACCCGCGCGGCAAGTCCTGCGCCACCAATCAGGTGCTTTATAACCTGACCCGGCGCGGCATCGAATTCGATTTGCTGCCCTGGCAGCGCCAGCAGCAGCAGCCGATCATGGCCTATTCGCCCATCGAACAAGGCCGGCTGGCCGGGCATAAAGGTTTAAAGGAGATTGCGGCGCGGCTCAGTGCCACGCCGGCGCAGGTGGCGCTGGCCTGGCTGCTGCGACAGGAGAACGTGATCTCGATTCCAAAAGCCACCGCCGAGCAGCATGTGCGCGACAACCATGCCGCGCTGAATCTGAAACTCGGGCCTGAAGACCTTGCGGCACTCGACCGGCTATTTCCGCCGCCGAAGCGCGCGCAGCCGTTGGAGATGATCTGAGGTCGCGTTAGTCGAGGCCGAGATAGGCCTTGCGGATTTCAGGCCGGCGCATCAGGTCGTCGGCTGGGCCTTCCATCACGATGCGGCCCTCTTCCAGCACATAGACCCGTTTGGCGATTTCCATCGCCATGCTGACATTCTGCTCGACCAGCAGCACCGACAGTCCATCGGCATTGATACGGCGGATCGCATCAAACATGTCCATGACGATGGACGGCGCCAGACCGAGCGAGGGCTCATCGAGCAGCAGCAGGCGCGGTCGCGCCATCAGCGCGCGGCCGATGGCGACCATCTGCTGCTGGCCACCGGATAATGAACCGGCCGGCATCGGCAGCTTCTGGCGCACGGCGGGAAACAGCTCGCAGACCTGCTCCAGCGTCTCCTTACGCTTCGCCTTGGCCTCGGGCAGGTAGCTGCCGAGTTCCAAATTCTCCAGCACCGTCATGCCGGCGAACAGCCGGCGGCTTTCCGGCACAATGGCGATGCCGGCCTGGCAGAATTTATGCGGCGCGATCCGCGTCACGTCGCTGCCATGGAATACGATGCTGCCCTGCGAGGCGCGGTTCAGGCCGGCCAGCGTGTTGATCAGCGTGGTCTTGCCGGCACCGTTGGGGCCGACAACGCAGACCAGTTCGCCGGTCTGCACCTTGATGCTGACATCCCACAGCGCCGGTGCGGCACCATAGGCGACTTTCAGGTTGCTGACCTCAAGCATGGGCTTTCCCCAGATAGGCCGCTTTGACCTGGTCGTCGTTCATCACATCTACCGCATTGCCCTGGGCGATCATGCTGCCGTAATTCAGCACCACGATCCGGTCGGTCAGCGCCATCACCGCACGCATCACATGCTCGACGAAGATGATCGTCGTGCCACGATCACGAATGCGCTGGATCATTTCAATGGCTTCGTTGATTTCGCTCGGCGTCAGGCCCGACAGCACCTCGTCCAGCATCAGCAGCTTGGGCCGCGCCGCCAGCGCACGCGCTAGTTCCAGGAACTTGCGCTGATGCAGGTTGAGATCTTCCGGCAGCACATGCGCCCGATGCGACAGGCCTGCGAAGGCGATGAATTCCTCGGCCTGCCTGGTCGCCTCGGCACGGCTCATACCCTCGCCGCCGAACATGCCGACCATGGCAACGTTCTCCAGCACGGTCATCTGGCCGAAGGGGCGCGGGATCTGGTAGGTGCGCGCGATACCGGCCTGGGCGAAACGATGCGCGTCCATCCCGGTCAGATCTTTGCCGTCAAAGACGATCTCGCCAGCGGTCGATTTGAAATGCCCGCTGACTACGTTGATGAAGGTGGATTTACCCGAGCCGTTCGGCCCGATCAGGCCAAGGATCTCGCCCTTGCGGACTTCCAGCGTCACATCGTTGAGCGCTTTCATGCCACCGAAGGCTTTGGTCAGGCCGCGCACCTGCAGCAGCACCTCACCCGAGATCACCGGCTTGGCGGCCAGCCGTACCACCGGCGCCGCCTGCCCTTCCACGCCCTCATGCGCGGGAGGTGGCTCGACCATAACCTGCTGCTTGCGCCGGGCATGGCGCCAGTTGGTGAAGACGCCCAGCACGCCGGTCGGCATGAACAGGATCACCACCACCAGGATCAGGCCGACCATGGCGCGGCCGAACACGGCGTAATCGCCCGAGGTGAAGAAATACAGCAGGCAGGTGATGAAGACAGCACCCACCGCGGGCCCGATCCAGTGCCGGCTGCCGCCCAGGATGCTCATCAGCACCACCGACAGCGGCACCGTGATCGAGAAGGTTTCCGAGACGGTGACATAGGAGATGAACACCGCATGGATGCCACCGGCCAGACCGGCGAGACCGCAGGAGATCGCCAGCGCATAGAGCTTGAAGCGATAGGTCGGCACGCCCATCACCTCGGCGACGTCTTCGTCGTCGTGGATGGCGAAGAGTCCCGAGCCGAATTTGGAGGCATAGATCCAGTAGGAGATCAGCAGCGTAGCCACCGCGCTGACCAGGCCCAGCATGTAAAGCGAAGCCGATGGTGACGGGCCGAGCTTGGGGATATCGACGCCGAGCAGGTAAATGCCGGGGCCGCCATCGATCTTGGTGTTCAGGATGATGGTGGCCAGCACGAAGGTGACGGCGAGTGTGAGCAGCGCAAACAGCTCGCCGCGCACGCTGGCGACACGGAACACGACGGCGCCCAGCGCCACGCCGAGCGCTGCCGCGACAAACACTGCGGCGGGCAGCGTGGCGAGGAAAGGCCAGCCGATGGTGCCAGCCAGATAGGCCGTGCCGTAAATGCCGGCACCGAAAAAGGCGCCATGGCCAAAGGAGAAATAGCCGGTATAGCCCGACAGGATGTTCCACGACACCGCGAGGATGATCCAGTGGAACAGCAGGTAGAGGAAGGATTCCCAAAAGGCCGGCGCACCGAGCCAGGGCAGAGCCGCAAAAGCGATGCCGGCCGCGAGAATGCCGGAGACAATGGCCTTGTTCATGATCAGGCCTTCCCCGGACGGAACAGCAGCATGAGGATCAGCAGCGAGAAGGATACGATGGGCGCCCAGGAGGGTGCGAAGATCGCCATGGCGATGGCCTCGCTGACCCCGATGATGATGCCGGCCACCAGCGGGCCCAATGCGCTGCCCAGTCCGCCCAGCATGACGACGGCAAAGACGACACCGACCCAGGAGAAAATCTGCGTCGGCGTGAGTGTGAAGGTCAGCGCGAAACAGACGCCGGCGATGGAGGCCAGGGCGACGCAGGTGCCCGACAGCATCAGCGACAGCCAGCGCTGGTTGATGCCGAAGGCAGCCGCGATCGGTCCATCCTCGGCCATGGCGCGCATCGCCTTGCCGATATCGGTGAAGCGCATCGCCGCCCAGACGCCGAAGGCAAACAGGATGGCGAGCAACAAGGTCAACAGTTCAGGCACCGGCACGAATAGGCCACCGATCTTGAACTTTTCCTCGCCATAGACCGACTGCAATTTGCGGAAGTCGGCGGTCCAGACATACTGGATCAGGCTTTCGATCATCACCGTGAAGCCGAAGGTGACGAGCAGCGAGTTGAAGGGCGAAATCTTGAAGCGCGACAGCAGCCATTGCTGCGCCACGCCGATGGCGAAGAAGAATGGCGGCAGGATCAGCAGCGTGAGCAGCGGATCGATGCCCCAGACCGACACCATGTGGTAGCTGAGATAGGCCGAGAGAAAGACGAAGCCGAAATGCGCCAGGTTGATCTGGCGCAGCAGGCCCCAGGACAATCCCAAGCCCAGACCGATCATACTGTACATCCCGCCGATGAAGATGCCGGACAGAATGGATTGCAGCAGAAGGTTCAGGCTTGGGAGAGTCATCAGGATTTTACTCGCTTACGATTACTGCTTGAGCATGGCGCCCGGAGCGGCCCATTCCTTGGGCCAGACCGTGACCCAGTTGCCGTTCTGCACCTGCTTGATGCGCATCAGGTCGTCACCGAAGTTGTTCCCCTTGTCGAAGCGCAGCGTGCCCTGGATGGTCTTGACCTGGTTGGCCTTGAGCCATTCAGCCATCTTCTTGTCATCCAGGCTCTTGGTGGCAGTCGCAGCGGCTTCCAGCAGCTGCCAGGCGGTGAAGCTCGCGGCTGCCTGCACTTCCACCTTGGTGTAGGGGAAGCCGGCGGCCTTGGCCCGCTCGTTGTAGGTCTTCACGAACTTCGCAGCCACCGGATCATTGGTGAACGGCGCATGCTCTTCGAAGATGGTGACCGAGAGCGCGTTCTTGGTTTCCGGTGCCGTCGCCATCGGACCCGGAGCCGGGTAGAGATGGAAATGCAGCGGCGGCTCGTAATCGAGCTTTTTCATCGCCTCGAGCAGCATGTTGCCTTCCAGGCCGATATCGCCGACGAAGACGAGATCGGGCTTGGCGTCCTTCACGCGGGCCGCAATAGGCCCGAAGTCGCGGTTGCCAAATTCCCACTCAAGGAACAGCACTTCCTGCAGGCCACGCTTCTTGGCCACTTCACGCGCACCCAGGCTGAGGAAATGCAGCGAGGGGAACTTCGAGGTGACGATGGCGATGGTCTTCGGCGGCTTCGGCGAAGCTGCGAGTGCATCGAACAGCGTGTTGGGAACCGTCGTGCCCGGATCGGGGCCGAGCGACCAGGCCGGGAAGTGCATGTCGTACTTCGCCAGCGACGGCACGCCCATGGTGTGGTGGATCAGCATCTTGTTGTAACGCTGTGCCACGCCGATGGCCGACAGGATCGCGCCGGTGGCATACGGCCCCATCAGCAGGTCGACCTTATCGGAGGTGACGAGCTGCTCATAGAGCGTGCGCGCCACATCCGGCTTGGACTGGTCGTCCTTGACGATCCATTCGACCTTACGGCCGAGCAGGCCGCCACGGCTGTTCAGGTCTTCGACATAGATCTCGCCGACCAGCTTATGGACCAGCGCGGTGGCCGAGAGCGGACCGGTCAGCGCCAGCGTGCTGCCGACGCGGACCGGCGAGCCCTGCGCCCCGGACTGCGCCTTGGCGGGTGAAGCGGCAAGGCTTAAACAGCCCGCCGCGATTGCCGCCATGGCGACAATCCGTTTCAAGCTTTTCATTGTTTCCTCCCTGGTGTGTGTCTTGTCGACGTCTTACTCGTTCTTAATACCGTTGCGCAGAACGCCCACCTTCTCGACTTCCACTTCGACCACATCGCCTTCCTTCATGAAGAGCGGCGGCTTGCGCGCGAAACCGACGCCGGCCGGCGTGCCCGAGATGATCACATCACCCGGCACCAGTTCGAAGATTTCCGAGCAGGTGCTGACCAGCGTGGCCACGTCGAAGATCATGTCCTTGGTATTGGCATCCTGCTCCACCTTGCCGTTCAGGCGGCATTGGATGTGCAGGCCAACCGCGCCGGCCGGCAGTTCGTCGGCGGTGACGAGTTCCGGACCGAAGGACGCGGTCTTGTCGAAATTCTTGCCGATCATCCATTGATGCGACTTGAACTGGTAATCGCGGATCGAGCCGTCGTTGAACAGCGAATAGCCGACGACATGCTCCAGCGCCTTGTCCTTGGAGATATGGCGGCCGGCCTTGCCGATGATCACGGCAAGCTCGGCTTCGTAGTCGAAGGCGTCCGACACCTTCGGCTTGATCAGCGCTTCGTCATGCGCCACCCACGACGACGGGAAGCGATGGAACAGCACCGGATATTTCGGCGCGTCCTTGTAGGGGCTTTCGGCGGCATGATCGATGTAGTTCAGGCCGACCGCGATCGCCTTGGACGGATTGAGCACCGGCGGCAGCAGCTTGGCGCCCTTGAATGGCGTGGTGGCGCCACCCTTGGCGGCGGCTTCCTTGGCCTTGGCGAGGCCCGAGGGGCCCATGGCGAGCAGCGCATCGACGCTGGCAGCCACCGAGGTCAGGTCGACGATATTGCCGTCAACATGGGCGCCGAGCGAAGGCTTGCCGTTGTTCAGATAATTGACGAGACGCATGGAGAGACAGTCCTCTTTTTAGAAGCAGATTTTCTGTTCAGGCCTTGTGGGCCTGGGTTTCGTGATTGGTGACGAAGTCTTCCGGCACGGCCGGACCCCAGAGGTAGAAGGAATCCTCCGGCGGATGATCCTGCGCCGGCCAGCCGTCGAGGCCGACAAAGTCGATGTCGTAGGAATATTCGGTGAAGCTGCCCCAGGGGTCGCGCTGGTAATAAAAGTAGTTCGAGCCCAGCACGTGGCGGCCCATACCCCAGCCGTATTTGTAGCCCTTGCCCACCATCTGCTCCATGCCGAGGCCAACCTCGTCGACGCCGCGCACCACCCAGCTGGTATGATGCAGGCCGGGACCATCGGACTTGGCGAAAGCCAGCAGATGATGGTCGCTGGAATGCACGCCATGCATGAAGGCAATGCCGTCGCCGGACTGATCCGACAGATTCATGCCCATGGCTTCGCGATAGAATTTCAGCGAGCGCGGCACATCCGAGCAGAACAGCAGCACATGCGTCAGACGCACCGGCTTCACCGGCTGCATCGAGCGGCGGTTGATGCCGATGTCGGTGCCGGCCGGATTCTTCATGTTCATCGGGCCGAAGGTTTCGCCCTTCACGCTGGGCGAGGACTTCTCCGCCACCACGATCTGCAGCGTGATGCCATCGGGATCGCGCACCCAGAAGCCCTGCTCATCCACCAGTGGATGCGGGTCGACGAACGGCACACCGATCTTTTCCAGATGCTTGCGCAACGGCTCGTAGTCTTCGGCATAAACACCGAGCGTGAGGTATTCGAGCTTCTTGGGCTTGCCGCTCTCGAAGATCGAGCCCCAGCGATGCGGATGGCCGAAGGTGTAGAGATCGAGGCGATGGCCGACCTGGCGCACATCAAGGCCAAAGTCGGTGAAATACTGCTTGGCAACGCCGAGATCCGGCACGCTGAAGACGAAGCGATCAAGCGAATGGATTGCGGTGACGCCGGGACGCCGGGGATCTGCCATCTTGGTTCCTCCAAAACCGCCCTTGTAAGGGTCCGCTTTTTTCTATATTTTTGTCTTACACATAGATTTCTGACATCGCAATATATTTTTCGGATGAAAATAATCCACAGCCCCGCCGAAACTGCCCCCGCCCCGATGGCCGAGAGCCCGGGTACGAAGTCGCATCGCGCCTATACGCAGATCCGGGCTGACATCCTGTCCTGCACGCATCTGCCTGGCACAAAACTGAATATCGCAGGGCTGGCGGCCGATATGGATGTGAGCCTCGGCGCAGTGCGCGAAGCGCTGTCGATGTTGCAGTCCGAAGCGCTGGTGGTTTCCGAGCCGCAACGCGGTTACACGGTGAGTCCGGTTTCGCCAAAGGAACTTGCCGATATCACCGAAGCACGCATTGCCATCGAGGCGCTGTGCCTGCGCACCTCGATCGAGCGCGGCGACCTCGCCTGGGAAAGCCGGCTGGTGGCCGCCTGGCATCGCCTCTCCCGCCTGAGCCAGACAGAAGCCGGTCGCGACCAGCATTTGAGCGATGTGTGGTCGCGCGCACATGCCGATTTCCATGCCGAACTGGTCGGCGCCTGCGGCAATGACTGGCTGCTGCGCATGCGCGCGATGCTGTATGAGCAGAGCGAACGCTATCGCCGCATGTCGGTCTCGGTCCCGCAGCAGAACGCGACGCGCGACGTGCCAGCCGAGCATAAGGCAATTTTCGACGCGGTGATGGAGCGCGATATCGATCGTGCCGTCGCGGCGCTGGAAAACCATCTGCGCAAGACCGCCACCATCGTGCGCAGCTCCGTCGCCCTTTAGATTTCCCTCTCAGCAAAAAAAGAAAAGACATGACCAAGATTTCCGCTGATGCCCTCAAGCAGCTGTTTCTCGATGCCCGCACGCAGAACGGCTTCCTGGATAAGCCAGTCTCCGACGAGCAGCTGCGTGAGCTGTATGACATCGCCAAGATGGGCGCGACCTCGATGAACACGCAGCCGATGCGCGTGATCTTCCTGCGCACGAAAGAGGCCAAGCAGCGTCTGGCCCCTGCCCTGTCGCCGGGCAATCTGGACAAGACCATGGCCGCGCCGGTCACCGCCATCGTGGCGCGCGACATGCAGTTCTACGAATACATGCCCGAGATCTGGCATAACCCGGCGGCACGCGAGACCTTCGCCAGCAACGCGCCGATGGCGCAGGCCACCGCCGTGCGCAATGCCACGCTTCAGGGGGCTTATCTGATGATCGCGGCCCGCGCCATCGGGTTGGATTGCGGCCCGATGAGCGGTTTCGATATCGCCAAGGTGAATGCGGAGTTCTTCCCCGACGGCCGCTGCCAGACCGATTTCCTGTGCAATATCGGTTACGGCGATACCTCCAAGCTGATGGGGCGCCAGCCACGCCATAGCTTCGAGCGCGCCTGCACGCTGCTCTGAGTCTGGGGCTCTGATGCCGCATTTCATCGTTCATTGCCTCGATGCTCCGGACGCGCTGCCTCGCCGTCTGGAGCATTACGAGGCGCATAAGGCTTACCTGAGCACGGCGCCGGTGCGCATCCTCGTCTCCGGCCCGCTGATGTCGGATGACGGCGAGATGATGATCGGCAGCCTGTTCCTGATCGAGGCCGACACCAAAGCGGCAATCGAAGCCTTCAATGCCGGCGATCCCTTCCGTCGCAATGGTATTTGGACGGAAATCCGGATTCACCGCTTCCTCAAGCGGGTCGACCTGCGCGACTAAGTTCGAAATGCATTGACGCGCCATGCCCGGCTCGCGCACTTTGCAGCCCGGGTTGATCTAAAGGCGGGATAAAAGCACATGCCGGTGAAGGCGCAGGTTCAGGATGGCCAGCTATTGCTGAGCCTGCCGGAGGATGCCCTGTTGCTCGAACAGGCAGCCAAGCTGCTTGAAATGTTTCTGGCTTTCGCGCCCGAGGAGCGCAGCGCCTGCCTCGATGCCCTGGTCATACCCGAAGATGCAGCTGCGCCGCTGTCATTCGACGAGAACAGATATCTCGCTCTGATCGCGCGCGGCTTGCAACAGCGCGACGAACAGGCGATCCGTTTCGCCGAAGCCGATCTGTTTGCCCTGAACGAAGCCGAAAGACTGGGCATCAAGCTGACGGCGCGCCAGCGCAACACGCTCATACAGTATTATGTCGAGCGGCAGCCGTCCGACGAGACGCCCCCGCCGACCGGTGGATCGAGCAGCGAGGCCGCCCTTGCGCGGGCCCGGATTCTGGCCGAGCGGATGCGCCGGAAACGCTAGTTACCTTTGAGTTTGCATATTAAGGGTTGTCTTTTTGAGCGATCACTCGCAAACTGGCTGCATGTCTGCTGAACCCCTGTTCATTACGAGCGAGCATGCTCTGGTGCGGATCGACCGCATTCCTCTTCCCCAGGTGCATGCCCGGGACGGCAAGTTCAGCCTAGCGGAAGCCGTCTGGGGTCGCGACAACAGCGAACCCGCGACCCTGCCCTTCGTCGCCGCCATGCGCCGCCTGTTCGATCCCGACCCGGCCCATGTGATCGATACGACGCCCAAGCATGTGCTGGCCTGGCGCATCATCGACTTCGACAATCATCCCTTCGTGCTGGACGGCGAGGATGTGAGCAATCTCTGCCTTGGCGCCATCCGCCAGGCCCCTGCACGTATCGCTGCGGAACAGACCTACGCCGCCGTGGTGGCCGAACGCATGCCGGCCTGCTTCCAGGTGGCGATGAGCATCCGCGTCTATCAGCGCGCCATGTTTCCCTTCTTCGATGCGGATGGCCATGTCTCGCGCGTGGTGACGCTGATACGGCCGCTCACGCCGGGTGTGGCGCTCGCGGCCGTTTCGCACTGACGGCGGCTTAGGCGGCCATCTCGACTTCAGGTTCAAGCAGTTCCATCAGCGGACCTTCCTCGATCTGCGCCAGCATGCCGGCGCGGTCGATCTGGGTCGTGTACATGCGGGCCGAGCGGCCCACCGCACCGATGAAACCATCCATCGCCAGGTCCGCCCGCGCATAACCGTAGCCATCGGCACGCAGAGGAATGCCGCTGCGGTAGAGGTTTTCGTAAACCAGTCCGCAGTGATGATCGACATCGTAGCGCTTGATGCTGATCGCGCGGATCAGATGCGTCAGCAGATAGGCAAGCCGCTGGCGACGATAGGCCTCGCCGACCACCAGACCGCCATGATGGCCGATCCTGCCGGTCCAGTTGCAGTCACGCGGCTGCAGGATTTTCGGCGTGCCTAGCGGCGAGAAGCGCGACGAGAACAGCCGGCCGCTGCGCAGCAGTTCAGTCCAGCCCTCCTTGCCTGTATCGATCAGCCGGAAGGCGATGACCGCCGCCACCTCGCTCGATTTGCGCATCTGGTGCGCCGGATGGTTCGGGATCGTCGAAAGCCGCAGCCAGTATTGCGGACCACCGAGTTCGAAATCGTGGTGGGCGGGATCGAAACTCGGATTGATCCCGACGATCCCCGGCATGCCTTCGAGGCAGCGACGCCAGCGGCTAAGATCTGGATCCTGCTCGATAAAAAAGCCTCTGGCATCGAGCGATGCCAGGATCAGGTTGATATATTTGTCGACTGACATTTTACGGCGCATCGGCAACCTCCTTTATGCGAGTGCGCCTTCAATGTAATCTTAGATAGATGCTTTTGTTAAAACAGACCTACTTTCTGTCAATCAATCCGTGAACTGCTGTTTCCACAGCACGAAAAATGCACCCCGTTCAGCTGGCTGCCGCCGAGGCTCCCCGCTGCGGTTCCGGCAGGCCCATCAGCTTGCAGGCATTGCCGCCGATCATCTTGCGGATTTCAGCCTCGGTATAGCCGAGCCCGAGGCAGAGCCGGATCACGGCGCGGAAACCCGCGACCGGATGCGGATTCTTGGCCTGACCGAGATCGGAGCCCAGGATGGTGCGGTCGATGCCGGCCGCCTCGATCAGCTGCTTGAGCTGCTCGCCGGTGAATTTCTTGTTGTAGGTTTCGTTGATGAACATGCAGAAGGAATGTTCGATATAGGCGCCCATGCCGACCAGTTCCTTGATGTCGCGCAGCGTGGCATCGATCACGAAGGTCGGGTGGTTGACCAGCAGGCGCTTCACGCCGCGCTTTATCGCTTCATCGAAAAGCGGCCAGATTTCGCTGATATGCAGATGCCCGGCCGACAGAACCGCATCGGCCTCGGCGATGATATCGAGGATCGGCTTGACCTCTTCCTTCAGGTCGCCTTTGTCATCCACCACCGACAGGCCGGTCGGCTTCAGCATCTGCTCTTTCGTTGGCAGGATGACATGCCGATGGCCGTGGCGCAGATGATTGGCGGCGCTGAAGGTCGGCATCCACACAATCTGCCCACCCAGCTTCAGCATGTGGTCGACGGCATAGATGTTGAGCCCGCCGACGGTATTGTTGAGCGCCACGCCGCTCAGCAGGTTGATCCGCAGATCCGGCATCGTCTCTTCGAGGAATTTCGCCACCGGCGTGACGGAATAATAGTGATCCTTGAACAGGACGGCATGCATGCCGGCCTCCTGCGCCTCCAGGATGGCCTGCAGGTGGTTCAGCGAACGCGGCATCACCGAGGGGCCACTATGGCAATGCAGATCGACGCCGCCACGCAGGATGTCCTCGATCACCGAATCCGGCGCGTCGGAATACTCTTCGACGGTCTTGGAAAACATAAGAATGGGATCGGTCATCGCACTGCCTCCTGATGCTGTGTCACGCGCGCCCTAACTGTTGACGGCGCTTTTCTGCGAGTTGGATTGTTCGATCGGTGATTCAGATTGCGGCGCCATGCCGATGATCTCACCCAGCATGCTGTAATTCGGTCCGCCCAACCGCGCGACGGGGCGCAGCCGGCCAGCATCGATCCGGGTGCCTGTGATGAGATCCTCGCGGATATGGAACAGCTGGATTTCACCGGCGAAGAACTGGTTGTTGCCGAAATCGACCACCTTGTGCAGCCGGCATTCCATGGCAATGGGCGCCCTGGCCACGCGCAGTGGCGCCACCAGCCGGCTGGGCACCAGCTCCAGCCCGAGCAGGTCGGCCTCGCTGACCTCGGGCGGAAACTCGCCGCCGCTGCGATGCAGGGGTTCAATCAGCGTCTCGTCGCCGATATGCACCACGAAGGCCTGTGTCTCGTGGATGTTGCGCGCGGTATCCTTCAGGCCGCTGGCTCGCCGCCCAATACTGACGCCCAGCATCGGCGGCGTATGCGACACGAAGGTGAAGCAGCTGAACGGCGCCAGGTTTGAGACGCCATCCACCGAAAGCGTGCTGACCCAGGCAATCGGCCGCGGCACGACCAGGCCGCAGAGCAGCTTGTAGGCGGCATCGCCGGGTAGATCGGCGGGGCGGATTTCCTGCATCGACATCAACCGAAAACGTCGCGCATCTCGGCCAGACCTTTCATGGCGGCCTGACGCAGGAAGCCCTGGTCGGAATTATGGATGAATGTGGTTGCACCCTGATCGCGCAGCCATTCAGCTTCCGGTCGGGCGCCGACATACACGCTCACCGGCTTATTCACCCGGCGTGCCGCAGCGCAGATTTTCTCCACAGCAGTTCGGACCTCGGGCGGATTGGGCGTCTCGTTGCCAAAAGCGGCGGTCAGGTCGCCACGTCCGATGAACAGGGAGTCAATCCCCTCCACAGCGGCGATGGCATCGATCTCATCCAGGGCCTCGGGATCTTCGATCTGAGCAACCACGGTGATCGCGTCGTCTGACGCACGGATATGCTGCCACATCGACACGGCGGTATAGCCGCCGGCGCGGGTACTGGTGGCATAGCCGCGTTTTCCGCCGCGATAGCGGCAAAGCGCAGCGACTTCACGGGCATAGTCCGCGCTGGCGACATGCGGCATCAGGATGCCGCTGGCGCCGCCATCGAGCACGGAAAGCACGACCTCGGGTCCGGATACACGCACCAGGGCAGGAATGCCGCTGCCGCGCGCTGCCATCAATGCAATGTCAGTGGTGGTGCGGTCGAACGGCGAATGCTCCTGGTCGATCACCACGAAATCGAAGCCGAGAGCGGCAACGATCTCGGTGGCATGGCTGGTCGGGGTCTTGAGAAAAGTGCCGACCAGTTTTTCACCAGCAAGCATGCGCTGGCGGAAGGAACGCGTGCCAGACATGTCACTCTTCCGATAATTCTTTTGGGGGCATCGGATAATCATCGGCGTTCAGCACCCAGCCGGGTTTCAGCGAGAAGTCCATGCGCGGCGGGCAGAACAGGTCGACCAGCTGGTTGAGCCCCTTGCCGACCGCCTCGGTGGTATGAATCGAAGGCGGCGGAATCACGGCAATCGACGGGCTGCCGCAGAGTTCATGCTGATCGTCGCGCCAGATATGCCTGTTCGGCGTCCAGGGCCAGCGGATGTGATGGACGAAGTCGCCTTCCAGCGCCAGCGAGCCTTGCTCAAAGTCATCATGGTGATGCGGCGACAGCGTGGTCGGGTCGCGCGGCCCCTGACGCGGATCGATATAGTTGATCATCAGCGTCGTGCAGCGCCAGATGCGTCCGAAGCGGCCCTTCTCGGGCGGAACGTCCAGCGTATAGACGCGCAGCTTGAAGCCGTCCTTCGGGGTCGGCCAGGGCTTGGCCAGCGCCACCGCCGGCTTCTGCTCCCTGTAGGAGGCAGCATTGATGCATTTCGCAGCCAGGTCGGCCGACTGCGTGGTGAACATGCGCACGATGCGGCCGGGCCTGATCACCTTCACGCTGGACTTGCCGGGCGGAATGAAGGCCAGCGAACCGCCCTTGACGCGCTGCGTGCCATCCGCCGTGGTGATCTCGACTTCCAGCTTCGGATCGTCGAGGATGATCGCATACTCGTCCGGCTGTGCCTCGCGCGCGAGAACGGCACCTTCGAGCGTATCGGTGATCGTGATCAGGAAATTCTGGCCGCGCGCATACCAGGTCTTGCCCTCGGGCTCGTCGCGCTGCGGCTCATCGTAGAAACGCACATATTCGCAGGCGCCATAGGCGGTGATCGGCGCGCCGGCCGGTTTCGCCGCGGCCAGACTCGCACGCGGATCGGTGGGGTTATACACGCTACGCCTCCCTCGTCATGCACCGGTCGTAAAGCCGGATCATACGAAAGGCTGATGGGTGGGTGGCGAAGTTTCCGAGGGCATTCCGCGATACGGAATGACCTCTTAGCTCCCGAGGCGGCTGATGCTGCGCGTGATGTTTTCCGCCGCCGAGCGCAGATGGGGGACATAGAGTTCGATAGCCTGGGCACGTTTCATGGCCGAGGTAAAATAGGTCAGGCCCAGCGTGGCCACCACGCGGTCGCCATCCATCACCGGCACACCCAGCGTCGACGACGACTTCGGATCGACATTCGGATCGCGCTCGGCAAAACCCTGGCTGCGGATCGATTGCAGCGCGCGCAGCAGGGCAGCAGGCCGCCGCGCCGCAGAATCTTCCGGATCCTTTGAGGCCGCGAGCATCTGCAGCAGGATGTTGCGTTCCGCCGTAGGGCAGAAGGCGAGATAGGCCCGCCCGAGGCTGCGTGAGACCAGGCTGAGCTTCAAGCCCACCGTGCCATGGAAGGGCGAGATCGGGCTTTCCGGAATGGTGCTGAAGCGCACGGTCATGGCGTTGTGATCGAGTACCGCGATGGCAGCCGGCCATTTGAACCGGCGGGTGAGATCGATGGCCCAGGCCCGCCCCGCCTCCACCACCAGCGGGTCGCCGTGGAAGCCGCAGCTGAGCGTGCGCACCTGTGAGGTGACCGAGTAGCCGCCCTGGCGCGGATCGTTGGCGACATAGCCCTCTGCCGTCAGCGTCTTCAGCAGGCGCACGATGGTGGGCTTGGGCAGGCCGGTGGTCTCGTGCAGTTGTTTGATCGAAGCGACCTTCTGCCGGTTCAGCGCCTGCAACAGGTCGAGCGCACGCGTCACCGATTGAACCTGATCGCCGGCCGTCATGGCACGTCCCCACAAGGCTGAGTGTTCCGGATTGTGGAACGGCGATCTGGCATTGGCAAGAGAGGCCCATTCCGGAATGCGAAATGACCCGAACTTCCCGTGCCGCTGCGCCGCCGCCGCCGATAGGGTCAGCGGCACAAAAACGGGAGGAAACCACCATGATGTACTGGAAGCAGTTGGCACTGCCTGTCGCAGCGCTGTTATTTGCCGGATTGAGTCAAACGGCATGTGCGCCAAGCGCCAAACCGCCGATCATCCTCGACTCCACCGGTGCCTACGAGGTCGGCGGCAAGATGATCTCCAATCCCAAGAACCCCGCCGAGACGCTGTCCTGCGATCACGGCTATGTCGAGTATTTCATCCCGCAGAAGCGCCGGCAGACCGGCCTGATCATGTGGCACAGCTCCAGCACCAAGGTCTGGGAGAACCGCTGGGACGGTGGCGAAGGCTTCAAGAGCATGTTCCTGCGCAAGGGCTATCCGGTCTATCTGTGGGACGGGCCGCGCGTCGGCCGCGCCAACTGGAGCTGCGAACCGATCACCTACACGCCGGACTATTTCGACACGCGCAATTTTGCCGCCTGGCGTTTCGGCATCACCTATCCGAACTGGCATCCCGGCCTGCAATTCCCCACAGCGGACAAGGAAGCCTGGAACCAGGCCACGCGCGCCCGCTATGACGAATACGACACGCTGGAAAATGCCCTGCTGCAGGCCGAGGCCGGCGGCCAGGCCATCGACCGCATAGGTCCGGTCGTGGCACTCACCAACTCGGCTGGCGGCTGGCGCGCGCTGCTTTCGGCACTCAAAGCCAACAGCAGCAACATGAAGGGCATCGTGGCCTATGAAACGCCCGGCTTCGTCTTCCCCATCGGCGAAGGCCCGGAGCCGCAGCCCAAGGCGCCCTATGGGCCGCATTCGGTGCCGATGTCTGACTTCATGAAGCTGACCAAATTCCCGATCCAGATGGTCTTCGGCGACTACACCGAGACGCGTCCGATCTGGAAGAACTCAGCCGCAATGGCCAAGACCTTCTGCGGCATCGTCAACAAACATGGCGGAGATTGCGAAGTGCTGTTGCTGCCGGAGGCCGGGCTGAAGGGCAATTCGCATATCCCCTTCGCCGACCTCAACAACGAGGCAGTGGGCGACGAACTGTCGAAGTGGCTGGGCCGCAAGGGCCTGGACAAGTTCGCCAACTGATCCCACAAAAAAAGACGCCGGCGCTTCGAAAGAAGTGCCGGCGTTTCAGTGGGAGGTTCCAGCGGTGTTGTCCGCACCGCTGGCCGAGAATGGCGTCAGCCGAGAATGGCCTTCACTTCCAGATATTCCTCAAAGCCGAAGACGCCGAATTCGCGCCCGTTGCCGGACTGCTTGTAGCCGCCGAATGGCAGGCTGCGGTCAAACGGCGCGCCGTTGATGTAGACCCGGCCGGCGCGGATGCGGTTGGCGACGGCGCGGGCATGGTCGCGATCCTTCGACTGCACGAAGCCCGCCAGTCCGAAGGGCGTATCGTTGGCAATCTCGACGGCCTCATCCTCGCTGTCGTAGCTGATGATCGACAGCACCGGACCGAAGATTTCCTCGCGCGAAATCCGCATCTGCGGCGTGACGTCGCCAAACACGGTCGGGCGCACATAGTAGCCGCGATTGAGATCGGCCGGCCGGCCGGTGCCGCCGGCGACGAGCGTCGCGCCCTCGTCAATGCCGAACTGGATCAGGTCCTGGATCTTGTCGAACTGGCCCTGGCTCACCATCGGTCCCATCGTGGTGGCCGGATCGAGCGGATCGCCCAGGCGCACGGCCTCGACGGCCAGACGCGCCGCGGCGAAAGCTTCCTCGCGCTGGGCACGCGGAATCAGCATGCGGGTCGGCGACTGGCAGTTCTGGCCGCCGTTGGTGTAGCAGGCATGCACGCCCTGAATCACGGCGGCCTTGAGATCGGCGTCGGGCAGAATGATATTGGCCGACTTGCCGCCCAGCTCCTGCGCCACGCGCTTGACCGTATCGGCCGCCAGTTTCGCCACACGAATGCCGGCGGCGGTCGAACCGGTGAACGACACCATGTCGATGCCGGGATGCGCCGCGATGGCCTCACCCACCGTCGGGCCGTCGCCATTGACCAGATTGAACACACCTGCCGGCAGCCCGGCCTCATGCAGGATTTCGGCAAATAGCAGCGCGCTGAGCGGCGCGACCTCGCTGGGTTTCAGCACGACGGTGCAGCCGGTGGCCAATGCCGGCGCCACCTTGGAGGCGACCTGGTTGAGCGGCCAGTTCCATGGCGTGATCAGGCCGCAGACCCCGATCGGTTCGCGGCGCACCACACCCGGTCCCATTGGCTCCTCGAACTGGTATGCCTCAAGCACGCGCACGACTTCCTCAAAATGGAACAGGGCAACGGTAGCCTGACGCTCGGTGGAAAACGTGATCGGCGAGCCCATTTCCAAGGTCATGGTCCGCGCCAATTCGGGCAGCCGCGCCTTGAAGCCGGCGATGATCTTGCGCAGATAGTTCAGTCGTGTTTCGACGCTGGTGACGGAATAGCTGGTAAAGGCACGCCTTGCAGCCTGCACGGCGCGATCCACATCCTGCCGCGAGCCCAGGCTGATGCGGGCGAAAATTTCTTCGGTGGCGGGATTCTGCACCCCCAGCGTCGCCGAGATGGCCGGATCGATCCAGGCACCGTCGATATAGAATTTCAGCTTGTCCATACTGTCCTGCTGCTCAGAGATGCCGGCCTTCATCTACCGGCACGATGATACCGGTCGAACTGGTCAGGTTGACGATGCAGGCAATGGCGGCCCGCGCCACATCGTCGGGCGTGGTAACATGCGCCAGCGGCAGTTTCTCGGCGGTCTTCACAAGAGTCTCGCGGCTGCGGCCCGGCACGAAATCGGTATCTACGCCAGCGGGCGAGACCGAGAAAACACGGATGCGCGGCGCCAGCACCTTGGCCAGCGCGATGGTCAGCGCATCGACGCCGGCCTTGGCTGAGAGATAGGCCAGGCTGCTGCCGATGCCGGTGCGCGCGGCAATCGAGGAGATATTCACGATGGCCGCGCCGCCTTCGCTGCGGTCCAGCAGCGGACGAAAGGCCCGGATCATCGCAAAGGGTCCGCGCAGGTTGACCATGACGGTGCGGTCGAAAATCTCGTCGGTCAGCTTGTCGAGATCGGCAATGGGCACAGGCGTGGTGGCGCCGCCGCTATTCACCAGCGCGTCGAGCCTCCCGAAGCGATCCTCGATTTCCTTCACCGCTGCAGCTATCGAGGCGGAATCCTCGATGGCGACACGCAGCGCGATATGCCCGCTGCCCTGCAAGCCGGCCACCACCGCCTCCGCCTGCTCCTTCCGGCTGTTGTAGCCGACGATGACGGTGGAACCGAGGGCGGCAAGGCGCGCTGCCGTCGCCTTGCCGATACCGCTGCTGCCACCGGTGACGAGCGCAACCTTTGGAACGGGAAGCGCCGGAATCTCGATACTGGTCACTGACTGTCCTTTACTTGATCTTGGCCTTTACATCTCGATCTTGGCTTCTTCGATCACCGGCTTCCACTTTTTCAGTTCAGCCGCGATGAAGGCCTTCAGGTCGTCCGGCGAACCGCCGATGCCTTCCAGCGTATTCTGCGCCAGCAGGGCTTTAGTCTTGTCGGTCTTCAGGAAGTCGTTAACGATCTTGTTAATCTTGCCGATGACCTCGGGCGGCGTGCCGGTCGGTGCCACCATGGCGTACCAGGCGCTCGCCTCGAAGCCCTTGAAGCCGACCTCCTGCACGGTCGGGACGCTGGGCAGAGAGTTGCTGCGCGTGCTGGTCGTCACCGCCAGCGCCTTCAGCTTCTTCTCGGTCACCTGCGGCACATAGGTCGGCATGAAGTCGATCGAGACATCCACCTGCCCGCCCAGCAGATCGGTCATCAGCGGCATGGTGCCGCGATAGGCCACGGCGGTCATCTTCGCGCCGGTGAACTGCTGCACCAGTTCGGCGGTGATATGGCCAAGCGTGCCATTGCCCGGATTTCCGACCGTGACCTTGCCGGGATTCTTTTTGGCATAGTCGATCAGCTCGGCGAAGGTGGTGGCGGGAAAATCGAGCCGCGTGGTGATGATCAGCGGCGACTTGGCGACCAGCACGACCGGCGTGAAATCCTTGTCCGAGTCATAGGTCAGGCCCTTGTACATCAGCTTGTTCATCGCGATCGGCGACGGGGTGCCGAACAGCAGCGTGTAGCCATCGGGTTTCGCCTTGGCGACCGCGGCACCGCCGATATTGCCGCCAGCGCCGGTGCGGTTCTCAACGATGAAGGGCTTACCGAGCTTGTCGCTGAGTTCGGATGCGGTGGCGCGCGCCAGGAAATCGACGGCGGAGCCGGCCGGGAATGGCACGATCACGGTGACCGGGCGATCCGGCCAGGCCTGTGCCGCAGCGTTATGAATGGGTGAGAGCAGCAGTGAAAGCCCGAGCAGGGCCAGGGTGAGAATACGCATGTTTCCTCCGCGTGGTGCTGGTTTTTTCCACGAATGTTTTTTGTTGAGATCCGTCATGATTTCACCGGCAGTGCCAGCATGTCGCGGGCCTGCTGCGCGGTCGCAATCTCGCCGCCCAGCGCTTCGACAATGCTGCGCGCCTTGGCCACCATGGCCGCGTTGGTTTCCGCCAGCACACCCTTCTCGAGAAAGATGGCGTCTTCCAGCCCGACGCGGACATGGCCGCCGGCCAGATAGGACTGCGCCACCATCGGAAAACAGGAACGGCCGGTGCCGAATGCCGTCCAAGCGGTGCCGGGCGGCAGCAGGCTGCGCGCATAGAGCACGGTTTCCGGCGATGGCTGGAAGCCGTATTTCACGCCCATCACCACCGAGCAGAGCAGCGGGCCTTTCAAAGTGCCATCGGCGACCAGGTCGCGGCACAGCGCGATATCGCCGGAGTCAAACAGTTCGATCTCCGGTTTCACGCCAGCGCCATTGATCACTGCAGCCATGCGGCGGACATTCTCCGGCGTGTTGATCACCACCTGCTTGCCCGAATTCATGGTGTTGAGATCCAGCGTGGCGATATCGGGCTTGATCAGCGCGATATGCGTGACGCGGTCTTCCGGCCGCATCAGCGTCGTGCCGGGCGCGGCCAGCTTGGGATCATCGGGGCTCGGCACGAAACGACCGCCCGGGCCGGTGGTCAGGTTGATGATCAACTGCTGGTTCTTCGCGCGAATACGGTCAACGGCCTCGCGATAGTGGTCGATCTCCATCGAAGGCTTGCCGCTCTGCGGATCGCGCACATGGATATGAACGGCGGCAGCACCTGCCTCGGCGGCACCGAGGGCAGCTTCGGCAATCTGCTCGGGCGTAATCGGCAAATGCGGCGTCATCTCCGGCGTGGTCTGGTTGCCGGTCACGGCACAAGTGATGATGACGCGCGGTTGCATCGGCTCGATTATCCCTCCCTGCGGGCTTGTCTGCTGCCCAGCGTTCTACAGTAGAAGGGATGCAGCGGCGCGCGTCACCTGCCACCGTTCCACGATACGGAATGGGCATGCTGAACGGCGTTTGACCGCCCGGTATGGGCGGGTCCGAAATGCCGATGAATTCTGCAGGAAAATGGTGGGCGATGACGGGATTGAACCGCCGACATCCTCGGTGTAAACGAGGCGCTCTACCGCTGAGCTAATCGCCCGCACCGCTCCCGAAAACCGGGACAGCGAAGGCGGTCTTCATACCAGATGCCGCCGCAGTCCGGCAAGACACCCCACCCTCACTTCGTTTCGACCGGAAAGCTGGCGCCGATCAGCCACACAGTCTCGCCGTCGCGGCTCAGGACCGGCAGCGACATGGTTTCCAGCGTGCCGCTGAACTCGCCAGGCTGGAAACGGCCGAACAGGAAAACCGGCTTGCGCGACTGCGCCACGCGATTGGACAGCCGGATGCACAGCTCGGCTTCTTCGGGCATGAAATGCTGCGAGAAGGGAATGTTGGTCGCGTCGCCACCGAACAGCCAGGTGATCGCCGTGCCCAGCAGCCGGTAGCGCCAGTCGCGACCGCCCTCCAACGGCTCGATCACGAAGCAGTTGCTGACGATGCCGAGTTCGGTCAGGCGTTCAAAACTGATGTCGTCGCGTTGCGGCAGGGCATCGCCCGGCGGCTTCAACTCCTGCCACAGCCGGTACAGTGCCACCGCGCCCGGATGACGTGGACCTTCGATCTCGACCAGCAGATCGCCCTCGGTCGGGTCGAGCATGGTGCGCCTACCGGTCCGTCCAGTCTTCTCGGTCATCTTCCCACCCACCTCACGCTATCATCATGGCAGGCGGCCGCGGGAAGTGCCACAACAGCAAACGGCCGGCAGAGACTGCCGGCCGCTGAAACTATGCTGCAGAGGAGACGCCGCCTCAGCCGACCGCTTCCTTGAGCGTCTTGCCGGCGCGGAATTTGGGCTGCTTGGTCGGCGGCAGATCGATCCGCTCGCCCGTCCGCGGATTGCGGCCGGGGCTGGCGGCCCGGGTGCCGACGAAGAAGCTGCCGAAGCCCACGATCCTGACCTCCTCGCCGCGGCGAAGCGCCTCGGTGATGAGTTCGAAGACCGACTCGACGGCCCGCTCTGCCTGTTCCTTGCTGAGGCCCGAGGTATCACGCACCTGAGCCATCAGATCCTGCTTGTTCACGCTGGAGCCCTCCGCACTGCTCTCAATCAATGGTCAGTGTTTGACCACGCCCTCGCGGTCGCCTTCCTTTTCAGGCTCGACCACGGCGGGTTTGTTCAGATCGTCAACGTCGCTCCACTCAATTGGTTTCAATTCCGCGACCAGGGCGTGTTTCAGCACCTCCTCGCAGGTTGAAACCGGGACGATTTCGAGACCCTTTTTCACGTTATCCGGGATCTCGACCAAGTCCTTCTCATTGTCCTTCGGGATCAGCACCTTCTTGATGCCGCCGCGATGGGCGGCCAGCAGCTTCTCCTTCAGGCCGCCAATCGGCAGCACGCGGCCACGCAGGGTGACCTCGCCGGTCATCGCCACATCCTTGCGGACCGGAATGCCCGTCAGCACAGAGACGATCGAGGTGACCATCGCAATGCCGGCCGAGGGGCCGTCCTTCGGGGTGGCGCCTTCCGGCACGTGGACGTGGATGTCGCGCTTGTCGAAGATCGGCGGCTTCACGCCAAAGGCGACGGCGCGGGCACGCACAAACGAACGCGCGGCCTGCACCGATTCCTGCATCACCTCACCCAGCTTGCCCGTGATCGTCATGCGGCCCTTGCCGGGCAGCATCACGGCTTCGATGGTCAGCAGTTCGCCGCCCACCTCGGTCCAGGCCAGGCCGGTGACGGTGCCGACCAGATCTTCGAGTTCGGCCTCGCCGTAGCGATGGCGACGCACGCCGGCATACTTGTCGAGGTTCTTCGGCGTGACCTTGATCGACTTCACGCCCTTCGACAGGATTTCCTTCACCGCCTTGCGGGTCAGGTTGGCCAGCTCGCGCTCCAGCGAACGCACGCCGGCTTCGCGGGTGTAATAGCGCACCAGGTCGCGCAGCGCCTCGTCGGTGATCGACCACTCGCCCTTCTTCAGGCCGGCGGCTTCGATCTGCTTCTCGATCAGGTGGCGCTTGCAGATTTCGATCTTCTCATCCTCGGTGTAGCCGGGGATGCGGATGATCTCCATGCGATCCAGCAGCGGCTGCGGCATGCGCAGGCTGTTGGCGGTACAGATGAACATCACATCCGAGAGATCGTAATCGACTTCGAGATAGTGATCGCTGAAGGTGCCGTTCTGCTCGGGGTCGAGCACTTCCAGCAGCGCCGAAGACGGATCGCCGCGGAAGTCCTGGCCCATCTTGTCGATTTCGTCGAACAGGAAGAGCGGATTGTTGGTCTTCGCCTTCTTCATCGACTGCACGACCTTACCGGGCATCGAGCCGATATAGGTGCGGCGGTGACCGCGGATTTCAGCTTCGTCGCGTACGCCGCCGAGCGACACGCGCACGAAGTTGCGGCCGGTCGACTTGGCGATCGACTTGCCGAGCGAGGTCTTGCCGACACCCGGAGGGCCGACCAGGCAGAGGATCGGGCCCTTCAGCTTGCCCGAGCGCTGCTGCACGGCGAGATATTCAAGGATACGCTCCTTGACCTTCTCCAGACCATAATGGTCGTCGTTCAGCACCTTCTCGGCGTTCTTGATGTCCTTCTTGATCTTGCTGCGCTTGCCCCACGGGATCGACAGCATCCAGTCAAGGTAGTTGCGGATGACGGTCGCTTCAGCCGACATCGGGCTCATCGAGCGCAGCTTCTTCACCTCGGCCATCGCCTTTTCACGGGCTTCCTTGCTGAGGCGGGTCTTCTTGATGCGCAGTTCGATCTCGGCCACTTCGTCGCGGCCATCCTCGCCCTCGCCCAGTTCCTTCTGGATCGCCTTGAGCTGTTCGTTGAGGTAATACTCGCGCTGGGTCTTCTCCATCTGGCGCTTCACGCGCGAACGGATTTTCTTCTCGACCTGCAGCACGCCGATCTCGCCTTCCATCATGGCGTAAACGCGCTCGAGGCGTTCCACCACGCTGGCGATCTCCAGCAGTTCCTGCTTGTCGCTGATCTTGATGGTCAGATGCGAGGCCACCGTGTCGGCCAGCTTCGAGGCATCGTCGATCTGGTTGAGCGACACCAGCACCTCGGGCGGAATCTTCCGGTTCAGCTTCACATACTGCTCGAACTGGTTGATCACCGAACGCGACAGCGCCTCGGTCTCGCGACCTTCGCCGGAGTCATCCGAAATGACTTCGGCCTGAACCTGGAAGAAGTCGGCATTCTCGTTGAACTTGACGATCTTGGCGCGCTGGCTGCCCTCGACCAGCACCTTCACGGTGCCGTCCGGCAGGCGCAGCAGCTGCAGCACCGAGGCGATGGTGCCCACGCTGTGGATGTCTTCCGGATTCGGGTTGTCCTGGCCGGCATTCTTCTGGGCGACCAGCAGGATCTGCTTATCGTCCTTCATGACATCTTCGAGTGCCCGCACCGACTTCTCGCGCCCGACAAACAGCGGCACGATCATGTGCGGGAATACGACGATGTCCCGCAGCGGCAGGACCGGGAAAACTTGGGCGCGGGGTGATGTGAACATGTGTGGTTTCTTCCTGGAGAGCGGCAGGCCCAAGGGGCCATGAAGGCGTCCTTTTTGTGCCGCCTGACTGCGATTAAGATGGGAATTCCAGCAACGTCCGTCAAGGCATGGGCGGTTTTTCCACACCCGGCAGGAACATCACGATGACAGGAACCGAGTCGTCCACAGACCACCGTCAGGACGGCATACTGGAGGTGGCGGTGCTTGACCTTCGCGGCAGCGATGCACCGGCATTCGAGGCCGCGCTCAGCGAAGCGCTGCCGTTGATCCGCAGGCAGCCGGGTTGTCAGAGCGCCGAGGTGCGGCCCTGTCTGGAAAATCCGCAGCGGTATCTGCTTCTGGTTAACTGGGTCAACGTCGCCGCCCATGAGCAGGGCTTCCGACGGTCGGACGATTACCGCCGCTGGCGCGCCCTACTGCACGGATTCTATGAGCCTTTTCCACTGGTGGAACATTACGGGCCGCCCCTCGGATAAGGTGGCGGCCCGCAAAATCACACAGCCGTGATACCTGATCGTGATCAGGCGCTGACGTCTTCCTGCTTGCGATCGGCGTAGATCAGCAGCGGCTTGGCGCGGCCTTCGATCACGTCGGGCGAAATCACCACTTCCTCGACGCCATTCATGTTCGGCAGATCGAACATCGGGTCGAGCAGGATGGCTTCCAGGATCGAGCGCAGGCCGCGCGCGCCAGTCTTGCGGGCAATGGCCTTGCGGGCCACGCCGGCCACCGCCTCCTCCGAGAAGGTCAGCTTGACGTCTTCCATCTCGAACAGGCGCTGGTACTGCTTGATCAGCGCATTCTTCGGCTTGGTCAGGATGTCGACCAGGGCGCCTTCATCCAGATCGTTCAGCGTCGCGATCACCGGCAGACGGCCGATGAATTCCGGGATCAGGCCGAATTTCAGCAGATCGTCCGGTTCGACTTCCGACAGGATCTCGCCCGCGCGGCGCTCATCGGGGCCACGCACTTCGGCGCCGAAGCCCATCGAGGTGCCCTTGCCGCGACCGGCAATGATCTTCTCCAGGCCGGCAAAGGCGCCGCCGCAGATGAACAGGATGTTGGTGGTATCCACCTGCAGGAATTCCTGCTGCGGATGCTTGCGGCCGCCCTGCGGCGGAACGCTGGCCACCGTGCCTTCCATGATCTTCAGCAACGCCTGCTGCACGCCTTCGCCCGACACGTCGCGGGTGATCGACGGGTTGTCGGACTTGCGGCTGATCTTGTCGACTTCGTCGATATAGACGATGCCGCGCTGCGCGCGCTCGACATTGTAGTCGGCCGACTGCAGCAGCTTGAGGATAATGTTTTCGACGTCCTCGCCCACGTAACCGGCCTCGGTCAGCGTGGTGGCGTCGGCCATCGTGAAGGGCACTTCCAGGATGCGGGCCAGCGTCTGGGCCAGCAAGGTCTTGCCGCAGCCGGTCGGGCCGACCAGCAGGATGTTCGACTTGGCGAGTTCAACTTCGTTGTTCTTGCCGCCCTGACCGATGCGCTTGTAGTGGTTATGCACCGCCACCGACAGAACCTTCTTGGCGTGGCTCTGACCGATCACATAGTCGTCCAGGACGCGGCTGATCTCCTGCGGGGTCGGCACGCCGTCCCGGGTCTTCACCAGGGCCGACTTGTGCTCTTCACGGATGATATCCATGCAGAGCTCAACGCACTCGTCGCAGATGAACACCGTCGGACCGGCGATCAGCTTGCGCACCTCGTGCTGGCTCTTGCCGCAGAACGAGCAGTACAACGTGTTCTTGGAGTCACTGCCGCTCAATTTGGTCATACCTGCTCCACTGAGCGGGCCGGCGCCGGGCGACGCGGGGCCCTAATCCATCGAATCGTCATCATAAGGAACCAGAACGTCCCGCACAACGGAGATACCCCCCGCCACGTCGGCCTAAGGCCCGGGAATCAGGTCACATAACCATGATGTAACGCTTAAGGGCGATCTGGCAAGCAAGCCGCCCTGCCGACCGGGGTGGCGGTGCCCCCGTCCCCGGGGGCCGCATTCCGCCTTATTTTGAGGCTTACTTCTTGGCGGCCGGTTCCGCGCGGCGCTCGACCACCTCGTCGACCAGACCGAACTCCTTGGCCTCGGTCGGCGTCAGGAAGCGGTCACGCTCCATGGCAGCCTCGATCTTGTCCAGGCTCTGGCCGGTATGCTTCGCATAGATACCATTCAGCCGGCTGCGCATATCGAGGATTTCCTTGGCATGGATCTCGATATCGGCGGCCTGGCCCTGGAAGCCGCCGGACGGCTGGTGGACCATGATTCGCGCGTTGGGCAGCGCAAAGCGCTTGCCCTTCTCGCCGGCGGCGAGCAGCAGCGACCCCATGGAGGCGGCCTGGCCGATGCACAGGGTGGCGATCTTGGGCCGGATATACTGCATGGTGTCGTAGATCGCCATGCCGGCGGTCACCAGCCCGCCGGGGCTGTTGATGTAGAGCGAGATTTCCTTGTCCGGGTTCTCGGCTTCCAGGAATAGCAGCTGCGCGGTCACCAGGCTGGCCATGGCGTCGTTTACCGGGCCGACCATGAAAATGATCCGTTCCTTCAGCAGCCTGGAATAGATGTCATACGAGCGCTCGCCCCGGTTGGTCTGCTCGACCACCATCGGAACCAGCATATTCATGTAAGTATCGACCATCTTATCCATGGGACGCATCCTGAATGGCGGGAATTCTGCTGCTCTAATGTGGGGCAAAGACCCCGCCGCTTCAATGGCCGGCCCCCGTAAAGAAAAACGCCGGGGCAAGCCCCGGCGTTCGTTCAGGCCGAAATGACGGAGCGGATTACGAAACCGCTTCGACTTCCTTCTGCAGCTCTTCCTTGGTCACGGTCTTGTCGGTGACAGTGGCCATCTCGACGATGAAGTCGACCACCTTGTCCTCGAAGATCGGGGCGCGCAGGCTCTGCGCGGCTTCCGGGTTCTTCTGGAAGTATTCCATCACCTGGCGCTCCTGACCGGGGAAGCGGCGGGCCTGCTCGATCATGGCGCGGGTGATTTCTTCCGACTTCACTTCGATATTGTTGATGCGGCCGACTTCCGACAGCAGCAGGCCGAGACGGATGCGGCGCTCGGCGATCTTCTGGTATTCCGCCTTCAGCTCGTCCTCGGTCTTCTTCTCTTCGGCCATTTCGGCCTCGAGACGGGCCTTGTCAGCGGAAATCTCGTTCCAGATCTGCCCGAATTCCATTTCGACCATGCCCGGCGGCACATCGAAGCTGTGCTGGTCGGCCAGCTGGTCGAGCAGGCTGCGCTTCATCTTCATGCGGGCCAGGCTCTTATATTCCGAGCCCAGATCGCGCTTGATGTTGTCCTTCAGCTCCTGCAGCGACTGCAGGCCGAAACGCTTGGCGAATTCGTCGTCGATGGTGACGGCCGCCGCAGCGCGCACTTCCTTCAGCGTGCAGTCGAAATCGGCCGGCTTGCCCGCCAGGTCGCTGTTGCCATAGGCCTCCGGGAAGGTGACCTTGACGATCTTCTGCTCGCCGACCTTCATACCGGTCAGCTGGTCTTCGAAACCGGGGATGAAGGTGTTGGAACCGAGCACCAGGGGATAGTCGGTGGCGGTGCCGCCATCGAATTTCACGCCATCCACGCTGCCCGAGAAGTCGATCACGACCTGGTCGCCCTTCTCGGCCACCTTGTCGGCCTTCTCGTAGGTCTTCTGCTGGTCCGACAGGCGGGTCATGAATTCGTCGACCTCGGTGTCGTTCGGCTCAACGACCAGACGCTCCAGCTTGATCTGCTTGAAGTCGCCCGGGACGATGTCCGGCAGCACTTCCACCGCGATGGTGCATTCGAAATCCTTGCCCTCTTCGAAGGTCTGGATGTCGACCTTGGGCTGCATGGCGGGACGCAGCTTGTTGTCTTCCAGCGTCTTCTGCAGGGCCGAGTTCACCGACTCTTCCATCGCTTCGCCGAGCAGCGCGCGACCATACTGCTTCTTGACCAGCGCGGCGGGTGCCTTGCCGGGGCGGAAGCCCGGCATGTTGACCTGACCGCGGACCGCTTCGAGCTTCTCGTTGACGGTGCTTTCCAGCGCGGCGGCGTTGATGACGACCTTGTATTCGCGCTTCAGGCCCGAGGCGCTGATTTCCGTGATCTGCATGACCGAGTTACCTGTCTCTTCTTAGAATCTGATATCGCTGCCCGGGGGAGCTGGTGCGGGCGGAGGGACTTGAACCCACACGCCTTGCGGCACAGGAACCTAAATCCTGCGTGTCTACCAGTTCCACCACGCCCGCTTGCCCGCACCGGGGCCGGCGCGAAGGTCGCAGTCTATAGCACGGAGATTTGGGCCGCGCGAGGCTTTTGGCCGGTTTTCCAGCCGCCCTCGTAGCGAGGCTTAAGCGCCCGTTTTGGCTGGCTTTTTCGCCTTGCTCTGGTCGCAATGCAGCATCTGCGCGCGCTCCTCCAGCCACTCCTTGCTGTAGGAGCAATCCCGGAACTCGTCATAGAACGGCCCGCCGATCGTGTAATGCACGATGGCGACATCCTTTTCATAGGGGTCGTAGTCGGCCAGATGGTTCCAGCGATGCGGGATTTCGCCAATGAGGTCATCGTTGCCGAGCCATTTGAACTGGTGCAGCTCCAGACCGGTGGCGGAATTGACGTAATCCGGGGTCAGCGCGGTGCATTTCGCGCAGTTGAACAGCATGACGCTGGACCAGTTCTTCTTCTCGTATTTGGTCTGCGCCTTGCCGAGGAATTTCACGTCTTCCTTCGGCACATGGTTGTGCTTGACCACCTGCACGGCATAGCGCTCGTCGCGCA
This sequence comes from Alphaproteobacteria bacterium, assembly GCA_018336035.1. Classification (GTDB taxonomy): domain Bacteria; phylum Pseudomonadota; class Alphaproteobacteria; order Ferrovibrionales; family Ferrovibrionaceae; genus Ferrovibrio. The sequence goes on along the minus strand of JAGXRD010000034.1, from coordinate 3,172 downwards.
AAGCCCAGAGCCTGGCGATATCGTCGAGCACCAGCATGTCGTCGTCCATGAAGATCGCCCAGCCGTCGAAACCGGCCAGATAGGGCGTCAGGAAGCGCGAGAAGGAAAAGTCGGTCGACTGCAGCTCGTGGTGCGGGCGGGTGTAGAGGCCCTGCAACTGATTGAGCGCGAGATGCGTGATCGCCACCGGCTGCGAGGCGCGGCGGTTGATGCTGAGGGCGGCGACGCTGGAGGCCACCGGGGCGGCGCGGCTGTAGCCGATGAAAACGCGAATCATCGAGAACTCCTGGCCCGGAAGACGATGCGGGGCAGCCTCTGTTAACACTCCAATGGTTAACGCGCCCTGATCCAGCGCAAACCTCGCCCGGGCTCACTATGGTTCATTTCGCTTCGCTGGCGTTCGTAGCGCTTCGCCAGCATTCGTGGGTGTTCGTAGCGGCTCGTGCGTGTTCGTTTGGCTTCGCGCGTGTTCGTTCGCCTCCTGCTTGCCCAAGCTTCAAACTTACTCACCTGACATGAGAACATAATGCCAACTGCCCGGCTTTCAAGGCCGCGTCACACGCCCCCGTCTTCGGTGTGGTCAACGCTATTTCGCGGTATTATAGTACCTAGACGCCGGCCAGCCCGACCGGCAATGCTGACCTCCCCAGTGGCCGCGATGTTCGTACCCAAACTGATCACCTGCCTGCGCGAAGGCTACAGCCTCGGCAGCCTGCGCCGCGATGCGCTGGCCGGACTCACGGTCGCCATCGTCGCGCTGCCGCTCGCCATGGCGATTGCGATTGCCTCGGGCACCACGCCCGACAAAGGCCTGTTCACCGCGATCATCGCCGGCTTCCTGATCTCTGCGTTTGGCGGCAGCCGGCACCAGATCGGCGGGCCCACCGCTGCTTTCGTCATCGTTGTCTACGGCGTGATCCAGCAGCATGGCTACGATGGCCTGGTGATCGCCACGCTGATGGCCGGCGCCATGCTGGTTCTGCTCGGCGTCTTCAAACTCGGCACCCTGATCAAGCATATCCCCTATGCCGTGGTGGTCGGCTTCACGGCCGGCATCGCGCTCACCATCTTCTCCACGCAGGTGAAGGATTTCTTCGGCCTGCAGATGCAGCAGGTGCCGGCCGACTTCCTGCATCGCTGGGCGGAACATGCATTGGCCTGGCGCAGTTTCGATCTGCTGACCACCGCCATCGCGCTGATCACGCTGGGCATCATCCTGGCCCTGCGGCGCTGGCGTCCGACCTGGCCGGCGATGCTGATCGCCATCGTGATCGCCACCCTGCTGGTACAGTTGCTGGGCCTGCCGGTTGAAACCATCGGCAGCCGCTTCGGGGCAATTCCCAACACGCTGCCCATGCCGGAACTGCCTCGCGGCATCACCGTCGCGCGACTGTATGAACTGCTACCGAGCGCGATTGCGATTGCGTTGCTGGCCGGCATCGAAAGCCTGCTGAGCTGCGTGATCGCCGACCGCATGACCGGACGGCAGCACAAATCCAATATCGAACTGATCGGCCAGGGCATCGCCAATATCGCCTCGGCCTTTTTCGGCGGCCTGCCTGCCACCGGCGCGCTGGCGCGCACCGCCACCAACATCCGCGCCGGCGCGCTGACGCCCATCTCGGGCATCCTGCATGCCGTCTTCCTGCTGCTGTTCATGTGGCTGCTGGCGCCGCTGGCCGGCATGGTGCCGCTGGCCGCGCTGGCCGGCATGCTGGTGGTGGTGGCCTGGGGCATGAGCGAAGCCGACAAGCTGAAGGAATTCCGCCATGCCAGACGCGGCGATCAGGCGGTGCTGGCGCTGACCTTTGTGCTGACGGTGCTGGTCGATATCACCATGGCGCTGATGGCGGGCATGGCGCTGGCGCTGCTGCTCAAGGCCAAGGACCGGGCGCGCGCTAGCCGCGCAAGTCCGCCAAAGGTTTCCTGACCAGCAGCGGCAGATCGTCGGCGATCAGCCCTGCCCCGCCCAGCTTTGCAGCTTCGCTATGCAGCCAGACCGCCGCGCAGGCTGCTTCAAACGCCGGCATACTCTGCGCCAGCAGACCAACGACAAATCCCGCCAGCACATCGCCCGCCCCTGCAGTTGCCAGATCAGGAGGCGCATTCGCGTTGATCGCGGCGCGGCCATCAGCATCTGCAATCACCGTATCGGCGCCCTTCAGCAGGATCACCGCGTTGCTTATCTTGGCGGCGGCGCGCGTGCGCGCCAGCTTGGGCAACAGCCCGAGATCGGGGAACAGCCGGGCGAATTCGCCATCATGCGGCGTCAGCACCACCGGGCCTCGGATCGCGGCGAACAACGCCTTCGGGTCCTCGGCAAAAGCCGTCAGCGCATCGGCATCCAGCACGGTCGGCCGCGTGGTCGCCAGCGCCTCCAGCACCATCTGCTTTGTCGCCGCGCCCGCACCATTGCCGGGCCCGAGCAGCAGCGCATTCCGCCGCGCGTCTTTCAGCGCCACACGCCAGTCGGGAATACCGTCACAACGCTGCCGCATCAGCGCATCGGGTCCGCCGGGCAGCGCCATCGCCTCCTGCGGCAGCGCCAGAGTCGTAAGCCCTGCACCGATCCGCATCGCGGCATGACCGGCCAGCAGCGCCGCGCCGGGCTTATCGCCGCCGCGCAGCAGCACATGGCCGCGCTGGTATTTGTGGCCATCGATGCGGGGGCGCGGCAGCTCGGCTTTCCATAGTGCAGGATCGTTGCGCCATTGCTGCGGGGGGATATCCGCCAGCACCGCATCGGGAATGCCGATATTGGCGACATGCAGCTCGCCGCAGAGCAGACGGCCGGGCAGCAGCAGGTGCCCCGGCTTGGGCCGGAAAAAAGTGACCGTGCGCGTGGCCCGAATGGCGGCCGCGCCGCGCGGCTGACCATCATCGCCATGCAGGCCGCTGGGCAGATCGACAGCGACAACGGCAGCACCGGACTCGTTCACCGCATCGACCAGCGCCAGGGCCGCGCCTTCCAGTGCGCGGCTCAGGCCCGCCCCGAACAGCGCATCGACAATCACATCGGCCTGCATCACCAGCAGCGGCGTGGCCGGCAGCACCGCGCCTTCCCAGCGCTGCGCCATCACGGCGGCGTCGCCCTTCAATGCGTCTCTCGGGCCGAGCAGCGCGACCGTGACGCGGCGGCCGGCATGCTTGAGCAGCCGTGCCGCCACAAACC
>JAGXRD010000033.1 GCA_018336035.1 Alphaproteobacteria bacterium | reverse complement strand
GCCCCTCAGGCGCTATACAGTCGGCCCGCGCCGGTCGGAGCGTAGCTCAGCCTGGTAGAGCACTAGCTTCGGGAGCTAGGGGCCGGAGGTTCGAATCCTCTCGCTCCGACCAGCGCGCGAAATCTTCCCCGAAAATTCGATTTGTTGTGGCGGCAAAGAGCGATCCTCTTGCCGCACCAAAAACCGTCATCCTCGGCCTTGCGCCGAGGATCCATCTGCGCGTTCCGATGCGGGGATGGTTGGGATGGACTCTCGGCCATCGCGCTTTGCGCGAAGGCATATGTATGGCGGCAAAGCCGCCGGGCCCGAGGGTGACGATCTTTTATGGATCGCTACCCTACTCCGTAATCACCGGCGGCACCGGGGCGCGCTTCACCGTCTCGCGGTAGAGAATATACAGCCCGCTGGCGATCACGATGGCCGCGCCGATCCAGGTGTAGAGATCGGGGAAATCGCCCCAGACATACCAGCCGATCACCACCGCCCAGAGCAGATGCACGTAATCGAACGGCGCCACCACCGAGGCCGGCGCCAGGCCATAGGCCTGCGTCATGCACAGTTGTGCCGCGCCGCCGACCAGGCCGACGGCGATCAGCAGCAGCAGATCGACGCCATCCGGCGTCTGCCAGAAGAACGGCAGCGCCACGCCTGTCATCACCGTGCAGAAGGCGGTGAACCAGAAGGCAATCGTCGGGGACGGCTCCAGGCGGCTGAGCTTGCGGATCTGGATGATCGCCAGCGCATAGAGCAGCGTCGCACCCACCACGATCAGCGTCGCGCTTTCCAGCAGGCCGGCACCGGGCCGCACGATCACCAGCATGCCGACAAAGCCGACCACGATGGCCGACCAGCGATGCAGGCCGACGCGTTCCTGCAGCAGCCAGACCGACATGCAGGCGATGAAGATCGGTGCTGCAAAGGCTATCGCCGTCACTTCGGCCAGCGGCAGGAATTTGTAGGAGTAAAAGAACAGCAGCATGGCGCCGCAGCCAAACACCGACCGCAGCGCATGACCCGCCGGCTGGCGCGTGCGCAGCATGACCAGTGAGTTGCGGAGGCTGCCGCCGGCGCCGCGCCACACCATCACCAGGATGGGCGGCAGCGCACAGAGGCTGCGGAAGAACATGATCTGCACGGTGGGATAGGTGGCGGCGAGCCACTTCACCAGCGCATCCATCACGCCGAACAGCGACACCGCCATCAGGATATAACCGATCCCGAGCGGAATATTGGACACCTGGACATGAACGGGCGAAGCGGACATCGGGCGACTTTTTTTGCTGGGCGAGACAGGCTGGGCCGCTGCAAGGAAACGGCCCGGATGGTTTTGCCATGCCGGGCCGTGAAATGCATCAGCCGTATAAGGATGATGCCGTTTTATCGGCTACATGCTGTAACGCCCAGCTACATACTGTACCGCACCGGCCCGGCGATCTGGACGAAGCGGCCCTTCTGCACCTGGAACAGGAAGGCCTCATCGGCCCCCTGTCGCTTAGTCGGCCCATAGCTGACGGCCGGACCGCCGAAGATGTCTCGGAAGCCCTGGATGCTTTCCAGCGCCGCCACCATCCTGTCGGTGGTGAGATCCTTGCCCGCGCGGTCGAAGGCGAAAATCAGCTGGTCCATCAGGCCGTAGCCGTAGACCGCGCCGATATTCGAGTCGGTCCCGAACTTGGCTTTATACTTGTCCATGAAGGCCGCCACCTGCGGCGAGGCGGTGTCGCGATACGGCATCACCGTGCCGGCCATGACATAAAGCCCTTCGGTGGCGCCGCCCGGCGCGCCGGCGACGATCTGGTCGTAATTCGCCGACTGGCCGAGGAAGTCGACATCCCAGCCCATCTTGCGCGCCGTGCCATAGGGCACGATGGCATCACGCACGATGGTGCCCATCACCACAGTGTCGCAATTGGCGGCACGCAGCTTGGTGATCTGGCCGGTGAAATCGGTATCCGCCGGCTTGTTGGTGGCGGTTTCGATCACCGGCAGCTTCATCGCCTTGGCCTGGTCGTTCACCGCCTCGAAGATTTCCTTGCCGAAGTCGGTGTCCTGATACAGCGTGCAGAAACGCTTCTTGCCCTTGTTGGCCACCATCCACTGCATGCCGGCGCGCACCTGGTCATAGTAGGACGACAGCCCGGCGAATTTCAGCTTGTGGAACGGCTCCGACATCTGGCGTGCCGCGGTGATCGGCGAGAAGTTGATCACGCCGGCCTTGAGCTGGTCGGGCAGCACGGCATTGTTCATCGGCGTACCGAGCGCGCCGGCCATGATGAAGATGTTGTCGCGGTTGATCAGCTTGTTGGCCGCCTGCACGGCACGCGGCACCTGATACTGGTTGTCTTCCACGATCAGCCGGATCTTGCGGCCATAGATGCCGCCGGCCTCGTTCACCTCGTCGATGCGCAGGCGCATCGCATTGGCGGAATGCACGCCATAGCTGGCCGCCGGACCGCTGAGGTCCGTATGCATGCCGATGACGATTTCGTTTTTGCTGACGCCACGCACCTTGGCCTGTTGCGCCTGAGATGCGCCGGCAAATACCACTGCACTGGTCACGACCGCGGCCGTGAGGACATGAACCCTACGCATGCGGACCTCCCTGGTTTTTGTGGTCTTATGGTTTGTTTGACTGGAGAAGCTTAGTCCTGTGCCGACAGAGGGCCTAGGCCGATTCCGCAGGCGTTGCCTGCTGCCGCAGCGCACAAAAGCAAAAACGCCCGCGGTTTCCCGCGGGCGTCTCGCATTCGGCCGTAGCCGGATTATTGCTTAGTACTTGATCGGACCATCGGCGATCTGCACGAAGCGACCCTTCTGGATCTGGTAGAACAACACATCCGTGGTGCCCTGGTGCTTCTGCGGACCGAAGCTGATCACCGGGCCACCGAAAATGTCGCGGTAGCCGCTGATGCCTTCGAGCGCCGAGAGGAACTTCTCGGTGGTGAGATCCTTGCCCGCACGGTCCAGCGCGGTGGCGATCAGGTCGGCGATGTTGTGACCGTACACCGAACCGATATTCGGATCGGAGTTGTACTTGGCCTTATACGAGTCCCACCAGGCCGCGACCTGCGGCGAAGCAGTGTCGCGATACGGCATCACCGTGCCAGCGCCGACATAGAGACCTTCGGTGGCGCCGCCAGGAGCAGACGCCACGATCTGGTCGAAGCTGGCCGACTGCGACACGAAGTCGACATCGGTCCAGCCCATCTTGCGGGCGGTGGCATAGGGCACGATGGCATCGCGCACGATGGCGCCCATCGCGACCAGGTCGCAACCCGCGCCACGCAGCTTGGTGATCTGCGCGGTGAAGTCGGTGGCGATCGGCGTGTTGGTGGCGGTCTCGACCAACTGCATATTCTGCGCCTTGGCCTGGTCCTGCGCCGCTTCGAGGATTTCCTTACCGAAATCGGTATCCTGATAGAGCGTGCAGAGCTTCTTGCGGTTGTTCTTGGCCGTCAGATACTTGATGCCCGCGCGGGTATGATCGTAGTAGCTGGAGAAGGTCTGGAACTTCAGCTTGTGGAAGGGCTCGGCCATCGAACGCGCCGCAGTCAGCGGAGCCAGGTTCGGTACATTGGCCTTGAACTGGTCCTCGAACACTGCGTTGTTCATCGGCGTGCCGAGCGCGCCGGCCATCAGGAAGATCTTGTCGCGGTTGATCAGCTTGTTCGCGGCCTGCACGGCGCGCGGCACCTGATACTGATGATCTTCCACGATGAAGCGGATCTTGCGGCCATGGATGCCGCCTTCCGCGTTGATCCGGTCGAAATACAGCCGCATCGCATTCGACACATGCACGCCGTAAGAGGCGGCCGGGCCGCTCAGGTCGGTATGCTGGCCGATCACGACTTCGGATTTGGTGACGCCGCGAACCGCCTGCGCCTGCACATTGCCGGCTGCAGTCAGACCGGCCACCGCCGCCACTGCCGCCGTCACCGCCATAATTCTCGTACGCATCCTCATCTCCCGTTTTCGAGTAAACCGTTAAACCAGTTCACGCTTATGTCGCCCATTGGACTGGGCGTTATATGGCTGGGGCGGCTCAACCTACCAGTTGGCCGCCCCAGTGTCTTATCTTTAGTACTTCAGGGGGCCTGCCACCTGTACGAAGCGGCCCTTCTGGATCTGGTACATCAGCACCTCGTTTGAACCGAGGTGCTTGTCTTTACTGAAGTTCACCACCGGACCGCCGAAGATATCGCGGTAACCCTGGATGCCCTCCAGCGCCTTGAGGAAGCTTTCCGTGGTCAGGTCCTTGCCAGCACGTTCCAGCGCCGTGACCACCAGCATGGCGGTATTGGTGCCGTAGACCGCGCCGATATTCGGATCGGCGTTGTACTTCGCCTTGTAGGCATCCCACCAGGTCGCCACCGTGGCGTCGGCCGTGTCGCGATACGGCATGATGGTGCCGGCGCCGACATAGAGCCCTTCGGTGGCGCCGCCCGGAGCGGAGGCGACGATCTGGTCGAAGCTGGCCGACTGCGAGAGGAAATCGACATCCGTCCAGCCCATCTTGCGCGCCGTGCCATAGGGCACGATGGCGTCGCGCACGATGGCGCCCATGGCGACGATATCGCAGCCCGCGCCGCGCAGCTTGGTGATCTGCGCGGTGAAGTCGGTGGCGATCGGCGTGTTGGTGGCGGTCTCAACGACAGCCATGTTCATCGCCTTGGCCTGGTCCTGCACGGCATCCAGGATTTCCTTGCCGAAGTCGGTGTCCTGATACAGCGTGCAGATCTTCTTGCGACCGTTCTTTTCGACCAGGTGCTTCAGCAGCGCACGGGTCTGGTCGTAGTAGCTCGAGATCATCTGGAACTTGAGCGGATGATGCGGCTCGACCATCGAACGCGCCGCCGTTACCGGATTGACGTTCGGAATGCCGGCCTTGAACTGGTCGGCGAAGACCGCGTTGTTATGCGGCGTGCCGAGCGCGCCGGCCATCAGGAAAATCTTGTCGCGGTTGATCAGCTTGTTGGCGGCCTGCACGGCGCGCGGCACCTGATACTGCGTATCCTCGACGATCAGCCGGATCTTGCGGCCGTGAATGCCGCCCTGGGCATTCACTTCGTCGAACTTCATGCGCATAGCCTGCGAGGAATGCACGCCGTAAGACGCGGCCGGGCCGCTCAGATCGGTATGCATGCCGATCACGATTTCGCTCTTGGTGACGCCGCGCACCGACTGCGCCGAGGCATCGCTGGTCACGAAACTGGCCGCCAGTACGGCGGCAAAAGCCACAGAATAAGTCAAAGCACTGATACGCATCCGGGGTTTCCTCTCCAATACCATTTATAATTCTTCGCGCCCTGGATCAGGCGGAAGCATACATTTCCTCGATCAGAGGCTTGTATTTCTCATTCACGAACTTGCGCTTCAGCTTCATCGTCGGGGTGAGTTCGTCATCCTCAGCGGTGAGCTGGCGATCGATCAGCTTGAACTTCTTGATCGTCTCGACGCGGGCGAAGTTCTTGTTCACCTTCTCGATCTCGCTCCAGATCAGCTCCTGCACTTCCTTGGAGTGGCAGAGCGAGGTGAAGTTGGTGAAGGGCACATTCAGGTCCTGGGCGAATTTCACCACATTGTCGTGGTCGATCATGACCAGGCAGGTGAGATACGGCCGGCGGTCGCCGATCACCACGGCATCCGAGACATAGGGGCTGAATTTCAGCTGGTTCTCGATTTCCGACGGCGTGATGTTCTTGCCGCCCGCCGTGATGATGATGTCCTTCATCCGGTCGGTGATGCGATACCAGCCTTCATTGTCCACGGTGCCGACATCGCCGGTATGCAGCCAGCCATCGACGATGGTCTCGGCCGTTTTGGTCGGGTTGTTCAGGTAGCCCATAAAGACATGCGGCCCGCGCAGCAGGATTTCGCCTTCGGGGCTCAAGCGAACTTCGGTGTTGGGCACCGGCGTGCCAATCATGCCGAGCTTGACGCGATCCATCTGCGGCGAGGTGGCGAGACCCACGTTTTCGGTCTGGCCGTAGACTTCGCGCATGTCCTTGCCGAGCGCCAGATACCACTTGATCAGGTCGGGCGAGATCGGGGCGGCGCCGGTGACCAGCCATTTGCAACGATCGATGCCGATGATGCGCTTGATGTTCTTCAGCACCAGCTGGTCGGCGAACCAGAAAGCCAGTTTCAGCCCGGCCGAGGGCTGGCGGTCTTCCAGACGGCATTGCGCCATCTGGTAGCCGATGCCGAGCGCGGTCTTGTAGGCGAATTTGCCAAAGCCGGTGGCATCCTTCATGCGGATGGCGACGCCGGAATAGAACTTCTCCCACAGCCGCGGCACGGCGAAGAAGACGGTCGGCTGCACCTCCTGCAGGTTCTGCGGCACGGTCTCGGGGCTTTCGGCGAAATTGACTGTCGAGCCGGAGCGGATCGGCCAGAGCAGCGAGAAGCCGCGTTCGGCGATATGGCACAGCGGCAGGAAGCTCAACTGCTCGTCGGTATCCACCTGCTCGAGCAGGCGGCCGGCATTCTCCATCTGGAAGACCAGATTGCGGTGGCTGATCATCGCGCCCTTCGGCGCGCCGGTGGTGCCCGAGGTATAGATCAGGATGGCGAGGTCGTCGGGTTTGCCGAGCTTAAGCTGCTCGTCCCAGAAGGCCGGCTGCGCCTTGTCGAATTCACGGCCGAGTTTCAGCAGCTCGTCGAAGCTGATCACCATCGGATCATGGAAGTCGTTCAGGCCTTCCATGTCGATCACGACGATCTTGCGCAGGCTCGGGCACTGGTCGCGCACTTCCAGGATCTTGTCGAGCTGCTCGTCATTCTCGGCGATGTAGATCACCGTGCGGCTGTCGTTGAGGATATAGGCGACCTGCTTGGCGGAATCGGTGGTGTAGATGCCGTTGGTGACGGCGCCGATGCCCTGGGCGCCGAGATCCGCGTAAAGCCACTGCGGATTGCCTTCGGAGATGATCGAGACCACCTCGCCGCGCTTTGTGCCCAGCGCGGCAAAGCCCAGACCGGCATGTTTGGCATTGTCGCCATATTGCCGCCAGGTGATGGAATTCCAGATGCCGAGATGCTTCTCGCGCATCGCGACCTTCTCGCCGCGCTCGGCCACCTTGCGCCAGAAATAGCGCGGCAGCGTGTCGCGCTCGATGGTCTCGAGGATATCCGCGTCGATGGAGACGCCCGATTTCGGGTCAATCGCCTTGGCAACCATAACCGCCTCCCTGGTGGCGAACGGCGCGTGTCAGCGCCACGTCTTGCGTTTCTTCCAGCGGCGCTTGCCGCGCACGCCCTGTTCTTTCATACCGAGATAGAATTCCTTGATGTCTTCCTTCTCGAGCAGCTTGGCGCAGGTATCGGCCATCACGATGCGGCCGACTTCCAGCACATAGCCGAAATGCGCCGCGTGCAAGGCCACATTGGCATTCTGCTCGACCAGCAGGATCGTGGTGCCCTGCTCGGCATTGATGCGCACGATGATCTCGAAGATATCCTTGACCAGCTTGGGCGACAGGCCAAGCGAAGGCTCGTCGAGCAGCAAAAGCTTGGGCCGGCCCATCAATGCGCGGCCGATCGCCAGCATCTGCTGCTCGCCACCCGACATTGAACCGGCCGGCTGGTTCTCGCGCTCCTTCAGGCGCGGGAAATAGCCGTAGACCATCTCGATATCCTTGGCGACGCCATCGGCATCCTTGCGGGTGAAGGCGCCCATCATCAGGTTTTCCCGCACCGTCAGGAACGGGAAGGTCTCGCGGCCCTCCGGCACATGGCCGATGCCCAGACGCATCACCTTGTCCGGGTCCATCTTCTGGATTTCCTGGCCGTTAAAGATCACGCTGCCCTTCTGCGGATCCATCACGCCGGAGATCGTCTTCAGGATGGTGGTCTTGCCGGCGCCATTGGCGCCCAGAACCGTGACGATGCTGCCCTCGGGCACTTCCAGGCTGACGCCGCGGATCGCCATGATCGGACCGTAGAAGGTCTCGATATTGGCGAGTTTCAGCACCGGCGGATTGGCCAGCTTCTGCTCGATGGTCTGTCCCACTGTATTCACAGCCATCTCAGCCTCCCAGATAGGCTTTGACGACTTCGGGATGACTCTGCACCTCCGAAGGCGTGCCGAGCGCCAGCACGCGGCCGTAATTCAGCGCCAGAACGCGGTCCGACACCTCGTTCACCAGGGTCATGTCATGCTCGACCATCAGCACGGTGATGCCCAGTTCGTTGCGGATGTCGTGAATCCAGAAGGCCATATCCTCGGTCTCTTCGGTATTCAGACCGGACGACGGCTCATCGAGCAGCAGCAGTTTCGGCTCGGTGCAGAGCGCACGGGCCAGTTCGACCACCTTGCGCGCACCGTAAGGCAGATTGACGATATAGGTGTCGCGGTAATGCTGCAGGTCGAGGAAGTCGATCACATGCTCGACCTTCTCGCGATGCGCCAGTTCGGCCTTGCGCTGGCTCGGCAGGAACAGCATCTGCGAGGCCAGGTTGCCGCTGCGATGGGCATGGCGGCCGAGCAGCAGGTTGTGCAGCACGGTGGCATGCTCGAACAGCTCGATATTCTGGAAGGTGCGCGCGATGCCCAGGTTGGCGATGTTGTGCGGCGCCACCTCGGTGATGTCGTTGCCTTCGAAGAACAGCTTGCCTTCGGTCGGGTTGTAGATGCGGCTGATCAGGTTGAACACCGTGGTCTTGCCGGCACCGTTCGGCCCGATGATGGTGAAGACCTGGCCCTTCTGGACGTCGAAGCTGACGCCATCGACCGCCTTGATGCCGCCGAAGTTGATGGCGAGGTTATCGGCCTTGAACAGCGTCACCGGTTGCGCTCCGATTTTGTGTAGGTCTTCTGGCGCTTGAAGGTCGCCTTCTTGTAGAGCGGGAAGAGCGAGAAATAGAGCTTCACCTTGAGCCAGCGGCCGTAGATGCCGAGCGGCTCGAACAGGATGAAGAAGACCAGGATCAGGCCGAAGATGCCCGGCTCGAGTCCGGGCTGGCGCGCCACGCTTTCCGGCAGGTAGTCGCGCAGGATGGCGATCAGCTGCGGCAGCGAGCCGACGAAGATCGCGCCGTAGATCGCGCCATGCAGCGAGCCCAGCCCGCCGACCACGACCATCAGCAGCAGCTGGATCGAGAGCAGGATGTTGAAGGCATCGGGTGCCAGATAGCCGATCTTGTGGGCGAACAGCGTGCCGCCAAAGCCGGTGAAGCCGGCCGAGATCGAAAAGGCCATGGTCTTGTAGGCGGCGAGATTGACGCCCATCGACTGCGCAGCGATTTCAGAGTCGCGGATCGCCACGAAAGCCCGCCCGGTGGGCGAGCGCAGCAGGTTGAGCGCCGCCAGCACCGCCAGCACCAGCGCGCCGAAGCAGATGTAGTAGAACGGCACGTCATCGACCAGGCCGACGCCGAGGACTTCGGGCCGTGGCACCGGGAAGCCCTTGAAGCCGCCGGTGACATGTTCCCAGCGGATCAGGATCTGCTCGATGATGAAGGCAAAGGCCAGCGTGGCGATGGCGAGATAGACGCCGGTGAGTTTCAGCGCCGGGCGGCCGATCAGCGCGCCGATCACCGCCGACAGCAGGGTGGCGACCGGGATTGAGATCCAGAACGGCACGCCCATGGTCAGCAGCACCGAATGGGTATAGGCGCCGATGCCGAGGAAGGCGGCATGGCCGAGCGAGACCTGCCCGGTATAGCCGGTCAGGATCATCAGGCCGATGCCGACGATGGCCAGGATGAAGACATAGGAAATCTCGCCGAGCCAGAAATCTTCCAGCAGGAAAGGCGCGACCAGCAGGACCGCGATCAGCAGTCCGTACCAGAACCGGTCCACGCCATCGCGGAACAGGTTGATGTCCTGGTTGTAATCCGTCTTGAAGAAGAAGCGCATGATTCTGCCCTGCCCTTACACGCGCTTGCGGCCGATATTGCCGAACAGGCCCTGCGGCCGGGCAAACAGCACCAGAAGGATCACGATATAGGCGGCGACATCCTTGAAGCCTTCCGGCAGGTAGATGCCGGAGAACTGCTCGATCACGCCGATCACCAGGCCGCCGAACACCGCGCCGGGGATCGAGCCGAAACCGCCCAGCACCGCCGCGGCAAAGGCCTTCAGGCCGATCAGCCCGATGGTGACATCGATCAGCGAGACCGGCGCCAGCAGGATGCCCGCGACAGCCGCCACGCCGGCCGAGATCGCCCAAACGAGAGAGAAGATCATCTTGACCGGGATGCCCATGTAATAGGCCGCCAGCTGGTTCTGCGAGGCGGCCTGCATGGCGACACCGATGCGGGTGAAGCGGAAGAAGGCGTAGAGCAGCCCGCAGAGGATCGCCGTGCCGATCACGATGGAGAGATTGACGTCGGCGATCACGAAGCCGCCGACGCGGGTGACGCCATCGGTAAACGGTGTGGCGAAGGCGCGCGTCTCGGTGCCCCAGATCATCGAGGCGCCGGAGCGGAACAGGAAACCCAGCCCGATGGTGAGCATGACGACGGCAAACTGCGGCTGGCCGATCACCTGGCGCAGGATCACCGTATCGAGCAGGTAGCCGAACACCGCCATGAACAGCACGGCGCCGAGGAAGGCGGCCCAGTAGTTCATGCTGTAATGTTCGATGAGGGCATAGGCCATGAAGGCGCCCAGCATCAGCAGGTCGCCCTGGGCGAAGTTCACCATCTCGGTGGCTTTGTAGATCAGCACGAAGCCGAGCGCGACCAGGCCGTAAATACAGCCTGCCGCCAGCCCGTTCAGCAGCAACTGGACAATCTCGGACAGAGTCCATCCTCCCATATAAAAGGCGATTCTGAATGCCGCCTTGGTTATGCCGAGATTATGGAAGGGCGGCCGTACAGGTCAATCGCTTTCGCGCTCGGATGAATGCTAATCACTTGACGTAGCGTCAATTTTCGCTCCTGCTTGCGCCTGCTTAAACTCTGCCTCGCCCCGGAGTTGCCTAAGGAACCGGCATGTCGATCCCCTTCATCAAGGACCTGCAATTCAGCTACGCCCAGGTCAGCGGCTTGTCCCCGCTGGTGCGCCGCGTCATTGCGCAGAATCCCTCGGCTTTCACCTTCCACGGCACCGGCACCTATATCGTGGGCCATGGCGAGGACGTCGCGGTGATCGATCCCGGTCCCGACGATCCGGCCCATATCGAGGCGCTGCTGCAGAACCTGAATGGCGAAACCGTCAGCCATATCCTGATCACCCATACCCATCGCGACCATTCGCCGGGTGCGGCCCTTTTGCAGGCGCGCACCGGGGCGCCGACCTATGGCTTCGGGCCGCATCCGCAGGTGAAAAACGCCAGCGGCGTGGTGGTCGAGGAAGGCGGCGACCACGATTTCAAACCCGACCACATCCTGACGGATGGCGATGTGGTGCGCGGCAACGGCTGGACCATCACGGCGCTGCACACACCCGGCCATATCTCCAATCATCTCTGCTTCGGGCTGCATGAAGAGAAGGCGCTGTTCAGCGGCGATCATGTGATGGGCTGGTCCACCACGGTGATCTCGCCGCCCGACGGCAACATGACCGACTATTACACCAGCCTGAAGAAACTGCTGTTCCGTGACGACGTGCGCTACTACCCCACGCATGGCGCGCCGATCGACGCGATGAACACCGGACATTCGCCGCAGCATTTCGTGCGCGAGCTGATCAAGCACCGCCAGGCGCGCGAGGCACAGATCCTCGACTGCCTGACCAGGAACGGCCCGCAGACCATCCCGCAGATGGTGGCGGTGATGTATGCGGAAGTGCCGAAGTATCTGCATCCGGCCGCCGCACGCTCGGTGCTGGCGCATCTGATCCATATGGTGGGCGACGGACGCGTGACAACGACGGACGCACTCGACGAAGCGGCGACCTATCGCCTGCCCTGACGGCCAGCCGCTGTTACAAAACGCTCATGCCGGCATCGCCTGCAGTGTCGGCACAGGCTGCCATGTCAGCGACGGGAGGATTTGCGATGTCTGACGACCGACGCGAACACTGGAACGAAGTTTACGCCACCAAGCCGGCCGACAGCGTCAGCTGGTACCAGTCGGTGCCGCAGTTTTCGCTCGACCTGATCGGCCGGGCCGAACTCGCCCCGGAGGCCGCCATTATCGATATCGGCGGCGGCGCATCGGCGCTCGCCGGGCGCCTGCTGCAGAGCGGCTATCGCGACATCACGGTGCTGGATATTGCCGCGACCGCTCTCGGCGTCGCCCGCGCCGCACTTGGCGCAGAGGCCGGGCGCATCCACTGGATTGCCGGGGATATCACCGCATGGCGACCGCAACGGCACTACGCCTTGTGGCATGACCGCGCGGTGTTTCATTTCCTGATCCGGGCAGAAGACCGCGCCGCCTATCTCGCGGCTTTGCGCGCCGGCACGAAAGCCGGCAGCCAGATCGTCATTGCCACATTCGCGCCGGACGGACCGGAACGCTGCAGCGGCCTGCCCGTGCAGCGCTATTCGCCACAAAGCCTGGCGGAAACCCTGGGCGAGGATTTCGCGCTGGTGGAATCCGGCCGCGAGGCTCACCTGACACCCGGCGGCAACACGCAGCATTTCCAGTTCAGCCGGTTTTCGCGCCGCGGTTGAACCGGCGGCGGCGCGGCGGAACAGGCAGTGGCCGCCCGGCACTGATCCAGCCGCGCCCCGGCTGCGTATGAACATGACCCGGGCCAGTGCCCGGCAGTCTGTCTTTGTCCGTCATCATGCCAGTCCCCGCCAGTATGCCTTTACCAGAGCGCTTCAATTTCCAGCATGCCGATCTGCGACGCGCCGGCGCGGTTTTCGTGCGCGGCCCCGACCGGTTGCCGATGCTGAAAATGGATTTCGGCGATCTGAAAGGCAGCCTGCCACTGGAGCGCCTGCCTGCCAGTCTGCAACTTCACGCCGATGGCATCGATAGCGAGCTGCTGGCGCTGGTGCCCGAAGCCCTGCGCTATGTGCGTCAGGTGCGCGCCGGCGATCCGGTGCCGAGCGAATTGCGCGATGGCCGCCCCTCCTGGCTGCCGCGGCCGCATGTGATGCAGCGCGCCGTCGGGGCGGTATGGCGCGCCGTGGAAGGGCCGCTGGCCCTGCTGGAGAACGCTGCGCCGGTCCACAAAAACGGTGGCTTCGATGGTGCTGCGCGGGATTTGGCGCGGCAGCTGCTGGGCCTGTTCCCCGATGTGACCATCGCGCAGGTCGAGGAAAGAGTGACCGGTGTGGTGAGCGATCTCGCCCGCGTCGACTGGCTTCGGCGTGCCACGGCCGTGCTGCAGCGGACGGTGGGCGAACTGGCGCAGTTTTCAGCCCAGCATGCCAGCAACGGAGCCGGCGACCTGGCGCGGCGCAGCGCGCTGCAGCTGCGCGACATCACGATCTGGGGCACCGAACAGGCCATCGCCGCGGATGCCGCGGTGGGCGATATCAACGGCCTGCTGGCCGAGCCGGAGCTGCTGCGACGCAAGGCATGGCCGGCGATCTGCGCCCTGCGCGCGCTGGCGCTCGATGTCGAGCCGATCATTCTGCTGTGGCAGGCCGCACGCGACCGCCCCGAGGGCGGGCCGCGCCGGCGCGACCTGGAAGACATCCTGCGGCTCACGCTGCAGCGTTATGCCGGATTCGATCCGGCCCTGTTCATGCCGAAGCCCGTGTCCATGGCAGCCGGAGGCTTCGATGACTGATATCCTCTGCCATCCTGCTGCGAACGGACACGTGAGATGACCGACATGGGGAACCACAACGGCACGCTGCATCCGGCCGCCACCGGCCTGAATGTGAAGGGCTATGAGGAACTGGCGCTGACCGAGCTGCCGCACTACCCGCTGCTGGCGCAATGCCATGCCGCCTGGCTGGCGGCACATCGCGGCACGAAACTGCCCGCCGTGATCGCGGCCGACGCCCTGCCGGCCGGCGTGCTGCCCTATACGATGCTGCTCGACTACCTGCCGGACGAACGCGACGTGCGCGTGCGGCTGGCCGGCAACTATGTCGGCGAACGCACCAGCGCCGATCTCGGCGGTCGCCGGCTGGCCAATTTCTTCAACCCGCACGATGCCGCCATCGTGTTTGCCAGCATGCAGCAGGTGGCGCAGCAGCGGCAGGCCAGCCTGGCGCGGCGCAGCTATGTCTCGCTGGAGGGCAACCAGCTGAGTTATGTGCGGCTGATCCTGCCGCTGTCGCTGGATGGCGTGACAGTGACCGGCTTCTTCAAGACGATCGAGCCGACGACGCTGGTGAGCCAGCCGCCGGCGTGACTGGCGCGGCATGCGCGGTGCGTAACAGCATTGCCAGAAGAAGCACCTGCACCGCGATCTAGCGGAGTTCAATCTCCGCCATAACGGCCGTTCCGCTGACGATGACGTTCGCGCGGTGCTTTCGCGTAAGGGCGCCGAGGGCAAGCGCCTGACCTATCGGCGGACGCACGGCGCCTAAGCCGATTGATCCGGCTACGGTGCGACGCGCAATCTATTATGCGCTCGCTACTGCGCTAAAGAACCTCAAATTAACGAGTCCACTTAGTTTCCCTCTGTCGCTAGGCTTGAACCTCTAGCAGGCAGGGGGAAATTATGAACGACAAAATTCTTGTGCCGCTTATGGCGCGCGTGACGGCTTTGGAGTTTCTGGTTGAGTTTCTAATGACAAACGCCGCCCAGCCCTACGGGTTGCCATCCGTCGTGATGGCAGAATGGGCGAAAGAACATTCCAATAAACTCTCGCAACTAAGCGATCCAAAATTGGACCCGATACAATCCGATGTATGGGTTCAAGAAATAACCGACGCCTTTGACAGGATAATGGCGAACGCTGTGCGACGAAGCCAATTATCGGAAGGTCTTTCAAAAGGTCAGGGTTAAATTGCGAGTAGTCAGTTTTTCTTGCCAACGGGCTCCTTTTCCGTTTTCGGCTTACGTGGCTGCGGCTTGGTCTGAAGCATCTTCTTCAGTACCTCGTCGCGCTTCTTGTCATCGGGAGATTTGTTCATGAGTTCCGTTCCTGCAAAAAAGAAACGTACCAAACGCGATTATACCTTGAAAAGGCGGGCCTTCTGGCAGCTTCTCGGGCAATTTGTTTGGCTGTTTTCATTCGTTGAGTCGAACGTGAAGGATGTTCTCTGGCAACTTACTAAGATGCAGCCTCAAACCGCTAGAGCGGTTTTATCCGGGATAAAGATCGACGCCGCAATGAGTTTGATTCGTAGATTGAGCGAGGCAGAAGACTGGCCGCAGAAAAGAAGAAGTGAAGTCGAACACGTTTTTCGCCAATTGGCGCTAATCAATAGCTTCAGAAACGATATCCTGCACAAGTTTTGGGACGTAGAGGGGCGCAAGCTCACTGTCTCGAACGTCTTATCGGTACATATCCCCGAGAGAATTCAAGAAACCACCGTTACAATGGGCGACCTAAAGCGAATGATTGCTGATCTGACGCGGATCAACTTCTCGCTTTTATATTTTTCTCTTGGGGAAGAGACCCGCGGATATCGCAGCCTGCTGCACAGGAAGCCATGGCTGTATAAACCGCCTCAAACAAATGGGCGTCGCCAAAAGCCCCCCTCAAATGCTCAAGGGCGGCAACCCCCGCGCCCAACATCTCGGAGGTAATCTCGATTTCTTCGAGAGCGCCGGCCTGTCCGTTGCCACTATTTTCCATAATACACCGCTCAGTCACGTATATATTTGGTCTTCTTCTTTACCGCGTCGCGCTTCGCATCATCGGGGGATTTGGTCATGGATGAATTATCCGGCATGCCGCCACGAGTTATGGCCTGCGCTTTGGTCGGGATGTTTCTTCAAGAATGGGCGTTCATGGAATCCAGGTTGCGTTCCCTTGTAGGGAAAGCGCTGGGGCTGGATGAAATGCAGGCGGCCATTCTAGCTTCTAATATGCAGTTAAGGGACAAGATTCACGTTGCCAGAACGATAATCGGAACAACACCCCTGCAAGACGAAAAGCGAACTGCTTACAGAAGAATACTACAAGACATCTCTGACTATTCTCCAACGCGCAACATGATGGCGCATGACGTATTCGGAGAAACGGAAGACGGAAAGGGCGTCACCTTTTTCGTCGTTAAGGCTAAAGGGGCGTTCTCGATCCCGGACACTGTTTGGTACTTTCCTCAATTCGAAGAGGCGTATTTAAAAGTCCACTCTTTCTATGAAGCTCTGAAGGAGATGGAAAATGCGCTAGTCGATGTATCGCGCATGAAATCCAGGATCATGGCCGAGATGCTGTCTCATTCACCAGAGAGTGAATTAATCGAGACAGGTCCGTCAAATCACCAAAGCCGCCCGCTTCAAGGCGCTCCCGATTACTTCCCTGATCAAGCCAGCGATGAAAACGAGACTCAAAGGCCCCCTGACCCCAAACGGGCATAAAAGCGCCGGCCTGTCCGTTATATTGTAACGTTTTCATCGTGTTCACTCAAGTATATAACTGGGCTAATTTTCCTATAAAATAATCACTTTCTGTTCTATACTATCGGGCATGCCGAATGCCGCCAATCCAAACAGGGCCGGCTATCCCCGCCACTCGAACGAAGGTGCAGCAACTGAAACCCGATACAGGGCGCGTCATAAGCCGGAATAAGCCCCAAATAAGCAAAAATAAGCACGGTATAAGCCTCAAATAAGCGCGTTCTAAGCCGGGCCAAGCACGCTGAAAGGAGGTACTAAAGCCGGAATAAGTCCGGAATCAGAGGGGGTTACGCTGCCGCAGGCCGCAAATAAGTCATGCGCTGCCCAGAGTTGTTGCAAGACAGGGCGATGACGGCTGTGCAAGCTGGGACATTGTCCAAATGCAGGACCGAATTATTCTCCCTGCCGGAGCAAGCGTTTCGGTAAAGAGTATGCATCCAGGCTAGGAGACACATCGATCATGTTGGCAGCCGCCCGCGACCTGAGTTCCATCGCCGAGTCTGACGACAGCCGCCCCGTTGTGCTGGTGGTGGAGGACGAAGTCCTGGTCCGCATGGTGATCGCGGAATACCTGCGCGAGTGTGACTATGTGGTGATCGAAGCCGGCAGCGCCGTGGAAGCCGTCGCCCTGTTCAAGGCCGATGTCGAGGTCGACGTGGTGTTCAGCGACATCCAGATGCCGGGCGCGATGGACGGTTTCGCGCTGTCGAAATGGGTGCGGCAGAACCGGCCCGGCGTGAAGGTGATCCTGACCTCGGGTGCCGCCAGCGCGGCCGACAAGGCCGCCGATCTGTGCGACGACGGCCCGCTGCTGCAGAAGCCCTATGAATCCGAAGAGGTGGGGCGCCGCATCAAGCAGCTGCTGGCGGCACGCGACCGCAACGGCGACAAGGATCGCAAGCACTGACCTGAAAAAGAAAAGGGCCGCCCGAATGGACGGCCCCTCTTTTCGGTTTCGCGCTTATCCTATGCACCCGGTGTCGGAAGCTTGTAGTCCTTGAACTGCTCGCGCAGCTTCACCTTCAGCAGCTTGCCGGTGGCGGTATGCGGCAGCTCGGTGACGAAGACCACGTCGTCGGGCAGCCACCACTTGGCGACGCGGCTTTCCAGGAAGCTCAGCATCTCGTCGCGCGTGACCTCCTGCCCGGCCTTCTTGATCACCAGCAGCAGCGGGCGCTCCTGCCACTTCTCGTGATGCACGCCGATCACGGCGGCTTCCTGAACGGCAGGATGGCCGACCGCGGCATTCTCCAGGTCGATCGAGGAGATCCACTCGCCGCCCGACTTGATCACGTCCTTCGAGCGGTCGGTGATCTGCATGTAGCCGTCTTCGTCCAGCGTGGCGACGTCGCCGGTGGTGAACCAGCCGTCCTTGTCGAGCACGTTGCCGCCCTCGCCGCGGAAATAGCCGCGCGTGATCCAGGGGCCGCGCACCTTCACATTGCCAAAGGCCTTGCCGTCGCGCGGCAGTTCGTTGCCGTCGTCATCGGTGATCTTGATCTCGACGCCATAGACGGTGCGGCCCTGTTTCGACTGGATGTCGAGGCGCTGTTCCAGCGGCAGGTCGGCATGTTTCTTCAGCAGGTTGCCGGTGGTGCCCAGCGGCGACATCTCGGTCATGCCCCAGGCATGGATGACGAAGCAGTTAAACTGCTTGGCGAAGCGCTCGATCATCGCGCGCGGGGCGGCCGAGCCGCCGATCACGCAGCGCTCGAGCTTGATGTCGGCCTTGGGATCGAGGCTGGGGTTGGCGTCGATATACTGGAAGAAGGCGAGCCAGACGGTGGGCACGCCGAGCGAGAAGTTGCACTTTTCATCGCGCAGCAGCTCGTACACGCTCTTGCCATCCAGCGCCGGGCCGGGGAAAACCAGCTTGGCGCCGCTCATGCAGGCGCCATAGGGCACGCCCCAGGCATTGGCATGGAACAGCGGCACGATCACCAGCGCAGAATCGCCCGAGCCGAGATTGAGCCCGTCGCGCTGGCAGACCGCGTAGGAGTGCAGCACGCTGGAGCGGTGCGAGAACAGCACGCCCTTCGGATTGCCGGTGGTGCCCGAGGTATAGCAGAGCGACGACGCGGTGCGTTCGTCGAATTCCGGCCAGGCGAAGTCGGCCTTCTCCTTGCCGATCAGATCCTCGTAGCAATGCAGGTTGGGGATCTTGCTATCCTTGGGCATATGCGCCGCATCGGTCAGCAGTACGAAGCCCTTCACTGTCTTGAGCTGCGGCGCCAGCTTCTCGACGATCGGCAGGAAGGTGAGGTCGAAGAACAGATACTGGTCTTCGGCGTGGTTGACGATGTAGTCGATCTGCTCGGGGAACAGGCGCGGGTTCACGGTGTGCAGCACCGCGCCCATGCCCGACACGCCGTAATAGAGTTCGAAATGCCGATAGGTATTCCAGGCCAGCGTGCCGATGCGGTCGCCCAGTTTCACGCCCAGGCGGGTCAGTGCATTGGCCAGCTGGCGCGAGCGGTCGCGCAGGTCGCGATAGGTGTAGCGATGGATCGGGCCTTCCACCGTGCGTGTCACGATCTCGGTCTTGCCGTGATACAGCGCGGCATATTCGATCAGTTGCGAAATCAGCAACGGACGGTCCTGGATCAGGCCCAGCATCGGTTTCCTCCTGGTAAAACCTTATTGTTTGTCGCGCGTAGTCTATGAGGGTGAAAAATCCCCCGCAAGCGGCGGCCGGCCGGCACCACGTTGCCGTGGCGTCAGTCCATAAAGTCAGCTGCCGGTAAAGACCGGCTTGCGCTTGGCGAGGAAGGCGTCCCGCCCCTCGGCGAAGTCGGCCGAGTTGAACAGCAATGCCTGACCATCGGCCTCCTGCGCCAGCAAAGCCTCCAGCGGCTGCGGGCCACGCGCCAGCGTCGCCTTGATGAAGCCGACCGGCAGCGGCGCGAGGCTGGCGAATTTTCCCGCCAGCGCCAGTGCGGCGGTCAGCGCCTCGCCGGGCGCGGTCACATCATCCACCAGACCGATACGGCCGGCCGCCTCGCCGTCGATCTCTTCGGCCAGCATCAGCAGGCGCTTCACCCAGCCGGCATTCACCCGTTGCGGCACGGTCCACAAGGCCGCGAGGTCAGGCATGAGCCCGACCTTGCCGAACGAGCAGCAGAATTTCGCATCCCTGGCCGCCACCACCTGGTCGCAGAGCAGCGCCAGCGACATGCCGGCGCCATAGGCATAGCCCTCCACGGCGGCAATCACCGGCTTCGGCCCCGCCACGATCATCCGCGCCAGGCGGTGCAGGTTGCCCAGACGCTGCCGCCCGGCCACGCCGGCGACATTCTGCATGGTGGAAATATCACCGCCGGCACAGAAGGCGCCGCCGCTGCCGGTCAGCACCAGGACCCGCACGGCAGGATCGGCCATGGCGGCCTCCACAGCAGTGATCAGCGCGGCTCGCAGATCCAGCGACAGGGCGTTGCGCTTGGACGGGTAGTTCAGCCGGATCACCTGGATGCCGGGGGGAATCGCCGCTGATTCGGCCGAGGTTTCGATCAGAACCAAAGGCTGCGCCGCAGTCGTCATGCCGGTTTTCCCCCAATCCGTGACGCGTTTGGAATTAAATTACCGACGCTCATTGCACAGATTTTATTCAATGTGACCGTTTCCCGGTACGAGTGTAACCGCAGAGACACAGTTCCCGGGCTCGACTGCCATCATACAGGGTAAGTGTTTGTCGGACAGGGGCTTCCCTGATTATCTCCTCTGCGAATTTCTTCTCGGAGGTTACCCCAATGACCAAGTTTGCTTTCCGCGCCGCTCTCGTGGCCCTCGGCCTCGTCGCTGCGGCTCCGGCCATGGCCGCCGACATTCCGCTCGGCGTTGCCGTCAATGCCGGCGTTGTGTCCGATTACCGCTTCCGCGGCATCAGCCAGTCCGACAAGGACCCGGCCGTGCAGGGCGGCATTGACGGCACCCTGGCCCCGAATGACTGGCTGACGATCTATGCCGGTGTCTGGGGCAGCAGCGTCGATTTCAACAACGGCACCACGGCCGAAGTCGATCTGGTCGGCGGTTTCCGCGGCACCTTCGACAAGCTGGGCGTCGATATCGGCTTCATCCGCTACAACTACACCGGCCGCACCGGCCCGGAATCGCAGGACTTCACCGAAGGCAAGCTCGCCGTCAGCTATGACTTCGGCTTCGCCCTGCCGAGCGCTGCGGTCTACTACAGCCCGGAATACTTCAATAACAGCGGCACCGCCGTCTATTACACCGCCGGCGTGGCGATCCCGATCCCGGTGACTGAATTCAGCCCGACCATCAAGGCCAATATCGGCCACCAGACGGTCGACAAGCCGGTGAATTTCTTCGGCACGGGCGCGACCAAGGACGACTACATCGACTACAACATCGGCCTGTTCGCCACCTACTGGGGCTTCACTGCCGGCGTGCAGTATGTCGACACCAACCTGTCGAAGCGCGACTGCGGCGGCCTGAGCACCTGCGAAAGCGGCGTGGTGTTCTCGCTCAACTACGCCTACACCTTCTGATCCGATCCGCCTTCGGGCGGTCCGAAAGCCGCCGCCATCGCAGGATGGCGGCGGTTTTTTTATGCCGGCGCCAGATTATACGAAAGACAGACTGCCGATCGCGGCATAGCCGGCCAGCGCAAGTCCTCGCAGCCGGGCGAAGCTGGCAGGCGTGATGCCGCCCAGCGCGTAAACCGATAGCCCCCGGCGGCGCGCTTGCGTCGTCAGCGCCGCCAAGCGCAGCACGCCGAGCGGCGCTGCCCCCGGATGGCTGGCGGTGGCAAAGACCGGTGACACCAGAACCGCGTCGACGCCGCAACGCGCCGCCCCTGCGATGGCACCGGCATCATGCGCCGCTGCCGTGACCAGTCCCAGCCCGGCCCGTCGTGCCGTCGCAGCCTGATGGATCAGCGCCTGCGGCAAATGCACGCCATCCGCCGCCACCGCACGGGCCAGCCGCCCATCGCCGGCCACCAGCAGCACCAGGCCAAGCCGGCGGCACAGGCCGGCGACCTGCCGCGCCAGCGCCAGACGCTTTGCCGGCGGCAGCTCATAATGGCGGAACAGCACGCCGTCACCGCGCTGCAGCTGGCGGATGGCTGGCAGCGGGTCCGCCAGACGGTGCGCATCCGTAACGAGCCAGCATGTGGGCATGGCGATGGGGGGCAGAGGCTTCCGCCAATGCTTCGCCGTTGGTAGCGTGCGGACCCGAGATTTCATCACAGCAGCCTGCCATGACCCAGCCTTCACCGGAAGCACCCAGCCTCGCGGACCGCCTCGCCGGCATCCGCCAGCAGATCGCCGAGGCTGCCGCGACCGCCAAGCGCGATCCGGCAGTGGTGACCCTGGTGGCCGTCGCCAAGACCTTTCCGGCTGAGGCCGTGGCCGAGGCACTGGCCGCAGGTCAGCGGCATTTCGGCGAGAACCGCGTGCAGGAAGGCATGGCGAAGTATCCGCCCCTGCGCGAGACGCATCCCGATCTGGTGCTGCACCTGATCGGCCCGCTGCAGACCAACAAGGTGAAGCAGGCCGTGGCGCATTTCGACGTGATCCACACGCTGGACCGAGAGAGTCTGGCCCAGGAACTGGCCAAGGAATTCGAGAAAAGCGGTCGCCGCCTGCCCTGTTTCGTGCAGGTGAATACCGGTGAGGAGCCGCAGAAGGCCGGCTGCGCGCCGCAGGAGGCCGATGCCTTCATCGCCGCCTGTCGCGCGCTGGACCTGCCGGTGGTCGGCCTGATGTGCATTCCGCCAGCCGAGGAAGAACCCGCGCCGCATTTCGCGCTGCTCAACAAGATCGCGAAACGCAACGGGCTCGATCAGCTCAGCATGGGTATGAGCAGCGATTTCGAAACCGCCGTGATGCTGGGCGCCACGCATGTGCGCGTGGGGAGCGCGATCTTCGGAGGGCGGAGCTATCCGGCGCCGTAGTGAAAGGCCCTCACCCCAACCCTCTCCCGCAGCGAAGCACGGGAGGGTGAGGGTCTGCTAATCTCAGTTCTTCTTCGTCGTGCCGCCCGAGGCCAGCGTGACGCTGTCGCCGGCGATGACAAACGTGACCGAGCCATCGCTGGTCTTGTAGGTCCACTGTTCTAGCGGGCCGAGCTTCTGCAACTCGCTCGGTTTGCCCAGCGCCTTTTCCAGCTCAGCCTTGGTCTTGGCCGGCTCGGCTTTCTTCAGCGCCTCTTCCGTGGACGGCGGGCCGCAGGCGATCAGGGCCAGCGGCAGGACAAGCGTCAATGCAAGGCGGGCCAAACGAGCCATGATCAGTCACTCCTGGAATAGAAGGGGCCGGATCAGTTAAGCAACCAACCCGGCCCCGGTAAAGCGGTAAACTTGTTTTCGGACGCTTGACTTAGAACTGCAACGGGGTGGCCTGACGCACGCCCGGAATGGCCTTGACCTTCTCGGCCACGTCATTCGGGATGGCGCCATCGACTTCCACGAGGCAGATCGCATCCTCGCCACGCGCGGCGCGACCGAGATGGAAAGTGGCGATGTTGATGCCAGCATCGCCCAGCACGGTGCCGAGACGGCCGATGAAGCCCGGCTTGTCGGCATTGGTGACATAGAGCATATGCGGGCCCAGTTCGGCATCAATGTCGATACCCTTGATCTCGACCACGCGCGGGTTCTTGTTGGCGAACAGCGTGCCGGAGAGGTGGCGCACCTTGTCGGCATGGATGGTGACGCGCATCAGCGTGGCATAGTCGCCTTCGCGCTCATGCTTCACCTCGGAGACCTCGATATTGCGCTCCTTGGCCACCAGCGGGGCATTGACCATATTGACGCTGCTGAGCTGGCGGCGTAGCAGGCCTTCCAGCACGATGGCGGTGAGCGGGCGCGTATTCAGCGTCGCGACATGGCCTTCGTACTCGATCATCACCTTGGTCAGATTGGCTTCGGCCAGCTGGCCGACGAAGCTGCCGAGCTGCTCGGCCAACTTCATGTAGGGGCGCAGCTTCGGCGCGTCTTCGGCAGAGACCGAAGGCATGTTCAGCGCGTTGGTAACGGCTCCGGTCAGCAGGTAGTCGCTGATCTGCTCGGCCACCTGCAGCGCGACATTCTCCTGCGCCTCGTTGGTCGAGGCGCCCAGATGCGGCGTGGCGATGAAACGCTCGTGGCCGAACAAGATGTTTTCCTTCGCCGGCTCGGTGACGAAGACGTCGAAGGCGGCACCAGCCACCTGGCCGTTATCGAGCGCATCCTTGAGCGCTGCTTCATCGACCAGACCACCGCGGGCGCAGTTGACGATACGCACGCCTTTCTTCGCCTTGGCCAGCGCCTTGGCGTCGAGGATATTCTTGGTCTGCTCGGTCAGCGGGGTATGCAGGCTGATGAAATCGGCGCGGGCCAGCAACTCGTCCAGCTCGACCTTCTCGATGCCCAGCGAGGTCGCACGCTCGGGCGTCAGGAAGGGATCGTAGCCAACCACCTTCATCTTCAGGCCCTGGGCGCGGTCGGCCACGATGGAACCGATATTGCCGCAGCCGATCAGGCCGAGCGTCTTGCCATACAGCTCGACGCCCATGAAGCGGTTCTTTTCCCACTTGCCGGCCTGGGTGGAACGGTCAGCCAGCGGGATTTCGCGGGCCAGCGCCATCATCATGGCCACGGCATGTTCGGCCGTGGTGATTGAGTTGCCGAACGGGGTGTTCATCACGCAGACGCCGCGCGCGGTGGCGGCCGGAATATCCACGTTGTCGACGCCGATTCCGGCGCGGCCGACCACCTTCAGCTTCTTGGCGGCTTCCAGCACCTTGGCGGTCACCTTGGTGGCCGAGCGGATGGCGAGGCCGTCATAGTCGCCGATGATGGCGAGCAGTTCTTCCGGCTTCAGGCCGGTCTTGATGTCGACCTCGACGCCGCGGGTCTTGAAGATATCGACGGCGGCGGGGCTCAGTTCGTCGGAGATCAGAACCTTGACCATGGGAAAAGTCCTCGAATGTCAGAATGGGAAAGAAAAACAGGCGCGTCTTGTGAACGCGCCTGTGTCTGAAAAGATCAGGCGGCCGCAGCCGGCTTGTAGGTCGCCTTCACTTCGGCGAAAGCCCAGTCGAGCCAGGGGCAGAGCGCAGCGATATCGCTGGTCTCCACCGTGGCGCCGCCCCAGATGCGCAGGCCCGGAGGGGCATCGCGATAATGCGCGATGTCCATGGCCACGCCTTCCTTCTCCAGAGTGGACGCGATCTGCTTGGCCGCTGCTTCCTGGTCCTTCGGGCCCAGGGCAGTGAACCAGGGATCGACCACCTTGAGGCAGATCGAGGTGTTGGAACGTACGGCCGGATCAGCAGCCAGGAAATCGACCCAGGGAGTCCTGGCCTTCCAGTCGGCAATGGCCTTCAGGTTGGCTTCCGAACGGGCGATCATGCCCTTCAGGCCACCGACACTCTCGCCCCATTTCAGGGCGTCGAGGATGTCTTCGACGCAGAGCATGGAGGGCGTGTTGATCGTCTCGCCCTTGAAGATGCCTTCGATCAGCTTGCCGTCCTTGGCCATGCGGAAAATCTTCGGCAGCGGCCAGGCCGGCGTGTAGGTTTCCAGACGCTGCACGGCGCGCGGGCTCAGCACGATCATGCCGTGTGCGGCTTCGCCGCCGGTCGCCTTCTGCCACGACCAGGTGGTGACATCGAGCTTCGACCACGGCAGGTCCATGGCGAATACCGCCGAAGTGGCGTCGCAGATGGCAAGGCCTTCGCGGCTGTCCGAGATCCAGTCGCCGTTCGGCACCTTCACGCCCGAGGTCGTGCCGTTCCAGGTGAAGACGACGTCGCGGCTCCAGTCGACCTGCTTCAGGTCGGGGATGTCGCCGTAACCGGCCTTCAGGGTGCGGACATCCTTGAGCTTCAGTTCCTTGGAAATGTCGGAGCCCCAGCCGGCGCCGAAGCTTTCCCAGGCCAGGACATCGACGCCGCGCGCGCCCAGCATCGACCACAGCGCCATTTCCACGGCGCCGGTATCGGAGGCCGGCACGATGCCGATCTTGTAGTCAGCGGGAATGCCCAGCAGCTTGCGATGCAGCTCGATGGCATCGACCAGGCGCTGCTTGCCCTCTTTCGAGCGATGCGAGCGGCCGACCAGGGCATTCTTGAGGAGTTCGGGGGTCCAGCCGGGGCGCTTGGCGCAGGGGCCGGAAGAGAAATGCGCGGAATTGGGGCGCAGGGCAGGCTTCGTCATGTGTCTATCCTTCCAGATAGTAAGCGCCCCGTTGGGGGGGCGTGTCCCACGGCCCTTCTACCCAAACTGGCCCGGGGGCGCAATGGCCGAAATGTCGCAACCGTTGCCGCCAGTCGGATTTCGGCCCCGGTAAAAGACAGGCGAACCGGTAAATATCCGCATCGTAACCTTTAATTCCGGCGCCGGCCGGCGCATGTTCGTAAGGTGGCGGTAAGTCGACCGCTCGATAAGAGCCCTCCCATGCGACTCCTGCTGATCGAAGACGAAACCGCACTGCTCGACCTGGTCCAGCGCAGTCTGACGCGTGCCGGTTTTACCGTCGACGTGGCCGCTACTGCGGAAGCGGCGCGCGATGCGCTTGCGACGTCGCGGTACGATGCCATGGTGCTCGATCTCGGCTTGCCGGACGAGGACGGCCTGACGATCCTGCGCGAATTGCGCAGCCGCCGCGACAGCACGCCAGTACTGATCCTCACCGCGCGTGATGGCGTCGATGATCGCGTAGCGGGGCTGAACAGCGGTGCCGACGATTACCTGCTGAAACCCTTCGCGATTGATGAACTGATCGCGCGGCTGAAAGCCCTGCTGCGTCGTCCCAATGGAGCACTCGGGATCGTTCTGCAGGCCGGCAATATCTCTTTCGATACCATCGGCCGAACGGTCACCGTCGATGGCCGGGCATTGCCACTGACCGCACGCGAAATGACATTGCTGGAAAATCTGCTGCGGCGGGTCGGTCGCGTGGTCCCGAAGCGCTATCTGGAAGAGCGCATCTATGGATTCGACGATGAAGTGACGCCGAATTCACTTGAAGTCCTGCTGCATCGCCTGCGCCGCAAGCTGACCGGCGGCGGTTTTTCCGGTGAGATTCATACCGTGCGCGGCGTGGGCTATCTGCTGGCAGAAGCCGCCGCATGAGCCGTTCCCTGAGCCATCGGTGGTCGCTGCAGGCACGCCTGGCCTGGCGGATGGGACTGGTGCTGCTGGGAGCGACGGTACTGGTGGCCATCGCCATCAGCCAGTATGCCTGGTTCGCGCTCGACAACCTGGACGATGTCGGGCTCCAGATTCAGGCCAAGCAGATCGCGCTGCATGCGCAGGCCCGCAATGGCGGCATAACTGTTGCCCTGCCGCCGGAACTGGATCAGGCTTATCGCAATTCCGGCGACAGCTATCTCTATGCCGTGATCGATCCTGCCGGACAGATCGCGGCTGCCTCCAGCGACAAAGCCCGCACCGCCTTTGCCGGACTGTCCTTCAGTCGCCCCGCCGACGGCGAGACCGTGTTCCGGCTGCTCGACGCGGGCGGCGGCGAAAGCAGCTACTATGCATTGCAGAGCAGCGAAGGATTGCCAGCAGGGTATCGCGTGATCGTGGCGCAGGGCAAACTCCATCCCGACGTCTATATCGACACGCTGCTCAGCGAATTCGCCGTGCATATCGGCTGGACCGTGCCCGTCGTGCTGGCGGCCGCGCTGCTGATGGCGACCTGGACGATCCGCACGAGCCTGCGTCCCATCAAGGAACTGTCGGCGCGCGCCCTGCAGATCGGACCCGAAACCCGTAACCTTCGTCTGCCGACCGACGATGTGGCGGAAGAAATCCGCGCCCTGCCGCTGGCCATCAATGCCGCGCTCGACCGCCTGGAACAGGGGTTCGAAATGCAGCGCCGGTTTACCGCCAATGCTGCGCATGAATTGCGCACGCCGCTGGCGGTGCTGACCGCCCGGGTTGCAGAGCTGGCGCCCAGCTCCGAAACCCGTCGCCTGGCCGAAGACATTGCGCGGATGAATCGTCTTGTCAGCCAGCTGCTGCAGGTTTCGCGCCTGGAAGCCGCTCCGCCGCAATTCGATACGGTCGATCTGAACGTCGTGGCCGAAACAGTTGTCGCCTTTCTGGCGCCGCTGGCGATTGCGGCACATAAGACACTGGCGCTGAGTGATACCCCCCATCCGGTACTGGTGAACGGTTCGTCCGACGCACTGGAGAATGCACTGCGCAATCTCATCGAAAATGCGATTGCCCATACCGCAACGGGATCGGAAGTGACGATTATCGTGACACCTGAACCTGCCATTGCCGTGCGCGACCATGGTCCCGGCGTGCCAGTGGCCCAGCGCAATGAAATCTTCGAGCGCTTCTGGCGCGGGCGGAACCGGCAGCGCGGCGGCGGTGCCGGGCTGGGACTGGCGATCGTGGCGGAGACCATGCGCGGACATGGCGGCAGCGTCTCGGTCGGTGACGCTCCCGGCGGCGGAGCGGAATTCGTCCTGCATTTTCCCGCCAAAGGAAGCGCGTAAGCTTGCTGTAAGTGTCAGCGGGTAAACAGCGGCAGGCTTCCATAACCCTGGTCTGTCATGCTGTTCGTTCCTTCGCGCGAAATGCCGCTTTCGCCGCCGTCCCACCGCATCCCGCCCAGGCTCCACTTCTGGCTGCTCTGCCTGGGCATTTTCATCCTCCTGGCAGCCGCCGTGCGGCTGACGTTGACGATCTGGATCGCCATCGACACACCGGACTCGGTCCTGTCTTTCGCGGCGGTCTGGCTGGTTGGGCTGGCGGATGATGCCGCCACCGCCGTGCTGCTCGGCCTGCCGTTCCTGCTGGGCCTTTACCTGCTCAATCGCGTGTTCCGCTGGCGCACCGCCAAGGTGCTGGCGCACCTGCTGCTGGTGGGCCTGCTCGGCCTCGCGATTTTTGCCGCGGTGGCAGAGGTTTTTTTCTGGGATGAATATAACAGCCGCTTCAACGGTATTGCTGTTTACTACCTGATCTTTCCCAAGGAGGTACTCGGCAATATCCGCGAGTCCTTCGATCTGCACATCTATCTGCCAGCGATTGCGGCCGTTGTCCTGGCGATTTATGCCCTGCTGCGGCGCCGTCTGACTCATGCGCTGGAGACACCGCTGGTGCCCGGCGAATGGCGGCGCAGCGCCGCCGTTGCCGCCGTGGCCACGCTGCTGGCCCTGCCCTTCCTCCATGCCGGCCCTTACGAGCCGGTCACGGCGCGGACCACCAACGAGTTGGCCGTGAATGGCATGCACAGCATCCTGAATGCCTTCCTGACCAACGACAGCAAATATGACGGTGTTTATCCCGGTATCGACGAAGCCGAAGCCATACCGCTGCTGCGCGACATGGTGCGGCAGGACAACACGACGAACCTGGCCGCGCCCACCGAACGCAGCCTGCGCCGACATGTCGATAACGGACCGCTGCCGGCGAAAAAACTGAACGTGGTTCTGGTACTCGAGGAATCCTTCGGCTCGGTCTATTTCGAGGATGTCTTCGAGGAGAAGCAGCGCAACTACCGCAATACAGTGTCGCCGAACTGGCACCGGATCGCAGAAGACGGGTTGCTGTTCACCAATATCTACGCCACCGGCGACCGCACCGTGCGCGCCCTGGAAGCCATCTTCACCTCCTTCCCGCCGATCCCCGGCATCTCCACGGCACGCCGCAGCGGTTCGGAAGGCATGAATTCGCTGCCCTTTCTGCTCAAACAGTTCGGCTATCGCTCGACCTTCCTTTATGGCGGCCCCACCAGCTTCGACAATATGGGGCATTTCTGGGAGACCATCGGCTTCGACCGGGTACTGGGACAGAGCGATGTCGCCGACCGCGGCTTCAAGACGATCTGGGGCGTGGCGGACGAATACATGTTCAAGGAAGCGCTGTCGCGCATCGACAGTATGGCGGCCGAACCGGGACCGTTCTTCTTCGCCTGCCTGACGGTCAGCAATCATCGCCCCTTCCGCTATCCCGACGGTCGCATCGAGCAGCGGCCCGGCAACGCGTTCAAGGAACAGGCCGCGGCCTATGCCGACTGGTCGCTGGGCGGTTTCATCGATGCAGCCCGCGGCAAGCCGTGGTTCGACGACACCATCTTCGTGCTGATCGGCGACCACGGCCCGAAGGTCTGGGGCGCGGCGCAGATTCCGGTGCAGGGCTTCCGCGTGCCGCTGGTCATCTACGCACCGAAGCATATCGCGCCGGCACGCGATGCCGTGCTGGGCTCCAGCATGGATGTCGCGCCCACCCTGCTCGGCCTGCTGGGCCTCAGTTACGACAGCCCCTTCTTCGGCGTCGACCTGCGCCGCGTGCCACCGGGCGGCGGGCGGATCGCCATGGCGCATAATTTCGATGTCGCGGTGGGCGATGGCCGCAATGCCGTGATCCTGACTCCGAAAGGCGACACGCGACCCTATGCGATGCAGCCGGGACCGTTCCAGCTACAGCCGGTGCCGGCCGACACCGTGCCGGCGCTGATCAAGAAACAGGCGGCGGCACAGACGCAGACCGCGCATCGCATGTTCTACGCGCGGCAATATCACGAATTGTCAGAAAAGCCCTAGCGGCAGTATCAGCCCATGCGGGCATTGTTTTCGGCCGCCAGCTCCATCAGGCGCGGCGCCCGGTCCGACACTTCGCGCAGGATGGTTTCCGCCACCGTCAGGCGCTTGCGCGCATCGGCATCCAGCACGCCCTCGATCTTCTCGCGGTCGATGCGGGCGACGGTTTCGTTCAATTCCCAGATCGTGGCGAGGAAAACCTTCTGCGTGCCGACCGGCAGGACTTCGGCATTCTCCAACGCCGGGAAAACGCGCAGCACCACATCGATCTTCATGCGCAGCAGATCGACGATCAGCTGGCTGTGGTATTCCTGCAGCTGAGCCGCCGCGTCCTTCTCGGCATTTTCCATGCGATCCTCGATCAGGACCAGCACGCCTTCGATCTCGGTCAGCGACTCGCGATATTCATAATAGGGTTCATAGGTGGCATGACCGATGCGCTGGATCGCATCCTCGGCCTTGGCGCGCGCCCGTTTGGTCTGGCGTTTGAGCGCATCGAGCAGCGTCTCGATCTCGGCTTTCCGGTAGCGCCTGCCGGCAATCTTGCTCATCGTTTACGTCTTCTGTTGTCCGGTCCTGCAGCGGCACCGGGTCACCGACCGATACTAACCGCACCTCTTTGTTACAGCCAATGGCGTGCTGGTGACGGTTCATAGAAAAACGGCCGCCCCGAGGGGCGGCCGTTATCAGATTCAACAAGAATGTCGGGCGAGTTAGATCAATCGATCCGGGCACCTGACGCCTTGGCCACTTCGGCCCAGCGCTTGATTTCAGAACTGAGGAAGCTGGCAAAAGCGGGACCCGCCACATTCGGAACTGCCGAACCGTTGTTCTTCCAGATTTCCGTCAGTTCCGGCGATTTCATCGCGGTCTGCACTTCCTTGGTCATGCGCTCGATCACCGGCGCCGGGGTGCCCTTGGGCGCCCACATGGCATACCAGGTCGACACCACATAGCCGTCCAGGCCGGCTTCCTTCGCGGTTGGGATATCGGGGAAGGCCGGCGAGCGCTGTTCGGCGGCAACCGCCAGCGGCTTGATGCGGCCACCCTTGATCTGCGCGGCCGAGGAACCCAGGCCGTCGAAGATCATCTCGATGCCCTGGCCGCCGACCAGATCCTGCATCGCCGGGCCGGCACCGCGATAGGGCACATGGGCGATGTCGGTCTTGGTCAGGATCTTGAACAACTCGCCCGCCAGATGATGCGAGGTGCCGTTGCCGGCCGAGCCATACGAGAGCTTGCCCGGCTTGGCCTTGGCTTCATCAATCAGCTGCTTCAGCGTCGTCGCCGAGGTACGGGTCGGGTTGACCACCACCACCTGCGGCGGCTGCGCGATCAGGATGACCGGGATGAAATCCTTCTCGATGTCGTAATCCAGCTTCGGATACACCGAGGGCGCGATGGCATGGTGCGCACCGCCGATGAAGAAGTTGTAGCCATCCGCCGGCGCGCGCGCCGCCAGGCCGGCACCCAGCGTACCGCCCGCACCACCGCGGTTGTCGATCACGATCTGCTTGCCAAGCTGGTTGCCCAGTTGCGCCGCCAGCGGACGCGCGAAGGCATCGGTGCCACCGCCGGCCGGGAACGGGACGATGAAGGTGATGGGTTTGTCGGGCCAGGCCTGTGCCTGGGCAGTGCCGGCCACGAAGCTCATCGCGGCAAGAACCGCACCCGATGCCACTGCCGTTAATGCCAGAATTCGCCGCATGTTGAATCTCCCTTCCAAGCGCACCGGTTCATTCCGGTCATCGCGCGTTTCCTCAGGGGGAAAGTTTTACCGGCAAATGCCGGCACAGACCAACCATTATCGTTGGACATGCAACCTTTTTGCACCGCACCCGATTGCCCGAATCTCAACCGGCCAGCAAGAGCACCAGTGCGAGCAGCAGGAAGGCCGCCGCCGCCAGGTAGCGCGCGAGGTTCAGCGGCAGGCGCCGCATCAGTGCCTTGCCGAGAAACACCACCGGCACATTGGCCAGCATCAGGCCCAGCGTGCTGGCCGCGGTGACGATCAGGATCGCATCGTAGCGCGCGGCCAGCGCCGTGGTGGCGAGCTGCGTCTTGTCGCCGATCTCGGCGATGAAAAACATCACCAGCGTGGTGAGGAAAGCGCCCCAGCGGCCTGTGCTCTGTGCGGCATCCTCCTCCAGCTTGTCGGGGATCAGCGTCCACACCGCCATCGCCACAAAGGAGGCGATCAGCACCCAGCGCAGTACCTGCGGCGCCAGCAGGTCTTCGAGCCAAACACCCAGCGCAGCGGCGGCCAGATGATTGGCGATGGTGGCGGCGAGAATGCCGGCCAGGATCGGCCAGGGGCGATTAAAGCGCGCCGCCAGCAGCAGCGACAGCAGCTGTGTCTTGTCGCCGATCTCGGCGATGGCGACCACGCCGGTGGTGGTGAGGAAAGCGGACAATTCCGGGGCAGCGAACATGGGGCAGGCACATCGGGGACCGGGCGGCGATCAAGGCCATAGGCTGTCCCGTCGCCGCCCGGTCCGGGATGCAACGGTACAAGCCTAAGGTCTCGCCATACCGGAGACGAACTCCGGTCCGGAAGCGCCAAGGCAGTGGGCAGATTGCTGGCCGCCCGTGCCTAGTCTGTTGACGCTTCCCCCGCTCATCGACCGAGGTCGTGGCGGACGGCTACTCCCCAAAGGGTGCGAGGCCTGTGTAGCGCGGATCGGCCGGGCTGCCAAGCGGCGCGCTGCATACGGCCATAGTCCTAGTGCGGGAAATATTTTAGTAAAAACAATCTGGAGTATTTGTTTCTCAAAGAACAAAGAATAAACTGCGCGGCATGGTCGCACGCTGT
This sequence comes from Alphaproteobacteria bacterium, assembly GCA_018336035.1. Lineage (GTDB taxonomy): Bacteria > Pseudomonadota > Alphaproteobacteria > Ferrovibrionales > Ferrovibrionaceae > Ferrovibrio. The sequence goes on along the minus strand of JAGXRD010000033.1, from coordinate 45,744 downwards.
CGCACGGTCGCATTCCAGGGCATCGAGGTGATGCCGGTCGAAGCGCAGGTGCAGTTGTCGAACGGCCTGCCCGCCTTTGCCGTGGTCGGTCTGGCCGACAAGGCGGTGGGCGAAAGCCGCGAGCGCGTGCGCGGCGCGCTTGGCGCCATCGGGCTGGCGCTGCCGCCCAAGCGCATCACCGTCAATCTGGCGCCCGCCGACCTGCCCAAGGAAGGCAGCCATTACGACCTGCCGATTGCGCTGGCGCTGCTCGCCGCGATGGGCGTGCTGCCGCCCGATGCTCTGGACGGCTATCTCGCGCTTGGCGAACTCGGCCTCGATGGCGCGGTCGGCCCCGTCACCGGCATTCTTCCCGCCGCACTCTCGGCGCATGCACAGGATCGCGGCCTGATCTGCCCGCAAGCGCAGGGCAGCGAGGCAGCCTGGGCCGGCGATGCCGAACGTGTGCTGGCGACGCCGTCGCTGCTGGCCCTGATCAATCATTTCAAGGGCAGCCAGGTGCTGCCACATCCGCGCCCCGGCATCGCCGCCGAAGACACAGCCACGCTGCCTGATCTGCGCGACATCAAGGGCCAGGAGAGCGCCAAGCGCGCGCTCGAAGTCGCCGCGGCCGGTTCGCACAATCTGCTGCTGATCGGGCCGCCGGGGGCCGGCAAGTCGATGCTGGCACAGCGCCTGCCTGGCATCCTGCCACCGCTGGACTCGGCCGAGATTCTCGAAGTCAGCATGATCGCCTCGCTGGCCGGGCAGTTGCCCGATGGCAAACTCACGCGCCGCCGTCCGTTCCGCGCGCCGCATCATTCGGCCTCGATGGCGGCGCTCGTCGGCGGCGGGTTGCGCGTGAAGCCCGGCGAAGTCAGCCTCGCGCATCTCGGCGTGCTGTTTCTTGATGAGCTGCCGGAATTCAACCGCCAGACGCTCGACTCTCTGCGTCAGCCGCTCGAGACCGGCGAATGCGTGGTGGCGCGCGCCAATGCGCATGTCAGTTATCCGGCCCGCGTGCAGCTGGTGGCGGCGATGAATCCCTGCCGCTGCGGCCATCTCGGCGATCCGGCCCAGGCCTGCAGCCGTGCGCCGAAATGCGGCGCCGATTACCAGGCGCGGCTGTCGGGCCCGCTGCTCGACCGCATCGATCTCACGCTGGAAGTGCCGGCCGTCAGCCCGGACGATCTGAGCGCCCCGCCGCCGGGCGAAGACTCAGCCGCGGTGGCCGCCCGCGTGGCGCAGGCGCGCGATATCCAGCGCGACCGCTACGCCCGCACCGGCAGCGGCGGTTTGTCGAAGGACGGCCGCAACGTGATCCGCACCAATGCGCAGGCGGACGGCCAGCTGCTGGAGCGGATCGCCGCCCCCGACGATGCGGGCCGCAACCTGCTCACCGAAGCGGCCAAGGCGATGCACCTGACCGCACGCGGCTATCACCGCGTGCTGCGCGTGGCGCGCACGCTGGCCGACCTGGATGGCAGCGACAGCGTGCGACGCATGCATGTGGCGGAAGCGCTGAGCTACCGCCGGCTGGGATTTGTGAGATAATCTAATCGCGAAAAATAGCTCTCAAGCATAAGTCAGGAAAATGACAATGCCCGCCACCTTATACACTCCCTTTGATAAGGAGATTTCCGAAATTAACGCGTCGGATTTATTAGCGTTGAGGGTAGTGCCTGAGGGTTGGTATATTGAATATAAGAGTTCTATTCCGAACACGAAATCAATTGCCAAATCGATTAGCGCCTTTGCAAACACATATGGCGGGTGGTTGTTTTATGGCATTAAAGAAGCTGCAAATAAGGATCGAACTGCAGAGCTGTTTCCAGGAATCCCGAGCGATGATATCGCCACCGAGGAAATGAAGATTCGTCAAGCCATCTCAGCTTGCGTTAGCCCGCCTCCATACTTTGAAATGCACATTGTACGTGGCCCCAATATTGAAATCGGCCTTGATGAGCGAAGAGCAATAATAGTCATCAGAGTTCAAAAAAGTTATACGGCACCACACATCCATTCAGATGGCCGAATTTATCGTCGAATAGCAGATGAGTCGAACCCGCGCCCCGAAACAGATCGTCACATCTTGGACATGCTGTGGAAGCGCGGAAAAAGAAGGCAGCGCTCTTTAGATTCTCTAATCAGAACTAAACCCGAGATTTCCAAGGCCGAGAAACAGACGACGTATCTAGACGTTTTCATTCTTCCATCGCCCTGGCGGGAAGTTTTCCCCAAACGAGAAATCAAGTTCGATGAGTTTGCAGATCTTATGGCAAATAAAGAGGTGGGGAGCGGAGGCCTCCCTTTTGACAGTGCGCAATCAAGTTCCGAAGGATTTATTGCTCGCCAAGTAAAAGACAACCAAGCAGATCGACTGTCTCTTACTTGGCGCTACATGGTGGATGGAACCTCACACATCACCCTTCCCTTAAGCTCAATATCGATTGATGATAATTTTTATAATGCCAACTCCAACACTCGAAAATTCTTTGAAGGATACACTCACCCATCAGATTTCTTCTCATTACTGAAGGAAAAGAATTTTTCTAGTGGATTTCTCGTCGATTTAAACATTCTATTTGCCGCTTTGTGGGGCGTTATGCGCCGCCACGAGAAGCTTGCAGAAGTAACAGGGCTCGATTTTCCATATGACCTAAGCTTACGAATCAGCGGCACATGGCGCCGCGTTCCATTTATAGACACTGAGGCGTACCGAAATTTCACAAAGCAACATGGAATCCCATTAGTCCAAACCAGCGAATCAATTTCTCCTGCTGGAGATTGGTTTTATTCACTTTCTGGAAAAGAAGTCGGCCAAGATAATGATGTTTGGACAGGAGTTAAGACATGCACTATCTTTTTTTGGATAGCTGAAATGTTTGGCGTCCCCTACAGCCATATTGTTACACGGCATTCCGGTAATGAGCACTGGTATGACGAACTCAACTCCCTTCTTCAACGGGCCAAAGAAGTTCAGAGTCGACGAAACAGAAGACTCTCCTAAATACTAGAATTTCGATTATTTAAAATTGTTATCACCTTGTCGTAAACCGCCGCATGCCGAAGGCAAACAGCAGCCCGCCGGCATACATCAGCACGCCATAAAGGCCGCCAGGGATCGCCAGTGCATCATCCTGCAGCACGGTGCTGGCGATCACGATGGCGAGCGTCGCATTCTGCACGGCGGTTTCGATACCGAGCGTGACCGACTGGCGGCGCGACAGCCGCGCCAGCCAGGCGACCAGAAAACCTACGCCAAGCATCAGCAGATTCAGCCCGATGGCAAAGCCCGCCAGACTGCCGAAATTGTCGCGCAGCAGCCCCCAGTTCTTGGCCACCGCGCCGAGCACGATGATGATGAACAGCACGGCGGCCACGCGAGTCGCGCGCGGCTCCCAGCGCAGCGCGCCCTCCGGCCAGCGACGACGCACCAGCATACCGAGACCCACCGGCACGCCGAGCATGAGGAAAATCTGTCCCATCATCAGGCCGACCGGCACGCTGACGGCAGCCTGCGTGTTGCTGCCGAAATGCTGCATCGACCAGATCACGATCGGCGGCAGGGTGAAGATCGTCGCCACGCTGGCCACCGCCGTGAAGCTGACTGCCAGCGCCACATCGCCGCGCGCGATATAGGTGAGAAGGTTCGAGGTCGTGCCGGTGGGACAGGCGGCGAGGATCATGAAGCCGATGGCGAAGACGCCGCCGATACCGACCGCCTTGAGCAGCAGGAAGCAGATCAGCGGCAGCAGCACGAAATGGCACAGCACGCCCACAAGGAGCGCGCGCGGCTGGCGCACGATGCGCAGGAAATCCTCGACCGTCAGGCCGAGGCCGAGCGAGAACATGATGAAGGCCAGAATGCCCGGCAGTAGCAGGGTGGTGACGATATCGCCTTCCATGTCGTTTCCTCTTCCCGGCCGTCTGCGCGGCATTTCCCTGCGACCAGCTATATCGCCCGATCACGATACGCGATGCTGAATGCGCTTCAAGCCCTCAGTCGCATATTGTCAGGCTGCAATCGCGCGGTCGCCATAGTTCGGCCGAAGCCGTAGCATGGGCAGATGAATCGCATGGGTCGGCATGACAGTCTGTGCCGCATTCGATCCTTCGCACCGGAACCCCTCCTATGACCGCCTCTTCTTCTGCTGCCGCGCCGCCCCGCTCCCTTGCACTGGAGCTTCTGCTGCTCGCAGCCCTAGCCACGCTCTGGGGTGCCTCATTCACCTTCATCAAGCTGGGTGTCGAGACCATTCCGCCAGTCACTTTCATCGCCGCGCGCACCGTCATTGCCGGCTGCCTGCTGTTCTGCATCCTGCGCGCCCGCGGCATCCAGCTGCCGCGTGACCGCGCCACCTGGCGCAGCCTGGCCATCCAGGCCTGCCTGAATTCGGTGATGCCCTTCACCCTGATCGCCTGGGCCGAAACCCGCATCGATGCCGGCCTGGCCACGATCCTGAATTCCACCACGCCGATCTTCGCCTTCCTGATCACCTGGGCGATCACGCGGCACGAGGCCGTGACGGGGCGCAAGCTGTTCGGCACGGTGATGGGCATCAGCGGCGTCTGCCTGATCATGGGCGTCGGCGCGCTGACCGGCCTGGGCAGCGACCTCTGGGGCCAGCTCGCCATGCTGGTGGCCTCGCTGTCCTACGGTGCAGCGGCGATCTACGGCCACAATTTCAAGCATCTCGATTCGATGGTGCCGGCGGCCGGCTCGATGCTCTGCGGCGCCGTGATCCTGGTGCCGCTCAGCCTGCTCATCGACCAGCCATGGACCCTGCAGCCATCGGATACGTCGCTGCTGGCTCTGGTGGCGCTGTCGGTGTTTTCCACCGCGCTGGCTTTCGTGATCTATTTCCGGCTGGTGCGTACGCTGGGCTCAGTCGGCGTGACCTCGCAGGCGTATCTGCGCATCCCCATCGGCGTCGGCATCGGCGCGGTCTTCCTCGGCGAGAGCCTGGCGGGCTCGGCCTGGCTCGGCCTGATCTTCGTGGTGGTCGGCGTCGCAGCAATGTCGCTACCGGCGCGCAAGCCGGGCTGAGGCTACTCGCTGTCGGACAGGTAGATCGCGCCGAGGATCTTGGTGACCCGGCCGCCTTCCATCAGCGGCAGCGCCAGCTTGTCGACCTTCAGGTATTCACGCGCCGAAGGACTGATCCGCGAGACATAGACCGGCGCGCCGATCCGCACCACCCTGGCATATTCATCCAGCGGCTTGTCGCCGATGCGGTCGGCCGAGGCACTGACCATGTGGCCGGTGAGATCGAAGCCAAACAGCTGGGTCAGCTTCGTGCCGTACAGGCGGTAGCGATATTCGTTGTTGTCGAGGCAGTCGAGCAGCATCAGGTGGCCGAACCAGGGCAGCAGATCCTCATGCGAGAAATCGCTACGCGGCGGCGCCTGACGGCTGCCCCGTCTCGCATCCCAGAGGTCGAACAGCGCACGCAACTTCGGATGCGAAATCGCTACGTCATGGCTGTCGTCGTGATAGGACAAAATCTGGCGCTTGAACTGCAGCATCATCGGACACGCTCCGGCGAATCCCGTTGGTTGAGATATCGAGGTATCCCACCCCCGATTGCCAGGGCGGACCCAGTGCTTTTCCGGTTCGCGCACCGCCCTTGTGCGAAAAATCCGGTAACCTTCTGTCTACGTCAGGCGTTAGTCCTGCAACCCTTCCCGGGGACATTCTCGCCCCTTGAGTGGATTCGTGACGGTCAACGCAGCCTGACGGGTAGTCGGCCGCTCCGGAAGCCGTTAAAAACTTGCCACACATTTGGCCAGATTACCGGCTTTCCTGCTGCCCCGTAGCGTGGATGCGTTCAGAGCGATGACTGTTCAAAAAGCAGATGTTGCCATTGTCGGAGCCGGCCCGGTCGGCCTGTTCGCCGTATTCGAATGCGGCATGGTCGGACTGACCTGCCACGTCATCGACGCGCTGGATGCCATCGGCGGACAGTGCAGCGCGCTGTATCCCGAAAAACCGATTTACGACATTCCCGGCTTTCCGCAGATCAGCGGTGCCGGCCTGGTGGAACAGCTTGAACTGCAGGCTGCGCCCTTCAAACCGGTCTATCATCTGGGCCAGCGCGTCGACAAAGTCGAACAGCCCCGCGGCGTCGGCGGCGGTTTCCGCCTGACAACCTCAAAGGGCAAGGTGATCGAGGCCGGCGCAGTGATCATCGCGGCCGGCGCCGGTGCGTTTGGCCCCAACCGTCCGCCGCTGGAGCGGATCGAACAGTTCGAGAGCCAGCCCGGCGGTTGCGGCGTGCATTACCTGGTGCGGCGCGCCGAGGATTTCCGCGCCCGCCGCATCGTGATTGCCGGCGGCGGCGACAGCGCGGTGGACTGGGCGCTGATGCTGCATGGCGTCGCCGCTCAGATCTGGTTCGTGCATCGCCGCGACCAGTTCCGCGCCGCGCCCGACAGCGTGGCCAAGCTGCGCGCCCTGGACGGCCATGGCCTGGACATCGTGGTGCCATACCAGCTCGATGCGCTGGACGGCAGCAATGGCGTACTGACCGGCGTGGCGGTGAAATCGCTGGACGGCGATACGAAAAGCCTGCCGGCCGATGCGCTGCTCGCCTTCTTCGGGCTGAAAAGTGACCTGGGTCCGATTGCGCAATGGGGCATGGAACTGGAGCGGCATCACCTGCCGGTCGATCCGGCCACCTGCCAGACTTCGGTGCCCGGCATCTTCGCCATCGGCGATGTCGCCACCTATCGCGGCAAACTTAAACTGATCCTGACAGGCTTTGCCGAGGCCGCCTCGGCCGCGCATGCGATCTATCCGCTGCTCAACAGCGGCAAGCCGCTGCATTTCGAGTATTCGACCTCTAAAGGCACGCCAGGAAGCGCCGCGAAAGCCTAGACAATACGGCTGGTGCGATTGCCCCAGTAGCGATCCTTGATCAGCCGTTTATACAGCTTGCCGGTCGGATGGCGCGGCAGGGCTGCCTCGAAATCAATCGAACGCGGGCATTTGATGGCCGCGAGATGCTGACGGCAATAGGCCAGCAGTTCCTCCGCCAATGCCGGGCCGGCATCCTTCATATCGACCGGCTGCACGACCGCCTTCACTTCCTCGCCGAAGTCTTCGTTGGGCACGCCGACCACGGCGACATCGGCCACCTTGGGATGTTCGATCAGCACATTCTCGGCTTCCTGCGGATAGATATTCACGCCGCCGGAAATGATCATGAAAGCCTTTCGGTCCGTCAGGTAGAGATAGCCCTCAGCATCGACATAGCCGATATCGCCCAAGGTGCTCCAGCCTTTGTCATTGAAGGCCTGCTTCGTTTTGGCCTCGTCGTTGTGATAGGTGAAGGGCTGGCCGTTACCGAAATACACCAGCCCGGACTTACCCACGCCCAGTTCGGCGCCACTCTCGTCATCCACGATATGCAGCTCGCCGATGATGGCACGGCCGACCGAACCTTTATGCGTCTGCCAGTCCTGGCTGGTGATGAAGGTCATACCGTTGCCTTCGGAGGCGGCGTAATACTCGAACAGCACCGGGCCCCACCAGTCGATCATCTGCTGCTTGGTCATGCTGGAGACCGGGCCGGCGCCATGGATGGCGACGCGATGCGATGAAAGATCATAGCGGCTGCGGACCTCGACCGGCAGCTTGAGCATCCGCACGAACATGGTCGGCACCCAGTTGCTATGCGTGATCCTGTGCTGCTCGATCAGCCGCAGCGCCGCTTCGGCATCGAAATGCTGCATGATCACCAGCGTGCCGCCCACGCGCAGCACCAGCATGCAGTAGCGTAAGGGGGCCGCATGATAGAGCGGCGCCGGATTGAGATAGCGCATCTGCGGGCTGTAATCGTAGAGCTTGTAGCCGTTGTCGACGAAATAGCTGCGCGTGCCGACCGGGTCGCCAGTAATTGGCCGCTTGATGCCTTTCGGCTTTCCGGTGGTGCCCGAGGAATACAGCATGTCGCGGCCCTGCATCTCGTCGGCAATCGGCGTCGCCGGCAGGTCCGCCACTGCCGCTTCCCAGCTGTCGTATCCGGGCGCGATGCCGCCGATCATGTAGAAAGACTCGACGCCCTTGCACGCAGTACGCAGTTCTGCCGCCATATCGCGGAACTCAGCGGTGATTACCAGCACGCGGGCGCCAGAGTCGCTGGCGATATAGGCGATCTCGGGCGCGCTCAGTCGCGTGCTGATCGGCGTGTAATACAATCCGGCGCGGTCAGCACCGAAACAGACCTCAAAGAATTCCGGCCGGTTTTCGATCACCAGCGCCATATGGCTGCGCGGACCCAGCCCCAGCTTGCGGAACAGCTGCGCGGCGCGGTTCGAGGCGGCCTCAAGCTGGCCGAAGGTGGTGACCGCACCGGTCTCGGCCATCACGATGGCTGGCTTGTCGGGCGTCTTTTGCGCGTGTTCGGTGATGTAGACGAGGTCGGACAACTCAGCCTTCCTTTTCCAGCAGGATGCGCAGTTCGGTCTTCAGCACCTTACCGTAATTGTTTTTCGGCAGGGCCTGCAGGAAACGATACTGCTTGGGCCGCTTGAAGCGGGCAATATGGTCGAGGCAGAGTGCATCCAGCGACGCCTCATCGACGGCGGCGCCATCGCGGCGTACCACGAAGGCCACCACCTCCTCGCCCCAGTCGGCATGCAGCTTGCCGACCACCGAGACCTCGTCCACATCCGGATGCTGCAGCAGCACCTCTTCCACCTCGCGCGGATAGATGTTGCTGCCGCCGGAAATGATCATGTCCTTGGAGCGGTCTTTGAGGGTCAGATAGCCGTCGTCGTCGAAGCTGCCGACATCGCCGGTATGCAGCCAGCCATTGCGCAGGGTCTGCGCTGATGCCTCGGGGTTGCGCCAGTAGCCGGCCATCACCACATCGCCGCGGCAGATGATCTCGCCGATCTCGCCATTGGGCAGCGGGTTGTCATCGGCATCCACCACACGCACTTCCACGTCCGTGCGCGCCACGCCGGCCGAACCGAGCCGCGCCAGATGACGCGGATGCCCGGTATCGACATGCATGCCCTTGTCCATGCCGGTGATGGTCATCGGCGCTTCACCCTGGCCGTAAATCTGCGCCAGCTTGGGCCCCAGCACCCGCATGGCATCCTGCAGGTCGGCGACATACATCGGCCCGCCGCCATAGACGATGGTTTTCAGGTTGCTGGTATCGGCGCCGGCGATCTGCGGCGCATGCACCAGGCGATGCACCATGGTGGGCGCGAAGAAGAAGCTGCAGCCAGGCCAATGCGCGATCAGCTCCAGCGTTTCGGCCGGATCGAAACCGCCAGATTCGGGGATCACCTGGTTGGCGCCGCGCGCCACATGCGGCAGGCCATAGAGGCCCGAACCGTGACTGATCGGCGCGCAGTGGATGATGCAGTCCCGCGGACTGACATGATCGACATCGGCGAAATAGTTCATCACCGCCGCCACCAGATTGCGATGCGTCAGCATGGCGCCCTTCGGCCGCCCTGTAGTGCCAGACGTATAGAACAGCCAGGCCAGATCGTCGGGAGCCACATCGGCCACCGGGACCGCCGGCGCATCGTAGAGCGCGGCGAAGTCCGTCGACTCGAGCAGGATCAGCGGCGTCGGCGTCAGGGCCTTCAATTCGTCGGCCAATGCGCTGGACACCACCGCCAGCTTCGCGCCCGCATTGTCGAGAATCCAGGCCACCTCGCGCGCATGCAGTTTGGCATTCACCGGCACGGCGACCATACCGGCATGCCAGAGCGCAAACAGCAGCTCCCAGTATTCCGGGCAGTTCTTCAGCAGCAGCGCCACACGGTCGCCGCGCTGCAGTTTGCCGGCCTCGACCAGACCTGCCGCCAGCCTTGGCACGCGACGGCCTGTCTCGGCATAGGTCAGCCGTACGGCTTTGCCGACCGACAAAGCCGGCCGATCGCCCCAGACTTTCGCTGCACGGTGCAGCAGATGCGCCAGATTCATGGTCGCGCCCCACTCATCCCTGTCGGGTTTCCGTTTCCTCGGGAACGAATGTTACGCAAAGAAAAACGGCGCCGGAAGCCGGCGCCGTTGATCGGATTGCAGTTTACGTCGCGTCAGGCGTGATATTCGGTGACGGTCAGGCCTTCATCGACCGAGAAGCGGTTCTGGTATTTCGGCGCAATGCGGTCGACCGGCAGCAGGATGAACACGTCGGTGGTGCCGAACTGCTGGTCAATCACTGCGCCGTCGCCGATATAGGCGCCCAGCCGCAGATAACCCTTGATCAGCGGCGGCAGGGCATGCAGCGCGGTGCGCATGTTGACCTGCTCGGCCGGCATCATATTCATCGACACGAAGCGCTCGGGCAGCGCGCGCACGCGCCATTGCGGCGGCGGCAGATGATTGTGATGCAGATAGCTCAGCGCGGCAGCATGCTGCTGCGGATCGGTGCCCGGGAAAGAGGCGCAACCGAACATGAAGCTGATATCGTGGTCGGTGATGTAGGTGGAGATACCGCGCCACAGCAGCTGGATGGTCGCATTGGTGCGGTAGTCGCGATGCACGCAGGAACGACCGAGTTCGAGCAGCCCGCCGCCGGCGCCGGCATAATCCAGCATCGGCTTCAGATCGTATTCCGAAGCGGAGTAGAAGCCGCCATGGGTTTCGGCGAATTCGCGGCGCAGCAGGCGATAGGTGCCCACGGCCTGCTCGCCATCGGGATGGCGGCGGTCGAAGACCATCAGATGATCGCACAGTCGGTCGAACTGGTCGAAATCGCGACCCAGCCGGGCCATCTCGGGCGACGGCTCGGCGGCCATCTCCTCGTAGAACACCTTGTAGCGCAGGCGCTGCGCCTGGGCGATGTCATCCGGGCTGCGGGTCAGCCGCACCTCGAACCGGCCATCGGCAGACGTACACTGCCAGCCGCGGCGGGCGGCGCGGGGCTGTGGGAGGGCCGATGGGACGGAGAGAGGCAACTGCATGTTCATACTCCGACTATCGTCTTACACGATGATGCAATAGTGTCAAATATATGACGGATATATTAAAACGCGTATCCAAGAAAAATATGTAGGGGCCATATCGGGTCGCTAACCCCCAAATATAGACTAGGCCCGACTGCAATCTCTGGACGGATCGTAACGAGTCGCGAGGTCAGTCCTCGGCTATCGTGCCGCCATTACCCGCCCTGCGCGTATCGAGCCGTGTCTCGGCCCCGCGTCGGGTCAGCCAGGCCAGCAAGATAAGGCCGGGCACAGCCGCCACCGTGGTCAGCAGGAAGAAAGCCGGCCAGCCGAGTCCCTGGGCCAGGAAACCGGCATAGGACGACAGGAAGGTCCGGGCCACCGCGGTCAGCGACGACAGCAGGGCATATTGCGTGGCGGTATAGGCGACGTCGCACAGGGCCGAGAGATAAGCCACCAGCACCGCCGTGCCCATGCCGCCCGCCAGGTTTTCGACGCCGACCGTGAGCGCCAGGAACAAGGGGTCATGCCCGCGCAGCGCCAGCAGGGCGAATAGCAGGTTCGAGCCCATCTGCAGCAGGCCGCAGACCCACAGCGCGCGATACAGCCCGACCGCCTGCATCATCCAGCCGCCGATGAACAGCCCGATCATGGTGGCGCCGAAACCATAGAGTTTGCTGATCTCGGCGATCTCCGTCTTGGTGAAGCCGATATCGAGATAGAAGCTGGTGGCCAGCACGCCGGCCAGGCTGTCACCCAGCTTGAACAGCATCACGAACAGCAGGATTCCGACCCAGCCCTTGCGCGACATGAATTGCAGGAAGGGCCCGGCGACGCTGGCATAGAACCAGGCCATCGTGGCGGCCACCGGCCCCGACAGATGCGGGCGCGCACCGAGCCAGGCCTGGGCCTCGGCGAAGCGTCGCTCGGCATCGCCGCGCGGCTGGGCCTGCGGCTCGCCGATCAGCAAGACAGTCATGGCACCGACCACCAGCAAAGCCGCCATCGAAAGATAGACCAGCGGCCAGGCGAACTGGTCGGCCAGATAGAGCGCGCCAGCAGACGACACCAGCATGCCGAGACGATAGCCGAACACGATGGAAGCAGCCCCGGCAGCCAGCTGGCGCTGTTCCAGGATTTCGACGCGCCAGGCATCGATCACAATATCCTGCGTGGCAGAGGCGAAGGCGACGCCAACGGCCAAAATCGCCGTGACGGCCAGCGCCTGGGCCGGATTGCTGAGCGCCAGCCCGACGATGGCGGCCATCAGCAGGGCCTGCGCGAAAATCAGCCAACTGCGCCGACGGCCGAGCCAGCGCGTCAGGAGCGGCAGCGGCAGGCGGTCGATCAGCGGCGCCCAGAGGAATTTCAGCGTATAGGGCACGCCGACCAGCGCGAACAATCCGATGGATTGCAGCGAGACACCGGATTCCTTCAGCCAGGCCTGCAGCGTCTGACCGGTCAGCGCCAGCGGCAGGCCGGACGCGAAGCCTAGGACCAGAATCGCCAGCACGCGACGGTCACGATAGACCGCGAGCGCCGAGAACCAGGATGCAACGCGTGTGCCCAGGGGTGTGTCCTGCGCCACCGATCAGGGCCGCTTGGCATAGCCGAGCGGCTGCAGCACCTCGGAGATCTCGCCTAGGATGGCGGGATCGTCGATGGTGGCAGGCAAGCGATAGTCCTGCGCGTCGGCGATTTTCTGCATGGTGCCGCGCAGTATCTTGCCCGAACGCGTTTTCGGCAACCGTTTCACGACAGCGGCTTGTTTGAACGCAGCAACGGGCCCGATTCGCTCGCGCACCAGCTGCACCAACTCGCGCAATATCTGCTCTTCGGGCTTGGTCACGCCGGCTTTCAGCACCACGAAGCCAAGCGGTACCTGACCCTTCAGCGCATCGGCGACACCGACCACGGCGCATTCCGCCACATCGGGATGCGAGGCCAGCACCTCTTCCATGCCGCCGGTCGACAGGCGATGGCCGGCGACATTGATGATGTCGTCGGTGCGGCTCATGATGAAGATATAACCGTCTTCATCGATGAAGCCGGCATCGCCGGTGTTGTAGAAGCCGGGGAAGCGCGCGAGATAGCTTTTCTTGAAGCCTTCGTCGTTGTTCCACAGCGTCGGCAGGCAGCCCGGCGGCATCGGCAGCTTGATCACGATATTGCCGATATCGCCGGCCTTCACCGGATGGCCGTCATCGTCCAGCACCTTCACGTCGTAGCCCGGCACGATACGGGTCGGCGAGCCATGCTTGACCGGCAGGACTTCGATTCCCATGCAGTTCGAGGCCACCGGCCAGCCGGTTTCGGTCTGCCACCAGTGATCGATCACCGGCTTACCCAGCGCATCCTCGGCCCATTTCACGGTATCTGGATCGGCGCGCTCGCCGGCCAGGAACAGCGTGCGGAAATGCGTGAGATCATACTTCTTCAGCAGCTCGGCCTTCGGGTCTTCCTTTTTGATGGCGCGGAAGGCGGTCGGCGCCGTGAACAGGGCGACCACCTTATGCTGCTCGATCACGCGCCAGTAGGCGCCGGCATCGGGTGTGCCGACCGGCTTGCCTTCGTAAAGCAGCGTGGTGCAGCCGGCAATCAGTGGCGCGTAGACGATATAGGAATGCCCTACCACCCAGCCGACATCGGAGGCGGCCCAGTAAACCTCACCGGGATTGACGCCGTAGATGTTTTTCATCGACCAGTTCAGCGCCACCATATGGCCGCCATTCTGGCGCACGACGCCCTTGGGGATGCCGGTGGTGCCCGAGGTATAGAGCACATAGAGCGGATCGGTCGCCTGGACGGCCACGCAATCGGCCGGCGGCGCCTTGGCGCTTTCAGCATCGAAATCGAAATCGCGGCCCGCAGTCATCGGCCCGACATACATCGGTCGCTGGAAGACCAGACAGGAAGATGGCTTGTGCGCGGCCATCTCGATGGCCTGATCGAGCAGCGGTTTGTATTCCACTACGCGCCCGGCTTCGAGGCCGCAGGAACTCGCGATGATCAACTTCGGCTTGGCGTCGTCGATGCGGGTGGCGAGTTCGCGTGGCGCGAAACCGCCAAACACCACCGAGTGGATCGCGCCGATACGGGCACAGGCCAGCATGGCCATCACGGCTTCGGGCGTCATGGCCATATAGATGATGACGCGGTCGCCCTTCTGCACGCCCTGGGCCTGCAGCGCGCCGGCCAGCTTGGCGACCTTGTCGCGCAGTTCCAGCGTGGTGAATTTACGGATCGTGTTGGTGACCGGCGAGTCGTAGATCAGCGCGATGCGCTCGCCATGGCCGGCTTCGATATGACGGTCGAGCGCGTTGTAACAGGTGTTGCATTCCGCGCCGGCGAACCAGCGATAGAATGGCGGGTTCGAGGCATCCAGCACGCGATCCCAGGGCTTGGTCCAGTGCAGCGCGCGCGCCGCCTCGGCCCAGAAACCTTCCGGATCAGCCTTTGCTGCTGCATAGACCTGTTCATAGCGGCCAGCCATACGCGCCTCCCTGCCTTTATCTTTGCACGATCTATAGCAGATCGTGCCCGTCAAAGGCCACGCGGCGACAGCTACGACCCTGGTCTAAAGCCAGTGCGCAGATAGCGAGGCGCTACTCTGCAGCCTGGGCCACTCGACCGCTGCCCAGCAGTTCGGCCTTGGCGGCGTCGTATTCGCGTTTGAGCCGCGCGACCAGTTCAGCCACCGGCGGCGAGTCCTGGATCAGGCCAACGCCCTGCCCCGCGCCCCAAATGTCGCGCCAGGCCTTCGACTTCGAGCTGCCGCCCGAGCCGAAGCTCATCGTGCTCTTGTCGGCTTCGGGCAGGTTGTCAGGGTCCATGCCCGCGGCGGCGATGCTCTTCTTCAGATAGTTGCCATGCACGCCGGTAAACAGCGAGGAATAGACGATGTCACTGGCGGCCGAGTCGACCAGCATCTGCTTGTAGCCCGGCGCGGCATTGGCTTCCTGCGTTGCGATGAAGCGCGTGCCCATATAGGCGAAATCGGCGCCCATCGCCTGGGCGGCGAGAACCTGCCGGCCATGCGAGATCGAGCCTGAGAGCGCGAGCGGACCGTCGAAGAACTGCCGCACTTCCGAGACCAGCGCGAACGGGCTGAGCGTGCCGGCATGACCGCCGGCACCGGCGCAGACCAGGATCAGGCCGTCAACGCCGGCCTCCAGCGCCTTCTTGGCATGGCGGATGTTGATCACGTCATGCAGCACGATGCCGCCGTAGGAATGGATGGCATCGACCACTTCGTTGGGTGCGCGCAAGGAGGTAATGACAATCGGCACCTTGTACTTCACGCACATTTCCACGTCGTGCTTCAGGCGATCATTCGAATGATGCACGATCTGGTTGACCGCAAATGGCGCCACCGGCTTGTCGGGGTTCTTGGCGCGGTACTCGTCCAGTTCGGTGGTGATGCGCTGCAGCCACTGCTCCAGCACCTCGGCCGGGCGGGCATTGAGCGCCGGGAAGGAACCAACGATGCCGGCCTTGCACTGGGCGATCACCAGTTCGGGCCCGGAGACGATGAACATCGGCGAGCCAATCACCGGCAGCGACAGACGGCCCTGAACGACGGCAGGAAGGGTCATGGGTTTCCTCCAGGAAATTTGTTGGCGGAATGATCCGACAGCCCCGCTCCGCCGTCAATCGCGGCGGATGTGAATCCCTCACATTGACGCTACGGCAGTCATCCAGTCCGCCGGGCGTAACGTAAAAAGCCTGGAACCCAACGGAAGCCATGCTGACTGCGCTCATTCTTCTCGGCGTCACCCTCTTCGGCCTCGGTGCCGCCAGCGAACACATTACCCGCCAGGCCGAGCGGGACTTCCCGCCATCCGGACACATCATCGAGGCCGGCGGGATCCGCCAGCATGTGATCGAGCGTGGCAGTGGCCCGGCGCTGGTGATGATCCATGGCGCCTATGGTGCGGCAGCGGATTTCGAAGCCAGTCTGATGCCGCAGACCGCGCGGCAGTTCCGGTCCATCGCCATCGACCGGCCGGGTCATGGCTACAGCGATGGCATCGATAGCGACACACCCGATGCGCAAGCGCAGGCGCTGCATGCCGCATTGCAGACACTCGGCGTGCGCAAGCCGGTCCTGCTCGGCTTTTCCTATGGCGGTGCCGTGGCGCTCAGCTATGCGCTGCAATATCCGGATCAGGTGGCGGCGCTGGTGCTGGTCAGCCCGGCGACGCATCCCTGGCGCACCGGTCCGGCCATGCCGTTCGGCGTAGCCGATGCGCCGCTGGTCGGCCCGGTTCTGAAGCACACCATCGTCGCGCCGGTGGGAGCGCTGCTGAAGGATAGCGCCGTTGCCTCCACCTTCGCGCCGGGTGCCGTGCCGCCGGCTTTCGACGCTGCGCCGGTAGCACTCGGTCTGCGACCGAACGATTTTGCCGCGACCGCGCGCGAGATCCGCGCGCTCGACGATTTCCTGCGTCGGCAGGTGCCGCAATATCCCAGCCTACGCCTGCCGGTGGCCATCGTCGTCAACGATGCCGATACCTCGGTCTGGTCAAAGATACACGGCCGACCGCTGGCCTCCGTGTTGTCCGATGTGGAACTGGTCGTGACAGATGGCGGCGGGCATCCGCTGCATTTCTCGCGGCCCGCCTCGGTTCTCGCCGCCATCGACTGGGCGGCAGCCCGAGCAGGATATTAGTCGGCCGGCTACTGAGCCGACCGAAAATCGATCTGCGTCGTTGGCCGCAGCACGGCCAGCAGCGCCAGCAGGTCAGACAGCGCCAGCGCCACGCAGCCTTCGGTGCCGCTGTAATCGGGCCGGGCGACATGCATGAAGATGGCGCTGCCCAGACCCGGCACCGGCGGATCGTCGTTATGGCCGAGCACCACGATCACATCGTAGACCGCATCCTCGCGCCACAGCTTTTCATGGCTGGCGGCAGAAGGAAGCGTCACCAAGCGGTTGTAGGCGGGGTCATTCGGATCGTCGCACCAGCCATCCTGCGGCGTCAGCGCCTGCAGCGGCAGTCTGGTCTGCGGGGCCGCGACACGATCAGGCCGATAGAAAACCTGTCTTAGCGCATAGCGGCCGAGCGGCGTGGCACCATCGCCTTCGCGCTTCTCGGCCTCGGGCAATACGCCGCCTTTGCCGAGCGCGCAGCGGAAACGCAGGCCGCCGAATTGCAGGAAACCATCAGAGGTGACGATGATGTCGCTCATGCCGTCATCAGGCGGCATGCGCGTGCGGGATGCAAGGGGCGGAGATGCCGTTTACGGGACGATGCCGGCGCGGCGGTTCTTCTCGTTCTGCATGTCGAAATATTTCTGGTACGCGTCGCTGGCGCGGTTCGACCATTCGGCCTGCTTGTCGCCCTGCACCATGGCGGCAGTAGAGGCCGTCGCCTGCTGCGGCGTGGCCAGATAATTGTTGCCACGGACGGTGCCGAATTTCGCGGTCGCGTTAGCCTGGGTCACCGGAGACGTGCCGACCGAACGGGTCGGAACACCGCCGCCACCCGGTGGATGCGCCGGGTACCAGATGCGGCCATCGCTGCCCTGAACCGGGCGGGCCGCCGCATTGACCTGCATCGGACCGGCGGCATGCGGCTGCGGCTGCTGGCCCGGCAGCGGATTGGCACGGGTATTGTTGATCGCATCGGCGCGGGCGTCGGCCTGCTGCACGGCCGCAGTCTGCTTCAGGGCCTGGAACAGATCAGCGGGCAGTTCGATGGCGCCGTTCGCATTGGTGGCGGCATTCCCAGCCACTGGCTGCGCGGCCTGCTTCGCCGGCGCCGGCTTGCGTTCAGCCGCGCGCGGATCCATGGCAACGCCGATCTTCATGTCTGGCTGCGGCAGGGACTGCTCAGCCGGCATGGCATCTGACGCCGAGGCCAGCATGGTCTGCGGCTGGTCCTTGCCGGTGGGGCCGAGATTAATTCCCAGCGCGGCCAATGCATGTTCGCCGGGATCCTTACCGGTGGATTCTTCCACCATGCCACTGACCAGCGACGCGACCAGACCGATCGGGCCACCGAACAGCCCGCCGCCAGCCAGGCGCGAACCCGGATCGATCTTGTCGCCGGTCATGGCGCGATAGACCGTGTTGACGATCGGGATATGCTGCAGCGGATTGATGATGTCGAGGAAGTCGCTGAAGGTGAAGCCATCGTCGCCGAATAGCGGCTTGCCGGGCTTGGTAGTCGCGACATCCCCTTCCGTCCTGGCCGGGCGCGGCGGCAGGTCGTTGACGCCGAAGACGTCGTAATGGGATGGCTTGACCGGGCTCGACATGATGGTCCTTTCTCGGGACATATCATTGCAAGCCACAGGCCAAGAAACCCGCCTGATAAATCATATAGTTAACGAGCAGCCTGGCCTCGCCCGGCAATTCCTGCCGGGCAGGTTAGAGATAGTGGCCGGAGCGTTTGCGCTTGGCGGCCAGATAGGCCTCGTTATGGGCATTGGTCGGGAATTTATGCGGCACCCGCTCGGCGACCTCGATGCCGCAGGCGGCCAGCCCCGACACCTTCTCCGGATTATTGGTCAGCAGCCGCACCCGGTTGAAGCCCAGTTTCTGCAGCATGCGGGCAGCCGGCAGGAACCAGCGTTCGTCGGCATCGAAGCCGAGCCGCTGGTTGGCATCCACCGTGTCGAAGCCCTGATCCTGCAGCTGATAGGCGCGCAGCTTGTTGACTAGGCCGATGCCGCGACCTTCCTGCGCCAGATACAGCAGTACGCCGCCACCGGCCTCGTTGATGGTGCGGATCGCGCCGCGCAGCTGTTCGCCGCAATCGCAGCGCAGGCTGCCGAGCAGGTCGCCGGTGAAGCATTCCGAATGCAGTCGGGTCAGCACCGGCTGGGCCGGATCAGGCGTGCCGATGACGAGCGCAAAGTGCTCCTGCCGACCATCGGCGGGACGGAAAGCGAAGAGCTGCGCATGTTCGGCATCCGCCACCGGCAAGCGGGCACGACTGACTGGCTGCAGAGTTTCAGCCGCCGCCGTGTCATAGGCCGTCACGGCCGCTTCGGGCAGCGCCAGCAGGTCGCCAGGCAGTTCGGCATCGGCCGGCAGTTCGATATGGACAGCGGCCGGCAGCAGATAGGCCGTCTTGGCCAGTTTCACGGCAAGGCGCGCGCTTTCTGGCGGCGCAGACTTGAGGCGCGTGAAGGGTCCGCGCAGCGGCGCAGCCAGATCGCGGCTGGCATCGGCGAGATCGCGGATCAGGGCCGCGCGGTCTTCGGCGGGAACCGGCAGGTCATGCAGGGGTAACAGAAGCGTGTCATGCCCGGTGGGGCCGATATGCAGCACGGCGGCGCGCGACGCCGGCAATACCAGCGCCGCCGCATTGTCGAAACGCTGCAGATCGGCAAGGGTTGCTTCCGTGAGGGTTTCCGCCGCCAGCACCAGCGTGCGACGGGTCCCGCCGCCAAGCAGCAGCATCGGACGTCCGCGACGCAGTTCGTGGCCGGCACGGTCAACGGCAATGGCGGCAGCGGCAGGGGAAAGTTCAGTCATGACCGATCCGATGTACGACTCTGGCGGCGACCCGGCAAGCCACCCGGCCGCCGGCCTGCAGGACGATGTGACGCCGGCCGCAGGGATTTCTGCCCGGATGCCGCCCGGGTCGGCTGAATTTGCCCCCTGGACGACACCCAGCCTGCAGGCCCGCCTGATTGCCCGCGGCCTGCGCCGGCTGATCAAGCCGCGCCGGGTCAGCCGCGCCGATCTGCCACTGATCCGCGTCCTGATGGCGGCGATGACTCGGAGCCGACCGTTGCCCGGCGTGACGGTCGAGCGGGTGAAAGCGCCGGTGCATGGCGAATGGCTGCGGCCGCGCCAGCCAAGGCGCGGTCGGGCGTTGCTGTATCTTCATGGCGGCGGCTATATGGCCGGCAATCCGCGCACCCATCGCGCCATCACCGCAAGGCTGGCCCATCGCCTCGGTGTCGCGGTCTTTTCGCTCGACTATCGCCTGGCGCCGGAGCATCCATACCCTGCGGCGCTGGAAGATGCACTGGCCGCCTGGCGCTGGCTGCTGGACGATGGCTGGCGACCGGATCGCCTCTGGCTGGCCGGCGACTCGGCCGGTGGCGGGCTGGCCCTGGCCTTGATGCTGGCCTGCAAGCAGCAGGCCCTGCCGCTGCCGGCTGCCGCCGCATTGTTTTCGCCCTGGACCGACCTGACCTGCAGTGGGGCATCCGTGACGCAGAATGCCCAGAGCTGCGCGTGGTTCACGCCGCACCAACTGGATTTCGCCGCCCGGCTTTACGCGGACCGCCATACGCTGGGCGATCCGCTGGTCTCACCCCTGTTCGGCGACCTGTCGGGCCTGCCGCCGCTGCTGCTGCATGTCAGCGATAGCGAATTGCTGCGCGACGACTCGCTGCGGCTGGAAGCGAAGGCCCGCGCCGCCGGCAACCCGGTCCGCCTGCGGCTGTGGCACGGCCTGCCACATGCCTGGCCGAACTTCGCCGGGCTCATGCCCGAGGGCGATGCCTGCCTGGAAGACACCGCCAGCGCCCTGCTCGCCCTATCTGCCGCTTGAACCCATCTGCTGCTTGAGCACGGGGGCCTGAACAGGCAGACTCCGAGTCGTGGCCGCGCCGCAGCCGCAGGAGTCGGGAGACCTGCTTGCAGGAAAAAGAACTGCGCCTTGCGCTGGTATGCTTCGGCGGCGTTTCGCTCGCCATCTACATGCATGGCGTCACCAAGGAAATCCTGAAACTGGTGCGCGCCTCGCGCGCCTATCACGATCTGCCCAAAGGTACGGCGCGCGACACGGCACGCTTCGCCGACCAGGTACAGGCCAGCGATACCGAATACGACAGCGAGCATGCCTATTTCGAACTGCTGCAGGAGCTTGGCAAGCATATCGACCTGCGCGTGGTGGTCGATGTCATCGCCGGCGCCTCGGCCGGCGGCATCAACGGCCTGATCCTCGGCCGCGCGCTGGCGCATAACCTGCGCATCGACCATTTCCGCAATCTCTGGCTTCGCGAGGCCGATGTCGAACATCTGCTCGATACCGAGAAGCGCGCCGGCCAGTGGAGCAAGGCCTATATGCGACCGCTGCTGTGGCTGGCGGCGCGCTCGCGCTTCGGCCGGCTGCTGCTCGGCGAAAGCGAGGTGCTGCAGAAGATTTCGCTCTTCACCCGCTCGCGCTGGTTCCAGCCGCCCTTCGACGGCACACATCTGCTGCGCCAGCTGATGGCCGGGCTGGAAGGTATGGGTAATCCGAAGACGCCGGGCGACTCCCTGATGCCGGCCAACCTGGCACTCGACCTGTTCGTGACGCTGACCGACTTCTACGGCTTCCTGCAGCATATCCCGATTCACGATCCGCCCTATGTGCGCGACCGCGAGCATCGCCATGTGCTGCGCTACAGCTACCGCCGCTGGCCCGGCGGCGAGGAGCAATCGGATTTCACCCGCGCTGATGCACCGGCGCTGGCCTTTGCCGGCCGCGCGACCTCAGCTTTCCCCGGCGCCTTCCCGCCGGCACAGATCGGCGAGATCGACCGTCTGCTGGCCGAACAGGGCCGGCAATGGGAAAATCGCAGCAGCTTCATCAACCGCAACTTCGCCGACTATCTGCGCGCCGGTCTTGATCCGGAACTGACCTCCTTCGTCGATGGCGGCGTACTGGCCAACAAGCCCTTTGCCGCCGCGATGAAGGCGATCCGCGGCCGGCCCGCCTATCGCGAGGTCGACCGCCGGCTGGTCTATATCGACCCGCAGCCGCTGCGCCCGCCGCCGCCGCCGACCGGCCGCATTCCCGGCTTCTTCCGCGTGCTGAAGGGCGCGCTGAGCGATATTCCGCGCAACGAACCGATTGCCGACGAACTGCTCGGTGTCAGCCGCTTCAACGAACGCGTGCGCCATCTGCGCGGCGTGATCGAGGCGACCCAGCCGCAGATCGCGCAGCTGGTGGAGGAAAGCGCACCGCAGCATCTGGATGCACCCTTAAGCGAGATGGAGGTGCGGCTCTGGCGCATGCAGGTCAGCGAACGCGCCGTGCGCGAGGCCGGCTTTGCCTATGAAGGCTATGTGCGCCTCAAACTGGGCAGCGTCCTCGACTTCGTGACCAGGCTGGTCTGCGATGCCTGCGGCTATGGCGAACGCTCCACGGAAGCGCGGTGGACGCGGCAGGCCCTGCTGCACTGGGCCGAGGCGCGCGGCGTCTGCTACACGGTGCAGCGGTTCGAAAAGGCGCGCCCGGGCGCCAGCATCGACGAGTTGCCCGGCTGGGTGCGCTTCCTGCTGCGCTTCGACGTCGCCTTCCGTCAGCGCCGCGTCCGTTTCCTGGTGCAGCAGCTCAACCAGCTTTACGGCAAGCTGACCGAGGCCGAGCATCGCGGCCTGAAGGCCGAAGAACTCGACAGGCTGAAGCGCGCGCTGTACGAGGCGCAGGAAACGCTGCGCCATTTCGGCAGCGCCAGCTGTCTGTCGTCGATCACCATCGACCAGATCAAGGCGCTGTTCTTCCGCCGCGTCGCGCTGCAGCAGGCCGAGCTGCTGGCGCAGGATGCGCAGGCTTTTGCCGCCAAGAACCTGACCGCCATCGATGACGCCGTCGATGCGATGGGCGCCGATATCGACCTGAACCGCCGCACAGACCAGCTGGATGCGCTGTTTGCCGATCTGGCGCCGCAGGACTGGAGTAGCCAGGCACGGCGGACCTTGCTGGTCAGCTATATCGGCTTCCCCTTCTGGGATGTGCTGACCTTCACCATCACCAACTGGCGCGACCTCGGCGAGTTCAACGAAATCCGCATCGACCGCATCAGCCCGGAAGACGCCGTCGCCATCCGCAAGGGCAATACGCTGAAAGGCGTCAACCTTGGCCGCTTCGGCGGCTTCTTCAGTCGTGCCCACCGCGAGAACGACTACCTCTGGGGCCGCCTGCATGCCACCGACCGCCTGATCGACATCGTCTACGATGCCGCCAGCGGACCGGGCCTGGAGATTCCGCTCGACCGGACCGCGATCAAGCTGAAAGCCTTCCGCCTGATCCTGGACCGCGAGGCCGCCAACCTGGCCGTCAGTCAGACGCTGATCGCCGATCTGCGCCTGGAACTGGACGCCATCGCGGCGGGCAAAGCCGCGTGAACTGCCGCTGGGGCGTCTTGTCCCAAGCGGGATTTGGCGTATGCTCCCGACCGCCCTTTTTTCAGTCAGCTAGCCAAGCGAGCCTTGCCGTGACCCGTTCGATCCGTTCCGCCCTTCTCATTGCTGTTGCCGTTGTGGCGGTCAGCCCTGTCGCCTTCGCGCAGCCGAAGCAGACGACCAAGGCGGCTGACGATCCGGTGGTGGCGCGCGTGAATGGCCAGCCGATCCACCGTTCGACCGTGCTGGACTTCTACAATCAGCTGCCGCCGCAGATGGCGCAGATTCCGCTGGAGCAGATCGCGCCGGGCATCATCAACGAGCTGGCCGCGCGCAAGCTGCTGAGCGATGCCGCCGAGAAGGCCAAGCTGGGCGATAACGCCGACGTGAAGAAGCAGCTGCAGAGCGCCCGCGAGCAGGTGCTGCAGCAGGCCTATCTGGATCGCAAGGTGAAGGAAGAACTCACCGACGCGAAGCTGAAGGCGCGCTATGACGAACTGATCAAGCAGCAGCCGCCGCAGGAAGAAGTGCATGCGCGCCACATCCTGGTGGCCAGCGAAGCCGATGCGAAGGCCGCGCTGGAGGAAGTAAAGAAGGGCGCCGACTTCACTGAAGTCTCGAAGAAGCGTTCGACCGGGCCGACGGCGGCGACCGGCGGCGATCTCGGCTTCTTCACCCAGGACAAGATGGTGCCGCCCTTTGCCGAGGCGGCCTTCAAGCTGCAGCCGGGCCAGGTGACCGAAACGCCGGTGCAGACCCAGTTCGGCTGGCACATCATCAAGGTGGAAGCGCGCCGCAAGTCAGAGCCGCCGAAATTCGAGGATGTGCGCGGCCAGGTGCAGGAAATGATGAGCGGCGAAGTCGTCGAGAAGATCGTGGCCGACCTGCGTAAGGGCGCCAAGATCGAGACGCTGGACTGGCCCCAGGACGGCGGCAGCCGCCTGCCGACTATCGCGCCGGCGCCGAAAAAGAACTGATCCCCAGGACGCAATACAAGAAAGCCCAGGAGCTTCACGATGGCTGCGCATCCGGTTTCGCCGCTGGCCCCCACTACCTATCCGACCCTGCCGGCCATCGCCGGTGCGCGCTTCGCGACCGGCCATTCCGGCATCCGCTACAAGAACCGCGACGATCTGCTGCTGATCGACTTCGCGCCGGGCACCAAGGTGGCGGGACTCTTCACCCGCTCGTCCATGCCGGGCGCGCCGGTGGAATGGTGTCGCAAGATCCTACCCAACGGCGGGGCGCGGGCGCTGGTGGTGAATGCCGGCATCGCCAATGTGTTCACCGGCAAGGCCGGCGCGCAATCGGTGAAGGTGACCGCCGATGGCGCCGCCAAGATGCTGGGCTGCAAGGCGAATGAAGTCTATCTCGCCTCCACCGGCGTGATCGGCCAGATCCTGCCGGCTGAGAAGATCGTGGCGCAGATGCCCAAGCTGAAAGCCGGCCTGCAGGACAGCGACTGGATGCGCGCCGCCAAGGCGATCATGACCACCGATACCTTCCCCAAGCTGGCGACGGCCAGGTGCAAGATCGACGGCAAGCCCGTGACCATCAATGGTTTCTGCAAGGGCTCGGGGATGATCGCGCCGGATATGGCGACCATGCTGACTTTCATCGTCACCGATGCCAAGCTGCCGGCTGAGGCGCTGCAGGCGCTGCTGAAGGCGAGCAACAACCAGAGCTTCAACTGCCTGACGGTGGACGGCGATACTTCGACCTCCGACACCGTGCTGCTGTTCGCCACCGGCCAGGCCGGCAACACCGCGCATGCCAAGGCATCCGACAAGCGGCTGGCCGATTTCCGCAAGACACTGACCGCCGTGATGTCCGACCTGGCGCAGCAGATCGCCAAGGATGGCGAAGGCGCGCAGAAGCTGGTGACCATCGACGTGACCGGCGCCAAGAGCGATGCCTCGGCCCGCATCATGGCGCGCGCCATCGCCAATTCGCCGCTGGTGAAGACTGCGATTGCCGGCGCCGATGCCAACTGGGGCCGCATCATCATGGCGGTGGGCAAATCGGCCGAGCCGGCCAACCGCGACAAGCTGGTGATCAAGATCGGCGGCAAGGCCGTGACCAAGAACGGCATGGTACGGCCTGATCATGACGACGCCGCCGCCACCAAGCATTTCCAGGGCCGCGATGTGCGCATCGAGGTGGATGTCGCGGTCGGCAAGGGTGCGGCGCGCGTCTGGACCTGCGACCTGACGCACGGCTATATCGACATCAATGCCGACTACCGCAGCTGACGATCCGCTCTGCCCCGGCGACGCCACGGCGCTGCTGACACCGAAACCAGTCGTGCTGGTTGTCGCTGTGGCGCTGGTCGACACCGACAACCGCGTGCTGCTGACCCAGCGCCCGCCGGGCAAGAAGCTGGCCGGACTGTGGGAGTTTCCCGGCGGCAAGGTGGAAAAGAACGAGACGCCGGAAGCCGCCCTGATCCGCGAGCTGCACGAGGAACTGCATCTCGACATCTCGGCGGCCTGCCTGGCGCCCTATGCTTTTGCCAGCCATTCCTACGACGATTTCCATCTGCTGATGCCGCTCTATGTCTGCCGCCGCTGGGCCGGACAGCCGCAGCCGCGCGAAGGCCAGGCGATGAAATGGCTGCGGCCGGTGAAGATGAATCCGCAGGAGATGCCACCAGCAGACGTGCCGCTGGTGGCGATGCTGCGCGACCTGCTGACCTAGTTCGAGACGCGGTCCAGTGCTTCCGGACTGTACTGGGCGGCGAATTCCGCCGAGGGGGGGATCGGCTTGATCACATCGACCAGCACACCGCTCGGATCGGCGACAATGAAATGGCGCTGGCCGAAAGCCTCATCGCGCAAGGTGAGCCGGATATTCAGCCCCGCCTGCTGCGCGGCGGCATAGGCGGCATCGACATCCTCGACCTCGAAATTGATCAGGACACCCCGCGCCGGCTTGCGATAGCCGTCCGGGATGGTCTCGTGGGTATGGTCGAGTATGGCAAGATTGACCCGCGAATCGCTCCGGCTGGTCAGATGCACATACCAGTCGCTCTCGAAGGCCGGGGCGAAGTCGAAATGGGTTTCGTAGAAGGCCCGGGTCTCAGCCAGTTTGTCGGTGCAGATCACGGGGTAGAAGCTGGTGAGTTTCATGGCGGTTTCCCTGTCTGTGGTCTCGGGTGGCGGAACGGCTTCTAAAGGGACTGGACTGGCCGTCCTGAGGTGGATATAAACATACAGGCTATATGTATGCAAGAGAGACGTCAAAGCAAGGCTGAAAAACATGCGGCGACGCGGGCGGCCCTGCTGGCCACCGCGCGCGGGCTATTTGCCGCCAAGGGTTATGCCGCCACCGGGACCGAAGAGGTCGTGGCGCAGGCCGCGGTCACGCGCGGCGCGCTCTACTATCATTTCGCTGATAAGCAGGCGCTGTTCGCCGCCGTGGTCGAACAGGTGGCGCAGGAGGTGCTGTCCGCCATCGAGGCCGCCGCGGCCAAGGCGACATCGCCGCTCGATGGCCTGATCCGCGGCAGTCAGGCCTTTATCGCGGCCTGCCTGGAACCCGGGGCGCGGCAGATTTACTTGATCGATGCGCCCTCGGTGATCGGCTGGCAGCGCTGGCGCGAGATCGATGCCCGCCATGGCATGGGCTCGCTGCGCCAGGGCGTCGAAGCAGCCCTTGCCGACCTGCCGCGCGGACAGAAGCTGTCGGCTGAAGCCCTCACCTATCTGCTGAGCGGCGCAATGAACGAGGCCGTGCTGTGGCTGGCGGATGCCGGGGACGAAGCAACGGCACGTAAGGAAGCCGAGGCGGCGCTGAAGCGCATCCTCGAGTTGCTGTTCACGCCGGAAAGTTAGTTGGGTTTGAGCGGCCCGCCGATCGGATGCGCCACCGTGCCCAGCGCATCGGCCAGGCTGCGCGTCGCCTGCCCCGGCCGCAACGGCTTCTGCTGGCTTTCATGCGGCGACCAGCCAGTCAGCGAGATCATCTCGAAGGTGGCCGGGATGCGGCCATCCGGTCCGGCAAAGCGCTGCTGATAGAGTTCGACCATGCGCAGCAAGGTCGCGCGGCGGGTGAAACCTTTCCGTCGGGCCAGCACGGCGTTGGTCTCGCCCATGCCACGCAGATCACGCATCAGGCTGAAGGCATCGCCATAAGTGACCGGAATGATCTCGCTGTCGGCCACCGGCAATGCAAATCCTGCACGTTGAAGAAGCGCCGCGCCATCCAGCGTTTCCGCCATCGGCGAGATGCGCGGACTGGCGCCGCCTTCGATTTCGGCTTCGGCCGCCAGCCAGCATTGCCGCATCTCGCTGAGCGTGGAACCGCCCAGCATGGCGCCGAGAAACAGGCCATCGGGTTTCAGCACGCGGCGAATCTGGATCAGCGCGCCGGGCAGGTCGTTCACCCAGTGCAGGTTGAGCAGCGCGATGACGAGATCGAATTTCCCCTCGGCGAAAGGCAGGAATTCCTCGTCGCCGATAGCATGCAGACCGCCGCCAGTGACGGAATCCATCGACACGATCCGTTCGATCTGACCGCGCTGGCCCAGATGCGCCTGCAGCCAGGCGGCATCACAGCCCTGCACCAGCGCCAGCGGAAAGCTGCGGCGGATATCGTCCAGCCTATCCAGCAGCCGTTCGGCCACCGCGGCCCGCAGGAAGTCGTAATCGCCGGCCTTCGCGGCGACACGCTGACGCTGACGCCGCTTGGCGGCGCGATCGAAGACCTGCATAGTGTCGCTCATCGCTGCATTCTGCCACGGGCCATCGCACCTCGCCATGCCGGTACGGAGCAAAATTAAAAAGGCTGTCGCCAAGGCTATCAAAAAGCCCGTGGCGAAGCTGACGGCCAAACGGCGATTGCGAAAGCGCAAACCGATCAATCTGGCCCTGCAGGGCGGCGGCACCCATGGCGCTTTCACCTGGGGCGTGCTGGACCGCCTGCTGGAAGAAGACTGTTTCGAGATCGAAGGCATCAGCGGGACGTCTGCCGGCGCGATGAATGCCGCCGTGCTGGCCTATGGGCTGCACAAGGGCGGCCCGGAGATGGCGCGCGCCGTGTTGCGCGACTTCTGGAAACGCGTGGCCGATGCGGCTGCGCTGTCGCCGTTCCGCCCCACCCTGCTGGACCAGTGGTTCAAGATCGGCGGGATCGATTTTTCGCCGAGCTACCATCTGATGGAACTGACCACCAAGCTGGCCTCGCCCTACCAGACTTGGTCAGGCAGTGAAAATCCGCTGCGCGACATCCTGGAAAAGACCATCGACTGCGACAGCCTGCATGACTGCATCTCGCTGAAGCTGTTCGTCTGCGCCACCGATGTGCTGGAAGGCAAGATCAAGGTGTTCCAGAACCAGGAGCTGAGCATCGATGCCCTGCTCGCCTCGGCCTGCCTGCCGCAGTTGTTCCAGGCGGTGCAGATCGGCGAGAGCTTTTACTGGGATGGCGGCTTCATGGGCAATCCGCCGATCTTCCCGATTATCTACAACTGCGACTGCCGTGACGTGCTGATCGTGCAGATCAATCCGATGAGGATTCCCGGCGTGCCAAAAACGCCGCAGGCCATCCTCGACCGCGCCAATACGCTGAGCTTCAATTCCAGCCTGGTGCGGGAAATGCGCGCGATCAACTTCGTCACCCGGCTGGTCGAATCCGGCTTCGACGATGGCGGCCGCCTGAAACATATGCTGATCCACACCATAGATGCCGAAGAGCAGCTCGCCGCCTATGGCGCGAACAGCAAATACGATGTGAACTGGAGCTTCCTGCAGAAACTCTATGCGCTCGGCCGGCGCCAGGGCGTGACCTTCCTGCGCAAGCATTACGACAGCGTTGGCAAGGCCTCGACCACCGATATCGCCGCGAAGTTCCTCTAGTTACTCCGCCGCCGCTATTCCGCCGCCTGGGCCGGCTGGATCATCCGCATGATGGCACGAGCGCGCTTGGCGACCTTCTGCGCCGTGAAGCCCGGCTTGTAGAGCGCACCGCCGAAGCCGAAACCGGCCGCACCAGCTTCGAGCCAGCCATCCATGTTGTCGGCATTGAGGCTGCCGACCGGGATCACCGGCGTGGTGCGCGGCAGTACGGCACGCAGGCTTTTCAGCACCGCGGGCGACGCCGCTTCGGCCGGGAAGAGTTTCAGCCCGTCGGCGCCGGCCTCGATCATGTCAAAGGCTTCCGTGGGCGTGAAGAAGCCCGGCACGGCATACATATCGAGCACCTTGGCTTTCTGCACGACGTCGCGGCAGGCATGCGGCGAAACGGTGAGCCGCCCGCCGGCCTGCGCGATGCGTTTGACCATGGTGCAGTCGACCACGGTGCCGGCACCGACCAGCGCCCTGTCGCCGAAATGCTTGGCCAGATTACTGATGCTGACCAGCGGATCGGGCGAGTTGAGCGGCACTTCGATAATGCGGATGCCGGTCTCGATCAGCGCAGCGCCGATCTCCACCACTTCCTCGGGCTTTACGCCGCGCAGAATGGCGATGGCAGGACTCGCCTGCAGCCAGGCGGCCAGGTCCTTCGTGTTATGGTCCTTCATGGCGTCCTCCTCGCCGCGAGCTGCCCCAGGCGATAAAGCCCGGTGGCCGCGGCATCTTCCGGCGCCACATCGGCATCCATGCCGAGGAAGGCGAAAGCCTTCCGGTAACGCATCGCCAGCACGCCGGTTCCGACGATGACGACCTGTCCGGCCCAGGCGGTCGCCCGCAATTCATGGCCGATCAGGATACCTGAAAGATAGTGCGCCGCAGCCTCGGCGGAAAGCTCATTGAACAGCCTTCGCGTCCGCACACTGAAAATGTGATGCAGCAACCCGCCTGGCTGGCCGGACAGCGCGAGGCCGCTTTCGAACGCGGCGGTATCCAGTTCCTCCGGCTTTGAATCGGCCGGCGCCAGCATGGCGGCGATCAGGCCATGGCTTTTCAGCAGGCTGAACACCTCGCCGGTCATCGCCGTGGCAAAACTTGCGATCCGGCCATCGCGGACCTGCACATGCTTGGAATGCGTGCCCGGCATGCAGAGCGTGGCCTCGGCAGGGAGATCGAGACCAAAAATCTGCGTCTCCTCGCCGCGCATCACATCGGGATTGCCATCCGCGCCGCGGCAGGACAGGCCGGGCACGATATAGGCACGGCGGCCGCCACCGAGATCGACAGGACAAAGTTGCGCCACCAGCTCGGCCATGCCGGCCGGACATTCCGCATAGGCAGCTTCGCGCCAGCCCTGGCGACTGCCGACCATGCCGCAGAGCAGCACGGGTGTTGCGGGTTCGTCGTGCAGCCAGTCGCCGATCTGCTGCTGCAGCACGGCGGCATAATCCGTCGGTGTCAGGCTGGCGATGCCCGACGCAGCCGTGCGGCGCTCGCGGATGCTGCCATCGTCAGACAGGCGATAGGCGCGGAAGCCACTGCTGCCCCAATCAATCCCGATCATTCTCTAGCCGGCCAGACGCTGCCCCGAACCGGCATCGAACAGATGCACGCGATCGAGCCGCGGCATCATGGTCATGCGGCTGCCGGGATTGACGCCGGGATGCTCGGCAAACACGCCGCAGATCTGCGCGCCGCTGAGATCGGCATAGACGAAGGTGCTGGCACCGGTCGGTTCCACCACGCTCACCGTGACCGGCAGACCGCCGTTGTCCGCGGGCACCAGATGTTCGGGCCGGATACCGTAAACGACCGGCTGGCCGTCCTGGCCGCTCGCATTCCCGTTGAGCGGCAGATCGATGCCGGCCTCGGTCGCCACCCAGTTGCGGCCACCGTCGCGGCGCAGTGTGCCCTTGATCAGGTTGATGGCCGGCGAACCGATGAAACCGGCCACGAACAGATTGTTTGGCCGTTCGTAGAGTTCGAGCGGCGAGCCGATCTGCTCGACGATGCCGTCATGCATCACCACGATGCGGTCGGCCATGGTCATCGCCTCGATCTGGTCATGCGTGACATAGATCGAGGTGGTCTTGAGCTGCTGGTGCAAAGCCTTGATCTCGGTGCGCATCTGCACGCGCAGCTTGGCGTCGAGATTCGACAACGGCTCGTCGAACAGGAAGACCTGAGGATTGCGCACGATGGCGCGGCCCATGGCGACGCGCTGGCGCTGACCGCCCGACAGCTGCTTCGGATAGCGCTCGAGATAGGGATCGAGGCCGAGAATCTGCGAGGCCTTCTTGACGCGCTCGGCGATCACGCCGCGCTCGGCTTTGCGCAGCTTCAGCGAAAAGCCCATATTCTCGCGCACCGTCATATGCGGATAGAGCGCGTAATTCTGGAACACCATGGCGATGTCGCGGTCCTTGGACGGCACCTCGTTCACCACCTTGTCGCCGATGCGGATCACGCCGCCGGAAATCTCCTCCAGCCCGGCGATCATGCGCAGCAGGGTGGATTTGCCGCAGCCGGACGGCCCGACCAGCACGACGAATTCGCCATCGGGAATCTGGATATCGATGCCGTGAATCACTTCCAGGGCGCCATAGCGCTTACGCACCGCCTCAACGCTCACACTCGCCATTGCAAACTCCCTGACTCTTTTTCTTGTCTCGTACTGACGTTTACGACTTCACCGCCCCCGCGGTGAGGCCGGCCACCATGTAGCGGCGGAAGGCGTAATAGATCGCCGCCGGCGGCAGGGCATAGATGATCCCGGTCGCCATCAGCAGGTTCCACGGCGCGTCGTCGGTGCTGAGGAAATGGCCGAGCGCCACCGCCAGGGTGATTTCCGTATCCGACGACAGCAGCAGGAAAGCGTAGAGATACTCGTTCCAGGCCAGCAGCAAAGCATAGGTGCCGATCGCCACCATCGAGGGCATCATCAGCGGCAGGTAGATCAGCCAGAAAATCTGGATCGGGCTGGCGCCATCGATGCGCGCGGCCTCGTCCAACTCATAGGGCAGCTTGTCGGCATATTGCCGCAGCATCCAGATCGCATAGGGGCTGGCAAAGGTGACCATGGTGAGGATCAGCGACCAGCGGCTGCCGAGCAGGCCGTATTGCCCCATCGTGGCGTACATCGGGATCGCCAGGAAGGCGGCCGGGATCAGGTAGGTCAGCAGCGCGAGGTTCGACACGGTCTCGCCGATCCGCACGCGCAGGCGACTGATCGCGAAACTGGCGCAGGTGCCGATGACCAGCGTCAGCACCGCGACCGCCACCGCCACCATGGCGGAATTGAACAGCTGCAGCCAGAAATGGCCGAGGAAGTAATGCCCCTGGGTCAGCACGGTCGTGTAGTTGTCGAGCGTCGGCGTTTTGGGCCAGACCGCACCGGCGAAGGCCTCGGCCTGCGGCGTGATCGACATGACGAACAGATGGTAGATCGGGATGAGGGTCCAGATCAGGATCAGCAGCCCGACCAGCATGAGCCGGGCTTCGTCAAATGCCTTGCGCGGGCTCATCGGTCTTCTCCACGCAGACGCTTCACCATCAGCACGACAATCGGCACCATGAAGGGCAAGGCCACGATGATGGTGGCGACGCCGGCGCGCACCTCGCTCATGCCGAAGGCATAGCGGATGCCCAACGTGGCCAGCACCTGCGTCGAATCGGCCGGGCCGCCGCCGGTGAGCAGGTAGATCGAGTTGAAGTCGCCCAGGGTCCAGATCGTCGAGAGCAAGGTCGACGTGATGTACATGTTCCGCACGCCGGGGAAGGTGATGTAGAGGAATTTCTGCAGCCCGCTGGCGCCGTCGACATCGGCCGACTCATACAGATCCTTCGAGATGGTCAGCCGCGCGGCGACCAGGATCAGTGTCCAGAAGGGCAGATATTTCCAGATATGGATGGTGATGATCGAGCCCAGGCCATAGACGCGATCGAGCAGCCAGCCCGGACCATCCTGGAAGGTGAACTGGAAGATCAGCGAATTGATCATGCCCCATTCCGCATTCAGCATCCAGCGGAAGGACAGGATGGTGGGAATCGAGGGTATCGCCCAGGGCAGGATGAAGATGAAGCTGAGCCAGCGGATCCAGCGCCGTTCATGTACGAAGAAGCCGGACAGCAGCAGCGCCAGCATCAGTTTGAGATTCACCGCCAAGCCTAAGAAGATCACGGTGTTGGCCAGCGTGCGCAGGAAGATCGGATCGTCGAAGATGCGCTGATAGGCCTTCACCTCGGTGCCGAGATAGAGGCCATAGCCGACCGGATACAGCACGAAGGTCAGAAAAATCGCGATATACGGGAGCAGCATAATGAGCCCCCAGGTCGCTTCGGCCGACAGGCGGCCGGAGCGGCTGGAGGGCGCGACGTCCTGCGCGAGTGACACCATTGTCGCGCCCTCCCTTTACGCTGTGCTTACTGAGCTACCAGGACCTTGATGCGGGCGATCATCTCATCGACCGCCTGCTCCGCCGGAATCTTGTCGCCGGCGACGCGCGCAATGGCACGGCCCCAGACATTCTCGGCGTTGATCGTGGTGAAGTGGTAGTCATAGACGAACTGGAAGGGGATCGTGCCTTCGGTGATGAACTGCTGATAGACCTGCTTGCGATGCGGGTCCGAGCCATCCTTCCAGAACGGACGATCGGCGCCCGCCTTGGTCACGGTGAACCAGCGGCCCAGCGCGCCTTCGACGAAGGGATTGAGGTTTTCGTCTTCCAGCAGCATGGCGAGGAACTGCTTGCCCAGCACCTTCTGCTTGGCATCGGCGAAGACCACGGCGGTCTTCACAGCGGCCAGGTTGGGCAGCGTGCCGCCATCGGGCTTTTTCGGCCAGCCGGCAGTCTGGATCAGCTCATCGTAGTTCTTCTTGGCCTGGGCATCGCCCTTGTTGGCATTGTCCAGATGCGACGACGGGATCGAGATGGTCGCGTTATGCGTCATCACGGTCGTCTTGTTGTGGAAGTTGACGTTGTTGTCGGTGTCGGTCCAGGTCACCGAGGATGGCGGCGTGCAACCCTTCAGGTTGACCTCGGTGTAATCCTTCAGCGCGTTGACCAGGCCCTGCTTCACCTTCGGATTGTCCACCAGCAGCTTGCCGTCCTTGTCGACCGGCGAGGCATCGTAGGCATTCACGAAGGTGAGGAAGCTGTAGAAAGTGTCAGAGGCGGCAATCGAGCTGGGATGGCCGACGCCATAGACGCGCTTGCCCTTGGCACGCAGCGCCGGCTGCACCTTGTCGCACCAGAAGGACCAGTAGCCCTTCCAGTCGGTCGGAATGTCAGACGCCTTGAAACCGGCTTCCTCGATCATGTCCTTCCAGTAGAAGGTATGGATCGTCTGCTGCTGCACCGGCATGGCGTAATAGGCCTTCTTCTTGGCCGTGCCATTCTGCAGATAGACCGTCTCCAGCGTGCCGGGCAGGAAGCGGTCCTTCATCGGCGTGATGATGTCGGTCAGGTCCTCGATCTTGTTGTCGAAAGCCCATTTGCCAGTGGTGCGGAAATCGTAGGTGGTGCCGAAACCGACATCGGGCGGCGTTTTCGCCTCAACGGCGCTCACCGTCTTGGTGATGATGTCTTCGGTGCTGAACAGGCTGAGCTGCACCTTGGCGTTATGCTTTTTCTCGAAGCGATCGATGAAGGCGTAGAGCGCCTTGTCTTCGGCCTCGTAGAAGCCCTTGGTGAACCACACCGTCACCGTCTGCTGGGCAGCGGCGGGCATGGCGAAACCGGCGACGCCGGCAACTGCGGTGGACGCGAGAATCAGGCCCAATGCTTTACGCATCTTCTTGTACCTCCCTGGAACAGACCCGTTGTGGGTTCTGGATGTCATTAAATGCCCCGCCAACTCCCCGGCGGTTGCATCTTATATATCAGTTTAGCCAGCCCGGCGCGCCCTGCCAAGCCCTGCACGACACACAAGTTATGCGGTGTTTATGCCGGGTTTCGTGCCGTCAGTGATTGTGTCGCGGAACCCCGAAGGTCTCGGCGATCTTCTGGTAATCCGTCGCGAAATCGAGGCAGCCGCCTGTGGACAATTGTCCGACGTACTTGCGCTGCAGTTCCTGCCACGGCGTCTGGTTGACCAGCTTGGGTGGCACCCAGGCCTTGCGGCGTTTTTCCAGCTCCTCGGCGGAAATCATGATATCGGCGCTGCGCTTGTTCAGGTCGATCCGGATCTTGTCGCCGGTCTGCAGCAGCGCGAGGCCGCCGCCGACCGCCGATTCCGGCGAGGCATTGAGGATCGACGGGCTGCCGGACGTACCGCTCTGGCGGCCATCGCCGATACAGGGCAGCAGGTTGATGCCCTGCTTCACCAGCCGGTCGGGCGGCAGCATATTCACCACTTCAGCAGCGCCGGGATAACCGATCGGCCCGGTGCCACGGATCACGAGAATGCTGTTCTCATCGACCGGCAGCTTCGGATCGTTGATGCGTGCGTGGTAATCCTCCGGCCCCTCGAAGACGATGGCAGTGCCCTCGAAGGCATTCGGATCGCCAGGACGTTCGAGATACTTCTTGCGGAATTCAGGCGACACCACCGAGGTCTTCATCACGGCAGAGTCGAACAGCGTGCCCGAGAGCACGGCAAAGCCGGCTTCCGGCAGCATCGGCTGCTTGTAGGGCTTGATGACGTTGCGGTCCTCGCAGACCGCAGCCTTCACATTCTCGCCCATCGTCTTGCCGTTCACGGTCAGCGCATCGGCATGCAGCTTACCGGCTTCGAGCAGCTCGCGCATCACCACCGGCACGCCGCCGGCATGATGGAAGCCTTCGCCGAGATATTCGCCAGCCGGCATCAGATTGACCAGCAGCGGGATATCGTAGCCCACCTTGTCCCAGTCCTTCACATCCAACTCGACGCCGATATGGCGCGCGATGGCATTCAGATGCGGCGGGCAGTTGGTGGAGGCGCCGAGCGCACTGGCGGCGACGATGGCATTCTCGAAGGCCTTGCGCGTCATGATCTTCGACGGGCGCAAATCTTCATGCACGATCTCGACGGCGCGGCGACCGGTCTCGTAGGCCATCTGCGCGCGTTCGCGATACGGCGCCGGGATCGAGGCGCAGCCGGGCAGCGACATGCCGAGCGCTTCGGCCATGCTGTTCATCGACAGCGCCGTGCCCATGGTGTTGCAGTGGCCCGGGCTGGGCGCCGACGATGCCACCATTTCAAGGAACTGGTCGTAGTTTATGCGGCCGGCCGCCAGTTCCTGGCGTGCGAACCAGACCACCGTGCCGGAACCGGCACGCATGCCCTTGTACCAGCCGTCCAGCATCGGGCCGCCCGACAGCACGATGGCGGGGATATCCACGGTGGCCGCCGCCATCAGCATGCCCGGCGTGGTCTTGTCGCAGCCGGTGGTCAGCACCACGCCATCGAGCGGATAGGAATAGAGCAGTTCAGCGAGCGTCATGTAGAGCAGGTTGCGGTCAAGCGCCGCGGTGGGCCGCTTGCCGGTTTCCTGGATCGGATGGGTGGGAAACTCCATCGGGATGCCGCCGGCATCGCGGATACCGTCGCGGATGCGCGTCGCCAGATCCATGTGATGGCGGTTGCAGGGCGACAGGTCGCTGCCCGACTGGGCGATGCCGATGATCGGCTTGCCACCGCGCAACTCGGCCAGCGTGAGGCCGAAATTCAGGTAGCGTTCGAGATACAGCGCGGTCATGCCCGGATCATGCGGGTTGTCGAACCATTCGCGGCTGCGCAGCTTTTTCTTGTCGTTTTTCTTCTCGGTCATTTGGGGCTCCCTCGAGACTTCTGGTCTTTTACGGCCTATCCGGCCTTGATCTGGCGTTCGCGATGCAGGACGAACAATCCGCTGGCAACAATGATCCCCGCTCCCACCAGCATCAGCGGTGTCGGCAGATCGGCAAAGAACAGCCAGCCGAGCAGGATCGCCCAGAGCAGAGACGTGTATGTGTAAGGCACCACCACGGCGGCCGGCGCAAGGCGAAGCCCCTGGTTGACGCAGGCATGCGCCGCCGTGGCGACCACGCCGATCAGCACCAGATACACGATGCCCATCGCATCCACCTCGGCCCAGCCCCAGGGCAGTGTCAGCAGACCGGCCAAACCGACGGCGAGCGTGTGGTAGACGATCAGCGACAGCGCGCTGGTTTCGCGCAGCTGGCGGGTGACGATCATCATCAGCGCATAGGCGACCGAACCGCCCAGGGCGATCAGCGCCGGCATGGTGAACACGCCGCCCTCGGGCTGCAGCACCAGCAGAACGCCGATAAAGCCGAGACCGACCGCAAGGCCACGACGCCAGCCGACTGCCTCACCCAGCAGCGGAATCGCCAGGATGGTCACGATCAGCGGCGTCGCCTGATAGACCGACATCACATCGGCCAGCGGCAGGTAGCGCACGGACAGATAGAAGCAGGCGACTTCGGCCACGATGAAGGCCAGGCGCAGCGCATGCCGGCCGGGCTGCGCCAGCACGAAGGTTTTGCGCCAGCCGGCCTTGTGGACCATCGGCACCAGCACGACCATCGCCGCTGCCGAACGGATGAACAGCAGCTGACCCACGGCGACGCTGGCGACCATCCATTTGCCGAGCGCGTCGTTGAAGGTGAACAGCGCAGTGCCGAGCAGCATGAAGACGATGCCGCGCCAATGGCCGGCCTCCACCGTCCCCGCTGTACTCACGGCGCGATCGGACATGCCTAGCCGCTCCGCCTTTCAGAGCGGCCGCGGGCCTGTTCATGCAGGATGATCTGGTAATCGCGCGACGCGGCGCGGATATGCACGCCCAGCAGGTTCATCGCCTTGGTCTTTTCCTTGGCGCGCAGCAGCTTCACGATATTCTGATGCTCGGCCAGCGAGTCGCCCACCGTGCGCTCCTTCGAGGTGACGCTGGCGCGCAGCGCCTGGATCTTCATTTCCAGCTGCTGGTGCGCGAGCGTCAGAAAGCGGTTGTTGGCGCGCGCCAGGATATGGCGATGATATTCGGTGTCGAGCCGGCGATAGGCCGGCATGTCGCCATCGGCCACCGCCTTGGCCATGCGCTTCACATTCTGCTCCAGCGCGTCGACCAGTCCGGCTTCGTCGTTCTGCAATGCATCGCGCAGAGCAGCGGCTTCCAGGATCACGCGATACTGGCACATCTCGGCAGCCTCTTCGGGCGCCAGCGAGAATACGAAACTACCCCGCTGCGGCTGGATGTCGACCAGACCTTCCAGCTTGAGCTGCAGCAAAGCCTCGCGCACCGGGGTCTTGGAAATCCCGAGCTGAGCCGCTAGAACATTCTCTGAAAGCGCCTCGCCGAGCGCCAACTCGCCGTTGGTGATCCGCCCACGGACATGGTCCTTGACCAGTTCGGTGAGGGATTTCGGGCGTTCCAGCCGCGTTGTGCGTGCTGTGCCAGCTTTTGCCATGACGGACGGACCTTCCTGCCTACGCGGCGTATAGCGTAGCAGCGGCATCAGGGTGGCATCAAGCCAGATAGTATCTGATATGTCAGTTGGCTTGCCCTAGCCGCGCCTGTCGGCTAGGAAAGATAGGCCAGCCTGCGGTCATAAAGGGAGACGCCCGGACGATGCCCTTCGACATCCTCTGCCTCGGCGAAGCCATGGTCGAGTTCAACCAGACCGGCGGCGCCGACAGCGACCAGTATCTGCGCGGCTATGGTGGCGATACCTCGAACTGCGCCATTGCCGCCGCGCGCCAGGGCGCCGCATCGGCCTATTGCACACTGGTCGGCCAGGATGTGTTCGGCGACCTGCTGCTCGATCTCTGGCAGCGCGAACAGGTGGATACCAGCACGGTCGGCCGCCGTAGCGACATGCCGACCGCGATTTATTTCGTCACCCATGGTGCGGCGGGCCATACCTTCACCTATTACCGCAAAGGCTCGGCCGCCAGCCATATGACCCCGCCCGACCTGCCCGGCGACGCACTGGAACAGGCTAGGCTGCTGCATGTCTCCGGCATCACGCTGGCCGTCAGCGCGTCTTTACGAGACACCGCGATGGCCGCGATGGCCCGCATGCGCAAGGCCGGCAAGTTGGTGTCCTTCGATACCAACCTGCGGCTCAAGCTCTGGCCGCTGGAAACCGCGCGCGACGCTATCCATGCCGCGCTGAAGCAGAGCGACATCGCCCTGCCCAGCCTGGAAGACGCCACCGCACTGACCGGCCTGAGCGATCCGCTCGCCATCCTCGACCACTATCGCGGCATGGGCATTCCGCTGGTGGTGCTGAAATGCGGCTCTGACGGCGTGATCGTGGCCAACAGCGAGGGCCGCTGGCGCCTGCCCGGCCATCGCGTACCGACGGTGGATGCCACCGGTGCCGGCGACTGTTTCGATGGCGCCTTCCTGGCGGAACTGGTGCGCGGCGCCTCGCCGCTGGAGGCCGTGGCCTATGCCAATGCGGCGGCCGCGCTCACCACCATCGGCTATGGTGCGGTGGCGCCGATCCCGCGCCGCGCTGCGGTGGACGCCTTCTTCCAGTCGGTCGGGCGCAAAGCGCCCGAACCGATCTGAGAAGGCTTACTCAACCCTTATAATTTCGCGCAGTCTGGTGCTGTTCGCCCAGGCCGGCGATGCCGAGATGGATCTTGTCGCCGTCCTTCAGATAGAGCGGCGGCTTCTGCCCCATGCCGACACCCGGCGGCGTGCCGGTCGAGATGATATCGCCCGGCTGCAGCGACATGAACTGGCTGAGATAGCTGATCAAGTAGCGCACGCCATAGACCATGGTTTTGGTCGAACCGTTCTGGAAGCGCTTGCCGTTCACATCGCAGAACATCGCCAGGTTCTGCGGATCGGGCACCTCGTCGGCGGTCACCAGCCAGGGGCCGATCGGGCCGAAACTGTCGCAGCTCTTGCCCTTGGTCCACTGGCCGTGGCGTTCGGTCTGGAAGGCGCGTTCCGACACGTCGTTGATCAGGCAGTAGCCGGCGACATGCTTCATCGCATCGGCTTCGCTGACATAGCGCGCCACCGAACCGATCACGACGCCGAGTTCGACTTCCCAGTCGGTCTTCTCGGAGTTCTTCGGGATGATCACGTCATCGTTCGGCCCGGTGATCGCCGAGGTCGCCTTCATGAAAATGATCGGCTCGGGCGGCACGGTCGCGCCAGTCTCGGCGGCGTGGTCGGAATAATTGAGCCCGATGCAGATGAACTTGCCGACATGACCGACGCAGGGCCCGATGCGCGGATTGCCCGGCACGGCCTTGAGCGCCTGCGGATCGAGCGACTTCAGCTTGTCCAGACCAGCGGGGCTGAGCGAGCTGCCGCTGATATCCGGCACCGTCGTGGACAGGTCGCGCAACGTGCCGGTGGCATCGAGCAGGCCGGGTTTTTCCTGGCCCACCGGGCCGTAACGCAGCAGTTTCATGGGTGTCTCCTGTTAGATCGTCCAGCCGCCATCGATGACGTGGATGGTGCCGGTGGTGAAGGCGGATTCATCGGAGGCGAGATAGACAGCCAATGCGGCGATCTCCTCGGGCGTGCCAAGCCGGCCGAGCGGCTGACGCGCCACGAAACCGGAGCGCGCCTGTTCGAGGCCGCCGGCCGTCGCGGCCTGCGACGCGATGCGGTCATCCAGCGAGGGTGTCTGGATCGTGCCGGGGCAGATCGCATTGGCGCGAATGCCCTGCTTGATGAAATCGGCCGCCAGCGAACGGGTCATGCCGATCACGGCCGCCTTGGTGGTGCCATAGACAAAGCGGTTCGGCGCGCCCTTCACTGAGGAGCAGGCCGACGACATGTTGACGATGGAGCCGCCCTTGGCGCTGGCGATCATCGCCGGCAGGAAGGCCTTCACCATGCGATACATCGCCCGCACATTGAGGTCGAAGGAGAAATCCCAGTCCTTCTCTTCGGTTTCCAGAATCGTGCCGTGATGTACGAAGCCGGCACAGTTGAACAGCACATCCACCGCGCCCGTCTCCCTGGCGAAAGCGGTGATGGCGTCGGGATTCAGCACATCCAGCTTGTGGGTGCGGATATTCGGCAGGCTGCCGAGTTCCTTCAGCTTGGCCTCGTTGATGTCGGTGGCGATCACCGAGGCGCCCTCACGGGCAAACGCAATCGCGGATGCGCGGCCGATACCCTGCGCTGCCGCCGTGACCACCGCCGTCTTGCCTTCCAAACGCATGCCTGTCTCCTGTGTTTACGCGCCAAATATTACGCAACCGCCGGCAGGCAGGCCGGACCGATCGGTTCAAAGCTTTTGTAGGTGAGGATGAATTCCTGATGGCCCAAGCCTTCGGATTTGGTCATCGCGCCGGCGCCGACCTGTTGGATCAGGTCGAAGATTTCGCGGCCCACGGTATCCAGATCGGCGGTACCTTCGTGAATCCGCCCGGCATTCACATCCATGTCGTCGGCCATGCGCGCGAAGGTGCGCGGATTGGCGCAGACCTTGATCACCGGGGCCAGCGCCGAGCCCACGACTGAGCCGCGCCCGGTCGAGAACAGGATGACATGCGAGCCGCAGGCGATGAGTTCGGCGATCTCGGCATTGTCACTGATATTGGGGAAGCCGAAGCGCACCTCGCCATCGGGCACGACATCGAGCAGATACAGCCCACCACGCGGCGGAATATCGCCCGGCTTGATGATGCCGCTGATCGGCGAGGCGCCGCTTTTCGCATAGGCGCCGAGCGACTTCTCCTCGATGGTGGTCAGCCCGCCATCGGCATTGCCCGGTGCGAAACTGGGATAGCCCAGCGTTTCGTAATAGCGCGCGGCTTTCGCTACGCAGGCCTTCAACTCATCGCCCAGTTCCGGCGTGATGGCGCGTTCGGCCATCCAACCTTCCATGCCGATCAACTCGCCGGTTTCCTCGAAGATCGCCGCGGCTTTTTCCTGCACCAGGAAATCGAAGGCACGACCCATCGCCGGATTGGCAGTCAGGCCCGATGTGGCATCCGAACCGCCGCAGATCGTGCCGACCACCAGTTCGGAGACCTCCATCGGCTCGGTCGGCTGCGCGGCCAGATCTTTCAGCTGCGCTTCAACCCACTGCCTGCCCTTTTCGATGGTGGCGCGGGTGCCGCCGTTTTCCTGAATCGCCAGCAGCCGCACCGGACGGCCGCTGTCTTTGATCGTGCGTTCCAGCAGCTTCTTGTTGAAGCCCTCGCAACCCAGCGAGACCAGCAGCACGGCGCCCACGTTCGGATGCGTGCAGAGCCGCTGCATCATCTTCAGCGCATAGGCATTGGGATAGCAGCCGGGGAAACCGATCACATGCGCGCCGGCTTCGCCGTAGGGCCAGGCGATTTCCTTCGAGACGTGATGGGCACATTCGACCAGATAGGCCACGGCCACATAATTGCGGATGCCCTTGCGGCCATCGGAGCGGCGCCAGCCGCGCATGTGAGTCATAGAGCAGCCTCCACCGGTACGGTGCTCGCCATATAGTCGCTGGCCAGATTGTGGCTATGGACATAGCCGCCCAGCGGAATCGCTTCCGTGGCACTGCCGATCGGCGCGCCGTATTTCACGATCCGCTCGCCGGCGGCGATCTCGCGCAAGGCAATCTTGTGGCCGAAGCCCATCGCGCGCTGCAGGGTCACGCTGCGGCCCGCCACCTGCAAAAGTGTGCCGGCGGCAATCTCGAGCCGCGCCACGGCGATATTGTCGCCCGGCGCGAGCACCAGCAGACGCGGGTCTGTCTCAGAATTTTCCATAGCGCTTGTAGGCTTCCTGCGGATCCATGCCGGCCATGATATGGCGCCGGACCTCGCCTTCGGTGCTCATCACCTCTTCGGTGCGCGCGATCACCGCCTCGGCCATGGCCCCGGGGATGATCACGATGCCGTCGCGGTCGGCGATCACATAATCGCCGGTGCAGATCGTGACGGTGCCGATGGTAATCGGCGCGCCGAAACTGTCCGGCACCCAGCGCGCCACGATATCGGATGGCGTGTAGAAGCTGCACCAGGTGGGAAAATCGATCTCGTCGATCATCGCCGCATCGCGGCAGCCGCCATCGACGATATAGCCGCGCACGCCTTTCAGTTGCAGCGCCGAAGCCGACAGCTCGCCCATCAGCGCCACTTCTCTGTTGTTGGGCTGGCAGATCACCACCTTGCCGCCCGGCGCTTTTGATAACACGCCGGTCCATTCCAGCAGGGTTTCATGCGCCGAGCGGGTGCGATCGATATGGCCGCTGACGGTCCAGATCTCGCCGGCCAGCGTGTGTTTGATATTCAGCGGGCGGATGTCGTAGGGCAGCAGGCAGTTGTCATGCCCCTGGGCGCGCAGAACGTCATGCACGGCGGAGGCGTAGCAGCGGCCCAGACGATCCGCCAACGGATCGGCCGGCAGAGTCCCGGACATGTCTACTCCCATCTCATATATCAGTTGGAGCAACATTAGCCAGATTCGCGCAGGCTGGCTAGGGCATGACACAGGACTATTGCTGCCACCCGGCGGACGGGCGGATAATCCGGACCTGTCGGAAGCCACGCTGGCTGTACCGGGAGGACATACCGCCATGATGAAGAAAATCGCTCTTGCCCTCGCCATCGTCGTGATCGCGATTGCCGGCGCCGCCTATTACTTCGCCTCCAACCTGGACAGCATCGTGAAGGCGGTGATCGAGCGCTATGGCTCGGAAGCCACCCAGGCGAGCGTGACGCTGAAATCCGTCAAGCTGTCGCCCACCGCCGGCAGCGGCGAACTCAGCGCCCTGGCGGTGAAGAACCCCAAGGGCTACAGCAGCAATGATGCCATCATGCTGGGCGACATCA
The DNA here is from genome assembly GCA_018336035.1 of Alphaproteobacteria bacterium. GTDB lineage: Bacteria > Pseudomonadota > Alphaproteobacteria > Ferrovibrionales > Ferrovibrionaceae > Ferrovibrio. The sequence goes on along the minus strand of JAGXRD010000033.1, from coordinate 2,193 downwards.
AGGTGGCGCTGGATCTTGCCACGCTGCAGTCCAACACCATCGTGGTGAAGGATGTGACCATCCTGCAGCCCGCCGTGCTGTATGAATATGCCGGCACCGGCGGCAACCTGGAGGCCATCCAGAAGAACGTGCAGTCCTATGCCGCCAAGTTCAGCGGCGGCAAGACCGAGCCGAACAAGAGTGCCGGCGATCCGGGCCAATCGGCCAGCAAGCAGCCGGAAAAGAAAGTGATCATCGAGAATCTGGTGATCCGCGACGGTAAGGTCTCCGTGACCCACCAGGCGCTGCAGAGCCGCACGCTGTCCGTACCCCTGCCCACCATCCAGTTGAAGGATATCGGCAAGGACAAGGGCGGCGCGACGCCGGCCGAAGTGGCTGACAAGGTGATCGGCGCGATCAGCGCGCAGGCCTCGCGCGCCGCCACCGCCGAGTTGCAGAAACAGGCTGGCGATCTCCTAAAGAACCAGGCCGGCGGCCTGCTCGGCGGCAGCACGGGTGGAGCAACTGGCGGAACGAGCGGCGGCGGCACGACCGACAAGCTGAAAGGCCTGCTCGGCAAATGAGCCTGATCCTGTGCGAAAACGCATAGGAGCCATCGCGTAAATTTATGGCGCTGTCGGTCGTCGCAGTGGTGGCGGCAGGCTAACATGCCGTTTGCCTCACCCAGCCGCGTGCCTTTGACAGTCCGATGATCAGTCCCGCCATCCGCAATGCCCTTGCCGGCCTCGGCGCGCTTTTGCTTGGTCTGGGCATCGGGCGTTTCGGTTACACGCCGCTGATGCCGGTGCTGATCGAGCAGGGCTGGCTCAGCGTCGGCGATGCCGGCTATCTCGGCGCCACCAACCTGTTCGGCTATGTGTTCGGCAGCCTGTTCGCCGCCACGCTGAGCCGGCTGATCCCGGTGCCGCTGCTCACCCGCATCTCGATGGTGACAGTTGCGGTCAGCCTGATCGCCTGCGCCCTGCCCTGGGGCTTCCTCTGGTTCGCGCCCTGGCGCTTCCTCGCCGGCTTCACCGGCGGTCTGCTGATGGTCGGCGCGATTCCACTGATCCTGTCACGCGCGCCGATGACGCAGCGCGGCCGTGCCAACGGTATTATTTTTACCGGCGTCGGCTCGGGCATCATCATTTCGGGCACGCTGGTGCCGGCGCTGGCCGGTTTCGGCCCGGCGGCGATCTGGGCCGGCATGGGGCTGCTGGCGCTGCTGATCGCGGCGCTGACCTGGAAACAGTGGGATGGCGATGCCGCCCTGCCGCCGCCGCCGGCTGAGGCCGCGCCGGCGCGCGCCTTCACCCTGCCCGTCGCATTGCTGCTGGCGGCCTATACGATCGACTCCGCCGGCTTCGTGCCGCACACGGTATTCCTGGCCGACTATGTGGCGCGCGGCCTGGAGCGCGGCGTGGCGGCCGGCGGCCTGGTCTGGGTGCTGTTCGGCGTCGGCGCGCTCTGCGGTCCGCTGCTGGTCGGCTTCGCGGCCGAATGGTTCGGCTTCTATCGCAGCATCATCGGCGTACTCACGATCAAGAGCGCCGCCATCGCGATCCCGCTCGTCTCGCAGCATCCCATCGCACTCGGCGTTTCGGCCGTCACCGTTGGCATGATGACGCCGGGCATCTCGGCGCTGGCCTCGGGCCGCGTGGCCGAACTGGTCGGCTTCGGCGCGCATCGCAAGGTCTGGGGCTGGCTGACTGCCGGCTTTGCCGGCGCCTCGGCCGGCGTCGGCTATCTGTTTTCCTGGCTTTTCGACCGGACGCATTCCTACGATCTGCTCTTCGCGCTCGGCTCGGGCGGCATCTTCATCGCCATGCTGCTGACCATCTTCGTCCGCAAGCCCAACTAATACCTCGTATTTTCCCGGACACCCGATTTCCACACAACCGGTCTTGACTTTTATATTAGTATTATCTAATTTAGTAATATCTAATGTTAAGGCCACACAAACATGAATGCCGACCTGAACCAGTTGAAAGCCAGCGCCGCTGAAGCCAGTCGCTTCCTGCGCGCGCTCGCCAATGAAAAGCGCCTGCTGACTCTGTGCCAGCTGGTCGGCCGCGAGCAGTCCGTCGGTGCGCTGGCGGAGACCGTGGGCCTCAGTCAGTCCGCATTGTCGCAGCACCTGACCAAGCTGCGCGAGGACGGGCTGGTCGCCACCCGCCGCGACAGCCAGACGATCTACTACCGCCTCGCCGATCC
>JAGXRD010000032.1 GCA_018336035.1 Alphaproteobacteria bacterium | reverse complement strand
AATGGCCGATGGTGGCCGAGCCGATCGTGTAGCCGTCGGGCGCGCTCTTGGCCACGGCATCGATGCCGATATTGCCGCCGGCACCGGCGCGGTTGTCGATCAGGAAGGGCTGGCCGAATTTCACTTTCAGTTCTTCAGCGATGATGCGGGTCAGCACATCGGTCGAGCCGCCGGCGGGATAGGGCACCACGATTCGCACGGTCTTGTCGGGCCAGCCGGCCGCCCGGGCGCTGCGCGGCGCCAGCAGCGAGAGGGCAGGCAGGGCAGGTGCGGTTGCGGCGATCTGAAGCAGCTGGCGACGGGTGGTGGTCATGCGAATCCTCCGGTTCGTATTTTTATGCCAACCACCCTTACTCAGTATGCGGAGACAGGCAATAGGATTTCTGGTTGTATTCCAGTGCTTTCGCCGTTCGGACGATTGCGTTTTGGAGCGGTCCCGTCTACTGCTCTGTAAACGGACTTGCTCCTGCCAGACCAGAAATGAACCTCCCCGAAACCGTTGCCCACGGGAACACCCGCTACTTCCCGAAGTCGACCGACATGTTCGTTCGGCAATGGTGCAGTGCGCGTGGCCTGACGCTCGATGAACTGGCCACACAGGTCGGCGTATCGCGCCTCAACCTTGGCCTGATCCTGAAGGGCGTCGATCCGGTCACCACAGCGCTGGAACGCAAACTGCGCACCGTGATCGACGGCAACTGAACTGACTTGTCAGGCCAGCAGGGTCTGCATGAAATCCGGCACCGGCCGGTTCTGTCCCATCAGATAGCGCGCCATCGCCCCGGCCACCTGACGCACGCTGGCACGTTCACCCATGCGCCCGCGCCAGGCGATCAGTCGTGCGTGCGACACCGGAATCGGTGCGCCCATGCGGTCGCCGAAAATCTGCGCCATGTAGAAAGCGATATCGGCATAGGTCAAGGCCGCTCCGGCCAGCCAGTCGCGCCCATCGCCCAGCAGGGTTTCCAGCTCATCGTAGAACCTGGCGGCAGCCGCGCGGGCCGCCACAGCGGCAGGATCCTCGGGCGTCTGCTGCAGGCCCATCAGGCGGATGATATGCGGGAAATAGACCTCATCCGACTTGTGTTCCAGAAGGCGCGCGCGGGCGCGGTCTTGCACCGACTGGGGCCATAGCCGCGGCTCGGGCTGCAGGTCTTCCAGATATTCGAAGATCTGCGTGGAATCGAAGATTTCCAGATCGTCATGCACCAGCACCGGAACCTGCCGTTTCGGATTGATGCGCAACACCTCCGGATGTTTTGGCTCATACAGCGCCTTCATCTCGAAGGGCACCATGATCAGGGTAACGTCGATCCGTTTTTCCAGCGCGGCGATCTGCGCCTTTGCGCCGAACATGCTGAGCGGTCCTGAGTAAAGTTGAATATTCGGCATGGTTTCCTCCCGGGGCGGATCAAACCTAGAGCGCGCACGGGAAGGGCACAATCAGTCCTGGAAACGCTGCTGACAGTGCCTGTCAGACTCGCCTGCCCAGAAGTGGCGATATCGCAAATTGCGCGACCTCGCGCTGTCGCCCTCCAAGGTAGCGGGTTGTGCCTTGTGGGAAATCAGCAGATGACACCCATGAAAATGAAGTCATACAGTCGTGTTTATGGGGGTGTTGAAAAGCGGGATCTGGCTGCCTCAGCGCGTGATAGGGATATCATCGACCGCGCTGATCTCAGCTATTGTATTGCTGGCTTGCCTGGCGCCGATCGGCTTCGTCACCTGGCATGCCTGGCAGTCGCGTGCCGCTGCGCTGGAGCGTGGTTTCGCCGAGGCCGAAGATCTGGTGTTGGCGCTCAGTCAGCATGCTGCGCGCACTTTCGCAGAACCCAGCCTGATTCTTCAGGATGCCATCGAGCATGTGCAGTTCGATGGGGCTAGTCCTGCAACACAGCAGCGCCTGCATCGAATCCTGGTCAATCACGTCAAGGCCTCGCGGGTGATCCGCGAACTCGGCATCCTGGATGAACGGGGTTACTGGAAGAACTCGTCGCTGCCCGTGCTGCCGACACACAGTAACGGCGACCGCGATTATTTCATCTACCATCGCGACAACCCTGATGGCGGCCTGCACATCAGTACGCCGGTCCTCAGCCGCCTGACCGGAAAATGGACGATCCTGGTGACCCGGCGCATCAACGATGCCGATGGTGGCTTCGCCGGTATCGCGCTTGCGTCCATCAGTACCGAGTATTTCCAGGCTTTCTACGACACACTGAATGTCGGTGCGCTGGGACATGTGGCACTCTACCGCGATGATGCGCGGTTGCTGGTGCGACGCCCGTTTGTGGAATGGCACCTGACGTCGGATCGGTCCCAGGCCTTTTTTGAAGCGACGCAACGTCTGCCTGTCGGTCGCTTTCACGGCGCGTCGGTTTATGACGGCATCACGCGTCTGGCTGCCTGGCGCACGCTGGAAGATTTTCCACTGATCATGACGGTCAGCCGGGCTGAATCGGATGTGCTGGCCGCGTGGCGCAGGTCGGCAGAGGTGGATATTGCCGTTTCTGTCGGCGCATCGATCATCATCATCCTGCTCGGTGGCCTGTCGGTGATCATGCTGCGCCGGCGCATTCATGCCGAGAATGTCGCCGCCGAATCTGGCCGGCAATATGCCATGCTTGCCGAAGCCGCCACCGACGTGATCGTGCGGATCAGCCCCAGTGGCAGGCGGCTCTATGTCTCGCCGGCCTGTCGCGAGGTGCTTGGATACGAACCCGAAGAGCTGCTGGAACTGAATCTGACGGATATCGTGCATCCAGACGATGTTGTCGTGCTGCAACAGACAATGGCGGCACTGCAAAGCGGCATGCCGCGCAGTACCGTCATCTATCGCGGCCGACACAAGCACGGCCATTACGTCTGGCTGGAAATCGCCTTCCGTGCTGTCCTCGACCCCGATACCGGTCTGCTGCGCGAGATCATGGCCAGCACGCGCGATATCAGCGCGCGGAAACTGTCGGAACTCGAACTCGCGCGTGCCAAGGAGTCGGCCGAGATCGCAAACCGCGCGAAATCGAATTTTCTGTCCGGCATGAGCCATGAGCTTCGAACGCCGCTGAATGCCATCATCGGGTTTTCGGATCTGATGGTGACGGAGCTGTTCGGCCCGGTCAGTAATCCGAAATACGCCGGCTATGCACGCGATATCAAGGCCAGCGGCGAGCATTTGCTGGAACTGATCAACGATCTCCTTGACCATGCCAAAATTGAGGCTGGGCAGTTTGAACTGCATGAATCTATTCTGGATCTGACACAGTTGGTGGACTTCACGGTTCACATGGTGGCTTTGCATGCCGAGCAGGCCAAGCTGTCAGTGCAGGTCGACATCCGAGCTGGAATCCGCCTGTATGCCGATGAAAGACGTCTCCGGCAGATACTGCTGAACCTGCTCAATAATGCGATTAAATTCACGCCTGAAGGCGGCCTTGTCCGTGTCGGCGCTGATTTTAACGCCAGCGGTGATCTGCTGCTGAGCGTGTCGGATACTGGCATCGGCATGTCGGAAATCGATCAGCAGCGCGCTTTGCAGCCATTTGCCCAGATCGACAATGAACGGAACCGTAGTCAGCAAGGTACAGGGCTGGGCCTGACCCTGACGCGGCGGCTTGCCGAATTACATGACGGTCAGCTTGATTTGAGCAGTGCTGTGGGCGAGGGGACGACCGTGACGGTGACATTGCCGATGCGGCGCGTGCTCGCGCGGCCGGGTCCTGAAGCGATCTCGGCCTAGCCGACGGCCGCGTCGCGATACAACTGCACGATGGTCGCCTGGCGGTTGGACGACAGGCTGAGAGCCGCGACGCTGAGCTGCTTCTGAACAGCCAGTGAGGCGAGCATGGCATCATTCGCCGAGATGTCGCTGTCCACCAGCGCGCCGAGGCCAAACCGCATGGCATCGACCACCGATTCGCTGAAATCCATCTGCGTCGACAGCTGCCGGCGCACGATGGCGAAATCGGCAATTGCCGCGGTGGAGGCGGTGGTCAGCGGATCAATCAGGTTATAGGCCGCTGTGGCAGTGGTCGCGTCGGTGATCGCGTCGATCGCGCCGCTCAATGCACTATGCTCGGCGCTCATATCGAAGACAGGAACCGTGAAGCTGTTGCCGGCAAAATCGGCGATGAACGTCGCCGTGGTTGAACTGGGCAGCAGCTGGTTGCGGCCCTGATAGCTGCCCTGGTTGACGAGATCGGTCATCTGCTGCGCGAGTTGCTGACCGTCGCGGCGGTAGATGGCGCGCTGTGCGTCGGCCAGTGAACCGTCAGATGCCTTGATCAGGGTGGAACGCATGTTGTCGGCCAGCTGCAGCACACCGTTGATGGCGGCGACGGTGACGTCGATCAGGCTGACGCCCTGCTGCATCGACGAAAGGGCCGCGGCATGGGCGCGGAAATTGGTCCGGATGCCCTGGGCGACGGCGAAGACCGAGGCGTCGTCGAATGCATCGGCGACGCGATAGCCGGTTTCCAGCTGTTTCGACGTTTTATCGATGGCAGCGTCGGTGACGCGCAAGGCGGCCATAGCCGACATCGCGGTGTAATGCGTGTTGATCGACGTCATTCAGCAGTGCGCGGGGCTTAACGCGCCCCGGTCCCCCGAGAACCTTTATCTTCCGCTATTTTTCACACGTGGTTAACGAAGTGTAAACAACAAATCTGCAACCAAATCCTGATTCGGAATGTGGCTTTACAAATTAATCCGAGGGCTGATTAACCTTAACGGCGGGCTTGCATAATATGGAACAATATGAGAACATGTGAAACATCTATGTTTCACGCTTTTGTCCGGAATAGACCTGACTCAGCATCGAATGGACCTGACTCGCTCTCAACTGGGCCTGAGTCAGCACCAAACAGGCCTGAGTCAGCCTCAACTGGACCTGGCTTGGCCTGAATCGCCCGACAGGCCCCAGAGGGTTCCTGTGGGTAACTGCTTGTTCGGGCTGACTTTCACGTTAGCTGATCAGGGCCGGTGGCTTGTCGTGCCGGCGATCCTGTCCCATCCTGCGCGCCATAACTGGCGACCCTGCCGCGGAGCTTCCGATGATCGACCTGTATTACTGGCCCACCCCGAATGGCCACAAGATCACCCTGTTTCTGGAAGAGGCGGGTATTCCCTATACGATCAAACCCGTGGCGATCGGCAAGGGCGAGCAGTTCAAACCGGACTTCCTGAAGATCAGCCCGAACAACCGCATGCCGGCCATCGTGGACAGCGAACCCGCCGATGGCGGCGAGGCGATCAGCGTGTTCGAAAGCGGCGCCATCCTGCTGTACCTGGCCGACAAGTATAAAAAGTTCATCCCGCAGGACCTGCGCGGTCGTGTCGCCTGCACCGAATGGGTGATGTGGCAGATGGGCGGGCTGGGGCCGATGTGCGGCCAGAACCATCACTTCACCCAGTATGCGCCCGAGAAGATCGAGTATGCGATCAACCGCTATGTCAACGAGACCAACCGTCTCTATGGCGTGCTGAACAAGCGGCTCGAAGGCCGCGCCTTCATCTGCGGCGACGATTACACGATCGCCGACATGATGAGCTATCCCTGGATCGTGCCGCATGAGCGCCAGAGCCAGAAGCTGGAAGACTTCCCGAACCTGAAGCGCTGGTTCGACAGCATCTGGGCCCGTCCCGCCACCAAGGTGGCCTATGAGAAGGGCAAGGCGATCAACCAGGGCATCCCGGTGATGACGGACGAGGCCAAGAAGGTCCTCTTCGGCCAGACCGCCAGCGTGGTGAAGGGGTAGTTATAAGAAGACGTGGATGGCCGGAATAAATCCGGCCATGACGAGCTTCTTCTGATTGAGCACTTTTATACCAACGTCATGGCCGGACTTGACCCGGCCATCCACGACTTCCTTGAGAAACAATGACCATCAGTATCCACATCGCCGAAACCGACGCACAGATCGCCGCCTGCTTCCCGGTCATGCACGACCTGCGGCCGCATCTGAAGGACGCTGCCGAATTCGTGTCGCGCGTGCGCCTGCAGCAGGCGGAAGGCTACGTGCTGGCCTATTCCGTTGGCGCAGACGGCAAGCCGTCGGGCTGCATGGGCTTTCGCCGGCAGAACCGGCTGGTGCATGGTCCGGTGATCTATGTCGACGATCTCGTCACGCTGGGCCAGCAGCGTTCCGCCGGCCATGGCGCAGCATTGCTCGACTGGCTCGAAGCGCTGGCGAAGGGCGAGGGGATCAAGGTGATCGATCTTGACAGCGGTACGCAGCGCACCGATGCGCACCGCTTCTACCTGCGCCAGCGTTTCGCCATTACCGCTTTCCATTTTCTGAAAAGGATCTGACCTGTGATCGATCTCTACACCTGGGGTACGCCGAACGGTCGCAAGGCCTCCGTCATGCTGGAGGAAACCGGCCTGAAGTATCAGGCTTTCCCGATCAACATCTCGAAGGATGAGCAGTTCGCGCCGGACTTCCTCAAGGTGAATCCGAACAACAAGATCCCCGCCATCGTCGATCACGAACCGCCGGCGAGCTACGGCAAGGAGCCGGTCAGCGTGTTCGAGTCCGGCGCGATCCTGATCTATCTGGCCGAGAAGAGCGGCAAGCTGCTGCCGACTGATGCCAAGGCGCGCATGCAGGCGCTGCAGTGGCTGATGTGGCAGATGGGCGGCTTCGGCCCGATGCCGGGCCAGCTGCATCACTTCGGCCGTTTCGCCAAGGAGAAGATCCCTTACGCGATCGAGCGCTTCACCACCGAGACGGCGCGCCTCTACAAGGTGCTGGACGGCCAGCTGGCGAAGAACGAGTTCGTGTCGGGCAAGGACTACACCATCGCCGATATCGCGATCCTGCCCTGGGCGGCGCGCTGGGAGTGGCACAGCATCGACTGGGCAACCTATCCGAATGTGAAGCGCTGGTTCGATGCCTTGATGGCGCGTCCGGCGGTGCAGCGCGGCTTCGAGGTGCCGTAAAGCATGTCTGCCGCCATTCTGGAGAATGGCTCGGTGAAGCGCGTGCGCGAGGCATTGCGCCTGCGCGGCGCCGAGGGCGAGCGGGTGATCGCGCTCGACGGTGCTGCGCGCACGGCGGCCGAGGCCGCGGCGGCGCTGGGCTGCGAGGTGGGCGCCATCGTGAAGTCGCTGGTGTTTGCCTATCCGGGTGAGGATGGCGAAAAACAGGCGGTGATGGCGCTGGTGGCCGGCGACCGGCAGTGCAACGTCGAGATGCTGGGCCGGGCGCTCGGGCTGGCTGTGACGCCGGGCCGTGCGGATGCCGATCTGGTGCGGCGGGCGACCGGATTTGCCATCGGCGGCGTCGCTCCGCTGGGCCATCCCGAGCAGCTGCCCATCGCCATTGACGGCAGCCTGACACGCTTCCCGCTGCTGCATGCCGCGGCCGGGCATCCGCATGCCGTATTTCCGTTGACTTACGATGAGTTGCTGGAGTGGACGGGTGGCCTGGCAGCCCCCGATTTGACAAAGGCTTAGGCGTTGACAGCCCCGGTCCCGGGCCTTAGAAGAGGCGCCGCATACACTGTGTAAATACCCACTCTCGTGCGGAGGGGTGGCCGAGTGGCTGAAGGCAGTGGTTTGCTAAATCACCGTACGATGTCAAGTCGTACCGCGGGTTCGAATCCCGCCTCCTCCGCCACTTACTTTTTCTTCTTTCCTGTCTCCGGGCTGCCGGCGATGCCAAGCTGCTGCAGGATCGGCAGGCTGCGCTGCGCAAAGACCACATGGCGCTCGCGCAGATGTGTCAGGTTTTCCTCGCGCGTGGCCAGCGGCTTGCCGTCGCGCAGCAGGACTTCGTTGCGTGCGGCGAGGCAGTCGGCGACGAAGACGGCGGGATCCTGCTTGCGCTGCTCGGCAAGCAGGAACAGCTGCTCGAAGCGGCCGATCATAAAGCCGCCGCCGGTGACGGGCGAGGCGAGGAACTGCAGCTCACTGCTGTACAGCGCGCGCTCCATGACCGCGGTGTTGAAGGCTGCGGTCGACCTGGCACGCTCTGCATCGCCGGCGGCCGGCAGGCAGGGCTGCATATGGTTCTGCCCGACCAGAACGGTGATCGCCTCGATCAGCGCAACCGCATTGACGGCGCTGAGTGCGGGGTCCTGGGTCAGTTCGGCCAGGGTGCGCGGCCCGCGGCTCAACACTGCGATGACCGGATCGAACACAGCCGTGTTGAGGCCGAGGTTGCCCAGCGGCGTCAGCACGCTGCGCTGAATGGTATCGCCGGGCGTGGTCAGCACAAAGCGCATCGCGCCGAGCAGCCGGTTCTTCTCGGCAGCATCCAGTGCAAGCCGGCCCTTGATATAGAGGTCGCGGCGGAACTGCCGGTTGGTGATAAAGTCGCGCATCACTTCGCGATGATCGGTATTCTCGGTGCCCTGCAGCAGCGCCTGCTGTTCGGCGGTCAGGTTGAAGTTGTCGAGATGCTCGAGAACTTCGATGGTGGTGGCATAATCCAGCTTGGCGCTCCGCATGTCGCGCGCCACGTCGGTATGATAGAAGATCGTCCAGTCGCGGTTGAAATATTCATGCGCGATATAGGGGCGCGACTGCTTGCGAACGCCCTCGAAGCGGTCTTTCAGCATCGGGTTGACGCGCGAATACATGCTGTTTGTGTCGAACAGCGTCTGGATTTTAGCCAGGGCCTGATCGATGCGCGGCAGCAGCGGATCGCTGGAATTGCCCGACAGCATCACCATCAGCTGGCGAAGCGGCGCCATCGTGGCCCAGCCGGGATAGCAGTTGTAGCTGATATAGACGGTGCCGCCGATCTTGAGCCGCTTGGCGATGAAATTGATGATGTGGTTGCGGTTCTCTTCATTCACCCAGGTATAGACGCCGTGCAGGGTGATGACATCGAACTGCGGCAGGTCGCGGCTGACGAATTCCTCGAAGGAGTCGTCGTAGAAGTGGACATTCTTCGTCCTGGCTTCCGCTGCAAGCTTTCGCGCATAGCTGATATGGCCGGGCAGGAAGTCGTTGGCGTGGAATTCGGCCTGTGGATGGGCTGCCGCCAGCAGGGCCGTGCTGAAGCCATGGCCGCAGCCCAGCTCGCAATAGGCGATGCGATCAAGGTCGACCTGGCCCGGATCGATACTGCGCGACAGCAGGGCAAAACGGTGCAGGGCGGGGGTCAGCTCACGATAGAAATCGTGCGTATATCCGACATCGACATAACCTTCAGTCCAGTCCACGCCCGTCCCCCCTTTTTAGCTCGTGACATGGTGAGTAACGCAAACATGTAAAACAAGCCCTAACATCGGTGCGCCAACGCGCCGCGGCAGGCGCGGTTGACCCGACCCGCTTCAGGGCCGACTATAAGCCATGCACAAGATCAGGCTGACGAGGCGGGAAGCGATTCTGGCGGGCACGGCCGCCATGCTGGTGCCTCCGCGTCTGGCCATGGCCGCGCCGGAGCCGGTGACGCTGACCGCCGGGATTGTCCCGCGGACCCTGCCGGGCAATGTCGGCCCCTCCGATCTCTGGCTGTACAACGAGACGATCGCACCGGTTCTCCGCACGCGCCGTAACGAAGTGTTTACCGCGGTGTTTCGCAACCGGCTGAAGGAGCACAGCGCCATCCACTGGCATGGCGTCCGTGTGCCGCATGGCATGGATGGCGTGCCCTATATCACCCAGCCGCCGGTGAAACCGGGTGAGGACTTCACCTACACCTTCGCGCCGCCCGATCCCGGCACCTTCTTTTTCCACCCCCATTGCAACACCGTCGAGGCGCTGGGGCGTGGCCTGGCCGGCGTGCTGATCGTGGAAGACCCGCGCGACCAAGGCCTGTTCGATATCGAGCATGTGCTGGTGCTGAAAGACTGGCGCAGCCGGCATGACGGCAGCTTCGAGGATTTTCTCACCGATGCCGGCGCAACGCGGTCCGGCAGCTTCGGCGATCTGAGGACCGTGAACGGTCAGGTTCAGCCGGTGCTGCAGGTGCCGCCGGGCGCCCGTGTGCGCCTGCGGATCGTGAATATCGATCCGACCCGTATCCCGATGCTCAGCTTGCGCGGTGTTGAACGGTCGATGGTGATCGCCACCGACGGCAATGCCTGTGAGCCATTTGCCTTGAATGGCTGGCGGTTGGGTCCGGCGCAGCGCGTCGATGTCGGTTTGATCGCGCCGGAAAAGGCAGGCGTGGAAATTGTCCTCGAAGACGTGTTCAGCACCCGGCCGCGTCCGCTTGCCAAGCTGGTCACTTCGGGCCAGGGCCTGCGCTCGACCAAGGCGACGCTGCGTCTGCCGGCTGCCGAATTGCCGCAACCCGACCTGAAGAATGCCACCAAGTTGGATGTGCAACTGCTGGCCGGCAGCGCCGATCCCAAGCTGCTCGCCTGGGCCAAGGAGATGGGCGTCAGTGCCGATGAAATCTGCCTGACGCAGAAAGCCTTCTGGTCGATCAACCGCCAGGTCTGGCCCGGCATGGGCCATGAGAAACTGCCGCCGCCACTGTTCGAGCTGAAGGCCGGCCGCAGCTATGTAATGGAAATGTTCAACGGCACGCCGCACCAGCATCCGATGCATATGCATGGGCATACTTTCCGGGTGTTGTCATCGTCGAACCGCGATTTGCCGGCGCATTGGGCCGATACCGTGCTGGTGCGGCCCAAGGAGCGCATCCGCATCGCCTTCGTAGCCGGCGAAACCGGCGACTGGATGTTCCACTGCCATATCATCGAACACCAGGAAACCGGCATGATGGGCTATCTGCGGGTCGCTTAAGCCGTAAGATTAAAAAGATTTAATCCGGCGTTCAGCCGGGCTGAAGCTGCGGCTTCCTATGTTGCAGGGGTGAGTTTCCCCCGCTCAAAGGAGCTGTAGAATGAAAACCACTTCCCGCCTGAAACGCACCATCGTTGCCGTGCTGCTGGCCAGCACCGTGCTGTCTGGTGGTGGCGGTTATCTCGCCGCCCGCGCCTATGCGGCCAATGATGCCCCGATCACCATAGCCCCGGCCGAGCAGCCGATGACGGCGGCGAAACCGTCGTTTGCCGATCTGGTCGAAAAGGTGAAGCCGGCCGTGGTGAATATCTCGACCACCGAAAAGGTCGAGGCCAAGCAGCGTCAGCAGAAGGCACAACCGGACTCGCTGGAGGATTTCTTCCGCCAGTTCATGGAGCAGCAGGGCCAGCGCAAGCGCGGTCCTCAGCATGCGCTGGGCTCTGGCTTCATCATCGATGCTTCGGGCTATATCGTGACCAACAACCACTTGGTCGCCGATGCCGCCAAGATCGTGGTGACCCTGGATGACGGCAGCGAACATCCTGCCGTGGTGAAGGGCCGCGATCCCAAAACCGACGTTGCGTTGCTGAAAATCGAGAGCAAGACGCCGCTGCCCTATGTGGCTTTTGGCGACTCCGACAAGGCGCGGATCGGTGACTGGGTGATCGCGGTCGGCAATCCCTTCGGCCTGGGCGGCAGCGTTTCGGCCGGCATCCTGTCGGCGCGCGGGCGCAACCTGAACAACGGGCCCTATGACAACTTCCTGCAGATCGACGCGCCGATCAATCCGGGTAATTCCGGTGGCCCGATCTTCGATGCGGCCGGTCGCGTGATCGGTATCTCGACGGCGATCTATTCGCCGAGTGGCGGCAGCGTCGGCATCGGCTTCGGCGTGCCGTCCAACCTGGCGAACAGTATCGTCGCGCAGCTGAAAGACGGCGGCAAGGTCGAGCGCGGCTGGCTGGGTGTCAGCATGCAGCCGATGACCGAAAGCCTGGCCAAGGCGGTCGGCCGCAAGTCGGCCGATGGCGTGCTGGTCAACGAGGTGATGCCTGATGGCCCGGCCGCCAAGGCGGGGCTCAAGCAGGGCGACGTGGTCGTGAGCATCAATGACAGGACGATCCGCGATCCGCGCGATCTCGCCACCCAGGTGGCCGGGCTGAAGGCCGGCGACAGTGCGAAATTCGGCATCTGGCGTGATGGCCGCGAGCGCAACCTGACCGTGACCATCGGCAGCCAGCCGAGCGACCAGACAGCCGCGTTGAACGACGCCGTGGGCGAGGAAGGTAAGGTCGGCTTGAGTCTGGCGCCGTTGACGCCTGAATTGCGCAACCGCTTCGGCCTGGAAGCCGGCGCGAAAGGTGCCGTCGTGGCTGACGTGGCCTCCGACAGCAAGGCCGAGGAAAGCGGTGTGCAGCCGGGTGATCTGATTGTCGGCGTGGCCGGCAAGCCGGTCGCCAACCCGGGACAGGCGGTTGATGCCATCAAGTCGGCACAGCGCGACAAAAAGGAGGCCGTTACCCTGCTGGTCATGCGCGACGGCACGACTTATTATCTCGCCCTGCAGCTCGTCTGATCCATCTTGGCCAGAGCGGCAACCCCGCTCTGGCCGATTTCATCGGTCCATGAAAATCCTTCTCGTCGAAGATAACCAGCAGGTCGCGCAGTTCGTCCGCAAAGGACTGACGGAAGCGGGCCATGCGGTCGACCATGCCGATAACGGCCGTGACGGGCTGTTCATGGCCAGCAGCGAGGTCTACGACGCCCTGATCCTGGATCGCATGCTGCCCGGCGGCGTCGATGGTCTGGGCATCATCGAGGCGCTGCGGCGCACCGGCAACAAAACCCCGATCCTGATCCTGAGCGCGCTGGCCGATGTGGATGAGCGCATCCGCGGTCTCAAGGCCGGCGGCGACGATTACCTGACCAAACCCTTTGCCTTCGGCGAACTGGAAGCGCGGCTGATGGCGCTGACGCGGCGTGGCCAGAACAGCGGTCAGGAGACCGCGCTGAAGGTCGGCGATCTGACGCTCGATATCCTGAGCCGCAAGGCGATGCGCGGCGGCAAGACGATCAGCTTCAAGCCGCGTGAATACAAGCTGCTGGAATATCTGATGCGACATGCCGGACAGGTGGTGACGCGCACCATGCTGCTGGAGAATGTCTGGGATTATCATTTCGATCCGCAGACCAACGTGATCGACGTGCATATCAGCAACCTCCGCCAAAAGATCGATGCCGGTTTCGACAAGCCGCTGCTGCATACCGTGCGTGGCGCAGGCTATCGCCTGAGTGAAAATGCCTAAGTTCCTGCGCTCCACGGCTTCGCGGCTGGCGCTGGTTTTCGCCGGCCTGTTCATGATGGCGGCGCTGTTGCTGGCCGGTTTGCTGTGGTGGAACACCGCCGGCTATCTCGACCGCGAGACCGATGCGGTGATCACGGCCGATACCCGCGCCATCGGCGACCGGATCGAGGATTTCGGCCTTGCCGGCGCGGTGCAGACCATGAATGAGCGGATTGCCGCTGACGCCGATAATCGCGGCATCTACCTACTGACCGATCCGCGGCTGCGACCGCTGGGCGGCAATGTCGATGCTTGGCCGCTGAAAGTCGGGCCGCGACCGGGCTGGTATGAGGTTGAGCTGGTGCATCGTGACCGCCTGCATATGGCGCGGCTGTTGCACGTGACCCTGCCCGGCAATTACCAGCTGCTGGTCGGCCGCGATGTGCAGGACCGCGTCGAGATGCGCAACCTGTTCCTGCGCGGCCTGGCCTGGGCCGGGGTGGCGGCACTGGGCTTTGCCTTCTTCGGCGCATGGCTGATCCGCCGCGCGGTCGAACGCCGCATCGAAGGCATCAATCGTACAGCCATTGCCATCGTACAGGGCGATCTGGCGCGGCGCGTGCCGATGCGCGATGCCGATGATGAGTTCGACCAGCTGGTCGCCACGATCAACCGCATGCTGGACCAGATTCAGCAGCTGATTGAAGGCGTGCGCAATGTCTCGAACGCCATCGCACATGACCTGCGTACGCCGCTGGCCGAAACGCGGGCGAGGCTGGAAGGTCTGCTGCGCCAGCCAGCTGGAACGGATGTTTCTCTCGATGGTATCGCTGCCGCCATCGCCGATATCGACCGGCTGATCGGCGTGTTCAATGCGCTGCTGCGGCTGGCCGAACTGGATACCGGCCTGCGACGCGCGGGTTTCGCGCAGGTCGATGTGGCGGCTCTGGTGGAGGATGCGGCCGAGCTTTATGGGCCAGCGGCGGAGGTCAAAGGCCTCAGGCTGGACAGCCAGGCGGAAGGCGGCCTCGTTTTGAACGGCGACCGCCAGCTGCTCGCCCAGGCGATCGGCAACCTGCTCGACAATGCCGTGAAATATACCCCGGCCGGCGGACGCATTGTCTTGAATGCAGTGCGGCAGGAAGATTGTCGTATCGCCATCAGCGTGGCTGACAGTGGGCCGGGAATCCCCGAAGACGAGCGGACCAGGGTTACGCAGCGGTTTTATCGTGGTGATGCCAGCCGCCATGCCGAGGGGGTGGGGTTGGGGCTCAGCCTCGTCGAGGCCGTTGCCCGTCTGCATGGCGGTGAATTGCGATTGGATGGCAACAATCCGGGCTTACGTGCCATCTTGGCTTTGCCGGCCCAGGCTTGATAGGATCGGGTCATGACGCATGACCACGATCACGACCATCACCACCATGACCACGATCATGATCATGGCACCGTCCTGAGCGATGTGGAGCTGCGCGTGCGCGCGCTCGAAAGCATCCTGGTCGAGAAGGGCTATGTCGATCCGGCGGCGCTGGATGTGCTGATCGAGACCTACGAAACCAAGGTGGGGCCGCATAATGGCGCCCATGTGGTAGCCAAGGCCTGGAGCGATCCGGCCTATCGCGACTGGTTGCTGAAAGACGCGACGGCGGCGATTGAGTCGCTCGGCTATATCGGCCGGCAGGGCGAGCATATGGTGGCTGTGGAGAATACGCCGACGACGCATAACATGGTCGTCTGCACTTTGTGCTCCTGCTATCCGTGGCCGGTGCTGGGCCTGCCGCCGGTCTGGTACAAGTCGGCGCCGTATCGTTCGCGCGCGGTCATGGATCCACGCGGCGTGCTGCAGGATTTCGGTGTCACGCTGCCGGCAGACAAGAAGATCAAGGTCTGGGACTCGACTGCCGAAGTGCGTTACCTCGTGCTGCCGGAACGGCCGAAGGGCACCGAAGGCTGGAGCGAGGAGAAGCTGGCGACGCTGGTGACGCGCGACAGCATGATCGGCACCGGCCTTGCGAGGCTGCCGTCATGAATGGCGGCGCCGATATGGGCGGCATGATGGGCTTCGGCCCGGTGCGCCATGAAGGCGAGCATGAGCCGAAATTCCATGCCGAGTGGGAAAAGCGCGTGCTGGCACTGACGCTGGCGGTCGGCGCCACTGGACAGTGGAATATCGACATGTCGCGCTCGGCGCGCGAAAGCCTGCCGCCGCCGCAATATTACGCCAAGACCTATTACGAGATCTGGCTCGCCGGCATCGAGAAGCTGATGATCGAGCGCGGCATGCTCTCGGCTGACGAGATCGAGGCCGGCCGCGTGCTGGCGCCGCCGAAACAGCTGCCGCGCATCCTCAAGGCTGAGAATGTGCCGGCCGTGCTGGCGAAAGGCGGCCCGACCGAGCGCGCGAGCGACAAGCCGGCGCGCTTCAAGGCTGGTGACCGCGTGCGGGCGAAGAACATGCATCCGACCGGCCATACGCGCCTGCCGCGCTATGTGCGTGGTCATGTCGGCACCGTCGAACTGCTGCATGGCGTGCATGTCTTTCCCGACAGCAATGCAAAGGGGCAGGGCGAGCAGCCGCAATGGCTGTATACCGTGCGCTTCGAGGGCCGTGAGCTCTGGGGTCCTGACACCGATCCGACCCTGTCGGTCTCGGTTGATGCTTGGGACAGCTATCTGGACCCAGTATGAGGTCGCTCGCAGATATCCTGCCCGATCTGCCCTGCGACGAGACCGCCGCCCCGGTTTTCCGCGCGCCCTGGGAAGCGCAGGCCTTTGCCATGGCCGTCAGCCTGCACCAGAGGGGCCTGTTCACCTGGACCGAATGGGCGGCGACATTGACGGCTGAAATCAAAGCGGCGCAGGCGGCCGGCGATCCTGATACCGGTGCAACTTATTATCACCACTGGCTGCGCGCGCTGGAGCGCCTTGCCATTGAGAAGGGCGCTGCGACTCCAGCGGCATTGCAGGACAAGGCGGCGGCCTGGGATCGCGCTGCGCGCGCCACGCCGCACGGTCAGCCCATCACTCTTTAAAGCGGGGGCAGGGGCGGCAGCGGCCGTTTCGCGATCTCGTCGGCATCCTTGGGCGACATACCCAGGCCGCGCAGGATCGTGGCCGCGGTCGCCGTGATGTGGCTGCGGCCGGCCTTGCCCAGCAGGATGCTGCGGATGGCGCCGAAATTGGTTGCGGTGATCATGTCCATCGCCGCTTCCTTGCTGGCGACATGGAAGCGCTTCTGCTTGATGCCCAGCATCAGGTCGGCATAGACATATGGACGGATATGCTCATCCCAGACCCGGGATGACATCGCCACGGACATGGCAAATCGCGCGAGTTCGGGCTGGTCCAACGCCAGTTGCATGTAATGCCGGCCGCCGATCGCCATGCGTTCGGCGCCGTCGGCGATATGGGAATAACCAGCGTCGATCCGTTGGCAGTGACCGACCGCGAAATGTATGCCCGCCGCTTCCAGAATCGCCTCCTTGGTCGGGAAGTAATTGTAGAAAGTGCCATTGGCGACCCCGGCCACGGCGGCGATCTCCTGGATCGAGCCAGCCTCAAAACCACGGTTGGCAAAAACTTTGACAGCCGCATCAAGCAGTTGGCGCCGCGTGCGGTCGCGCTTGGATGCCGGCGCTTTTCTCGTTGACAAAATGAGACCCTTCTCATAAATGAGGCAACTCTCAATTATGAGAATTGTCTCAGAAACACCTTAAGCATCCGTAAGCGGAAGGGAAAGCGTCATGGCCGAGATGAGCCTGGGATATCTGGTTTTCGAGGTCAGCAAACCCGCTGCCTGGCGCGACTTTGCCACCACGCATCTGGGCTGCCAGATTGTCGCGGATGCTCACGGCGAGGACTGCGCCCTGCGGATCGACAGGAAGGCTTACCGGCTGCTGCTGCGGCAGGGTAAGGCCGACGATCTGGCCGTACTGGGCTGGGAGATGCCGAATGAGGCGGCCTTGCAGGCGCTTGCAACTCGGCTGGCGGCGGCGGGCGTCGCAGCCGAGACATTCGGGGCTGAGGATATTGGCGCACGGCAGGTGACAGCCGGGCTGCGCTTTCGTGATCCCCTGGGGCTGGTGAACGAAGCTGTCGTCGGGCAACCCGATGCCGCGATGCCCTTTGCATCGGACGCCATGCCCGGCGGCTTCGTCACCGGGGAATTCGGCCTTGGCCATGCCGTGCTGGCGACCGGTCGCAAGGCGGCCGCGATGGAAGACTTCTACATGCGTGTGGTCGGCCTCAGCCTGACCGAACGGATCGATACCAAGATCGGCCCGATCAAGGTGGATGGCGCTTTCCTGCATTGCAATCGCCGTCATCATTCGCTGGCGCTGATCGCGATCCCGAGCCGCAAGCGCCTGCTGCATTTCATGCTGCAGGCGGCACAACTGCGCGATGTCGGCATGGCCTTGACGCGCGCGCGCGCTGCGGGGATCAAGCCGAGCCTGGATCTGGGCCAGCATCCCGATCCGGATGGCACGATCTCCTTCTACGCGCCGACGCCCTCTGGTTTCGACTACGAGATCGGCGCCGGCAGCGGCGCCATCGATCCGGCGACACACAGGACCGAAGTGAAGCATGCGACCAGTGACTGGGGCCATAAGCCGAGCCTGCGCATGCAAATGCGTGGCGCCATCGACATGATCGCCGACAAGTTCCGCAAGGCGGCCTGATATGCGCAAGATTTTCAAAATTGCCCTCTGGGGCTTGGGTGGCATTGCCGTTCTGGCGGGCGGCGCAGCCGCCTTCGGCCAGTTTGCCAGCGAGCGAAAAATGAACCGCGTCGTCGCGCTCAATCCGGCGCCGGTCAGCATTCCGTCCGACGACGTGGCACTGGCACGGGGTAAGTATCTCTATGAGTCGCGCGGCTGCATCGATTGCCATGCCCGCGACGGCGCCGGTCGTACTTTCATTGATGACGGTTCGCTGCTGGTGCGCGGGCCGAATATTACGCTCGGCGGCCCGACCAGCTCATACAGCGCCGTCGACTGGGTGCGTAGTATCCGTCATGGCGTGGCGCCCAGCGGCAAGCCGCTGCTGATCATGCCGAGCGAAGACTATGCCCGCATGACCGATGCCGATCTTGGCGCCATGGTGGCCTATATCCGCAGCCTGCCGGTGCAGGCCGGCGATGGTCGAGAGTTGCGGCTCGCGCTGCCGGTGCGCTTCGCTTATGCCATCGGCGTTGTGCGCGATGCGGCCGAGAAGATCGATCACAGCCTGCCGCCGGCAGAGCCGGCGCCGGAAGGCGATGTGCTGGCAGCTGGTGCCTATGCCGCGCAGATGTGCCAGGGCTGTCATGGCGAGAGCTTCGCCGGCGGCAAGATTCCGGGCGGGCCGCCGGACTGGCCCGCGGCGGCCAATCTGACGCCGGTGCCGGGCGGTGCGATGCAGGCCTATCGCGACAGCGCAGCCTTTGCCGCCATGATGCGCAGCGGCAAGCGTCCGGATGGGGCGGCGATCAAGGTGATGCCGTTTGAGTCGCTCGCCGAGCTGAACGATACGGAACTCGCAGCGATGTATGCCTATTTCCGCAGCCTGGCGCCTGCCGGCAAACCCGCAGGTGGCAAGTAGCTAGGCAGATTTCGGCAACGCCACGCCAAGCTTGTCGGCCCAGGGCCGCAGGCTCGGCATAATCTCGGGATGCAGTGCCACGCCCTCGGCCTGCTGCTGCGCCCGCAGCTTCAGTCCGCGCTCGCCGGGCATGCGCACCGGCGGATTGCCGGGTTTCACCGGCGCGGTGCGGCAGGCCGCGGCCAGCCATTCGGTTTCCTTCGCAAAGGCCTCCGCGCCACCGAAGGCCGCCGGATCGATCACCTGGACGAAGACGCGTGCGCCCCATTGCTTCGAGCCGACAGCGCGTCCTGAGCCGGCAAGGCCCGAGGTCAGCATCTCGACCAGCAGGCCGAGCGCAAAGCCCTTATGGCCGAGATCCATCCCGCCGAGCGGCAGCACTGCGCCGGGCGGCGTCGCGGTGAAGCTTTTCGGGTCATCGGTCGCATTGCCCTGGTTGTCGACCAGCCAGGGGCCGCCCAGCTTGCCGCCGGTGCGGTTCAGCCGCGCCACCATGCCGTTGGTGGTGGTCGAGGCGCTGATGTCGAAAATCACCGGCGTGGTTTTCGTCGGCCAGCCGCCGGCGATGGGATTGGGCGTGTAGCGGCCGGCAATGGCACCGAACGGCGCCACCGAGCCACTATGCGGATCAGAGCTGGCGAGCAGCAGCGCCATGCCGCGTTCGATCACGCGCAGCGGATAGGCGGCGAGGCAGGCGATGTGATGCGAATGATTGATCACCACCGTGCCGGTACCATAGGTCTTTGCACGGGTGATGGCGTTCTCGATGGCTTTCAGCACCAGCCAGGGGCCCGGCAGGTAGTGGCCATCCCAGGTCAGCACTGCGGGGCGCTCGGCGATGATCGTCGGCTCGCCGTCCTTGCCCATACGGCCAGCTTCCAGCTCCGCGAGGTATGGTCCGAGCAACTGCAGGCCATGCGTGCTGTGCCCCATCAGGTCGCCTTCGACCAGGATCGCAGCCGTGGCGCGGGCTTTTTCGGTGTCCAAGCCGCCCTTAC
This sequence comes from Alphaproteobacteria bacterium, assembly GCA_018336035.1. GTDB lineage: Bacteria > Pseudomonadota > Alphaproteobacteria > Ferrovibrionales > Ferrovibrionaceae > Ferrovibrio. The sequence goes on along the minus strand of JAGXRD010000032.1, from coordinate 9,007 downwards.
GCAGCAGGTCGATGGCGAAGGTAACAAGATCGGTTGCGGCAAAGCGTTCGGTCATGGCCTGTCCAGACAGCGGGAATCAAAACGGCGCGCCATTATACCCCAGGCGCGCCGTCGATGGGAAAGCGATGATCTTCAGCCGAGCGCGTTCTGCACGGCGCGCTTGGCCACCACGCCAACCAGATGGGCGCGGTATTCGCCGCTGCCATGGATGTCGTTGTTCATCTTGCCCGGATCGGTCTTGATGCCCTTCAGTGCATCGGGGCTGAAGGATTTCGCCAGTGCCGCTTCCATCTCCTTGTGACGGAACACGCAGGGGCCGGCACCGGTGACAGCGACGCGCACGCCATCCGCCGTTTCAGCCACGAAGACGCCGACCATGGCATAGCGCGAGGCCGGGTTGCGGAACTTCTCGTAACCGGCGCGCTTCGGCACCGGGAACTCGATCTTCGTGATGATCTCGCTCTCTTCCAGTGCGGTTTCGAACAGGCCAGTGAAGAAGCTGTCGGCAGCGATCTTGCGCTTGGTGGTATGCACCGTGGCATTCAGGCCAAGCACGGCAGAGGGATAATCGGCCGCCGGGTCGTTATTGGCGACCGAACCGCCCATGGTGCCCATATTGCGCACGGCGGGATCGCCGATCAGACCGGCGAGATGTGCCAGCGCCGGGATGGCTTTCTTCACATCGGCCGAGGTGGCGACAACGCCATGCTTGGTAATGGCACCGATACTGACCGTGCCGCCCGAAACAGATATGCCGCTCAGTTCGGTAATGCCGGTGAGATCGACCAGATCGGATGGCGAGGCGAAGCGGTTCTTCAGGGTTGGCAGCAGAGTCTGGCCGCCGGCGATGAACTTGCCGTCGCTGGCGTCGCCAAGCAGCTTGCCGGCATCGGCCAGCGATTTCGGGCGGTGATAGTTGAACGCATACATGGGGCTCTCCTGACTCTTATTCGGCGGCCGCGGCGAGATTCTGGCTCTGAATCACGCGCCAGACATTCTGCGGCGTCGCCGGCATGTTGATCTTTTCGGTGCCGAGCGCATCGGTAATGGCATTCATCAGCGCAGCCGGTGCTGCAATCGCACCAGCTTCGCCGCAGCCCTTCACGCCCAGTGGATTATGCGGGCAGGGCGTCTCGATCATACCGACCTTGTAGGACGGCAGATCGTCGGCGCGCGGCATGCAGTAGTCATTGAACGACGCCGTGAGCAACTGGCCGCTCTTGGGGTCGTAGACCACGCCTTCCAGCAGAGCCTGACCGACGCCCTGGGCGATGCCACCATGCACCTGGCCTTCGACGATCATCGGATTGACCACCTTGCCGAAGTCATCGACCGCGACCCAGTTCACCACGCGTGTGACGCCGGTATCGCTGTCGATCTCTACTTCGGCCACATGCACGCCGGCCGGGAAGGTGAAGTTGGCCGGATCGTAGAAGGCGCTCGCCTCCAGACCCGGTTCCAGATCGGCGGGGTAATTGTGCGGCACATAAGCCGTGAAGGCGATCTGTGCCATCGGCACCTGCTTGTCAGTGCCCTTCACCGAGAAGACGCCCTTGTCATAGGCGACGTCGTCGACCGACGCCTCCATCAGATGCGCGGCGATCTTCTTGCCCTTGTCGATGATCTTATCGGCAGCTCGCATGATCGCCGAGCCGCCGACGGCCAGCGAACGCGAGCCGTAGGTGCCCATACCCATCGGCACCAAGGCCGTATCGCCATGCACCACTTCGATACTTTCGAGCGGCACGCCGAGGCGATCCGAGACGATCTGCGCAAAGGTGGTTTCATGGCCCTGGCCATGGCTGTGCGAGCCGGTATGGACGAACACACTGCCAGTGGCATTGAAGCGGATCTGGGCGGACTCCCAGAGGCCGACGCCAGCCCCGAGCGAGCCGACCACGGCTGAGGGCGCGATGCCGCAGGCCTCGATATAGGCGCAGAGCCCGATGCCGCGCAGCTTGCCTTTCTTCGCTGCCTCAGCCTTGCGCTGCTTGAAACCAGCGTAGTCCGACATCTTCAGCGCCTCATCCAGCGCCTTGGCATACTGGCCGCTGTCGTATACGCAGGCGACCGGCGTCTGGTACGGGAAGGCGTCGTCCGGCACGAAGTTGCGCCGGCGCAGTTCGGCCGGATCGATCTTCAGCTCACGCGCCGCCGCTTCGACGATACGCTCCACCACATAGGTGGCTTCCGGACGGCCTGCCCCGCGATAGGCATCCACCGGCGTGGTATTGGTGAAGACAGCCTTCACCTCGGCATAGATCGCCGGCGTGGTGTACTGGCCCGCCAGCAGCAAAGCGTAGAGATAGGTTGGTACTGCCGAGGCGAAAGTGGACAGATATGCGCCCATATTCGCCTTGGTCTCGACGCGGAAGCCTAGGAACTTGCCGTCCTTGTCCATCGCCAGTTCGGCATGGGTGACATGGTCACGGCCATGCGCATCGGTCAGGAAGGCCTCGGTGCGATCCGAGGTCCATTTCACCGGCTTTTTCAGTTTGCGTGCGGCCCAGACGCAGACGGTCTCTTCGGCATAGTTGAAAATCTTGGAGCCGAAGCCGCCGCCGACATCGGGGGCAATCACGCGCACCTTGTGTTCGGGCAGGCCGAAGACGAAGGCGCAGAGGATCAGTCGGATCACATGCGGATTCTGCGAGGTGGTATAGACCGTGGTCTGGTCGGTGCCGGGTTCGTATTCACCGATGGCGCTGCGCGGCTCCATCGGGTTGGGCGACAGGCGGTTGTTCACCAGATCGATCTTGGTGACATGGGCGGCCTTGGCGAAAGCGGCCTCGGTGGCAGCCTTGTCGCCAAAGTCCCAGTCGTAGCAGAGATTGCCGGGTGCATCGGCATGCACCTCCGGCGCGCCGGGTTGCAGCGCAGTGACGACATCGACCACCGGCGTCAACACGTCGTAGTCGACTTCGATGGCCTCGGCGGCATCGCGGGCTTCACCCAGGCTGCGCGCGATCACGACCGCGACCTGATCACCGACATGGCGGACATGATCGATGGCGATGATGTCGTGTCGCGGCGCTTTGTGCGGCTCGCCTTTCTTGTCCTTGACGGTCCAGCCGCAGATCAGGCCGCCGACCTTGTCGACCGCTACATCCTTGCCGGTATAGACCGCGACCACGCCCGGCATCTTGCGGGCGGCGTCGGTATTGATCGATTTAATTTTCGCGAAAGCGTGCGGTGAACGATGGAAGTAGGCGTAAAGCTGGCCGGGGCGGTTGATATCGTCGGTGTAATGGCCCTGACCCGTAATGAAGCGGAAATCTTCCTTGCGACGGACTGACTGGCCGATGCCCTGGTTGGTCATGACGCTTACCCCCGCATTGCCTGTGCCCCGGCCATCACGGCCTTGACGATGTTATGATAGCCCGTGCAGCGGCAGAGGTTGCCCTCCAGCTCGTGACGAACGGTTTCCTCGCTCGGGTTCGGATTGCGCTGCGCGAGGTCGACGGCACTCATGATCATGCCAGGCGTGCAGAAGCCGCATTGCAGGGCGTGATGCTCACGGAAGGCTTCCTGCATCGGATGCAGTTTGCCGTCTGCGGCAAGGCCTTCGATCGTGGTGACTTTCGCACCCTGCGCCTGCGCGGCGAGGATGGTGCAGGCTTTCACGCTCTTGCCGTCAACATGGACGACGCAGGCGCCGCACTGGCTGGTATCGCAGCCGACATGCGTGCCGGTCAGCTGAAGATGTTCGCGCAGGAACTGCACGAGCAAGGTGCGGGGTTCGACGTCGCGCGTTTCCGGCTGGCCGTTGACGGTAATCGTCACGGAAATGGTCATATTGATCCTCCCATGGGGCGCGGAGAAGTGTTGGGGCATTCGCGCGCCGCACCCGATAACTTTGGGCGCAATGCGCGAGGGGCGTCAAGTTGCAAAACGGCGAAGATCAGCTGCGCAGGATCAGAACCGTAGCTGCGCATACGATCACGATCAGGCCGGTGACCCAGACCCAGCTTGGTATCCCTCCGGTTACCGGGGTTTGCGGTTGCGCTGCAGCAGAGGCTGAGATCGGTTCGGCGGCGGCGAGATCCTTCGCCGCTTCGGCGGTTGCCGATACGTCAACCGCACCGGTAGTACCAGATGCGCCGACGATCTGGTTGAACTTGACGAAGAAGTCTTCGGCCATCTTGGCGGCCACACCGTCGATCAGTCTTGCGCCGATCTGGGCCAGCTTGCCGCCGACCTGAGCGTTCACCGCATAGGAGAGACGGGTCGCGTCATTATCAGCATCGACGAGCTGTACCTTCGCGCTGCCCTTGCCAAAACCGGCGGCGACCCCACCCTGGGCCTCGCCTGAGATGGTGCAACTGCTGGGCGGATCGAGGTCGCTCAGAGTCACCTTGCCTTTGAAGCGGGCTTTGACCGGCCCGACTTTCACCAGTACCGCGGCCTCGAAGTCGGTATCCGAGGTTTTGGTGACGCTTTCGCAGCCGGTGATGCACTGGCGCAGGATTTCGGGGTCGTTGATGGCATCCCAGACCACCTGACGCGGGGCGGGGATGAGCTGTTCGCCGGTCAGTTCCATGACAAACCTCCAAAAAACACAACTTATGTGGCTGAGAAACGATTCACGGGCTGTTAAGATTAGCTGCCTAGGTTCGGCAGAACTAGGTTCAGGTCCAGTGTAAGGGTAGGGGGTGCTATGGTCCCCGCGACGCGATCCGGCATCGATGTAAGTTTCTGGCTGCTCGAACGGGCGGCGACAGAGCGTATTGCCATGTCGCTGCCGAAACTGCGCTGGCTGCTTTATCTGGCGCAGGCGCATTATGCCATTGCCCGCGACGGCGCCAAGCTGATGCCGGCGACCTTTCTGGTCGGTGATGACGGCCCTATCGAGCCGACACTCGATCTGGTGTTCCAGGCCGGAATTGAAAACCCCTGGTCGCCCTCTTTAAGCGATACGGCGGAGGCTTTCCTCGAAGGCTTCTGGAAGCGTTTCGGTGCCCTGCCGGCGATTGCCCTGCACAAGCTTGTGATTGGCGACCCGGCCTGGCGCAAGGCGCAGGAGAATGGCCCGGGCAGCGAGATCGCCGTCGACCTTCACCGGGCTGCCGCACCCAAGCCGACCACCATCGCAGGGCGCGCCGTCGCCCATCCAGCCTCGGCCGGTGGCGCCCGCCGCCGCCCGCCGGCGCCGCCGGCCGAACTGCCGCCGTTTGAAGAGGCGGTCAGGCAGAAGATTGCCGAACATGCCATGGATGCCGCCCATCCGCTCACCCGGGCGGTACGCACCGCACAGCCGGCGCGCCCCGGTCAGCAGGGCGGTCAGCAGCCACCGGCCAAGACTGCGTCGGTGCAGGAAGCTGCCGGCCACCTTCGCGCCGCACCGCCTGACAGTCAGGAAGTGCGGTTCACGGCAGACGGCCGCTCCGTCACACGCTGGCGCCCGAAGCGTCGCGTCGAAGGCCCTACCATTTAGTCGAAGTCCTCCGTAACCCTCCGCAGCCCTTGTTAGAATCGCTTTGGCACCGCCCGTAAAAGGTGTTACGGTTGGACGTTTAGTGGGGCAATTGAAGGACTAAAAGAGTGGATCAAGGGGGCTTCGGCGACGCCGAGATCGTCAAGATTTCCGGCAAGGTCAAGTGGTTCAACGCAGTCAAAGGCTTTGGTTTCGTCAGTCCTGACGACAATTCCGGAGACATCTTTCTTCATCTCTCCTGCTTGCGACAGGCTGGTTACGAAAGCATCGAAGAAGGCTCGACCCTGATGCTGGAAGTGGCCAAGCGGCCCAAGGGCATGCAGGCCGTTCGCGTCCTTTCGGTTGACACCAGCACGGCCCAGCCCTCGAGCGGTGGCCCCGGCGGCGGTTTCGGTGACCGTGGCCCGCGTCCGCCCCGTCAGCCGCGCTTCGGCGATCGTGGCGGTTTCGGTGATCGTGGCGGCTTCGGCGATCGCGGCGGTTATGGCGACCGTGGCGGTGATCGCGGCTTCGGTGGTGATCGTGGCTTCGGTGGTGACCGCGGCGGTTTTGGCAATGATCGCGGCGCGCCCCGCTTCCCCTCGGTTGTCGCCCAGGGCGATTTCTTCGAAGCCAAGGTCAAGTGGTTCAATGCCGTGAAGGGCTATGGCTTCGTGTCGCGCGGTGATGGCCAGCAGGACATCTTTGTCCATATGGAAGTGCTGCGCCGCGAAGGCATCAACGAACTGCAGCCGGGCCAGTCGGTTCGCGTGCGTATCGGCCAGGGTCCGAAGGGCCCGCAGGTGGCCGAAATCCGCAACGAGTGATCGGCCCAACACCAGATTTCTGAGCAAAAACGCCGGCGGATCAAACCGCCGGCGTTTTTTTATGCCGGATAACGGAGCGCGCGCGGCTTGTCCTCGCGACCGCCCTGCTTCCCACTTTCCATCGATGGTGCCGCGGTTTTTTCCTCATCGGGATACGCATTGAGGATGAGCAGCATGTCCACATTCTCGCCGTCCCGGGCCAGGGGGAAATAGACCCGTTCGGTATCGATGAAATCGCGGCCGGGATGCGGCATACCAAAGCGGTCGTAGACGGCTTCGCGGGTTTCAAGCACGGCCATCATGTTGCCGCGGATGCGCTCCAAATATTCGGGCAGGACAGCGTCTTCCAAATAGCGCCCGCTGATCTCCCGGCCGGCCGCTGTGCTCTGCAGTGTGCCGATCAGGCGAAAGCGGAAGCGGATGTTTCCGTCCTTGCGCTCGACGTCGACGAGGTTGGTGAAGGAGAGTAGGGCGCGGATGGCCAGCGGGTCGATAAGCTGCCGGCCGGGCAATTTGCCCGGCGGCGCGACCCCGGCCAGATAGTCACGCATGCGCACGAATTGCGCATCCAGTTTGGCGTAATTCGGTTTACGCATTTCTGCCTCCCCCAGACGCCACCAGGTTCAGCCTAGACCTGTTATCCCCTCAACGCAATTCAACTGCATAGTCGGCGACTGGCAGGGCCTTAGGGATCAGACCCTGTTTAACCAGGTAGTCGGCGAAACGGCTGTAGCGGCGGCTGTCCAGTGCGCCGGGCGACGGGGCGAAACGTGGCAGGGTGGCGCCCCAGGCGCGGCGGTTCAGTTCGTCATCCAGGCTTTTGCTCTCCTTGATGAAGGCCTGCCAGCTTTTCTGCGGCTCGTTATGCATATAGGCCACAGCTTCCTCGATGGCATCCAGCAGGCGCTTCAGACGGTCGTCGTTCAGATTGTCCTTATGGGCCACCAGCACCAGTTCGTCATACAGCGGCACGCCGTAATCCTCAGGATAGAAGGCGCGGCCCGGCTTGCCGGCGATGTCCATCTGGTTCAGTTCGAAATTGCGGAAGGCGCCGATGGTGGCGTCGACCTGGCCGGAGAAGATCGACGGCGAGAGCGAGAAGTTCACATTGATCAGCGTTACGTCATTCAGCTTCAGACCGTATTGCTCCAGCATGGACTTAAGCAGTGCATCCTCGAAGCCGCCGACGGAGTAGCCGATCTTCTTGCCCTTCAGGTCGGCAATCGACTTGATCGGGCCGTCGCGCAGCACGACGAGCGAGTTCAGCGGTGTGGCGACCAGTGTACCGATCCGGCGCAGCGGCAGGCCCTGCGCCACCTGCACATGCAACTGCGGCTGATACGAGATCGCGACTTCGGCCTTGCCGGCAGCCACCAGCTTGGGCGGATCGTTGGGATCGGCCGGCGCGATCAGGTCCACGAGCAATTCGTGACGGTCGAAGATGCCGGTATGCTTGGCAACCACCAGCGGCGCGTGATCGGGATTGACGAACCAGTCGAGCAGCACGGTCAACTTGTCATGCGCCGAAGCGATGCCCGGCAGCAGGGCGGCGACAAAGCCGGCAATGGCGATCATACGTTTCATGGTGAGTGCTCCTTCAGGAATTCGATAGGGGTACATGGCTGTCGGCCTGCCAGCGCAGCAGGCGACGCGTCGCGACATCGACGCTGGCGTATAACGCCACAGCGCAGACGGCGAGCAGGATCAGGGCGGCGAACATCAGATCGGTCTGCACGCGTGCATTGGCCTGTAGCATACGGAAGCCGAGGCCGGCGCTGGCGCCGACCCATTCGCCGATCACCGCGCCGATGGGTGCCACGGCGGCGGCAATTTTCAAGCCGCTGGCGAAGGCCGGCAGTGCGGCCATGACGCGGATCTGCAACAGGATGCGCAGGCGGTGCTGCGGCGCGCCAGCCGTCATCACCTGCGCCAGGTCGAGCCAGCCGGTGTCCGTGCGGCGCAGGCCATCGTAGAGCGCGACTGCGACGGGGAAGAAAATCACCAGCACTGCCATCATTACCTTGGACGCCATGCCGAAGCCGAGCCACAGCACCAGCAGCGGCGCCAGCGCAAAGACCGGCACGGCCTGGCTGGCGACCAGCAGCGGCAGCAGCCAGCGCCGCGCCACCGGCGACAGCAGAAGGGTGATGGCAGCAGTCGCGCCCAGCAGGCTGCCGAATAGCAGGCCGAGCAGCATCTCGGTCACCGTCACCGTCGCTTCGCTCAGCAGCAGCGCGGCATTGTTAGCAAAAGCGACAGCCACGCGATCCGGTGCGGGCAGGATGTAAGGCGGCAGATCGAATACCCAGACAATCCCCTGCCAGAGCAGCAGCAGGCCGAGCAGCGTAACGAAGGTGCGGAACAGGCTGTTCATGCGGCCACGGCCTTCTGCAGTGCGGCCTGAACGCTCCGCAGGATCGGCAGCACCGGGGCGGACAAAGGATCGCGCGGTGCGCCTGCCGGCAGTTCGGCCACCTGCTGCAGGCCGGCCGGCTGGCCGCTCAGGATGAAGATGCGGTCGGCGAGCCGGCAGGCTTCGGCTGGATCATGGGTCACCAGCAGTACGCTGCGCTGCGCGAGCATTTCGCTGGCGAGGTCCTGCATCGCCGCGCGCGTGATGGCATCCAGCGCCGAGAAGGGTTCGTCCATTAACACCAGTGGCCGGTCTTCCATCAGCGTACGCGCCAGTGCCGCGCGCTGGCGCATACCACCCGAGAGAGAGGCGGGCGGGGTATTGGCACGGTCGGCCAGGCCGAGCCGCGCCAGC
>JAGXRD010000031.1 GCA_018336035.1 Alphaproteobacteria bacterium | reverse complement strand
GGCTCCCGTGCCGACAAGCCCCTCGATCTCGAACGCCTGCACGTCGGCCGAGCCGAGATGTTCGGCTTCGGCATCGAGCAGCCGGCCATAGGGACCGCCGACGCAATACGGCCGAAGGGCTTGTTTGAGGTCGTTGGATTGCAGCAGCACCGCGAGGCCGGTGATGGTGCGTTCCCCGATTGGCGCGGAGGCAAGCGAGGTCAGCGCCGTCCAGATATGTTCCTTCACCTCCGGCGTGATCGTCATGCCTTCGCGCATGAGGATGGCCACGATCCAGTCGGCGGCCCAGGCGCGTTCATAGGTGTCGTGAATGCGGGCGAGCGGCTGGAGCGATACGGAAGCGTCGGAACCTTCGGTCAGGCCGCCGCCCAGGTCGTGCCAGTCGCCGCCCATTGCGAGCGACGCGGCGCGGATGCTGCCGCCGAAATCGAAGGCGAAGACTTGGCTGCGGTCGTAGCGCCGGAACTGGAGCGCCATAAGTGCGAGCAAGACGGACTTACCCGCGCCTGTGGGGCCGACGACGAGCGTATGGCCGACATCGCCGACGTGAAGGGAAAACCGGAACGGGGTGGAGCCTTCGGTCTTTGCATAAAGCAGAGGGGGCGCACCGAAATGCTCGTCCCGTTCCGGCCCCGCCCACACCGCTGAAAGCGGGATCATGTGGGCGAGATTCAAAGTGCTGATGGGCGGCTGCCGGACGTTCGCGTAGGCGTGGCCGGGCAAGCTGCCGAGCCATGCGTCAACCGCGTTGACCGTCTCCACCATGGCGGTGAAGTCGCGGCCCTGGATGACCTTTTCGGCCAGCCGCAATTTCTCGTCGGCAATCCTGGGGTCCGCGTCCCATACGGTGATGGTGGCGGTGACGTAGGCCATGCCGGCGACATCGGCCCCAAGCTCCTGCAAGGCCATGTCGGCGTCGGCGGCCTTGTTGGCGGCGTCCGTATCGACGAGAACGGATGCCTCGTTGGTCATCACCTCTTTCAAGATCGCGGCGATGCTTTTGCGCTTCGCGAACCATTGCCGCCTGATCCTGGTGAGCAGCTTCGTCGCGTCGGTCTTGTCGAGCAGGACCGCGCGCGTGCTCCAGCGATACGGGAAGGCGAGCCGGTTCAAGTCGTCGAGCAGGCCGGGCGTTGTCGCGGTGGGAAAGCCGGTGACGGTCAGGACGCGGAGATGCTGGTCGCCAAGGCGCGGCTCCAGCCCGCCGGTCAACGGCTGGTCGGCGAGCAGCGCGTCGAGATAGATCGGCGTTTCGGGAACGCGGACGCGATGCCGGTTGGTCGAGACGGTGGAATGGAGGTAGGTCAGCGTTTCGCTGTCGTCGAGCCACCGGCAGGACGGCATGAAGCCGTCGAGCAATGCGAGCACGCGGTCGGTGCGGTCGATGAAACCGCGCAGCACTTCATAGGGATCGACGCCGGATTGCTCGCGGCCTTCATAGAGCCAGGTTTCGGCGCGGGCGGCTTCCTCGGCCGGGGGCATGTAGAGGAAGGTCAGGAAATAGCCCGACACGAAATGCGCGCCAGCTTCCTCGAAGGCGGCCTTGCGCTCGGCGTCGAGCAAGGCCGACGCGGGATCGGGAAAGGTGCTGTCGGGATAGGTCGCGGCCTCGCTGCGCTGCGCCTCGACGAAAATCGCCCAGCCCGATCCGAGACGGCGGAAGGCGTTGTTGATGCGACCGGCGACGGCGACCAGCTCGGCCGCAACGGCGGAATCCAAATCGGGACCGCGAAACCTGGCCGTGCGCTGGAATGAGCCGTCCTTGTTCAAGACGACGCCAGAGCCGACCAGCGCGGCCCAGGGCAGAAAGTCGGCAAGGCGACTGGCGGTGCGGCGATATTCGGCGAGGTTCATCATGGCCACGCCCTCACGCTGCAAGGTTTGCGGGGATGCGCAGATGCCGCCGCCCCACCTCGACAAAGAGCGGGTCGCGCTTCGCCGCCCATACGGCCGCGAAATGGCCGATGGCCCATATGGCGAGGCCCACAAGCCAGAGGCGCAGGCCAAGGCCCACGGCCCCGGCGAGAGTGCCGTTCATGATGGCGATGGAGCGCGGTGCGCCGCCGAGCATGATGTGCTCGGTCAGCGCCCGATGGACCGGGACCGAAAATCCCGGCACCGCGTCGAGTTGTTCGAGGACGGCGGCCATCAAACGAGCGCCCCGCCGCCGAACGAGAAGAACGACAGGAAGAAACTCGATGCCGCGAACGCGATGGACAGACCGAATACGATCTGGATCAGGCGACGGAAGCCGCCCGACGTATCGCCGAACGCCAGGGTCAGGCCGGTTGCGATGATGATGATAACGGCCACCACCTTGGCAACCGGCCCTTCGATGGATTGAAGGACTTGTTGAAGCGGTTGCTCCCACGGCATTGACGAGCCGGACGCATGAGCGGCCGGGGCGAGGATCATGCTGATGGAAACAGCGGCGGTTGCGGTCGCTATGGTGCGGTAGCCGCGCGAAAGCGTGCGGATCATTTGGGTTCTCCTGTGCTGTTGGGGATTGCGGGGGTGATGCGGTAATCGCCGTCCGGCCCCAGCCCTTCGACGTGGGCGAGTTCGGCCAGCCGGCGCGCGGAACCGCGCCCGGAAAGGACGGCAACAAGGTCGATGGTTTCCGCGATCAGAGCGCGCGGGACCGTGACGACAGCCTCTTGAATGAGCTGTTCAAGGCGACGGAGCGCGCCGATGCCGGTGCCGGCATGGATGGTGCCGATGCCGCCCGGATGGCCGGTGCCCCACGCTTTGAGAAGGTCGAGGGCTTCCGCGCCGCGCACCTCGCCGATGGGGATGCGGTCGGGGCGCAGGCGAAGCGAGGACCGCACAAGATCGGATAGCGTCGCCACGCCGTCTTTCGTCCGCATGGCGACAAGGTTGGGCGCGGCGCATTGCAGCTCGCGCGTATCCTCGATGATGACGACGCGATCCGCGCCCTTCGCCACCTCGGCGAGCAGCGCATTGGTCAGCGTCGTTTTGCCGGTGCTCGTGCCGCCCGCGACAAGGATGTTCGCACGCGATGCGACGGCGGTGCGCAACGTCACGGCCTGGTCGGCGGACATGATGCCGGCAGCTACATAGTCGTCGAGGCTGAACACCGCGACGGCGGGCTTCCTGATCGCAAATGCCGGTGCAGCGACGACGGGCGGCAAAAGTCCCTCGAACCGCTCGCCGGTTTCGGGAAGCTCTGCCGAGACGCGCGGGGATCGCGCGTGAACCTCTGCGCCGACGTGGTGAGCAACAAGACGGACGATGCGTTCGCCATCGGCCGGCGACATCGTTTCGCCCGTGTCGGCCAGCCCTTCGGAAAGTCGGTCGATCCAGATTCGCCCGTCTGGATTCAGCATGACCTCGACCACGGCCGGGTCTTCCAGAAACCGGGCGATGGCCGCGCCGAGCGCGGTGCGCAACATGCGCGCGCCGCGCTGTATCGCTTCCGGCTTATGGTGTGTGGATGTCATATCGGCCCCGATTCCTGACGGGGCGCGACAGACCGTCCCCGCAACGGGGTCGATTAAAGGAGCCTGAAATCAGGCTGATTCAACAAGTATCGAAGGGGATGCGGTGATCGGCGGCTATCGGCGGCGAATAGGACGGGTTGGAAATTCAGGTTACGCTGCCATCGGCCTCGAACTGATCTTGCGATGGACTATCGGGAAGCGAATCGACATCGCGTGACAACTCTTTGAGGAACCTGTCGCCGGTCGCAAGACGCCGGCCGAGCGTCTGCATGAAACCCTCGAACCGTTCTGCGCCTTTTGTTCGGGCTGCGGCCTGCGCGCTCTCCGGCAGCGGCGGCGTGGCGGAAAGCCAGATGTTGACGAACAGCGAGACGGTTTCGCCGAGCACGGCAAGATCCTCGTCGAGCGCGTGGATCTCGCGGCCGAGCTTGTCGAGGCGGCGCGACATGGCCGCCTCCAGCCGATCCGAACTGTCGCCGGACAGGAAGGAAGCGACGGCTGCCTCAACGATGGCGGATTTCGACACTTGGCGGCGCAGCGCCAGCGCCTCGACCTGTGCGAGCAAGTCCGGGGCGAAATAGACGTTCATGCGGGTTCGGGTGGTCATGGGCGTATCCTCAAAGCTCGATGCCGTCGCCGGGGTCGAGCGACGCTTGCCGCGCGACCATCCGCATACGCTGGCGCAGCGCGCGGGCTTTGGCGGCGTCAACGTCCGGTTCATCGTCCAGAATGTCGAACTCCTGTTCGGGCGGACGTGGCGGCGCGACGATTTCCTCATGCTCCGGCAATTCCGGCTCGCGGCGGATACCGGCGTTGGCTGGATCGCCTTCGGTCCCGCCGGCCGTGGCCGGGGCCGCTGCTTTCGTCGCCGCGACGATGCGGCTCGACCAATCGTCGGATGACGGGTTCACGGTGGCGGGATCGGCTGCCGGATCGGGCGGGGTCAGGATGCGTTCCATGAACCGCGCATCCTCGAAATAGCGGGCCTTGGTCGCGCGGATGGGCGGCGTGCCGGCGACCATCACGATTTCGTCGCTCGGCGGAAGCTGCATCACCTCTCCAGGCGTGAGCAGCGGCCGTGCCGTCTCCTGCCGCGAAACCATCAAATGCCCTAGCCACGGCGCAAGCCGGTGGCCGGCATAGTTGGTAGAATCGCGCAGCTCGGTCGCGGTGCCGAGCGCATCGCTGATCCTTTTCGCCGTCCGCTCGTCGTTCGTCGCGAAGGCGACGCGGACATGACAATTATCCAATACGCTGTTGTTCGCCCCGTAAGCCTTTTCGATCTGGTTGAGGCTCTGCGCGATCAAAAAGCTTTTGAGGCCATATCCGGCCATGAAGGCGAGCGCGGATTCAAAGAAATCGAGCCGGCCGAGCGCAGGAAACTCGTCGAGCATCAACAGCAGCCGATGCCGCTTGCCGGACGTGTGCAATTCCTCGGTCAACCGCCTGCCAATCTGATTGAGGATCAGGCGAATGAGCGGCTTGGTGCGGTTGATGTCGGACGGCGGCACGACAAGGTAGAGGCTGACCGGCTTCTTGCTGCCGACAAGATCGGCAATGCGCCAGTCGCACCGCGCCGTGACGCGCGCCACGACGGGATCGCGATATAAACCCAGGAACGACATGGCGGTGGACAACACGCCGCTGCGCTCGTTCTCGCTCTTGTTCAACAGCTCGCGGGCCGATGACGCGATGACGGGATGAACGCCGGCTTCGCCCAGGTGCGGGGTGTCCATCATCGCGCGCAAGGTCGCCTCGACGGGGCGCTTCGGATCGGAAAGGAAGCTGGCGACGCCGGCCAGCGTCTTATCGGGTTCGGCATAGAGGACGTGCAGGATTGCGCCGACAAGCAGGCTGTGGCTCGTCTTCTCCCAATGGTTTCTTCGGTCCAAGCTCCCTTCGGGATCGACGAGAATATCCGCGATGTTCTGCACGTCGCGGACTTCCCATTCGCCCTGGCGCACCTCCAGTAGCGGGTTGTAGGCCGACGACTTCGCGTTGGTCGGATCGAACAGCAGGACGCGGCCATGTTTCGCCCGAAAGCCGGCAGTCAGCGTCCAGTTCTCCCCTTTTATATCGTGGACGATGCAGCTTCCCGGCCAGGTCAGCAGCGTCGGCACCACGAGGCCGACGCCTTTGCCTGACCGCGTAGGTGCGAAGCAAAGCACATGCTCCGGCCCATCATGGCGCAGATAGTCGCGTTCGCGCCGGCCGAGCACGACGCCATCGGGGCCGAGCAATCCGGCCGTGCGGATTTCCTTGTCCTCGGCCCATCGTGCCGATCCATAGGTGGCGACGTTGCGCGCCTCCCGCGCCCGGATGATCGACATCATGATTGCGGCGGCGATGGCCATAAGCCCGCCCGACGCTGCGATGACGCCACCCTCGACGAAAATCGAAGGCGCATAGGCATCGAAGGCATACCACCACCAGAACAGCGCGGGTGGGTAGTAGATCGGCCAGCCAGCCAGCTCGAACCATGGATTGCCGAGCTGCGCCTGAAAGCCGAGACGCCATGCGGTCCATTGCGTCGCCGCCCAAGTCATCACCAGAACGATGGTGAAGACGACGGCGATCTGACCCCAAAGGATTCGGCCTCCGCGCATACGGGCTCCAGTCGGAAAAAGAGACGGAGCCGATCAGAGAGTAGGCAATTATGGGACAGGCAACAGTAAAGGTGGAGCGGGAGGGCTGTCGGATACTATCGGCGGCAAATAGGACGGGTTGCGTCCACTCATTTATCTGCGCGGATGTCTGTCGCGGGAAGACCGTAACGAATCGCGGACGAGACTCAATCCGCCGGGATAGTGCGCCCCATTTCTCTTGCGAGGGTGAGCAAATTGCGAAGCGCCGCGCTACAGTTGAATGGCGACCAGACGGCCGAGAAAGGAACCGGCTCCGGTTCGTCCGCGACCGGAAGGAAAGTAACGTCGGAAGTGCGTAGCAGCGACGTAGCCGCGCCGACGATGGTGACGCCGAAGCCCTGTCCGACCATGGAAAGCAGCGTGCCGCGCTCGACATCGAAGCGTTGGATAGATGATGCCGGCCAGCGTCCGGCAAGGCGCAGCACGATATGGTCATGGACTTGTGGGCCGGTGCCGCCGTGCCGGGCAAGGAACGTCTCGCCCGCTAGATCGGCCCAGGTGACGGCGGCTTGTTTGGCGAGCCGATGCCTATCCGGCAGCGCGGCGACCAGCGGTTCGGTCCATATCCGCCGCGTGTGGCAGTCGGGTAGCTCGGGCGTGCCTGCCATGAATACGATGTCCAGACGGTCGGCCCGCAATTGCATAACCGCATCGCGTGCCGTGCCTTCCGTGATCTCGACTTCGATGCCGGGATAGTCTTCGCGATACTGTCCGATCAGTCCTGCGAGGAAGCTGCGAGGGATCAGGGCATGGACGCCGATGCGCAGGCGTCCGCACTCTCCTGACGCCGCCATGCCGGCGGTCTTCACGGCATGGTCGAGTTGATCGACGCCGGCCGCAACATGCTCGACGAACTGCCGACCGGCCTCTGTCAGCCGGACGCCTCGCGCATGGCGCTCGAACAGCAAAACGCCAAGGTCTTGCTCCAGCGTCTTCACGCGAGCACTAACGCTGGACAGGCTGACGCCGAGTGCGTTCGCAGCGTGCCGGAAGTTCAGATATTCGGCGACAGCGAGCGTTTGAATGAGGGACGCTAGAGGAATGCGTGAACCCAACGAGGTCGGCACTCCCCATTTGCGGTCGATCATGGGTGTTGAACGCCGCCGCCGCACCGTTTCACCTGTGCTCGGTCAATCGACGGCGACCGTCGCGCCGGACAGCGGGGACATTGTGAATGTCTGACCGGAAAATCAGCGGCAGACCGATCATGAGACGGCGGCCTCCCATCCGCCCCCTAGTGCCTTGTAGAGAGCGACAACGGCCATCAACTCGCCGACGCGAGCATCAAGGCTCGCACGCTCCGCAGCGCTGTATGCGGATTGCGCGTTCAGCAATATCGTTAGGTCGTCCTCGCCAGCCTGGTAGCGCTGGCGGGCAAGATCGACCGCAGCGGCCGCCTGCGTTGTCGCCCCCTCCGCTTTCCGGCGCATGATCTGTGCGGCGGCATATCGGTTAAGCGCCGTCTCACTGTCAGTAAGCGCGCCCGTTACGCTCCGCTCGTAGCGGATCATGGCTGCATCGGCTCGGGCATCCGCCGCCCGAATCTGCGCTCGGATACGCCCCATGGAGAATATGGGCCAATGGAAGCTCGGCCCAACTTGCAATCGTGTGCTCGCCCCCGATGCCAGATCGCCCGCGCTCTGAGCTTGCTGACCAATCGACCCAATGAGCGATAGTCGCGGAAAGAGGTCAGCCGTGGCCACGCCAACGTCAGCGGTGAAAGCCGCCAATTCGCGCTCTGCCTGACGTATATCCGGGCGTCGCCTTAACAGTTCGGATGGAAGCCCAGCCGTAACCTGCGATGGAGCAACCGGAAGCGACCCAGGGCTCAACAGCCGAAGTGAAGTCGCCCCCGGTGCTTGGCCAGTTAGCAAGGATAAGCGATAGGCTGCCGCGCGCGCGTCGGCCTCAATCCCATTAAGGCTTACGCTGGCTGCCCGAGCCTGTGTGTCGGCACGAGCAAAGTCAAAGCGCGACGCCTCGCCGGCCCTAAACCGCCTTTCGACCAGGCTGGCGATGGCCTGCTGTGCGTTGGCGTCTGCGCGAGCAACCAACAGCCTAGTTTGGGAGCCGCGTAGATCGACGTAGCTTCGGACAACCTCTGCGATCACCTGTAAGATGACATTGCGCCGGGCTTCCTGAATTGCCTCTGCACGGGCGTCCGCCGCTTCGATGCTACGCCGTGTTCGGCCCCATAGGTCGATTTCCCACGACGCATCGAATCCGAAATCGAAAAGGGAAAATTGAGGATCGAACCCCGGAACATTGGCAACCGGCAATTGACCGTTTTCGCTGACGCGGTTCGCCGTGGCCGCGCCGGATAATGCTGCATCTGGACCGGCGCGACCGCGTGCGACGTCGCGCAGCGCCCGCGCTTCGCGTAGGCGCGCTTCCGCCTCCCGAACGTCGTGGTTGCTGGTTACTGCCAATTCCACAAGTTCAACGAGCTGTGGATCGTTGAACGAGCGCCACCAATCTTCATCAATCGGATGTGGGTTGGCAGCCGAAATCCAGCCGGGCGCCACCGCCGGGCTGGATTCGACATAGCTTGGTCCGACCGTGCAGGCCGCAACGCTAAGAGAGGCTAGTAGTGCCGGGAACGGGGGATGACGCATGGGCTACTCCATCCGAGCGCGGAAAAGAATTGCCGAAACGGTCAGCGTGACGGACGCGATAGCCGCCAGCGGCCATGTGTTCGCGAGAATGACCGCCGCCGGCATGTCTTTCAGGAAGACGCCTTCGGAGACGACGAGGAAATGCCGGCAGGGATTGGCGAAAGCGATCACCTGTAGCCAGCCGGGCATGTTATCGACTGGAGTGGCGAAGCCGGACAGCAGGATTAGCGGCACCGTCACCAGAAACATGCCGAGAAAGGCTTGTTGCTGGGTTTGCGACAACGTGGATACCAGCATCCCGACGCCGATCAGCGACACTACATAGAAGAACAGAGAGAAGTAGAACGACGCCACGGAGCCGGTAAGCGGCACTCCGAAGACCGTGGGGATAAGGATCACATAGAGCGTGGCATTGAAGAATCCGATCAGCAAAGGCGGTGCCATCTTGCCAATGAGGATTTCGTGGACCCTCAACGGCGAAACCATAAGCTGATCGAAGGTGCCTAGCTCCCGCTCGCGGGCAACGGATTGAGCCGTAATCGACAAGGTGCCGGTTGCGCCCAGGGTTACAAGCAACGCCGGCATCACGAACCAAAGATATATCAGCGCGGGATTGAACCAGTTGGTGACGACGGTTCGGGTAGTGGGCTGCCCTGGAGTTGCGGCGGGGCGCGCTTCGGCTGCGACCTGGCCAATGATCTGTTGCAGGTATGAGGAAACGATCTGCGATGCGTTCGAGCGTCGCCCGTCTAGGACGATCTGAACCTCGCCAATCTGCCCGCCCTCGATAGCCGCGCTGAATCGCGAATCGAAACTGAGAACGGCGATGACCTGCTGATTGTTGATTGCCTCCCGCATGTCGTCGGGCGAGGCGAGCGGCACGATGCGGCCGACGTTGGGGCTGCCTGCCACCCGCGAAACAATTTCATGGCTCCAGATGCCGGAATCGCGGTCGAGCACGCCAACGTCGAAGTTGCGCACTTCCAATGTCGCTGCGAATCCGAACAGGACGAGTTGGAGCAAGGGAGGCGCAATAAGGGTGATGCGAGCCCTGGGGTCGCGAAAGACCGCCCATAGCTCTTTCACGATGATCGCAGATAGTCGCGCGAAGCTGGCGGAACTCATCATGCGATCCTCCGGCGCGTCACTCGGAAGGCGAGGCCGAAGAACAGGAGGCCGAAACCCAGCATCGCCAGGATGCTGCGAACGAACATCGGCCAAAGATCGCCGACCACGAAAACGCTGGTCAGGGGCGGGATGAAGTAGCGGGCTGGAACCGCATAGGTCATCCCCTGAATGAATTTCGGCATCGAGCCGATCTCGAACAGAAATCCAGACAGCAGCAGGCCCGGCATAAATGCCGTGAGCAACGCAACCTGACTGGCCACGAACTGATTTTTCGTCGCCGCCGAAATCAGCAAGCCTTGGCCCAATGCCGGCATGAGGAAGGCCGCGCCAACCGCATACAGCGCGAGGATCGACCCTCTAAAGGGCACGCCGAACAGGAAGACGGCCACGACGACGCAGAGCGTCATCGAACCGAGCCCGAGCACGAAATAAGGAATGATTTTCGTGGCCAGGAACTCGCCCATGCTGACGGGCGTAGCCATCAACGCTTCGAGCGTGCCGCGCTCCCATTCCCGCGCGACGACGAGCGCGGTCAGAAGCGTCCCGATCATCGTCATGACAATGCTGATCGAGCCGGGAATGAGAGCGAAGCGACTTTCGAGGCCCGGATTGAACCAGAAGCGGGGCAGCGGGGCGATTGCGGGAGCTAGTCGCACGCCACGATCCAATGCACGGCCTTCCGCCCAGGTGGCCCGCACACCTTCGGCATAGGCGGCAACAAAGGATGCCGTGTTCGGCAGCGAGCCATCGGTAATCACCTGGATCGGTGCGTCGATCCCGGCTGCGACCCTCTGGCCGAAATCACTCGGAATGACCACGATGCCCCGGATATGCCCGGCGATCAGTTCATCCTTGAGCGAAGTCACGTCGCGCCGGGATTGAACCTCAAACCACCGGGATGATCGGTAAGCCCCCGCTAGGCTGGCCGCCGCTTCGCTGGAATCTTGAACCGCCAAGCCGATCCGCGTCCTCGCCGTATCGAGAGACACGCCGTATCCAAACAGGAAAAGCAGGAGCAGCGGCAGCACAAAGGCGATCAGCATCGTCGAGGGGTCGCGGAGAATCTGTAGCGACTCCTTGACGAGCAGGGCCATGAAGCGTCGAGGATAGAAGCGGTCGTTCATGCGGCCTCCCGCTTTCGATCCGTTTCCTCGATCAACGCAATGAAAGCGTCCTCCATCGTAAGGTCTGTGCCGCCACTGATTTCAGCCGCGCGGGT
This sequence comes from Alphaproteobacteria bacterium, assembly GCA_018336035.1. Taxonomy (GTDB): domain Bacteria; phylum Pseudomonadota; class Alphaproteobacteria; order Ferrovibrionales; family Ferrovibrionaceae; genus Ferrovibrio. The sequence continues at coordinate 39,697 of JAGXRD010000031.1, read as the reverse complement.
TTTGAGGTCTTCGGGCGTGCCTTGGGCGATTTCCTGCGCGCGATAGATCAGCGCTATGCGGTCGCAATATTCCGCTTCTTCCATAAAGTGGGTGGTGACGAGCACCGTCACGCCGCGTTGCACGAGGCCGTTGATGTGCAACCAGAACTCGCGGCGGGTGATAGGGTCCACGCCCGATGTCGGCTCATCCAAGAAAAGCACGGGCGGTTGATGGAGCACGGCGCAGGCAAGCGAGAGCCGTTGCTTGAAGCCCAGCGGCAATGTTCCGCTGTTCACCGGCAGATGACGTTCAAGCTGGAAAATGTCGATGACGCGCGCAACGGCCTCGGCCCGCTGGCGTCGATTCAAGCCATAGGCTCCGGCGAAGAAGTCCAGATTTTGTTTGACGCTAAGATCGCCATACAAAGAAAATTTCTGCGCCATGTAGCCGAGAGACTGACGCGCCTCCGCGCTGGCGGTGCGAAGATCATGGCCAGCAACGCGGCCTTCGCCCGCTGTCGGCGTGAGAAGCCCGCAAAGCATCTTGAAGGTCGTGGACTTGCCAGCGCCATTCGGCCCCAGAAGGCCGAATATTCGGCCTTGCGGCACGGAGAATGTGATGTCGCCTGCCGCCGTGAACGTCCCAAAAACCTTGGTAAGCCCTCGCGCCTCGATGGCCGGCGCGTCGGACTTTTCGATAGGCTTGTAGCTCGCGGCGAGTTGGCTGACGCCTTTCGGTCCTCCACCAAGGATGTCAATGAACGCATCCTCAAATCGCGGCTGCACGGCTTCGATTCGGTCGCCCTGCGACATTCCGAATCGTTCTGTGGTCGGCGCAGCAGCGCCTTCGTCCATGAGGACGCGAACGGAAGCGCCCTGAATGGTGGCGTCCTTTACATCGTCGCGAAGGACAAGGCTGGCGAGTAAAGACCGCCGGCTTTCGGAAGGACCAAACAGACGATAGGTCCGACCTTCGACACGGGATGTCAGCCGCTTCGGCGGTCCACTGAACAGCAGCTTGCCTTCGTTCAGCAGGAATACCGTATCGCACTTCTCGGCCTCGTCGAGATAGGCGGTGGACCAGACGACGCCCATGCCCTCCGTCGTGAGCTGGCGGACCATCGCCCATAGTTCCCGTCTGGCCACGGGATCGACGCCAACGCCAGGCTCATCAAGCAGCAGCACGCGAGGGGGCCGCACCAGCGCGCAGGCGAGGCCCAGCTTTTGCTTCATGCCACCCGATAGACGGCCAGCCAACCGGGGGCGGAATCGCTCAAGGTCCGTGAAAGACAGGAGTTGGGAAAAGCGCTCCGTGCGTTCTTTCCCTGGGGGTAAGCCGCGAAGATCAGCGTAGAGTGAAAGGTTCTCGATAACCGACAGGTCTTCGTAGAGTCCGAAGCGTTGCGGCATGTAGCCTAGTGCCGATCTATCGGCCGCGATGGCGGGCTCGCCGAGAAGGGTAACTTCCCCTTCATCCGGGTCGAGCAATCCGGCGAGCAAACGGATCAGGGTTGTCTTGCCCGCGCCATCAGGGCCGACCAAGCCGGTCATCACGCCGCCCATCACCTCCATGCTCACGGCATCAAGTGCCGGGGCTGCATTGGGCGCGAAGCGTTTGGTGACATCTACAGCGTGGGCGACTGCCTCTGTCATTTCACTGGCCCGCCCCTGGGTCCGGGCTCTGCTGGAGCCTCACGGTCACGGGCTGACCTTGACGGAGACGGTCATCGGGATCGGTGACGTTGATCCTCAAACGATAAACGAGGTCGGCGCGCAGTTGTTCGGTCTGGACCGTCCTCGGCGTAAATTCAGCGGTTGGTGAAATGAAGCCGATGACGCCACGATAGACTTTGGGGTTGCCGTCAGTGGTTACGAACACGGTCATGCCGGGCGCGATCCGCCCAAGGTCGGGTTCGGCAACATAGGCGCGCACCCGGATCGGCCGATTGATGGTAAGCGTGAAGATGGTTGCGCCGGATTGGACGATGGCACCGGGCTCGGCCGCTCGCGTGAGGATCGTGCCAGCGTCCGGTGCTTTAAGCGTCGTGTCGGCCAGATTGGTTTTCACCCTATCGCGTTCTGCTATCGCCGCCGCGAGTTGCGCCTCCGCTGCCGCGATGTCTTCGACGCGAGAGCCGGCGCGAAGCAACGCCAATGCTTCCTCTGCCGCCCGAAGCTGCGCCTCGGCGGCGAGGTATTCAGCCTCGGCGGCCTCGAAAACCGATTGGGATACAGCGCCGGTCGCAACCAGCGCCCGGCGACGCTGGAAGGCTTCTCGTGTTCGCACCATGTCCGCCCTTCGGACGGCGACCGCAGCCTCCGCCTGGGCAATTTCCTGGGGTCGATTCCCGTTGCGCCGTTTTTCGAGTTCGGCGCGGGCGGTCGCAACCTGCGCTTCCGCACCCGCCAGCGCGTCGATGAATGGCTGTTGGTCAAGCTGCGCCAGAGTTGCCCCAGCCTCGACCGAAGCACCTTCATCAATCGGCATTTCGGCGATACGACCCGCAACGCGAAACCCGAGATTCACCTGACGAATATCGACATTCCCATAAAGGACCAGCCCCTCGTTGGGCTTGTCCAAGAAGCCGAAGCCGCGAGTGTAGTATCCCGCCGCTGCGACGCCCGCGATGATGACTGCCAGGATGATGATGCGGCGGGACACTATGCGCCCCCCACATTCGGGGAGGCAGGCGCAATGGACCCAACGAGTTCAACCACCAAAGCCTCAATGGCTGCTAGGCCGTTGTCGTCTATCGTCTCCCAATCGAGCGCGGCGAGGACCGAAGCGCGCCCCATCCTGAACATGAGGACGCTTCCAACCAATGCGAGGGTTCTGAGGCGCACATGCTCGGAAGCAGAGTCTTCGTCGAGCAAGGTTCCAATTAGATGGTCACATATATTGAGCAGCGGCCCCATCAAGTCGTCGTAGAGGCAACGAAAGGCCGTAGTCGGCTGCATCTGCTCGCGGATAATGAAGCGCGCCCAAGGCTCGGAACGGCTGCTCACGAATAGCGCCGCCATCCGCTGAATGATTTCGGTCAGCAGGCGGCGTGCCTCATCCGTGCCAAGCGGCGTTCCCGAGCGCGCTTCTTCGACACGGGCAAAGACGAGGCTTCGCAGCGGGGCGATATGATCCTTGATGCCATCCCCGATGGAGGTGGCCGCAGCTAGGTAAAGTCCCTCCTTGTTCCCGAAGTAGTAGGCGATTGCCTGCTGGTTTGCCCCGGCCTTCTCGCAAAGCATCCGGGTCGTCGCGCCGTCGAAACCGACACGCCCGAAAACATCCACGGCTGCGATAAGCAGCTTCTCGCGAGTTTGATCGCCGCGCTCGATCCTTCGTCCCGACATGTCGCCCGTGCTCCATTCTTCATCTTGGGGAACTGAAAGCCGCCATTCGCTCGCTCGCGACGAGTGCCGGCCCCGTGTCCCACGGTCAGCATTAGCGTGGATCAGACACTAAATCAATCACATAATTTAGTTTACGTCTGGTGAATGAGCTAGGTCAGGCCGGTGGACTGTGGGTATCCGGCATCAGCGCTGCCAGCATCGCGGTCGAAACAGCATTACAGTCCCAACCCCTTCTGCCGCCCCAACTGCCACGACACCGAACCGCCCTGCACGACGCCCATGATCTCACGGCCGAGCTGGCGGTCGATGACTGGCCGCCAAGGGACAAGGGTGAACTCGTGCGATTTCTCGACGATGGCGAACTTGCCGCTGGTCAGTTGCACGGTGCCGGTGAACTTGCCGCTGACGGTTTCGCCATCGGCGGCGGCACGGAACGGCAGCACCTTGCTCGCTGCCATCTCCGCGCCGAAGTTGGCAACCTCGCGCTCGCGTAGCGTGGCGAGAAGATTGCGCCGGTAGAAGATTCGGCCGTCCCGGCTGCGCGTGGCGTCGCCATGCTCGACGTGATGCTCGCGGCGCTGGTCCATCGCCTCGCGCACCTGCTGGCCGAAGCCGGCCGATGCAAGGTCGGTTGCGTCGGGCGTAACCAAGCGCCGGTCGAGCCAGGTCGCGCCGTCCGCGCCGATCTGCTTTTCAAGGTCGAGCACCGAAAGGACGCGAACGCTGGCCTGCCGATTGCGGCCGGCGTCGTAGGCGGTGGCGCGGCTCTCGAAATCTTCAGGGATGCGCCATTGGTCGGCGTCGATCCGCTCGACGATCCCGGCGCGGCGCAATGCCTCCAGCCGGCGCACATGAGCATCGACATATCCCTCATAGTCGCCGCCCGGAACGCGCCCCTCGAACTTTGCCTGCTCCAGATGCCGGCTCGGCCGGTAGATGCCGTCCTCGGCGATGGCGGCAATGCTTCGGTCGGACGGACGGCTTGCCGTTTCGGCCGGGCCGATCTCGACGACGCTGCCTATCCGCGCATCCTCGACGCGGGTCGGTTCGATACCGGCGACGTGATGGGTCCGGCCGTCAATGCCGTCCACCACGACGGTCAGGTTCTCGCCCAGCTCGTCGGACAGATACTTATCGACGACGCGCCCGATGACGGGCGCCTCCGGCGGCCCGTCGTGGATATGGAAGGTCATGGGATCGCGCTCCAGACCATCGGCCTTTAGCGCCTTGTGCATGTTGCGGATGATGTCGCCGCGCTCGCCCAGCTCGCGCAAGGTCGACTCCATGTCCTTGCTCAATTCCCACACGCCTGGCGCATGTGGGGTCGCCAGTCCCATCTTTTCCAGCTTGGCGAGACGGCGCAGGCGCAGCGTTCGATTGAATTGCCGCCTCGGCTCGGCCGGTTCATGGCGAAGGTCTAGGAACCGCTCGTCGGCTTCCTCCGTCATGGCGCGGTCGATCCGGGTGAAACGGTCCTGGTCGATCTCGGCCGACAGCTTGCGAGCCTGCTCGATCTCGGTCACGGGACCAAGCTCCAGCGTCGTTAGCTCGCTGGCGCGCTCGCGGATTCCGTTGGCGAGATAGTCGCCATTGATGACAAGATTCTCGCCCAGGTGGTCCTTGCCCCGGACGATGACATGCACATGGGGATGGCCGGTGTTGTAGTGGTTGACGGCAACCCAATCGAGTTTCGTGCCAAGGTCGGCCTCGATCTGCTGCATGAGGTCGCGAGTGTGTGCGGTCAGGTCGGTCAAGTCCGCACCGTCTTCCGGCGAGACGATGAACCGGAACTGATGCCGATCCTCCTTGCCGCGCTCAACGAAGGCGTCGCCATCGGCACGGTCCTCGGTCGCGGAATAGAGCTGGCCGCGCTCGCCGTCGCGCGATGTGCCGTCGCGCTGGATATAGCGCAGATGGGCGGCGGCCCTTCCGTTCCTGCCCGCCTCCTTGACGTAGCGGGTCTTGACGACGACGCGGCGCATTCCGGGCGCGCTGTGACGCCAGCCGCCCGACAAGGTGCGAGCGCGCACGAAGGCCGCGCCGCGTCCGCGCCGGACGCCCGGTCCTCCAGTCGAGCGCGCTCCCTTGCCGCCCTTGGCGGTCGAGGTCTTGCCTGGGCGCGGCGACGATCTGGATGACGTGGTGCTGTGCTGCCGCGCGATCTTCTTCGCCTGCGTGAGAAAGCTCTTGGTCTTGCCGCCCTTCGGCGCGTCGGATCGGATGCGGCCGGGCTTCGGGCGGAAGCGGTTTTCGTCGTCGGCGCTCACGTCCGCGCCTCCGGCCAAAACCCAAGAAAATCGGGCGTTCGGCGGTCATGGTGCCGGTCGAAATCCAGCAAAGCCAAGGCTTTGCGCAATATCGCGGCACGCGGGATCAAAAAGCATGGTGCCGCTCGCGGCTCCCCTAACCAGTGTGCAGACAACAACAATTTCAGAAATCCGGCCGACCTAGTGCCGGTTTCCTTTATCTTGCCCTCCGCTCTATCGTCCTTCTCTGCCTCTCCGGCCCGGTATGCAGCCAGACGCGAACCCGCCTGACTGCACACCGGATCGTGCGCCGCCGAGCGCGGGAATGCCACCTTCATGGCGTATCTCCGACGCTCGCGCGGGCTACAAAAATGCTGCCGTCTTGCGGTTCCATAGCGGCGGGATCGCGCACCGGAACGGTCGCGCGAGCGTCGCCGGATTGCGTGTCGGACGGCTGCGCGGCGATTGCCTGGCTGTCGTTCGGCCGCACGATAAAGAGCGGTGCGTCGCGCCAGTCGGGCGGCGGTGGCGGTGCCGATGACGGCGCTTCGGATGCAGCCGCACCGCCAAGGATCGGCGCGAGCGCGGCGACATAGGCGCGTGTCTCGGCCGGCAGCGGACGGCCGGTCGAACGGTGCTCGTCGTAGCGGCCGGGGCCGGCATTGTAGGCCGCGAGCATCGCGCCGACATTGCCGTAGCGATCCCACATCTCGCGCAGATAAGCCGTGCCTGCGAGGATGTTGTCGCGGGGCTGATAGGGATCGCGGCCGAGCCGGTGACGGGCACGGAGGCCCGCCCAGGTGTCGGGCATAACCTGCATCAATCCCATCGCGCCGGCCGACGAAATCGCGCGCACGTCGCCCGCGCTCTCGGCGCGCAAGACGGCGCGAATCCAGTGCTCGGGGATGCCGAACCGCTGCGACGCCTCGGTGATGTGCGCGGCATAGGGATCGACGGCAACCGGGCGCACGACCGACGCGGATTGCGCGACCGCGACGCCCGATCCGGCGCAGACTGATAGTGCGCCGGCCAGCAACAGGACGGCATAGCGCCATGGCTTCCTGTCGCCGCTATGACGCCAGCCTGCCAGCGTGCTCGCTACGGTAAAGGGTGCGCGCAAAGCGCCGGCCGGTGGCCGCCCTTGACCTTCGCTGCGCGCGCCGGCCGTCTTGTCGCCGAGCGGGACGAAGGGATGCGAGTGCGTTCCCGCGAACAAAGGGATGATCGGAACGCGCACCAATTAGCTCCGATCCTCGCGCGCCTTCGGCCGCTTCCACGCGAGCCGAAAGGTGCGTGCCTCGTCGTCGGTCTGGAACAGCGCCGGGCGAAACAGCGCAGGGAAAAGCGGGCTGTCGATCTCCAGGGCGATGTAGTCCCCCGCGCGTTCGCCGACACGTTTCCACGCCCCGCCGATCTCGGGGCCGTCCTCGTCGTCGAGGTGGATGCGATAGGCCGGCGTGTTCTCGCCGTCGCCCGGCTCGATGGCGACGAGCGCGATTGCCTCGTCAATGCCGAACAGCCGGACGCGGCCGGCGTAACCGTTGGCGGTGGGTTCAAAGATATTGGCGGGCATTGTCAGTCTCCTTGTGATTGGTTGGGTAAGCGCGAAGTCAGTGCGTCGGCGCGCGCCACTCGAAGCGGCCGACGCCTTCCTCATCGGTCCAGAGCGGGACGGCTCGGCCGATGACGGAGCTTGCGGGGATGGGTCCGAAGTAACGGCCGTCCAGGCTGTCGCGGACATCCCAATTCATGAGGAAGATTTCGCCGGGCGCGATAACGCGGCAGCCCTGCCAGGCGGGCAGTTCACGGCCGATCCGGTCGCGCTCCAGCGCCTCGCCCATCTCGATCCCGTCAACCGTGATCGTGCGGCCGGCGCGGCAAACCCGCTGCCCTGGAAGGCCGACGACGCGCTTCAACAACGGCACGCCGCGTCCGACATAGCCGCGCTGCACCATGAAGGCGGCGAGCGGTTCGGGCGACATGACCGCGACCAGCTCGGGCACCTCGATCCGGTCGGCCGGCTCGACGGTGTAGAAGCCTACCGGCGCGCTGGCCGTGGCGTTCCAAATGAGTTTCGTCGGCGTCTCGATGGCGCTTGCGACGGCAACGCCCATCGCGGCCAGCGCCGTGACGGCGAGATAGCGGCGGCGCGTCACGGGTCGATCCTCCGACGCCCAATCCACGCCGCATGTCGTTCCGGCGTGTAGTCGCTCGGCTCCAGATTGGCGGCTAGGCGGTTGTGCGCGTGTCGCCAGTAGTCCGGCGACCCGTCGGCCGGGTCGAGGCCCAGCGCCTCCACGGCGTCGATGACGGCAAGTGCGCGCTGCACTTTCGGCCAGCCGTCCAGGCGTAACAGGATGTCGGCCCCAGGCCGGACGAAGGGCAATGTCTGGAACGGCTCGCCCCGACCGATGGCCCGCGCGATGTCGATGCGTGAAATGATCGTGCCGTGCTCGCCGGCCGCCCAGCGGACGAAGGCGAAGATGTTGTTCGGCGCGAAGCCGACGACGCTTCGGCGACGGTCGATGATCTGTTCGTAGCTCTTGCGGCCGAAGCGTATCCAGTGCTCGACCTTGCGTTTCTCGAAAGTCAATTCGACAAGCGTGGTGAAGGGCGCGGGTCCGTCCGGCAGCGGACGGCCGTGCGCGCTGCGATGGGCGCGACGGGTCATTGTTCGTCTCCGGTGATGGCTTGGGGGTTGCGCGGGCGCACCGCGTCGAGCGCGGGCGTCATGGTTCGCCTCGCTCGGCGGCACCGGCACCACGCCTCGCGTGTGCGCGCGTCAAAGAAGAAAAGTTAGATTCTCTGTTAGACTCTAAGTTAGCGGTCGGATTGCGCGTTTCAGGCCAAAGCGTTAGCTGGGGTTCGTGCGCCTGATCTGCCGATAGGGTTGCGCCTGATGTGCCGATACCCCGTGCGCCTGATGTGCCGATGGCGTTCACACCGTTATCAACAGGCACTGTGGACAGGTTTACCGGGCGGATGCGAAGCAGCTCACGGCCGTCTTCCCGCTCGATCTGGAGTCGATAGCCAGGAAGCGGCTGGCGGGCCGCGATGCGGCGCAAGTCGAGCGCGAAATCGGACGGCCGTGCGAGGCTGCCGGATTTCTGATGAAGGTGCGCAAACTCGAACAGCCAGCCATGGCGCTGGCGGCCGGCGTGCTTACGGGCGACGCGGTAAAGCCAACGCTCGATGCCGCCTGTCAGCCGGAAATAGGCCGGGTCGATGGTCAGGACCAACGAGCGGTCGATGACGCTGTTGTAGAACCATTCGGGCAGGACAAATTCCATGCCCTCGACGCGGCCGGCGCGCGTCGTCATTTCCTCCCACTCGTTGATCCATGAAAATTGCCGGCGACGCCAATGCGGGCCGTTGCGGATGGTAGTGGCGATGACGGTCGATTGCAGTCGCGCGAGCGCGGCTTTCAGGAGCAGGTATTGATGGTTGCCGGTCGGCCGCCCGATGGCGCGCAGTAGATGGTAAGGCGTGAAGCGGACGAAGCGTGACGTGGTGAGGCCGTTGTTTTCGGCCGCGACGATCTGCGAGGCCGCCCATATCAGCACGTCGGCGTCCCATATGGTCGCCATGCCGTGCTCGGGCATCCCGAACACCTGCACCTCGACATCGGCGGCTTTGTAGAAAATCGGCTTGGTGCGCGGCGTCTTCGCCAGGGAGAAGAACGGCCGCTCCATCAAATCGCGCTGGTCGCGCGGTGCGGCGTCGCCGGTCGCGACCACGAAGGGGTCGAGTCGGCTGCGTTCGCTGGCGTCGGCCGGCTGCGCGGGGCTATGGTCGTCCTCGCGCAGCATTCAGCAATCGCCCAGCTCTTTGGGCGTGAGCGGACGCGCGGGAAAAACCGTGCCGGCGTTCTTGTCGCGGGTGGATTTGCGCGTGCCGACCGCGCTCCAGGCTTCAAGGTCGCGGACGGTGTAGAGGACACGGCCGCCGATCTTGCGATAGGTCGGGCCGGTGCCGTAGGTGCGGTGCTTCTCAAGGGTGCGGACGGACAAGCCGAGAAAGCGCGCGGCTTCCTGTGTGCGAAGTAGGCGCGGCGGCAGGTCCGCATTGCGGCGGATGGCCATAAGATCACCTCTGGTTCGGTTGACGTGGCCGCCGAAAACTTCGGCGGGCTGTGGCGAACCATGGCGAGGGATCGGCGGCGCGTAGCGTGCCGCATTTGCGCCTACGCGCTGGCGGCACCCCTTGGGGAGCGGCGGCAAGCCGAAAAGACGAAGACTTTCGCGGGCGGGTCGGTTAAGACTGAACGCGGAGCAGGACGCGCTGCTTCGGGGCTTAGTAACCCCTCATGACTAGGTAGGTGTCGCCGAACTGGCACCACTCTTCGACCTATGGTCGGGGAGCCTGCGGCGTATGCAACAGGTTCTCCGAACTAAAGGCCGTGGGGCCGTGTCATGCGGTTACTAACTCCCCGATCACCAGAGTCAGAGAGCACCGTTTGCGGGGGCGCACCGCAAACAAACCCTCTCGGATACGGGGAAACGGCCATGCGAGTGCCCGTCGAACTTGATCCCGATGTGGACGACGAAGCGCCAGCGGGAAACGACATAACGCCTTATGACGAACAGCATTACGTCACCTATCTGCGCCTTCTCGACGCGAAGGCCGAAGGTGCGGACTGGAAGGAAGTCGCGCGAATCGTGCTGCATCGCGATCCGGTCGGCGATGAAGCGCGGACGCGGCGATGCTGGGAAAGCCACCTTGCCCGCGCCCAATGGCTTTCACGCGAAGGCTATCGTCGCATCTTGGAACAGGCTGTCGCGGCCGGGCGCTGATCGTTGCCGGTTTTTCACTCGACAGGCGATTTGATCGGATAGTGCAGCAATAGGCGGTAGCCGCCCCTCATCATTTTCAGGCCGTGCGCGACCAATCGGCGGGCCTGGTTCTTGCGGGGGTCGGCTTCCCAATCCTCCTTGGTCCCGCGAAAGCCAAGCAGGACTTCCGCGATGGTGCGATAGCTTTCGCCTCGCAAGCGGGCGTCGAGCGCGCGCAGGGACAGGATATGAAACTTGCGGAGCTGCGCCGGCATGGTGCGGAAGTCCGCGCCGGGCGCTCGCCCATTGAGGGACCGCCAAAGTCGGCGGGCGGCATGGGCGCGAAGCTCCATGAAAGAATCCATCGGAAGGGATACGGCATAGAAGGCCGCTGCGTCGGGCACGGCCTGGGGCAGCCAGAATTGATGCGCGACGCCATCCACATTCCAGATGCCATGCCACCCATCCGCCGCGTGCCGTAGGTCGAGGTCGGACAGGTGCGCCAGCGTCACTATAGGTTCCGTCGCCCCGTCACGGTGCTGCACCGGGGACAAGAGAACCGCTTGCGGCTGGAGACTTGGAATCCAGAACAGGGATTGCCGATCAGGCGGCGTTTCGGGATCGCACGGGAAATCGCAAACCCCAACGCTGCGAGAATCCATCAAGCTGGTCGCCGGCTGGCTCCTTCACCTGGGATATTGTTTGGAAGTCGCGATGATAGTCCTCATGGCGACGAAGATACTCCCAGGCGAAACCGGCGGGGGGAATAGCTTTCGCGTGCCCGTAAGCCGCCGGCGCACGCCAATCAATGCTAAGCATGGCGTCACCTCCCTATGCCGGGCGGCGCAGGGCAACGCCCGGATAGAGAGTTTCCGAAATCGCCAACACTGGATATAGCTGGAGTTATACGGAATGTTGTTCGTGCAGGCCGCACATTTATAGTTATTTTCTTCTTAACAACATTTCTGTGATTTTACTAGTCTGCGAGGTCGTGCGTGTTGCCCGCTGGCGCAGGCAAGGCAACCCAAGTCTCACCTGTTGGAAAAAATATGCACCTCGTCACGAGCGGTTTCTATCGTGAAGAACTCGCCGCCCATTTCGGCGTCGCGGGCCATTGCCTCCCAATCGACATAGTAGCGTAGGGCTTCGGGGATCGTGACGCTCTCGGCGGTCAGCTCCTCCATATAGTCCGCAAGGCTGGTGAACTGGCCGTGATAGCAGTCCTGCAAGGTGCTCTCGGCCTGGTCGATGTCGCCTATGAACTGCTCCAGCAATCCAGCGCCTAGCGCGCCATGCTCGGCGATGAAAGCACCCATCCGCGCCACGCTCTCGATGCCGGCATATTCCTTGATAGTGACGCCCTCAAAACCTTCATAGTCGTGGATGGCATAATCCTCCGCGCCCTTGATCGGCGAGCGCGCAAGCATCGCGGCAATCTCGTCCCTAATCTCGTCGGCGTCCTGATCCGCGTCGATCCAGGCACCATGCAGATAGCCGTTGTTGTAGGCTGCGAGGCAGGCGACATAGATGCGGGGATTGCTGTCGGTTGCGCTGGTCATGTCTCTGTTCCTTCGGGTGTTGGGTTCAGAGCAGCGAAGCGCCGCTCCTGAACCCTTGCCCGGCGGCGAGCCACGGGTAGCAAGGCGCAGGAGAAGTCTTTGGCACCGTGGAATAAATGGAGGGGACCCGCTTGCGGGGAGCGGGCCGTTTATGCCGCGAAAGGGCAAAGAGTTTTCTTGCGCCGCGCGAGGGCAACGCCCTTAGCAATCTCTCGAAAAAGAAAATCAGCAGGCCGGACTACCATGCGTCCGGTTCTCCATATTTCCAGGCGGTAGGTGTCGAACGACGCGGCGACAGCCGCGCCGACCCGGAGGCGAACGCGCTTCCAAATTGCGCCGTAGTGAGCCGGAGGGTCGCCAGTGACAAAGCCCCGGCGCTTTAGCGCCGGGTCAATTTGATATTACGCCGTTGGATTAGCGAACGGGCGTGGGTCCGCTGGCGGAAGGTGCTGCCAGTCGCAGCAAGGCCGAAATCCCGACAAAGCCGCCGCCGATGATGCAGAAGATTTGCCGCCAGATTTCGGACGGGACCGATTCCTTGGTGACGCCGTGGACCAGCGCATAGCCGGCCACGGCAGCGGGTGCAGCGAAGATCAGCGCCACGGCGAGGCGCAGGATCGGGGAGCGTAGCGAGTCAAAGAGAAGCGCCAGGACGCCGAAGGCTGCGCCGGCCGCGACCAACCCGACCAAGCCCGCGCCGATCAAGCCGGAGCCGGTCTGATAGGCGAACTGCGCGGCCGTCAATCCGAGCATGAAGGGTAGCGCATAGACCGCGAGCGTATAGGCTGCGACGCAAAGCATTGCGATCAATACAACGCTCATTATCATTACGACGGCCATGGCTCTGCTCCTTTACGACTGGCGCGGTTCGCTCTTTCTTGCTCCTTCGCGTGGCGATGCGCCTATGATGACGGTCCTCGTTTATTCTGTCGACCGCGAACATGGCTTTCTCGCGCAAGCCTGCGAAACAAGCGTGATTAAACAGAAGCGGCCGGAAACCTGCTGAGATTTCAGCAGATTCCGGCCAATTTTCATGGTTCATTTTGGAGGGCTATGGAGTAAACGTAGTGCTCATCGGTATCCCGCACGTCCCGCCAAAATTTCACCTAAGCTATTGATTCTATTGAATATTCTCGAGTCGCCTTATGATGGTCCGCAAACTGGTCCACAAATGCATTATCGCCTTTTGGCCTGCTCTTGCCGCACTTGCCAAGTAGCGACCATTGATCGGCACCTGCCGACAGCCTCACTCCAATAACTGAAGAAGCTCATTTAAGCGGGTCTTTATAAGATCCAGCTTTGCTGAGCTGACGCGATGCTCATGCCCAGTCAGCAAAAGCAAAACTTCGAGCACATCTGAGGAATGCTGAGCTAGCGAGATAAGATGCTCGCCGCTTGGGCCACAGCGAGCAGCAAACCAATTCTTGACGGTGCGCTCGCTAGCACCAGTCCATCTCGCCACAATTTTCACAGCGTTCTGAGTTTCGCCAAGTTCGTGCCGAAGTGCTTGCGAAATGGCACTGGCATAGAGCGCAGCCGATACAGGGCTGGCTTTGGTCGGAAAGATATTGCCCGTCTTTTGCAACCACATTCCGCGCCTCAGGACTAACATGCGGCCCGTTAATGGCTTGAGAGAGAGACATCAAAGCCCCCTCTTCGAAAAGCCATCAAGTCTATGGTTTTTCGCCAGGAAATGCCGGCCATGCTCACTGGAACAGTAGACGTTGGCTCAGACAATCGCGGCACGCTAGCGGCGCTTACGCGAGCCGCTCAGTACGTGAGAATGTCTACTGAACATCAAAAATATTCAACTCAAAACCAATCTGAGATCATACAGAAATACGCGGACAGCAAGGGCTACCGCATCGTCAGGACATACGCCGATGAAGGAAAGAGCGGTTTAAGCCTAGATGGGCGTGGCGCACTTCAGAAGCTCATCTCAGATGTTCAAAATCACGTGGCAGATTTCTCAGCAATTCTTGTCTACGACGTCAGTCGGTGGGGCCGTTTTCAGGATGCCGACGAAAGCGCTTACTATGAGTATATTTGCCGAAGGGCGGGCATCAGGGTGCTGTATTGCGCCGAGCAGTTTGAAAACGACGGCAGTCCAGTATCGACGATTGTCAAAGGCGTGAAACGCGCCATGGCCGGCGAGTACAGCAGGGAGCTGTCGGTCAAGGTTTTCACGGGCCAGTGCCACCTCATAGAACTGGGATATCGCCAAGGCGGACCGCCCGGATATGGCCTGCGGCGCATGTTGATTGATCAAGGCGGCGAACAAAAAGGCGTGCTCACACGTGGCGAACACAAGAGCATCCAAACTGATCGCGTAATCTTGGTGCCTGGGCCAGATGAAGAAGTCGAAACTGTCCGTTGGATGTACCATGCATTCGTTGAAGACGGCCGCTCAGAACGAGACATTGCAGCTGCGCTCAATTTACGTGGCCTGCGTACAGATTTAGACCGCCCGTGGAACCGCGGCACTGTGCATCAGGTGCTCATCAACGAGAAATACGCCGGTAACAATGTTTGGAACCGGGTTTCATGTAAGTTGAAGGGGCGACGAATTCAAAACGCGCCAGATATGTGGGTGCGCGCCGATGGTGCATTTGAGCCCCTGGTGGACCCTGAGCTATTTGCAGCGGCTCAAGAGCGCATTGACCGCAGGTCAGATCGACTATCTGACGATGAAATGCTGAACCTTCTGCGCGCGGCCTTCGATGATAGAGGTTATCTATCAGGTCTCATCATTGATGAGTCAGATCGTCTGCCTTCTAGTAGTGCATATCGCACGAGATTCGGCAGTCTATTGCGTGCCTATCATCTGGTTGGGTTTCGGCCAGATCGCGACTACGAATATGTCGAAATCAACAGGGTTCTGCGTCAACTGCACCGGCAGGTGGTCGATGACACAAGCCGCGAGATAGCGCGCGTCGGTGGTGAGATACATCGGGATCCAGAAACAGATCTTCTGAGCGTCAATCGCGAGTTCACAGCGTCAATCGTCATATCTCGTTGCCGTGAAACCTGGGGCGGTTCGTTGCGGTGGCATATTCGGTTCGACACAGGCCTTTCGCCTGACATTACGGTCGCTGTTCGCATGGACGAACTGAACCGCCAGCCGATCGACTATTACCTACTGCCCCGCATCGACGTGTCGCCGCCAAGGCTGCGGCTCGCGCAAGACAACGGCCTATCCTTTGACGCCTATCGGTTTGACACACTTGACCATCTCTATGTGATGGCGATGCGGTCGCAGCTTATGGAAATTGCCTGATGCAGTCAGACACGGTGCCGCAAGTGGAAATGGTACCGATAGACCGCATAACCGTGGTCAATCCCAGAGTGCGTAATCGCAAGGTTTTCCGCGAAATCACTGACAACATCGCTCAACTCGGCCTCAAACGGCCCGTCACTGTCATTCGTCGCGACAGCGGCGAGCGCTATGAATTGGTCTGTGGGCAAGGACGGTTAGAAGCCTATCAGGCGCTTGGCCAGGTTGAGATCCCAGCGCTAGTTATCGAGGCTGGCGAAGAGGACTCGCTGGTCATGAGCTTGGTGGAAAACCTTGCGCGCCGCCAACATCGCGCGATTGATTTGCTGCGCGACATTTCTGGCCTTAAGCAGCGCGGCTATAGCGAATACGAGATCGCGACCAAAACCGGCCTTACCCTAGAATACGCCAAAGGCGTCATAAAGTTACTAGAAAACGGCGAAACGAGGCTACTGCGCTCAGTCGAAGCCGGCCTCATACCCGTCAGTGTTGCCGTTTCTATAGCCGACACAGATGATGCTGGCATTCAAGACATTCTGCAAAAGGCTTACGAGAGCCGTCAGCTTCGCGGCAGACGGCTGTTAATGGCGAAGCGGCTCATTGAGAGCCGGCGACGGCGCGGCAAGGGATTGCGCGGGAGCTACCATCGCACGGGATTGGTCTCGTCAGACGCGCTTTTACGTGCCTATCGCGATGATGCCGAGAAGAAACGCTTACTCGTCCGCAAGGCTGAGGCCACGCGCGATCGGCTCGTCTTTTTGACAGAGGCGATACGCAAGCTTTTTGCAGATGAGAATCTCGTCACTTTGCTGCGGGCCGAGGGATTAGACACGCTGCCGAAAAATTTGGCTGATCGCCTCCTGGGCGGAAAGGGCCTTTGGAATGCCTGACACCGCATATCGCCAAGCAATTGCCATGGGATTTGAGCCTACCGGCATCCGTATCAGTCTCACTGATATTCAGGCGCTACATCCGGTGACAGATCAGATTCGCGCCAGCGCAAAATATGCACAGATCGTTGCGTCTATACAGGAAGTCGGCCTCGTTGAGCCACCCATCGTTGCCCGTTCTCCACATGACACTGCGAAATACATCCTGCTCGACGGCCATTTGCGTCTAGATGTGCTTCAATCCATGGGCGAAACAAGCGTGATCTGCCTTGTTTCTACTGATGACGAAGCGTTTACGTACAACAAGCGCGTCAATCGTCTCGCGATCATTCAAGAGCATCGCATGATCTTAAAGGCGCTCGAGCGGGGGGCATCAGAAGAACGTCTTGCACGAGCACTCAATGTCGATGTCGGCAGCATTAAACGCAAGCGACGGCTATTGGATGGGATTTGCCCGGAAGCCGCCGAATTACTTAAAGACAAGCATATAGCCTTGAATGCCTTCTGGGAGCTCAAGAAAATGGTGCCCATGCGGCAGATCGAGGCGGCCGAGATCATGACCGCGATGAACAAGTTTACGATCGGCTATGTGAGATCGCTCGTGGCCGCAACGCCGGCAACAAATCTGGTTGCCGGCCGCAAGCCGCGATCTGCGAAAGGCCTGAGTGGCGAGCAGATTGCGCTGATGGAGCGCGAGGCTGGCAATCTCGATCGCGAGCTCAAGATCGCTGAGCAGAGCTACGGCACAGACCATCTCGATCTCGTGCTAATCAAAGGCTATCTCGGCCGTTTGTTGAGCAATGCCAAAGTGGTTCGCTACCTTGCGCAATGGCATCAAGAGATCTTGGCCGAGTTTCAAAAGATTGCTGATCTTGAGGCGCCAGGCCAAGCGAGTGCGTGAGCGAGACCGCAGGTTCGAATGATTTTGAAGGGGACCCGGACCCGAAAGCGCGGGGACCGCGGGAGACGCCGCACTGTGGGGCGGATCGAGCGCGGGATGGGGATGGCGGCGATCCCGCTCAGGGCCCATTTGCCACTTTTTGAAAGCAATACGAAGCTACTGATCATGGACTAGTTTGGCTAATCTACTGACTGGGTTTTATACGGAGTAGCTCAGAGGATAGAGAGCAGCGTAGCGAGCCGATGAGGTTCGCAAGCAAAAAAAAGGGGCGGCAGTGATGCCGCCCCTCTTTCGTCTTCAACGGCTGAATGGCTACTTCAAGTGCCGCTCAAAGAAGGCTTTGGTTCGAGCGTCAGCTTCTGCCGCCGCCTTGGCGTCATATTGAACACGCCGAGATGTGATCTTACCGCCCTCGCCCACGCCCTGCACAACGTAGCCGCCAGGTGGATATGGGTAATCGAAGGCATGATACGCACCTTTTAAAAACACCATATCGACCAGGGTCGGTGTTTTCAGCGAGGTCTGAAGCTTTTGGCAGTTGGCCGGCGGGGTCCAGTCATCTGAGTCGCCCATCAGAACCATTAACGGCAGCGCGACATCGTCGTCACGACCTGGCGTGCAGTAGGGATAAAAGGCGACGGCCGCCTTGATGTTATACTTTGACGGATTAAAGCCTCGTTGAACCGTCTTCATGATCGTCCAACCACCATGCGAGAAGCCGATCAGTCCGATCGAATCAGCTTTGACAAAAGGCTGAGTTTTCAAGAACTCGACCGTACCAAATACATCGAAGACACGCTTATAGGGGCCAACGCGGTGCGTATCCTGACAAAGATCGCCCTGACCTCTCGGGCCGAAGCTGTCGACGACTGCTGCGGCGTAGCCCCAGGAGGTGATCTTATCTGCCCACCACTGCATATGGGCTCCGGGGCCGTTGCAGCCATGTAGAAGAATGACAGTCGGGAATGGACCTGCACCCTCGGGGCGGTAGATTTTTGCGCTGATCTGCTCGTCCCCGACGCCGCCAGATGCAGTGACATTCGGGTACCTGGCACTCTCGCCTGTAGCCGTCTTGCAGCCACTCAATGCGACTAAGCCGCATACGAGCGCTGCAGATAATACCTTCTTCATGTCTCCCCCTTTGCTTCAGCTGTAGTTCGTAACGCGACTGGTGCTCGAACGCGTCCTTCTGATCAGTTCGTCTGGCCCCGATCCGTCATGCGCCACATGGCGTCTCGTATCGGCTGATGTGCTCAAGCCGCTGCGACCGCACCTCCCTTGATCTCACTATCTAATTTTTACTATAGTAAATGGCGATTAGTCCATAAAACCCCGAGTTTCCGGGGCATGGACATTAAGATTTTGGTCGGAATCAACCTGCGTCGCATGCGGCTCGAGCGCGGCTTTGCGCAAGAAGACCTGGCTTACGAGGCTGGCATTGCGCCAAGCTTTTTAAGCCAGATCGAGACCGGAAAACGAGCACCCACCGTGACGACGCTCGACGTGCTCGCGAAGGCCATGAAGATGCCGATCGTCGAATTCTTCGCGTCACCGGCAGCCCCCAAAAAAGGACTGCCGCGGGGTCGCCGGACTCGTTGAAGACCTCTCGCCGTCTCATAGCAATGCCATAAGACGGCGCTTCGCCAAACCATCACCCTCAATATAGGACTGCGTCTGCTCAATCGAGCGATGGCCAGCTAGCTGCTGCACGTCGCGTAAGCTGCCACCCGCTTTAAAGACCAATTTAGCGGCCCTCGTGATGAACGTCCGCCGACCAGAATGCGATGAACAGCCCTTAAAGCCGAGCTCGCCATAAAAATTGTGAAACCAGTTCACGACACTGGTCGGCCGCATGGCGTAACTGCCGTCTGCGCTCAAGCGCTCTGATCGTATAATAGGCCCGCTTGCCATTCCTCTCGGCTTAACCGCTGCCAAGGCTCTCTGAAGATCCTTATGCATCGGTATCGTGCGACCAGACCGCTTCTTGGCGGCCTTGTCATGCAGCTCGATGCGGTCTGACAGCCGACCATCGGCCGTCAACACCATGTCCCAGGTCAGCTTTGCGATCTCGCCGGCGCGTAGGCCAGCTTTGACAGAAAGCAGCAGCATCGCTCGATCGCGATCTGGCCAACGCCCCTTTTTCACCGCTGCCAACGCCCGCGCCAGCTGCGTCTCCGTCAGCACTTTTGCTTGTTTGCCTGCCATGGCGGCCCCCTAGTATTCAGAAGCCAGCATGAGCGTCAGGACTCTCGTCGTGACGCCTGGATCGGCTGGGTCATCTGAGCCAAAACGCACGTCTTTGTCGTAATAATCGACCTTCCAAAAGAAGCTCTCACCATCTTGCTCGAAGCGGCCAAAGTCGTGTTCCCCATAGGGATCATTGTCTGGATCAAATTCATTGAACTCAGCCACTCGGCGCCAGAGCAACGCCACGCGGCTTGGCGACAATGCCGCGACGCCAGCTGTCATGACACAACGGCCGCCTTGGCGCGTTGTGCGCAGATGGTCATTCAGCATGCGAATACGCGCTGTCAGCGCTTGTGAATTTGGTTCTTGAGACATAGGCAAAGATCTCCCATTGCCGGCCAGGCGGCCGGACATCAGTTCAGGTCAAATTGTGATTGGATCAGGCGGCCTTGGACGGGCGCCTTAAGAGAAGCCGAGCTTTAAGCGTCAGCCTTCGAAGAGCCTGACGAGTGCCGTGAGCTTGTCAGATGTGACTGTCATAGCTTCGATCGGTTTCAGGCTCTCCATTGGCCTGTTGGCCCAAAGGCCGACATAGCGCCTTGCGACATCACGTGCCGCCAGGGTCGAACTCTCAGGCTGCGGCAAGGCATTCCAGAAGTGCGCGCCGCCAACAACAAGGCCGCCTTGCAGCATGGCCGAAGCCGCGGCGATGCCGTGCCGCTGCCAATAGCCATCAAGGCCTGGCTCTTTGAACCCATGAATGGCACAGAGCGCGATTTCAGGCTTCTGCTCGTCGAGCAAATAGTGCCAGGCCCGCATACAGGCCGCGCGCAGCTCTCGAACGGGTCCGGCCTCGTCTTCGCCGTAGTAAGCCCCATCATGCCATAGCCAGCGAATATGGCGGCACCGGCGTCCGGGCTGCTTTCGGTCTTCGGTCAGGCCAAACAGGTCATAACAGGCTGCCAGCATGGCATTCTGACCATTGGCCAAGCGCACGAAGCGATGTACTGACGCGTAATCTGCCGTGGCTGGCACGATCGGCAGATAGTCGCCCGTTGTGTCTCCGCCGGCTGGAAAGATCTTGCGGGCATAGCCAACCACCTTGCCGGCCTTGAAGGCCAGGCAGCCGTGATCGCCCATTTCTTCGCGGCGATATGGTGCAGAATCTGCCCCCAGGACTAGGACGGCACCTTGGCTGCGCTTTTCAAGCTGCCGCGACGCTGCCAGCAGCCGGCCTGCAAACTGCTCTTGCAGGATAGTTTTGACGCGCTCGTCATGCTCGAGATGGCCGATGAAGGCCCTTGTCCTTAAGTAAGCGCCCGGGAAGACCAGAGCATCAATGGGCCCCTGCCAGAGCGATAGCGCCTGAACGACCTGATCAATGAGCTTCAGACGGGCCGGCCAGGTCTTTGGCCGAATAGTTTTCTTGCCGAGCACGCAAACAGACGCAATTCGAGCCGATCGCAATGATCGTCGCATAGTGACCTCATAAGTTTTGGATGGACGAGGCTCGCCCAAAATGGCTGCCTCTACTGAAGCGAGCAGCCGTTGCAGCTTGATTTCTCGCTATAGTAGATTATACTGGCCATTGAAGCCAGTCAATAGTTAATAATATCAGTATTTTAGGCCATTTTCGGCCGTTAACCTTTGAACTTTGCAAAAGCGGAAACTTCTCGCAAAACGGGAATTCTCGTCAAATTTGAGGCTCTAAATGCTGTCTCGCCGTGAACTACTCAGCGCTACGATGGCTGCAATAAGCAGCTCGGCCGCCTCTCAGACATTCGCTCGCCATCGGCCGAGCCAAGCTGACCTCATGGATATCGCTCGACAACATGGGCACTGGCTTGCTGGGCGGCCAGGCGGCGCCTTTGCCGACCTGCGGGGCGGCGACCTCAGCGGCCTTTGCCTTGATGGCCTAGATTTAAGCCAGGCCGACCTGACAGGCGCTAGCCTCGCCGGCGCCTACGGGACCGGCTTTGTCTGCCTACAAGGCTGCCTCGCCAAAGCCGACCTAACAGGGGTGCGCCTGATAGGCCCGGCTCTGGACGGCGCCGATCTCAATCGCGCTGATTTGCGCGGCGCCTGGCTTGCCGACCGGGAAGGTCTGCCAGTGCAATCTCATTTCGGGAGCCAGGCCGATGGCCGAGCATCACTGCTCGGCGCCAGCTTCAACTATGCCAACCTCTCTGGCGCCAGGATTAACGCCTATCTGGCCGGCACGTCGTTCGACGGCGCCAACATGGCGGGGGCGAACCTGTCTCTTTGCCGCGGCAGTGCCGATTTCAGGGATGCAAATCTGACAGGCGCCGCGCTCGATTACTGCGAATTCAAGGTAGTCGACTTAACAGACGCTGAACTGCAGGGCTGTACCTTCAATAGAACGACTGCACGACGCGGCCATGCCTTACCTCCTCAAATTCAGACCCGTTAGTTCCCCTGCCCTCCTCCGCGTACGCCCAAAACCAGCCAGGGATTTGGTGAGTTTTTCGTCAAATCGCTAATGCTGACTGAGCCGCCGCATGAAAAGGCCGCTCATCACATAGGAGATAGGACGATGAGCACACAGCGAACGAGCGATATCAAAAACTACAGGCGCCGATTGCTGCGCCACCACCAGACTGAATTCGAAATCGCTGCCGAAGCTGCGAAAGAGGGTCAGTTTACTGAGGAGGTAGATTGGCCACGTATGATGCGAATGACCTCGCAGCTGACGGGGGATATCGGAAAAGACCAAACTGAAAAGCTGCTCCGACGATTGGCTGATCTGACCGGCGCCGGCGCCTTCCTATCTTTCTCGAAAACTGATCTGACAGAGATCTGACCGTAGATTCTCCTCATCGAGGGCAATCGTCAGAAATCTACTCGGTAAACTGCGGGTGTGCGCTTCCGACTTCGATCATAGTAACAAGTCTTGTTGGTTAGCCCCATCACGGCCAATTGGAACAATGCCAAGGGCTGGCCAGAACGCAGGATTAATTACAAAAACAGTCGCATCGCCTTCGCGATTGGCCCGCACTTCTAGCATTTTCAAGTTATAGTTTACGTCGTAAATAAAATGATCCTTTTCATTCGATCGAATACCAATGACTCCGTAGTAGAGTAGGAACTCGACAACTTTCTCAACCTGACCGACGGGGAAATCTGTTGATCCGATAATCGAAAAAAGTCTGGCGCGGGTCAGCTCTGACGGTGCATCAACAAATTTGTACAAGATGCTCCGTGCTGTGGGAAAGACGTCAGTTAATTCATGGTCTAGTTCGCTCACCAAATCTTGCGAATAGGCCCTCAATCCTTTGTCAATATCGGTTGTATCGATCTTTTGGCGACTGAAATTCGTAGCAAAACCTCGGCAATGATTAAAAATCTTCAATAGATTTCGCGGCCTCATCAGGCAACGTTCTATAAAATATGCCGAGGTCTCTTCTCCTTGAAAATGAGGAACACAAACTTGTGGCCAAATATTCTCGAATGGCATCTTCTCGACTTTCCCGTCAAGACCAGAGACAAATCGTAGCCGCAACATTTCTTTCAGAAGATCTACATCAGTCCAATCCAACGTCGCCCGCATCTCTTTGCCGTAATCTGCACTATTCTTCATCAAGTGATCGTAAACATCGTTCCGAACGAATATGATGCAATTGAAGGCATGACCATCTCGCCGCATTTCTCGCTCAACTTTACGCCCAGCGTCGATTAGACAGCGAAGCACAATGGTATCAATGACCTCGACCCCTTGCGTACTCCAGCCCTTATCGAGATTGTCGAAGAGAATCCAAACTGACTCCTTGTGCTTCAAATACTCCGAAATTAACTCAATGAGTTTGCGCAGATCGTGACTATGTAAAAGCTCCGTTATGTCTTCCGAGGTAAGCCGTTGATTGTCAGTTTTCCCAAACTTCTCTCGATACGTAGAAGCCAGTTTTTGGGACAAAGTAAGTAATCGTTCCGAGAAGTCACCTTCGGATGCAAAGTCACTTTTTCTATACGTTGCCTGTAGGGTTAAATAGAGGTCATAAATCTCGTGATTATGCTTATAGATATACTGATCCTTTTCGAGCAGCTTATACGCCACTTCTAATAAAATTAAATATTCCCAGAATGCAGTAATGAGATGCTGCCGCGCGCCTTCAGAGAGATAAGATAAAATATCCTCCTTCAGCTTTATCAGCTGATACCCCTCCGGCTTAAGATCAACTACGATATTGCGCTTATCTGAGCGGATTTTATCTCTAACGCTAATAAACAAAGCTGTCTTACCAGAGCCTTTCCTGCCGACAACAAGATTCACTTCACCGCGCAAGGCTCGCTGGTACTGATCAGTTTTCAGAAAATACTTCTGCAGCGTGGTCATCTCATTTTCTGCCGTAGGATCTCCAATGCTAAGATCCCGCAGAGAACTCGCGTCATATATTGCCGTCGGCTCCAGCTGCGTGAGGTAGCTGACGACGCGTGGACAAAATTCTGCGATCGCAGCCGCAATATCATGCGGGTGCTTGTAGAAAGCAACTGAATCCCGAAAATCTAAGGGTGCCTCATATCCGGCAGGAGCCAACAAGAGCGTCGGACGCCTCATCCCTTCGGCTAACCCTGCTGTGAATGCAGCTCGAATATTGTGGGTTCTCGCCTCACCGGACGAACTATCCTGCAAAGGGATCACGACACCGGATGATGAAGCAATCTGCCGAATAGCGTCGGTTGCAGATAAACGCACGTCTTCGCCTGGGTTGAAACTGCGATAACGGAAACCTGCCTTCTTTACCCTAGATACGATGTGAGCAATTGCCTCTCCACGAACCGGGGGCTCAACAATGTAAATTGGTGCCTTTCGATCAAGTCCCTGTGGAATCGCAAGAGGTCTGTCCTCGATATGCGCCGCAAGTCGGCTTTTTAGATCATCCGCGCTTTCAAATTCGTGATATCCAAGCGTATCAAAGATACCTGCTTGCTTTGCGACAACCTTGTCACCTTCAATATTCTTGCTCCGGACTAAAAATGCACGCTTTCCTTTCCCAACCGCAAAGCCAATTTCGTACAACACGTTCAGATTCAAATACGTGATATCAGCGACGATGAACGGTGACTCATCGATCTTTTCAAGAATCGGCGAGATGAGTACGGCACCCGGTACATCGTTAAAGGGCCACGGCTCAAACTGGACGGGAATTGGCAGTGCGTTCGCTTTATGGACAGCTTCAAATATGATGTCTGCCACAGCCGGGTCTTTAGAAGAATACGCAACAAATGCCTTTGGCTTGGTCATCACGCCCCCCCGAGTCGGACGTCTATTCTACCAAAAGCGCAATTCCTAGTTGAGTAAATCATCTATAAGATTGATCCGTATTAACGGAGATGCTGGCACCGCGCCCCTCTACCGCCTCAACGCTTGATTACGAAGCTCTCCATTCGAGATTGAGCATAAGTGAGTCGAATATCCAGCTCGCGCTAGCATACGATTGCATGCCATTACGTACGGCGCTGAGCCGACTTCACCCAATAGATTTGTCTTCTCCCGTATTGCGAGGAGTTAAGTTGTGAAAAATCATTAAGCCTTTCGGAAGCTGACATCCCGATGGGAGCGTAGTATGCGGTCAAATTCTGCTTCTGGCCTTGAAGCCCTCGGATTGTTCAAGGAATACCGAGTTATCGAAAGGTAAGTGGCAGTGTAAGAGCAGTATTACTCTAGTTGTCCCTACATGAGCAAAACTCGGAATCATCATTACATTCCGCAATGCTACCTGAAGGGTTTTGCGGAAACTCGCAGCAAGGATTCCATGCTGCAGGTGTGGGACTTGGTACGGAGACGGCAGTTTCCAACCAGGCCGCGGAATGTTGCTTCCATGCGGGACTTCAACCGGATTGAGGCAGAGGGTGTAGATCCAAATTTTCTGGAGATGCAACTAGCCGAATTCGAAAGCGAGCTCGATGGCACCTTAGGCCGCATCATCATGTCCCAGGCCATCACCAGCGAAGACGACCTGACATACGTGCTTAACCTCATGGCGATGTCGCTTGTTCGTCATCCCAGCACCCGAGATTCTATTGCCCATAGTGTGGGCGAAAATCATCATGCCGCGGTCCTGCTTGCGCTGGAGTCCAAGGATCAATGGAATACCCAGGTCCAGAGAATGAGAGAAGCTGGAGAGCCTGTCGGTGAAGAAGTCACATACGAGCAGGTGCGCGACTATGTGGAAAGCGGAAAATTCCGCTTAGTCGTCGACAGGTCGTACCTCAATCGGCTCGAGCTCCAGCACTTCGAGGATGTCCTGCCTTACTTCTTTGATCGGGTCTGGACCGTCATACGAACTGATCCCGCAAGGGCACCATTCATTACCTCCGATCGCCCGCTATTCATGCTGTGGGCTCAACGAGAGGACAATCTGAATAGGCCACCACCTCGTCTTAACGATAAAAATACCCTGATGCTTTTTCCGTTATCGAAAGAGCTCACGTTATTCGGCCGTACATCAGGACTGCCGAAGGTGGAATCCGCTGACACGGAACGCGTAGCGATGATCAATGCCTATCAGCTTCTCAACGCAAGAAGCCAGATTATTGCGCCACATTATGGGTTCAGATACGCGCTGGGAGCCAAGGCCGAGATACGGTGCCACGAGCACATATTCACGGACTGGAGCCCGCTTCAGTTGCGGGACGAAGGCGGTGCTCGCTCGCCCTTCCCTCGGACATACTGGGGCTAGGCCGAATTACCTTAGTAGATTTGTCTTCTTTAATACTGGTCAGTAGAAATGATGTAAAATGTACTGAGTTCTTGAAGGAAATAAATTGCTACTTCGATTTTTGCGCGCCTCTTCCGTTGCGACGACGAAAACTATTCCCATAGTACGAGCGGTAGAGTATGAACACTCTACGCCCCTCGAATAACCTTGGTCTCGATCAAAGCATACAGATGCGCTTGCAAGCCGACTGATACACTCCCTCCGCGAATCAAAACTCCCGCCTCCATGTTTCTTTCGAGGGCGTGTCCAGTCAGGTTTGCGCTAGTCAAGAATGCTATATTGCTATCGGCAATAGCGACTTTCGCGTGAACCTTTCCATCGGTGAACGGCTCCGGACGGTCAGTCCAGACATACAAAGCCGCCGAGGGCACACAGCGCCGCATCGTAGCGATAGGATCAATGGATAAACTTCCACCATGGCTCGTCGACGTCTCCAGCAGAATACGGATGGCAACGCCGCGAGCCGCTGCAGCATTCAGTGCGTCCACCACTGAAGAGACGTCATATGCGACGAAGCTCACGATAAATAATTCACTCTGGGCGTGACTGATCAAATCCAAGAGAACCTGCTCTGTGCGACGGGTGGCTACGAAAGGTGTCGTCGGCCCCGTCCAGACGAACTCGACACTGCACTCGCGCTGCGCATGTTGGTGGGCGAAGGCCGCGCCGACCAAGATGCCGGCCAGCACATCGCCTGATATTTCTGTCTGTTTCCAGGCGGTGATCAAGCGGTCAAGCGCTGCGCGAGCAGCCGGCGTTCTCACGAGCTGGTGCAGGCTTCCGTCTCGCTCGACTGGTATCAAGCCACGGACACGAGCGGCGAGGGCTTCGATCCTCGACGGAGATAACATGGCCACGAGGTCTATGGCCGCAATCAGTACCGCTTCCATCAGACGGTCCCGAAGAATGCTGCATGGGGATTTTCGAGGGTGGGCACCACGAGGGAACGATCGAGGTGGCGATTTCCCCGCTCACAGGATGTTTCCGAGACGAATGAACAGGCGTGACATGCCGCGCCGTGAAGTGACTGGTCCTTGCTCGGATCGTGTTCTGAACAGAGTGGATCGGAGGCGCAGATATGGGCGCGATCCAGTGCTTGGCGCAGAAGGCGCCCGAGATTTTCAGGCTTTCCTAGCTCTACGAGCCCCCCGAGAGTGCCATCGGAGTCTGCTGCAGCCGTGTAGATGAGAAATCCGGCTTGATCGCTGCCGTCCTCGACGTCTGCATATATGCGCTCACGGATGCTCGCGGCGTTGTAGCCGCACTCCAAGGCCAGTTCCCGGATCAGCATGTGCGCGAGGGTGTGTAGCATGACGTAGCGAACGCCTGGATAACCCTGGCCAGGGTCGAGGTTCCGTTTTTGCCGCCAACCGCGGTGGCCTTGTCGTAGCCGGGCGTCGAGGGTCTTTACAGAATCCTTGTCTGCCCAAGCCTTCAGCGCGTCCGCATCGAAACGAATGAAAATGCCTTCCCCATGAACCTGGGTGGCAGGCACCCAGCTCGGAGCCGCATTTGCGAGCGGGGCCCTTGGGGCCGCCCCATCTCCAGTGCCTTCGTCAGGGGACTCGACCCTCGTGAATCCGAGAAGGGCATTCACCTCACGAAGCCGTTCCAGCAGCAGAACACGTATGATCGACGAACCGAAGCCCGAGGGAACACCGACCTTTTTGCTCATGAAATGCGGATATTCGGTGGGCGGGTTCTCGGCCGTAAGCACATCCCATTCCGGCCCTTTGAGGTCGCTCTGTTCGACGCCCGACCCGCCATTGCGATGGGTTTCGATTGCGGACCAAATCTGCTCGTCAGTGAACTGCTCGATGCCAGGCAGCTGAGCCGTCTTCTTCAGGGTCTTGACGACGAACGCCACTTCCGCTGCCGAATTGACATCTTCAAAGAATGTCCAGCCATCCGCGACCAGTTGCGCCAGGGGGCTTCCCTCTTGTGGGATGGCGAGAACCGAGAGTGTGACTGGGAACCAGCTATTGGTTGCGCCTAGGAGAATTGCGCGAGCTTCCTCGGTGCAATCGTCCTCAAAGCGATCCACGTGCGGATGTCGCCCTCGGCAGGCTGGTAGGTTGTCTCGACCTGCCTGACCAAAAGCCTGCGCCATGTTCTTCGATGCGCCGCAGCCATCGCATTTGACCCACAGGTTCTCGGTTTGAAGTGATGCGCCGCTCTCGAAGAACCGCAGCGTCGCACGACAGGTGCTAGGTCCACCGTGAACGAACCAGTGCCAGGCAAAGTCGTCCAGGTGGCCAGCCCGACACGCCGTGAGAAAGCGTGCCGGGACGGCATCGGCATCCCTGGCCCTTTGATCATTGTTCGATCCACGACAGCCCTCATGGACGAAACGCGTCAGTTCGGGCCGATACCTGTTTTCCTTCAACTTGAACAAGCCGGCGTCATAGGGCGATAGCAAGCCGCATTTCACGCAGCGCAGCCAACGCGGGAAGGGCTTGACGGGTGCGCCAACCAGCGCGGCGGCCGAAAATGGGTCTGTGATGTCCCTTTCGCCCACGGGCGGCATACGCAATGATTCGACTTGGGGTCCGAGCACGCCCCGGACGTTGGCGAGCAACCGTGCCTCTTGGATCGGCTGACACCTGTCTTTCTCCCAGCGGTCTATCCCCATCGTGACCACGGACATGTTCGGGAGGTCGATCAAGGCTCCCGGGCCGTAGGTCCAAAGCAACTGGCTCGGTCGAATTTCTCCTACGGGTGTCCTGCTCATTGCTGATCCTCCTGGGGCTGCGTCACCCGCGGTCTCCAAGTCGGATCACTCGTCGAACGGTCGTCCTCCATCACGAGTCTGACACCAGGCTCGACTTCGCGCATGGACATCGGGACCGTCCAATCGGTCCAAGGCTTGATGCCCGGCGCCGAAAGCAGCGGATAGGCGGTGGGTCCTGCGCCGTGCTTCTGGTAGACGAGCGTGCGGCCGCCGACACCCGCTTCATTGGCCCAATCGTCTGCGCGGCTCTTCATCTCGGCTTCGGTCAGGGTCTTCTTCCCCGAATCTTCCGTGACTTCCCAGGTGCGAGCGGCGACGGCGCCTATCGTATCCAACATCTCTTTGCGGCTAGGACTGTTCATGGCGCCCGCGCCGTCGTTTGCGGCGAAGGGAGCGTAGGTGTGACGCATGATGGAGAGCATCGCGCCGGTAAGCCCTCGGTCCAACGCCCGTGGCGAGAACGGGGTGACGGATTGAGCTTCGACGTGCTGATAGAAGGTCGCGTGGTAATGCTCGAAGGTCTCGTAATGTGACAAGTCCCGAGGCCGCGCCCACGTCAGCACAGTGGCCACCAGTCCTGGCGGCGTTCGGCCCACACGGCTGGTCGCCTGGATGTACTCGGCCGTTCCCTTGGGTTGGCCGTTTACGACCATCACTCCGAGACGGTTCACGTCGACACCAACCGACAGCATGTTCGTCGCGAGAACCGCATCAATCGGCCGGGCCTCCCCTGGCTTCTTATTGGTCACCCATTTGCCTAGTGCCGGGTCGAAGGTGCCATCGAAAGGAACCTCGAGCTGATCGAGATATCTCGGGATGTCCTGACTGGAGACCCGCGATGTCAGTTCGCTGATTTCCTCGACCCGCCGCTGCGCGAGCCCCGGTCGGTCCACCAGGCTCATATCGACACGGAAGGAACGCGTTTGGACGTCGTCTTCGGCCAGACGCTTCATCCCTCCGAGTTCTCGCAGCGAGTTGAAGTAGCCGACGAGGGTCATATAGGGGTCGGCCACCGGGCCGAACCGATCGAACAGCGCCTGCGCGGCGGTGAGGAACGCCGTATAGGTTCTGATCAGCACTGCAGGGCGAGAGCTGCCGGGAGCGCAGATTCCCATGTACCGTCGGCCGGGTTTCTCGCGGATGGGTCTCTGAACCGAGAAGAAATTGTCTTCGACGTCCAGGCCGGAAGGCGGAAACACGGAAATGCGGCGCATGAAAACGTTGCGCACCTGGTCGTCGGCCCGCCGCACGGTCGCGGTGGAAGCCACGACCTTGGGACGAACCTTCTCGTCGCCCAGAACCCAGCTGCTCAGTTCGTCGACGGCCGTTTCGTAAAGACCCACCATGGTGCCCAACGGACCGCTGATGAGGTGGAACTCGTCCTGTATGATCAAGTCTGGTGGTCGAATTGCGCGGACCGGCTTCACACTGGCGGCCGGATATACCCCCCTCGCTCGGTGCCCCGTGCCGCAGTCGTGACTCGGCCAGAGCAATCCATGGCGTCCGCATTCCTGCTCTACACGGCCGAAAAGGTTCCGAACCTCTGGACGCCACGCCATCATCGCGAACTTGTCCACGGTCGCGATCATCATCGTCGGTGGGCGGTGATAGATCTCCTCGTCGACGACCTTCACG
Organism: Alphaproteobacteria bacterium; assembly: GCA_018336035.1. GTDB lineage: Bacteria > Pseudomonadota > Alphaproteobacteria > Ferrovibrionales > Ferrovibrionaceae > Ferrovibrio. The sequence continues at coordinate 9,438 of JAGXRD010000031.1, read as the reverse complement.
GGAAGCCCCGGGTGAGGCTGGCCATTGGATTTCGCCTTCGAGAAATCGCAATTGCCGAGCTTGTCGCCACAGTGGATCAGCGTTCGTCCGGCGATCCTGTCGACCTGTATGTCGCGACCACCGGATATCTCCGATCCACACCAAGGGCAGCTGGTCAGCTGTGCAGGCGAAGCGATGCCCGCCTTGTTACGGTCGTTGTTTCGAATGGCCTCGACGGCCTGATGAGACGCTTCGGTCGTTCCCGGTGTCACGCGATTGCCGACCCAGAGGCCGAGCGTGAAGGGTTCCTTGCCCCAGGTCTTCTCGTCAGTACGACGGATGACCTCCATCGCGCAGAGTAGCGCCGTTGCCCTCTGGAACTGCTGCAACGTCAGGAGTCGCAGCGTGTATCGCATGATGACGGCGAGACCGCGTGATGCATCGAGGCCGCCAAGATCATTCTTCAGGCGGCGCATGGCCATGGCGAAGGCCGCCACGCCGAGATATGCCTCGGTCTTGCCACCACCCGTCGGGAACCAGAGGAGATCGGCGAACGCCTCGACCGGCTTCGTCCGGTCCGGGTGAGCCGGGTCGGCGAGCGACGGGATCGACAGCAGCAGGAACGCCAGCTGGAATGGACGCCACGATCTGTTCTTCGGCACGTCCAAGGTGGTCACGTCGACGGCTTCGTTCCGTCGACGTTTCAGAGCGTAGATGCTGCGGACACGCTGCATCGCCATGGACCGGTTTGCGAAGCGGAATGCCTCCAGTGCCTTCGGATCGGCGAAGAGAGTGTCCATGCCTTCTCGGAGACGGCGCAGGATCTCCACGCAGCGCGCGACGACGTCCTTGCCCGGAGTGTCGAAGCCGGTGATCTCCGACTCCAGCCGGGCTTTTTGCTCGCCGATCCAAACGGAGTAATCGTCGACGAGGCACGAGAGAGCGTCGCGCAACGCGTCCGGTGCCATCTCCGCAAGTCGCGTCATGTCGAGCCAGCCCTCGTCGACCATGCGCCGCATGGCAGGCCGGTCCCTGGGATCAAGGCCCGGTGTTTCGGTGACGGCGACTTCGTAGCGCGGGATGATCTGGGTTCTGACGCGATGGGCCTTCGTAGGGTCCCCGCGCGTTGTATCGGCGTGAACGGACACCCCATGTCCGACCGCGAACTCCAGCCGGTTGCGATAGATGAGCGCGAGACGGTCGTATTCCGGATCGTCGACCACCACTTCGTTCGAGGGGCGACGCCGAAAGACCGACTTGTCCGCGTGATCGTCGGGGGCCTCGACGGTGATCTCCGGCTGGAACAGCCAGGTGCGATCCTTGTTGTCGTCGGGTTCCAACTGCCCATTCACGAGGAACAGGGTGACGAGGCGCTCCCCCTTTTTGTTCGTCCGAACCGTGCCCTGCAGGCGGACGTCCGGTTGATCGGGATCTGGAGTGGACGGCTTGATCGGCCCGTCGACGAGCGGAACCGTGACGACGCCACCACACGGGATGCGCCGCCAGACCTTGACCTTCACGTCCTCTTCACGACCGGTCTGGCGGTTCTTCCTGGTCTTGACGATGTCGTGTTCATCGTTGGGGACCCGCTCGTACCGGCCCCACCGTGCATCGACGGCAAGATTCTCGACATCGGGCGCCACGCAGAAGGTGAGGCCCATGCTGGAGGGAACCAGCGACTGGTTGTTCGTCGTGTCGATCTCGTCGAGCGCGTCGTCTTCAGGCTCCACCCGGCCCGATGCACTGGCGAACTCGGCGCCGGGCTCGTGGAGTGGCGCCGTCCGTTCATCCTCAAGGTCGCCAGCCTCATCGGCTGCCGAGGCCGGTTCGACCCGTGCAGTCTGGTCGACATCCGGCCGGCGCGGCGCCAACTTGCCGACCAGATAGCGGTCGCGGACGCTCATGTCCTTGATCAGCTCATGGGGGCCACCGGCGGGGCCGAGCAGATCGTCACACACGGCGAGTTCAAGGAGGTCGCGGGTGTAGACGACATCGTCGATCAGCGGCACTGCGCTAGGGTCTGAGACGCCGAGCAGCTGCAGGATGCGGAGGAACTCGTCCCATGGTAGTCGCGTCGCCGGACCGGTCGGGGCGGTCAAACCGAGATCCGTGAGTGGCACGGATGGATCGACGGCGTGCCGATGGTCGAAATGGATCGTGGCGCCGTCGAGGTCCGTGCGGATACGAAGGATGCGGCCTACCTCGGAAACGTTGCCGCCATCGTCGAGAACGACGCCCCAGTGGCCCTCTTCGATTGCGCCGTGAGTGATCGACTCGACCTTGATACGCACTGAATAACGGGGCGATTCGGGCGCCCCTTTGAGGATCCAGGCGTTGACGGAGGGGTCAGTAGTCGCGTTCAGATCGGCCATGTTCAGTCGCCCCCCTCTTTAGTCGTTGAGAGAATGTCTTCGAGGTCGAGCGTCAATTCGGACCCAGAATCGGCGCGCGATCTGCGCGCGCGCAACTTGTCTGAGTCAGCCGTTCCGCCATGCAGACCCTGATCGACCTCTTCCTGGTAGCGCTGGCGGTTCAGTTCGGCTAAGCGACGCAGAACTTCGACGCGAGCCTTTTCGCAGATGCTGTAACGCAAGCGCTCACGTTCTGTGAGATACTCAAGCTCGTAAAAGCCGTGATTGAGTTCGATGTCTCCCCAGCCGAACCCTTCGCATGTTACCATGTCCGCATGAGCTAGTATTTCGCGAAGCCTATTGATCGATGGGCTGGAATATTCTGGATCATGAATTCTATTGTACGTCGCGGTAAGTCCAATCTGTTCCTCTATCATGTACTGAGCCCGAGCCTCCGAGAGCTCAGTACCAGCATCACGACAAGCATTGGTTGGTTTTGGAAAGGGGAACGTATTAAATCCATCAGAGACAAGGTACCTGATGTCTTTCTTCAGGCTGGAGCAGTTGGCGGCGATCCATTCTCTATGAATAGATGAATTAAGGACGCAAAGAATTGCTGGGTCATCTGACCCAATCATTACGAGAGCCTGAGAAAAAATCATTTCGTTTGGCAGAAAGCATGGCGCAATGTACTTGCTGGTTTGTACTGCCACAATTATTCTATCAAGTTTAGATATTTTCTTTCGGAACTTGAAACGCGAGTCTCCAAACTGCCAGTATCGCTGGGGAAGCGGATTCCGGAGAGCGAACTCCCCATCATCCTTCAACCTTTGCCGCTCAGGTTTCACGCGTTCTTGAATGATCGTCCAGCAATCTGAGTATTCGCTAGCTCTGACGTCCGGAAGGTCGAAAAAGTCGATGACAAATCTGCTTGGGGACTGATCAGGCTTGCTGTTGACGTCATCGCCATTGATGAACGGCCGGATAATGTTGATGTTGCGGCTATCTTTCTCAATTAGCGCAAGAGCTTCACTTGGCTCTAGCACGAAGCCCATGCCAAGCGTCTTCACACCTTCGCAGGCGAGACCTTTGTTTGAATGCAGGGCCTGTACTCCATCAAGAGAAAAGCCAGCATCTCGAGAAAGAGAGGAACCTATTCCAGATCCAAATTCACCATCAAGGTTTGTGCGGCCGTTCCATTGGCCGCAAATGATCCAGACAATTGATATTTCAAGGTTTGCACTGCCGGGCCACTTGAGACTAGAGATTGCTCGATAAATATTCCCGCCTATTCCTGTGATTTGCTTGAGGCCGATCTCGCGAGTATCACCTTCACCAACAGTGTTCGTGCCAATTAAACCTAGGCATCCGTCTTTTCTGAGATTTTTGAACGACTGCAGAAAGAAATAAGCACATAGATCGCCGCGACCACCGCTTTGTACATTAGGTGTCAGGCTGGTTTGAATGAACTTCAAATAGCTTCGCCCAAGACGGCCACTTATCAGCGTGCCCCCATTGAATGGTGGATTGCCTATGAATGCATCGAAACCGTCACGGTCGCTGGCAATGACCTCGGGAAATTCTAGTGCCCAGTGGAACGGATCTCGGGAGAGCCCATCAGGTGCATCGACGCGCAGATTGGCTAGCGCGTCGCGTCGCAGTTGGTCCATGGCGGTATCGGTTCCATTCGCTGCAGCGTCGGCCAAGGCCTCAAGTGCCTGCAATCGATCTGCCCGCTCCGTCGCACGCGTTTCCGCGAGAATGATTCCGACGAACGCATCTGCCACACATTGCGGTAGCAGGAGCGCCTTGCGGGATACCGCGTCGAGTGCCGCCATGGCGTCTACGTCACCGATGTCCCGGATTGGAATTGAGCGAAGACGCAGTCGCAGTTCGATGGCCTTTTCTACGGCAGCCTGGATGCTCCGACCGAACAGCCTGAGCTGCTTCGTGCCTTTCGGGTTCATGCTGAGCTCGGTCAATTGCCTGATCTCATGGATCCCGAGAAGGCTGTCACCGCTGCGCAGGTTGTGGTCGAGGAAGCCGAAAGGCCGTCCCTTCGACATGGTGGTGAGCCAGAGCGAGAGCTTGGCCAGCTCCACGGCAAGCGGATTCTTGTCGACGCCGTAAAGGCACTGCTCCGCCACGAGGCGACGCGCCACGATCGCTCGCTCCTCGACGTCTTGCGACAGAGGGTCGAACCCCTCGGTCGTTGCTTCGTCGGAAATGCGTCCTTCGCTGTCGATCCGCTTGCCGCGGGCCTCAGCCGTCGACCAGGCCTCGACCAGGCGATCAGAGAGCCACCGGCAGGCCTGCACCAGGAACGCTCCGGACCCCATGGCAGGGTCGCAGATCTTCAGATCCAGCAACTCCTCGGCGCTCTTGAGTTCCCAGTCACCGGGCGCTTTGCCTTCGGCCGGGCCGCGATAGGCGACGGGCGTCAGCGTCTCCTCGACGATCTTTTCGGTGAGATTCTTGGGCGTGTAGTGCGTACCACTCTCGCGCCGGTCGGCGCCGAGCACGACGACGAAGGCGCCCTTGTGGTGGACGAGCGGATAGTCCCAGGGGTCTGTCCGCAGAAGGGGCGCGTAGGGCAGGATGCGGTCGCGTAGACCGATGTCGCCGCGGCAAACGGTGAGGAGGCGCGCGGCGAGACGATCGTCGGCCGCCCACTCAAGGGCGTTGCGGATGGCAGAGTCCGAGCGTTCGCTCCGTTCCTTGAGCAGTTCGGCCACTTTCGCTTGGCCATCCAATCGCGCTGACTCGATCTCGCCGAGCGTCACGCGCGGGCTCTTGGCCTTCGCGCCGCCATTGAGTTCCAGCGTGACATCGTCGACGCGCTTCACCGTGCGTTCGAGGAGACCTTCATAGACGTGCCCGATCTGCTCAACGTCGAGCGCGCGGTAGGACAGCGTGCGGCCTTCGAAGGTCTGAATGGCTTCCAGCAGCAGCAGAACGGTGCGGTCGTCGATCGGCAGTGGTTCGGCCGGATCAGTGCGCCAACTCGTGCCCTTCTTGCGTCCTTCTAGGAACGGGTAGCGATCGGGGTCGAACAGCGAACCACCGAGCGCTGGCAGCCGCAGCGTCGGATGATCAATACCGCCATACACGCCACGAAACAGTGCGAGCAGCCGAGACCAGGCGGATCGGCGACGCTCAAGGATCTCTTCGGAATCCGCCCGCAGCTGCATCCGCAGGCTGGAGATGGCGTAGAAAGAGTCGTAGCGGGGATCGCCGAGCAGGAGCAGGGCACGTTCCTCGGCCGATAGCAGGAAGACGAGGCGCATCATGACCGTCAGACCGGCCTCGTAAAGTTCTCGCGGATCGACGTCACGCAGGAGCTCGCGATTGCGATCCTGATCGGCGCGGTCGAGGGCCTGAACGAGCACTTCGACGGCGCGCCGAACTTGTTCCCCGAGCGCCTCGGTCACGTCGTCCTGGTGCTTCAGGGACCGCTCATAAAGGGCTGGCAGCTTGCTCTCGTCGGGCCCGAAGAAGCGGCGGATGCCCAGAAGGCTGACGAATGCGCGCAGCGCTTCCGGTTCCTGCCCCCAGAGGCGCGCATACCAGCTCGCGAAGCCTGCCACGGCGCCGACGGGCGCGTGGACGAGCATCCAGCGCTCGCCATTGGTGACGATGCCAGTGGGGCATCCCGTCGACCTGAGCAGAGCGACCATCCGGTCGGCCGAGGTGATAGCAAGGCCATCGAAACGGCGCGTCGCGTCGAGATCTGTGTCCGGCTCATAGACGTGGATGAGCAGAAGCGGTTCGTCGGAGTTCGTCGGATTCACCACGGCCAGATCGGGCGCGACCTTGACCCCGTGCTCGGGCATCGAGACAGTCAGCTTCTCAGGCAGTGTCGCGCCTTTGCGCAGCACCGTCTCATCCATTTCCAGCGCGGTAACCAGCACGTCGTCGATCCAGGCCGCGTGCAGCGCTGGAAGGTCGAGGTCGTCCATGTCGACGGCATCGCGCCATTCCTCATAGGTTCGACGAAGCCGCTGAGGCCGCCCGGAAGGCAGAGCTTCGAGGCCTTGCGGGAAGACCTCCCGCAGCACGGGCACCGCCAGAAAGGGCCCAGAGATTTCAATGAGGTTCAGCCACTCGTGATCGTTGCTCATCCGCGCTTCTCCATCGCGAGGGAGTTCGGAACTAGCAGCACCACGGCCACAGGGAAGGTATGCTCGACGGCATTGGAGTGCCGTTCCTCAATCGCGCTTAGCTCCTGCTCGCGCTCTTTGGGGATCCGGGCCAAGCGTGCTTCGAGGGCCGCTCGATCACGCTTGAGCTGAGTGCGTTCGTCCTCGGAGAACAGAGAAAGCTGCAAGGGCTGCTGTTCCGCCGCAATCTCGGTCTTCAGCGCTCGTTCGAGATCGTCCAATACTTGGCGGATGTCCTCGGCCTCCTTGCGTTTCCGGATCTCTATCGTGTTCACGAGGAAACGCAGCCGGTCCTTCGAACGTGCCTCAATGGCCGCCAGAACGGAATCACGCTGCTTGTCGAAGCGCGTCCTCAAGGCGTCAAACGTCGCATCCGACAGAGCCGCGGGTTGTGACACCTCCAGCCATCGTCGGACTTCCGTGACCCTTTCCTCCCGCCGGAAACCGGCATCGCGCAGGTAGCCGCCAGCCTCCGTGAGTTCTTCGTGCAGACGGTGATGGTTCCCGCCCGTCACGACGAGCCGCGACATCACCACCACCGCCGGCCCGTCGATCCGCCCATCCGGAAGCGAGCGGACGGCTACGCGATGAAGCTTCTTCACGTCGTCACGGGCCCAGATCTCAGCGCGCAGGAGTCGGAGACTCATCTGGACGAGCCGATGGTTCAGGTGGACGAGTACGACGTCGTCACGGCCCTTGGCGACCTTGTGGTCGAAGGTGATCGGACGAACCTTCTGCGTGTAGGGGTGTTCCAGACCCTCAAGGCATCGGAACCAGGAACCCGAGAGCGGAGGCATTCGAAATACCGCGCCATCTGGTGCATCGACCAGAGAAACGGGCTCCAAGTCGGGTTTGTCCGCTAGACGCAACGCGGTGCGTACCGCTCGCTCGATGTGGTCGGGCACGAGGCTCTGTTCGTGCCGGGTCTCGTTCAGCCGCTCATGAAGTTGGGCCACACGTTCTCGAAGGTCGCGCTCCGCCTTCACGAAGCGACGAGATTTCTCCATCCGGGCTTCGGCTTGTCTCGTGTCGAGATCGCGGCGGCGCCCTTCGAGCAGGTCGGGCAGTTGAGGCGCGATGACGGGGTTCACGCTCCCCATGTCGGCGCGCATCGCATCCAATTTTCGAAGCGCACGCAAGATATCGTCACCGTGGCCTCCTTTAGCATCCACCGGATGCCAGATGACGACCTCGCTCGCGCGTTGACCATGACGGTCGATACGCCCGTTCCGCTGTTCCATCACATTGGGGTTGTATGGGATTTCGAGGTGGATCATCAGATGGCAGTGGTTCTGGAGATCAATGCCCTCGGAGGCGGCGTCGGTCGCCAGCAGTATCCTCACCGGAGATACCGAGGGGTTGGCCTGGAACGCGGCCTTCACGGGCTCGCGTTCTTTCGGGTCCATGCCACCATAGATGAGTGCCAATCGCTCGCCCCCGAAGCCGTGAGATGCGAGGATCTCCTGCATCCATTGCTGAGTGGCGCGATACTCCGTGAACAGGATCACCCGCTCGTTCGTCCACCCGTCACCGTCCTTCAGGTGACTGGCCAGCCAATCCAGCACTGCGGTGGCCTTGGCATCGGTCCGACGAGCCGCCTGTTGGGCCCAGGACCGCAATCGGTCCAACATCCGGCGTTCTTCGTCGGTCGGTGGCCTGACTTGCTTGCCGGCTTCCTCAATCGCTTCAGCCTCGGCGGCGTCCCGCTGAGCATCGTCTGCGTAATCTTCCTCGGTTTTCGCAATCGCCCGCCGAAGGATGCGGTCATCGAATTTCTTCTGGCTGCGCTCGCCGGCCGCACGGCCCTCGATCGTCGCGATATGCCGCCCCAGTGTCGCGACAAACGCTGCAGGAGACGAAGATAGGCGCTTGCGCAGCAACTGGTGAACGAAGTGATCGACGGCCCGCCCTCCATCAGCACCGGCCTCGCGGCTCTTTATGTATGCCTCCAGCTGCCGCCGGGCATCCCTCTCGTCTTCGCTATACTCCACTGGCAGCGCCTCAAGCCGCCGCTCGGGGTAGATGCGCTTGCCGTTCGCATCGACCAGATCGCTCTTCAGCCGACGGACCATCACTCGGGCGAGCTGAGGGTCGCTTGGGAGGACGTTTCTCGCAAACCGCTGATCGTCGAGAAGTTCGAGGAGCGCGGTGAAGGATTCGGTGTAACCATCATGCGGTGTGGCAGTGAGAAAGAGCTTGTGCTGGAAGTGTGGCGCGGCCAGACGAACCAGCCGCGTCCTGAGGCTTTCAACGGCATAGCGGCCGACGGTTGGGGCAACGTTGTGAGCCTCGTCGATGATCAGTAGATCGAACTTCCTGGGATGGCCCACGTGAGGGGGCAGTGCGTCCCGCAGAAGGCGTAAGCCTTCACCCTGCTTGGCCCAATCCATCGACGTGATGAGACGGGGAAAAGACGTCCACGGATTGGCGTGGAGACCTCGCTCACGGCGCAGACGCTTGACGTAGTCCGTATCGACGATCCGGAACTCTAGCCCGAACTTTTCCTGCATCTCGAAGCGCCACTTCTCCTGCAACGAGGCAGGGCAGAGCACGAGAACCGTGCGGGCGCGGTGACGCAGGAGCATCTCCTGAACGACGAGCCCTGCCTCGATGGTTTTCCCGAGGCCAACGTCATCGGCGATCAGAAGATTTGTGCGCGCCATGTCGATCGCGCGCACGAGTGGATCAAGCTGATAGTCCTCGATGCTGACACCGCTGCGGAATGGCGCCTGGAGGTATCCGCGATCGGCGTTCGTCGCAGCCCCCCAAATCACCGCATCAAGGAAGGCCTGAAGTGTCGAAGGGTCATCCAGTCCGGTCATGTGCGGCAGTCCGGCCCGCTCGATCACATGAGCTCCAGGCTCCAGTTCCCAGAGCACTTCGATCTCTTCACCCAGCGCATCCTCGTCGATTGAGGCCAGTCGAACGAGATTCCGCTTAGGCAGTCC
>JAGXRD010000030.1 GCA_018336035.1 Alphaproteobacteria bacterium | reverse complement strand
CGCTTAAGCCCGCCAGCGCGCCGGTGCCGAGCGTGGCCGGCAGGCCGAGCCGGCCGGTATAGCGCCAGCCCACCGCCATCAGGCCGACGGCGAGCAGGATCACGCAGCAGATCACCCAGCGCATCACATCGGCATCGGCCACCACCAGCAACGCGACACCGAACGGCACGGCCAGCACCGCGGCTGCGCCCAGCGGCAGCACTTCGCGCCAGACGCAGCGGCGCATCGCATCCGGCAGCATGGCCAGCGCGGCGATATCGTCGGCAATGAAGAGGAGAATGGCGGCGAGTTTCGGCTCGTAGACCAGGCTGGCGATCGGCATGAACACCATTGCGCCGCCGAAACCGGAAAACCCGCGCACCAGGCCGGCCAGCGCAGCTGCGCCGGCCACCGCCCAGTAACGCGGGTCGTTCAGAAAGAAGAAAGTGTCAGGCAACCAGGATGACGACGCCAGCCACCGCCACGACGGCACCGGCCGCGCGTGTCAACACCGGGGTCGCAACCTGCTGCGACAGCAGGGCGGCGACCAGGCCGGCACCATGCAGCAGAGCCGTGGCCAGCAGCATGCCGGCGGCATAAGCCGTGGCCACGCCCTCGCCCATTTCAGCACCATGCGCAAAGCCGTGGAACAGCGCGAAACCAGCGGTGATCGCCATCGCAGCCACCAGCGGCGGACGCGCGGCGAAAGCGACGGCAAGGCCGAGGATCAGCACCGACAGCGCGATGCCGGCTTCGACGCCGGGAAGTGCAATACCGTTCAGGGCCAGCAGGAAGCCGGCGCCCATCGGCAGCACGAAGGCGGCAGGCAGCAGCCAGAGACTGGAGCGGTTGCCGCTGCGGCTGGCGAACTGCACAGCCCAGAGGCCGACGGCCAGCATGGCCAGCAGGTGGTCGAAACCGCCGAAGGGATGCGCGAAACCTTGCGCGAAACCAGCGTCATGCGCTTCGCCGCCTGGATGGCCAGGATGGGCCAGCGCCGGAACAGCAAGGCTTGCCACAAGGATGGCCGGCAGAGCGACGCGCCCCAGCTTTGACATGGCGAGCTTTGATACGAAAGACATGGCAACCTCTTTGAAACGCGCGCAGAAAAATGCGCTGCATGCGGACCCACCCGACTCCCTTTGTGCCCAAGGCCGGCCGGTTTGACAAGACCGGGAGCGCGGCTTACCGTCCGCCGCGATGGTTCGCCGCCACGTTATGTCTGACGTTGCGGCGATGAAAAGGGAACGCGGTGCCGGTTTCTTCGCAGAAGCCCAGGCCGCGGCAGCCCCCGCTACGGTAGGCGGCGAGCGGCGTGCAACAGGCCACTGGCAGGATGTGACAGTCCCCCGGGAAGGCGCACGATCCGCTGCGACCCGCAAGCCCGGAGACCTGCCATCGCCCTTGGTCGAACGGATGTGCCGGACGGGGTGTTTCGGCGCCCGGCCTGTGTCATTCTCGCCCGCCCCGGAAGGGGCTGCGGCGCGACCGGCAGGCTTTCCGTGTCGGCGTCATGAACAGGACGCTTGAAGAATGCAAAAGACTGCTGCCGCCAACATGTCCCCCGCCAAGATTCCGGCAACTGTCGTCACCGGCTTCCTGGGCGCCGGCAAGACCACGCTGATCCGTCACCTGATCACCAATGCCAATGGCCGGCGCATCGCGCTGATCGTCAATGAATTCGGTGAAGTGGGCATCGACGGCGAGTTGCTGAAAAGCTGCGGCGCGCCGGATTGCACGGAAGACGATATCGTCGAACTGGCCAATGGCTGCCTGTGCTGCACCGTGGCCGACGATTTCCTGCCCACCCTGCAGAAGCTGCTCGACCGGCCAAACCCGCCGACGCATATCGTGATCGAAACCTCCGGCCTCGCGCTGCCCAAACCCCTCGTTCAGGCTTTCGCCTGGCCCGGCATCAAGACCCGCACCACGGTCGATGGCGTCATCACCGTGGTGGATGCCGCAGCTGTGGCCGAGGGGCGTTTTGCCGATGATGAAGAGGCACTGGCCGCGCAGCGCGCCGCCGATCCCAACCTGGATCACGACAATCCGCTGGAAGAACTGTTCGAGGACCAGCTCGGCTGCGCCGATCTGGTGCTGCTGAACAAAACCGACCTGCTGGACGAGGGCGCGCTGGACAATGTGCGCGCCGAGATCGCCGCACATCTGCGCCAGGGCGTGAAGACCGTCGCCATCAGCCGCGGCGAAGTGGCGGCCGATATCCTGCTCGGCCTGCAGGCCGCCGCAGAAGATGATATTGCCGCGCGGAAGTCGCATCACGATGACGAAAACGACCACGATCACGAGGATTTCTTCAGCTTCGCCCTAACCCTGCCCGAGCAGCCCTCGCCTGAGGCACTGCTGGACAACCTGCTGCCGGTGATCGCCGAGCATGACATCCTGCGCGTGAAGGGCTTCGTCGCCGTGGCCAATAAGACGATGCGGCTGGTGCTGCAGGGCGTCGGTACGCGACTGTCGCAGTATTACGACCGCGACTGGCAGAGCGGCGAACTGCGCGCCACGCGGCTGGTGGTGATCGGCAAGGCTGGTCTGGACGAGGCGGCGATCCGCGCCGCCCTCGCCGCCGTTTAAGACCCGTGTAAAGAGCGCGCCGCCGTGCATCTGCTCAATGCCATACCCGGCGGCACGGCCACGACAGAGGGCGCGGTCGATCTGGGCCAGACGCCCGGCGACATTGTCATCCTCTCGGCAGCCGATACCGAACTGGCGGCGCTGAGCAGCGCACTGAATGGACTGCCCGACGACTTCCCAAGCCTGCGACTGGCCAACCTGCTGCAGCTCGGCCACCCTTATGCGGTGGACCTCTATGTCGACAGCGTGATCCAGCATGCCAAGCTGGTGATCGTGCGCCTGCTCGGCGGCCAGAGCTACTGGACCTATGGCGTCGAACGCCTGAGCCATCTGTGCCGCGCGCGCGGCATCCTGCTGGCCTTCCTGCCCGGCGACCGCCAGCCCGATCCGGGACTGGACGGCTTCTCGACTGTCGATGACGCAAACCGCGCGATCTTGTTCGACTATTTCCGCGAAGGCGGCATCGAGAATCTGCAGAACTGCCTGCGCCGCGCTGCAGGCATGATCGGCCGTGACGAAGATCCGCCGCCGGCACGCCCGCTGCCGGCCGCCGGCATCTACTGGCCCGGCCTGCATGACCCGGATCTCGACAGCCTGCGCCCGGAATGGACTGCATTGCATCACGGTCCGCGCCCGGTGGCCGCCATCGTGTTTTACCGCGCACTGATGCAGGCCGGCGATCTGGCCGCCATCGATGCGCTGCTGGCGGCATTATCGGCGGAAGGCCTCAACCCGCTGCCGATCTATGTGACCAGTCTGAAAGACCGCATGTCCGCCGATATCGTTGGCACCCTGCTGGATCAGGCTTTGCCCGATGTGATCCTGAATGCGACCAGCTTCGCCCTAGGAAGTCCAACTGGGGGCAGCCCCACTGGCAGTGATGGCGGTGCGGAAGATCCCCTCGGACAATGCGACTGCCCCGTGCTCCAGGTGGTATTCGCCACACAGCCGCGCGAGGACTGGGCGAATGGCACGCGCGGCCTCAATCCGCGCGATCTCGCCATCGCCGTGGCGCTGCCGGAAATCGACGGCCGCATTATGACGCGTGCCGTCGCCTTCAAGGCCGAAGCGCAATTCGATACGCGCACCGAATGCAGCATCGTGCGGCTGCAGCCCGATCAGGGCCGCTGTGTCTATGTGGCGAAACTGGCCTGCGCCTGGTCGCGACTGGGCCGCCTGTCGCCGGCCGAACGCAAAATCGCCGTGGTGATGGCGAATTATCCCAACCGCGACGGTCGCATCGGCAATGGCGTCGGCCTCGATACGCCGCAGAGCGTGGTCGAGATCCTGCGCGCCATGAAAGACGCCGGCTACGAACTGAACGCGCTGCCGGTCAGCGGAAACCGCCTGATCGAATCGCTGATCGAAGGCGTCACCAACGATTTCGCCTCCATGGCCGGCCGGCGCGTGCGCGTGGTCTATCCGCTGGCGCTTTATCGCTGCTTTTTCGAGAGGCTGCCGGCCGCCATCCGCGATGCCGTCTCGGCGCGCTGGGGCGAGCCGGAAGACGATCCGCATATCGATGCCGGCCCCGATGGCAGCAGCGGCTTTGCGCTGCCCGTGATTCCGCTCGGCAATGTGGCCATCATGATCCAGCCGGCGCGCGGCTATAATATCGACCCGGCGCGCAGCTATCATGATCCCGATCTGGTGCCGCCGCATCATTACTTCGCGGCTTACGCATGGCTGCGCGAAAGCTTCGGCGCCGATGCGGTGATCCATTGCGGCAAGCATGGCAATCTCGAATGGCTGCCCGGCAAGGCGCTGGCGCTGAGCGAAGACTGTTATCCCGAAGCCGTGTTCGGCGCGCTGCCGCAGCTCTATCCCTTCATCGTCAACGATCCCGGCGAGGGTACGCAGGCCAAGCGCCGGACTTCCGCCGTGATCCTCGACCACCTGACGCCGCCGCTGACCCGCGCCGAAATCTATGGCGACCTCGCCGGGCTGGAACAGCTGGTCGATGAATATTACGAGGCCGCCGGGCTGGATCGCCGCCGCCTGCCGCTGCTGGCCGAACGCATCATCGCCGAAACCCGCCGGCTCGGCCTGGATGCCGATTGCGATATCCAGATCGGTGAAGCGACAGACTCGGCTTTGCTCAAGCTCGACAACCATCTCTGCGATCTGAAGGAGTTGCAGATTCGCGACGGGCTGCATGTCTATGGCGTGAAGCCGCATGGCGAGCAGTTGATCGATCTTCTGGTCGCGTTGGTGCGGCTGCCGCGCGGCGACGGCAAAGCCGGTCGCGCCTCGATCCTGCGGGCCCTCGCCGCCGATCTCGGCCTGCAGTTCGATCCGCTGGGTACAGATTACGCTGCCGCATGGGAAGGGCCGCAGCCCGCCGTGCTGGCGGATCTCGCGCCGGGCAGCTGGCGCAGCCATGGCGACACCATCGAACGACTGGAGATTCTGGCCAAGCAGCTGGTGGGTGACCGGCGCCTGCCCGATGACGGCTGGACCGCAACCAAAGCCGTGCTGCAGGAGATCGACTATCACCTGCGCGGCGCGGTGCTGAGCTGCGGGCGTGCCGAGATCGAAAACCTGCTGCGCGGGCTGGATGGCCGTTTCGTGCCGCCGGGCCCGAGCGGCGCGCCGACGCGCGGCCGGCCGGAAGTACTGCCAACCGGCCGTAACTTCTACTCGCTGGATGCGCGCAGCCTGCCGACGCCGACGGCCTGGACGCTGGGCTGGCAATCGGCCGATGCTCTGCTGCAGCGCCATCGCCAGGATCATGGTGAATGGCCGCACGCGATTCTGCTCAATGCCTGGGGTACCGCCAATATGCGCACCGGCGGCGATGACATTGCGCAGGCGCTGGCGCTGATCGGCGCACGCCCCACCTGGGAGACCGCATCCGGCCGTGTCACCGGTTTCGAGATCGTGCCGCTGGACCTGCTGGATCGCCCGCGTATCGACGTGACGCTCAAGATCAGCGGCTTCTTCCGCGACGCCTTCCCCGCGCAGCTGGCGCTGTTCGATGCCGCGAGCCGCGCCGTGCAGGCGCTGGACGAGCCGCCGGAACTGAATCCGCTGGCCGAGCGCGTCAAGGACGAGGCCGCCGTGATGATCGGCCGCGGCCTGAGCGCCGAAGAGGCCATGCGCCGCGCCGGCTATCGCGTATTCGGCGCGCAGCCGGGTGCTTACGGCGCGGGCCTGCAGGCGATCATTGATGACGGCGGCTGGGCCGACACCGCCGATCTGGCCAAGGCCTATATCGCCTGGGGCGGCTTTGCCTATGGCAATGATGCCGAGGGTATCGCCGATGCGGAGGTCTTCACCCAGCGGCTCAGCGGCATCGATACCGTGGTGCAGAACCAGGATAACCGCGAGCATGACCTGCTCGACTCCGACGACTATTACCAGTTCGAGGGCGGCGCGGTGGCGGCCGTGCAATACGCATCCGGCGCGGCACCGACCGCCTATCACAATGACCATTCGCGGCCCGAAGCGCCACGCATCCGCCGGCTGGAAGAGGAAATCGCCCGCGTGGTGCGCGGCCGTGCCGCCAATCCGAAATGGATCGCCGGGGTGAAGCGCCATGGTTACAAGGGCGCTTTCGAGATCGCCGCCACGGTGGATTACCTGTTCGCCTTTGCCGCCACGACAGGCCTGGTGCGCGATCATCAGTTCGATGCGCTGTACGATGCCTATCTGGCCGATGCAGACACGCGCGCCTTCCTGGAATCGAACAATCCGGCCGGCGCGCGCGAGATTGCCGAACGCTTCCACGAAGCCATTCGCCGCGGCCTGTGGCGACCCAAGGCGAATTCGACGACAGATCTGCTGGACAGGATGCTTGCCGGATGAGTGAGACCGAAGACGAAAACGCGCGCGCCAACGAAAAGGCCAAGAAGCGCCAGGAGGCCAAGGCCAAAATCATGGCCGGTAAGACCATCGAGAAGGGTCTGCTCATGGTGCATACCGGCAAGGGCAAAGGCAAATCCACCGCCGCCTTTGGCCTCGCCATGCGCGCCATCGGTAACGGCTTTCGCATCGGTGTCGTGCAGTTCGTGAAGGGCGCCTGGCAGACCGGCGAGCGCCCGGTGCTGGAAATGTTTCCCGATCAGGTCGAGATCAAGGCAATGGGCGAAGGCTTCACCTGGAACACGCAGGACCGTGCGCGCGACATCGCGGCGGCGCAGGCTGCCTGGACCGAGGCGAAGCGCATGATCGAGGCCGCCCGTAAAGATCCGCCGGATTTTGACCTGCTGGTGCTGGACGAACTGAATATCGTTCTACGTTACGACTATCTCGAACTCAGCGAGGTGGTCGAAGTGTTGAAGAACCGGCCGCCCAATCTGCATATCGTCGTCACAGGCCGCAATGCCAAGCCCGAGCTGATCGAAGCCGCCGACCTGGTGACCGAGATGACGGAAGTGAAACATCCCTTCCAGGCCGGCGTGAAAGCGCAGAAGGGGATAGAGTTCTGATGAAACGCGACCTGCTCAATCCGGCATCCATCGCGCCGCCGGTCGGCCAATATGCTCATGGCGTGCTGGTCAGCGCGGCACAGCGCACGCTGTATATCAGCGGCCAGATCGGCGTCGCGCCCGATGGCAGCCTGCCGCCGGATTTCGAGAGCCAGGCGCGCAACTGCTGGCGCAATATCGAGGCCGTGCTGAGCGAGGCCGGCATGAGTTTCGACAATCTGGTGAAAACCACCAGCTTCCTGACCGACCGCAGCCAGTTGATACCGAACCGCAAAATCCGCAACGAAATCCTCGGCGACCGCATCTGCGCCTCCAGCGGCATCGTGACCCAGACCCTGATCGGCGACTGGTTGCTGGAAATCGAAGCCATAGCGATGGCATAGTTCCCCCATGACCAGCCCCATGTTCCAGAAGCCCCCGATCGACAACCCGTTCCAGAAAACCGGCGTGATGCTCTGCGGCCATGGCAGCCGCGACACCCGCGCCGTGGCCGAGTTCACCGCGCTGGCCGCGCATATGAAGCGCCGCCTGCCGCACTATGATGTCGACTTCGGCTTCCTGGAATTCGCCACGCCGATCATCCGCACCGGGCTCGACAATCTGCGCGCCCAGGGCAACAGCCGCATTCTCGCACTGCCCGGTATGCTGATGGCGGCTGGCCATGCCAAGAACGACATTCCGAGCGTGCTCAACCGCTATCAGGCCGAGCATCCCGATGTCAGCATCCATTATGGCCGCGACCTCGGCATTGACCTGAAGATGCTGCGCGCCGCCGGCGACAGAATTCAGGACGCACTGAACGCGGCGGGCGACAGTATCGCCCGCCACGAGACCTGCCTGGTCGTGGTCGGACGTGGCACGTCGGATCCCGACGCCAATTCCAACATCGCCAAAGTCATGCGCATGCTGTGGGAGGGCTTCGGCTTCGGTTGGGGCGAGACTGCCTATTCCGGCGTCACCTTCCCGCTGGTGCAGCCTTCGCTCGAACATGTCGCCAGGCTCGGCTACAAACGCGTCATCGTGTTTCCGTATTTCCTGTTCACCGGCATCCTGGTCGAACGCATTTACGAGTCGACCGATCTGGTGGCAGCACAGAATCCGCAGATCGAGTTCATCAAGGCCGGATATCTCAATGACCATCCGCTTGTATTGGAGGTATTCGAGGACCGGCTGACCGAGATTCTGGCCGGCACCAACAACATGAACTGCCAGATGTGCAAATACCGCGCCCAGGTGCTCGGCTTCGAGGACGAGGTCGGCCTGGCGCAGGAAAGCCATCACCATCATGTCGAGGGCATCGGCACCGGCCATGATCACGACCATCATCACCATGATCATGGCCATGCGCACGATCACGCGCATCACAGTCATGATCATGACGGGCATGGCCACCATCCCTATCCGCATGCCGACCATCCGCATGGTCCGCGCACGCTGAACGACAAGTGATGCCGGCCATGCGGCAATACGACTATCTGCGCGATCCCGATGCGATCTATCGCCTGAGTTTCGAGATGATCCGCGCCGAGGTCGATCTGTCGCATCTGCCGCCCGGCATCGATGAGATGGCACTACGCCTGATCCATGCCTGCGCCATGCCCGACATTCTGGGCGACCTCACCTGGACGCCGGACTTACCGGCCGCAGTTCACACCGCATTGCAAGGCGGCAAGCCGATCCTGAGCGACGTCGATATGGTGGCCTATGGCGTGATCCGCTCGCGCCTGCCCGCCGACAACAAGGTGCTGAGCTTCCTCAACACGCCCGAAGCGCGCGCCATCGGTCAGCAGAAACAGATCACCCGCTCGGCCGCAGCTGTTGAGCTATGGAGTCCCCATCTGGAAGGCGCCCTGGTGGTGATCGGCAATGCGCCGACCGCCTTGTTCCGCCTGCTCGAACTGCTCAACAACGAAGGCGCGCCGAAGCCGGCCGCCATTCTCGGTTTCCCGGTCGGTTATGTCGGCGCGGTGGAATCGAAACAGGCGCTGATCGACAGCGCGCCGGCTGGCGTAGCCTATGCGACGCTGAAGGGCCGGCGTGGCGGCAGCGCGATTGCCGCAGCAGCGATCAATGCCCTGGCCACCTGGGCGCCCCAGGACAAGAGGATGCCATGACACGCTGGCTCAGCATCGTCGGTATCGGTGAGGACGGGCTGGAGGGTCTGTCGGCTGCCGCGCGTGCGCTGGTGCAGAGCGCTGACCTGCTGATCGGCGGCGAACGGCATCTGGCGATGATCGCGCCAAACTCTGATCAGGAACGCATCGCCTGGGCCGCATCGCAGCTGCTGGCGCAGGCCGATGGCCTCGCACAATACAAAGGCCGGCGCACCTGCGTACTGGCGAGCGGCGATCCGATGTGGTTCGGCATCGGCGCCACCCTGGCCAAACGCATTCCCGCCGATGAAATGACCGTCGTGCCGCATCCCGGCGCCTTCTCGCTCGCCGCTTCGCGGCTGCTCTGGGCTCTCGATGCAGTGGATTGCCTGTCTCTCCATGGCCGTCCGCTCGACCTGCTCGCCGGTTTCCTGACGCCCGGCGCACGCCTGCTGCTGCTGACCGAAAACGGCGCGGCGCCGGCGAAGATCGCCGACTATCTGGTGAAGCGCGGCTTCGGCAGCGCGCAGCTCACCGTGCTGGAGCATCTTGGTGGCGCACAGGAGAACAGCCTGACCGGCACGGCGAAAGACTGGCCGCATCAGCACTGCGCCGATCTCAACCTGCTGGCCGTCGAGATCAAAGATGGCCCTGGCCTGACGCGGCTCGCCGGGCTTGAGGATGATCTTTACTTACACGATGGCAATATCACCAAGCGCGAGATCCGCGCCGTGACGCTGGCAAGGCTGTCGCCGTTTCCTGGCGATCTGCTGTGGGATGTCGGCGCCGGTTCGGGTTCGATCTCAATCGAATGGCTGCGCGCCGATCGCCGCAACCGCGCCATCGCCATCGAGAACAAAGACACCCGCCGCAGCATGATCGCGCAGAATGCGCTGGCGCTCGGCGTGCCGCAGCTCGAAGTCAAAGCCGGCAGCGTGCCGGAGGCACTGAACGGCCTGCCCGAACCCGATGCCGTCTTCATCGGCGGCGGCATCACCACCGAGGGCCTGATCGAACGCTGCTGGCAGGCGCTGAAACCCGGCGGGCGGCTGGTCGCCAATGTCGTGACCTTGGAAGGCGAAAGCGTGCTGGAACAGGCGCGCCGCGAGCATGGCGGCGACCTCGCGCGATTCTCCGTGCAGCGCGCCGAACCGGTCGGCCGTTTCCATGGCTGGCATGCCATGATGCCGGTGACGCAGTGGAGCGTGACCAAGGAATGAGTATCTGGGAATGAGCGGTATTCTGTACGGTCTCGGGATCGGCCCGGGCGACCCCGAGCTGATCACGCTGAAGGCGCTGCGGATTCTGCAAAGCGCCGATGTCGTGGCCTATCCGGCGCCGGATTCCGGTGACAGCCTGGCGCGCAAAATCATTGCGCCGCATCTGAAAGGCGCCCAGACCGAAATCGCCATCCGCATGCCGCTGACCGTGGCGCGCTTCCCCGCCCAGGCCGTCTACGAACAGGCCGCCGAAGACCTGAGCACCCATCTGGCAGCCGGCCGCATGGTTGCCGTGCTGTGCGAAGGCGATCCCTTCCTCTATGGCTCCTTCATGTATCTGTTCGGCCGGCTGGCCGAACGCTTCCCCGTCGAAGTCGTGCCCGGCGTGTCGTCGCTGACCGCCTGCGCCGCCGCGCTGAAACATCCGCTGGTCTCGCGCAACGATGTGCTGACCGTGATCCCCGCGCCGCTCGACGATGAGACCATCGCCGCCAAGCTGCTGCATACCGATGCCGCCGCCATCCTGAAGCTCGGCCGCCATGGCCCGCGCATCGTCACATTGCTGAAAGAACTCGGCCTGCTCGACCGCGCGCAGTATATCGAGCGCGCCACCATGCCGGAGCAGCGCATTCTTCCGCTATCCGACGTCGACCCCGCCAGCATTCCCTATTTCGCCATGATCCTGGTGCATCGTCGTGGCGAGCAACATTTCATGGAGTTTCAGAGTTGAGTGGGAAACCCGCCCTCATCCTGCTGACACAGAATGCGCGCGGTGTGGCGCAGGCGCTGAGCGCCGCCTTCCCAGCCTGGGAGGTCTATGCGCCCGACGATGCCGCGCTTCAGCATGCGCTTCCACTCGGCAAGGCCACCGACACCATCGCGCAGCTATTCACATCTGGCCGGCCGGTGATCGGCATCTGCGCCGCCGGGATTCTGATCCGCGCGGTGGCGCCGCATCTCGCCGACAAGAATAGCGAACCGCCGCTGATCGCGGTGGCCGCCGATGGCTCCTCCGTGGTGCCGCTGCTCGGCGGCCATCACGGCGCCAATCTGCTGGCGCGTCGGATCGCCACCGTGCTGCAGGGCATTCCCGCCATCACCACCGCCGGCGATCTGGCTTTCGGCCTCGGCCTGGATGAACCGCCGGACGGTTACACGCTGGGCAATCCGCAGGATGCCAAGGGCGTGATGGCGACGCTGTTACGTGGCGGCGGCGGCGTCCGCATCCAGGGCGAGGCGCCCTGGTTCGCCGACAGCAATCTGCCGGTCAGGGATGACGGCGCGCTGCTGATCGAGGTGACACATCGTAGTGTCGACGGCAGCCCCGAGCATCTGGTCTATCACCCGCGCAGCATCGCCATCGGCGTCGGCTGCGAACGCAACACCAAACCGGTCGAGCTGATCCGGCTGGTGCAGGGCGTGATCGACGCCGAAGGCATCGCGCGCGACAGCATCAGTGGAATTTATTCGCTCGACCTCAAGGCCGATGAACCGGCCATGCAGGAACTGGCGAAATGGTTCGGCGTGCCGTTCCGCGTCTTCGATGCCGCCACTTTGGAGGCCGAGACGCCGCGCATGAAGACTCCCTCCAACGTGGTGTTTGCCGAGGTCGGCACCCATGGCGTGGCGGAAGGCGCGGCGCTGGCGGCTGCCGGACCGGATGCCGAGCTGATCGTGCCGAAGCGCAAATCGGAGCGCGCCACCTGCGCGCTGGCGCTGGCACCGGCACCTTTCGATGGCGCCACACGCGGCAGCCCGCGCGGCGAGTTGCATGTCGTCGGCACCGGGCCGGGCGATGCACTCTGGCTGACGCCGGAAGCGCGCATCGCGCTGGCCGAGGCCACCGACTGGGTCGGCTACGGCCTCTATCTCGATCTCTATCCGCAGCTGCAGCCTGGCAAAACCCTGCATCGCTATGAACTCGGCGAAGAGGAAGTGCGCGTGCGCGCGGCCCTCGATCTCGCGGCGCAGGGCAAGCGCGTGGCCCTGGTCTGCTCCGGCGATCCCGGCATCTATGCAATGGCAACGCTGGTGTTTGCCCTGCTGGAGAAGGAACCGCAGCGCAAGGACTGGGCACGCGTGGCCGTGCAGATCGCGCCCGGCATCTCGGCTTTGCAGGCCGCCGCCGCGCGCTCCGGCGCTCTGCTCGGCCACGATTTCTGCACGATTTCGCTGTCCGACCTGCTGACGCCGCTGGAAGCCATCCTCGAACGCATCAAGGCGGCAGCACAGGCCGACTTTGTCATCGCCTTCTACAATCCAGTGTCGCAGCGCCGCCGCCACCAGCTGGAAATGGCAAAAGACATCCTGCTGCAGCATCGCCCGGCACAGACACCGGTGGTGCTGGCGCGCAATCTGGGCCGTGAGGGCGAGCGCGTGACGCTGACCACGCTCGCCGACCTCGACATCGACAAGGTCGACATGCTGACCGTGGTTCTGGTGGGATCGAGCGCCAGCCGCGCCATCGAACTGCCCGATGGCCGCCGCTTCGCCTATACGCCGCGCGGTTACGAGAAGAAGTTCGACGCATGACCGTCCATTTCATCGGCGCCGGCCCCGGCGCGCCCGACCTGATCACCCTGCGCGGCGCGGCACTGATCAAAAAATGCAAGGTCTGTCTTTACGCCGGCTCGCTGGTGCCGAAGGAAGTCGTCACCCTGGCCCCAAAGGGCGCCCGCGTGATCGACACCGCGCCGCTCGACCTGAACGAGATCATGGCCGAGATCGCGGCCGCGCATGCGAAAAAGCAGGATGTCGCGCGCGTGCATTCCGGCGATCCGTCGCTCTATGGCGCGATTGCCGAACAGATCCGTCGCCTGAAAGCGCTCGGCATCCCTTACACGATCACGCCGGGCGTGCCGGCCTTCGCCGCCGCCGCCGCCGCTTTGCAGACCGAACTGACATTGCCCGATATCGCGCAGAGCGTGATCCTGACCCGCACGACCATGAAGTCGTCGGATATGCCGAAGGGCGAAACGCTGGCAAATTTTGGTCGCACGGGTGCCACGCTGGCGATCCACCTGTCGATCCGCAACATCAAACATGTGGTGGAGGAACTGACGCCGCATTACGGCGCGGACTGTCCGGTGGCGGTCGTCGTACGCGCCACCTGGCCCGACCAGGAGATCATTCGCGCCACACTCAGCACCATTGCCGCGAAAGTGCGCGCCGCGAAAATCACCCGCACGGCGCTGATTCTGGTCGGCCGCGTGCTGGACGAGGCCGCCGAATTCCGCGACAGCGCGCTGTATGACCCGCAGCATGTGCATGTGCTGCGGCCGGGGAAGAAGAAAGCTAAGTAGCCCTCATCCCAACCCTCTCCCGCAAGCGGGAGAGGGAGGGCCCCGCCGCGAAGCGGTGGGAGGGTGAGGGCCTTCTACACCGCGTGAATATTGATCCAGCTCAGCGCGGCACTGACCGATTCCAGCACCTCGCCGGGTGGCAGCGGCGGGCGTTCGATCATCAGTACCGGCAGATGCAGCTCCGCCGCCGCCGCGATCTTGGCCGCCGAGCCGCCGGAATTGCGCGTCACCAGCAGGTCGATGCGATGCTGCTGCATCAATGCCTTCTCATCGTCAGGCGTGAACGGCCCGCGCGCCAGCAGCAATTCGCCTCTGGGCAGCGCCGTGCCCGCTGCCGGTGGATCGATGCTGCGGATCAGAAACCATCTTTCATGGCCATGCGGCGTATCTTCTTCGCCCAAAGGCACGAAGGCGCCGAGATCCTGCCGGCCGATGGCGAGGAAAATCCGCTGTGCCGGGTGGAAGCGCAGGAAGGTGGCCGCCGCCGCAATGCTGGGCATCAGGCTCCAGCGGTCGCCCGGCGCCGCCACCCAGGCCGGCCGCACCAGCTTCGCGCGCGGGATGCCGAGCAACCTGCAGGCATCATGCGCATGCCGCGCCATCTGCGCCGCAAACGGATGCGTGGCATCCAGCACAAGATCGATCTTTTCCGTCGAGAGATAATCGGTCAGACCCTCGACGCCGCCGAAGCCGCCAACGCGCAGCTCGCCCGGCGGTTGCTCCGGCACTTCGGTCCGCCCGGCCAGCGAGGAGATGCAGCGCAGGCGGCCATGGCCGTGCAGCTCACGCGCCAGACGCAGCGCCTCGCCGGTACCGCCGAGCAGCAGCAGGTTGCGCAGCCGCGCCATGTCGCCTCCACATTATCCGCGCCAAGTATACATGATGAATGTGCTCCTGTACTCTGCGGCCATGCAGCTGCCCGCCCTCGATATGCCCGTTTTCCAGCCCGGCTGGGTCTGGCTGGCCGGCGCCGGCCCCGGCGATCCGGGCCTGCTGACCCTGCATGCGGTCAATGCGCTGAACCAGGCGGATATCGTGATCTACGACGCACTGGTGGGCGAGGCGATCCTGCGCTGTGCGCGGCCCACCGCCATCCTGGAATACGCGGGCAAGCGCGGCGGCAAGCCCTCGCCGAAGCAGCGCGATATTTCCGAACGGCTGGTCGACCTGGCACGCCAGGGCAAACGCGTGCTGCGGCTGAAGGGCGGCGATCCCTTTGTCTTCGGCCGCGGCGCGGAAGAAGCGCTCTCCCTGCGTGACTCAGGTATCCCTTTCCGCATCATTCCCGGCATTTCCGCCGGCATCGGCGGGCTGGCCTATGCCGGCATTCCACTGACCCATCGCGACACCAATTCCTGCGTCACCTTCCTGACCGGGCATAACGCCAGCGGCGACGTGCCCGACAGCCTCGACTGGGCGGCGATGGTGCGCGCCTCGCCGGTGCTGGTGATCTACATGGCGATGAAGCATCTCGACATCCTGACAGCGAAGCTTCGCCATGCGGGCTTAAGCGGCGACCGCCCCGCCGCGCTGGTGCAGGATGCCACGCTGCCGCAGATGCGCGTGCTGACCAGCACGCTCGACCGCATCTGCGCTGATGCGCAGGCGGCCGGCATGACACCGCCGGCTTTGCTGGTGGTCGGCGAGGTGGTCGATCTGCAGGCCGCCTTCGGTCGCAGCGACCTGCAAGCCACCTTAAGCACATCATGCCAGGCGGCGTCGTAATCGCCGCGCCCGCCTCGGGCAGCGGCAAAACCACCGTGACCCAGGCGCTGCTGCGCCTGCTGACGCGCGAAGGCCGTATCGTGGCGCCGTTCAAAACCGGGCCTGACTATATCGACGGCGCCTTTCTGCGCGGCGCCGCCGGCACCGGCCGCCCCTGCTACAACCTCGATGGCTTCGCGATGCGGGCCGAGACCCTCGCAGCGGCGGTCGTCGCCGGCGCGCAGGATGCCGACCTGGCGATCATCGAAGGCGTGATGGGCCTGTTCGATGGTGCCGCCAATGGCGCGGGTTCGACCGCCGACCTCGCCGCCCTGCTGAACCTGCCGGTGATCCTGGTGATCGATGCGGCGCGCCAGAGCCAGTCGGTCGCGGCGATCGCACATGGTTTCCGCAGCCTGCGCCAGGATGTGACCGTGGCCGGCGTGATCCTCAACCGCGTGGCATCGCTGCGCCACGAAGCCCTGCTGCGTGCGGCATTGCAACAGATCGACATGCCGGTGCTGGCGGCCTTGCCGACGCAGGAGGATCTGGCACTGCCGAGCCGGCATCTGGGTCTGATGCAGGCCGGCGAACATGCCGATCTCGATCTTTTCCTCGATACCGCCGCCGACTGGCTGCATCGGCATCTCGACCGCGCGCTGCTGGAACATGTCTTGCGGCCGCTGAAGCTGCAGCCCGATGCGACGCTGCGCCCGCTGCCGCCGCTGGGCCAGCAGATCGCGGTGGCGCAGGATGCCGCCTTTGCCTTCAGCTATCCGCATCTGCTGCAGGGCTGGCGCAACCAGGGTGCCGAACTGAGCTTCTTCTCGCCGCTGCAGGATGAAGCGCCGGCACAAGACTGTGATGCAATCTTCCTGCCCGGCGGCTATCCCGAACTGCAGGCCGGACGGCTCGCCGGAAATGGCACCATGTTGCAGGGCCTGCGCGCCGCTGCCGCGCGCAAGGCTGCGATCTACGGCGAATGCGGCGGCTTCATGCTGCTGGGGCGCAGTCTGACCGACGCCGAGGGCCAGGAGCATGCCATGGCCGGACTGCTGCCGGTGGCCACCAGCTTCGCGCAGCCGAAACGCCAGCTGGGCTATCGCCGCATCACGGCGCTGGCCGATTCGCCGCTGGGCGCAAAGGGCAGCCGCTTTCGCGGTCACGAATTCCACTATTCGATCCAAACGGACGGCGATGGCATCATGATACCGCTATTCAGTACCGAAGATGCTACCGGCACTGTGCTCGGCACGGCCGGCTGCCGCGACGGCAGCGTGTTCGGCAGCTATCTGCATCTGATCGACCGCGCATAAGCCGATTGCCGCGCGCGACTCAGCCTGATTAAACTCCGACTGGCCCGACAGATTGCCGGATTCGGATGATCAACTGGATCGATATCCTCTCGCCGAAACTGCGCCAGCTGCATCAGGACTGGATTCATTATCGCGGCAATTTCCTGATGCCGGGCGTCACCGACTATAACGCCTTCGCCAGCGTCGACGCGGTGCAAGATGCCAGCGCCAGTTCGGCCGCCGTGCTGCTGCCGGCCGAGGGCGGGCCGGTGTTCAAGCATATCGGCCTCGCCCTGACCAACATCATGCCCGACTGCAAACCAGGCATGCGCTTTGCCGAATTGAAGTCACCGGTGATCCGCGCCGCCGTGACGGCGCCATATCATCGCATCGTCAGCAGCCGCCAGCCGGACGTGCGACGCAACCGCGGCAGCGATGGCGCGGCGGATTTCGAAATGCTGCTGCTGCCATTCTGCGATCCCAGGCTGCATGTCCGCATCATCCATGCCGTCTATGATCTGGCCGGCATCGACTGGAAAAGGGCCTTCAAATGATCGCGCCGCCTAAACCCGGCAACGAACCCTTCCGCCTCGCGGCCCTGCATGCCCTGCCTTTGCTGGACACCGCCACCGAGCCGGATTTCGACGCCATCGTGCAGATCGGCCAGGCGCTGTTCGCTGTGCCGACCTGCCTGGTCACCCTGATCGATGCCGAGCGCCAGTGGTTCAAGGCCCGCATCGGCCTGGACGCGCCCGAAACGCCCCGCTCGGTTTCCTTTTGCGGCCATGCCATCCTGCAGGAAGATGTCTTTGTCATTCTCGACGCCAGCCAGGATGAGCGGTTTCACGACAATCCACTGGTGACCGGACCGCCCTTCATCCGCTTTTATGCCGGCGCGCCCATCCTGCTGCCGAGCGGCTATACCATCGGCACGGTCTGCATTCTGGGCCCGGAGCCGCGCAGCAGTTTCGATGACGGCGAACGTGGCAGACTGGCACAACTCGCCAAGCTGGCGCTCACCGCCATCACCGTGCGCGCGCTGCGCCAGGACCTGGATGTCAGCCGCAACCTGGCCGAACGCTGCGAGGCGGCGATGCAGGCAACGCCCGATCCGCTCGCCCTGCTCAATGCAGATGGCGAACTGACCTTCTGCAACGATGCCTTTGCCGCCCTCTGTCCCACCTGGCCCGATCCCGGCCTTGAGCTGGCGACGGCGCTGGGCCTGCCGGCAGAGGCCTGGTCGGCGGCGGCCATGCTGCAGGGCGGCCGGCGCGAGATGCAGCTGCCGACCGAACGGCTCACCCTGGCAATCTACCGCGATGGCGGCGGCTTCGTGGTGGCCCGCGCGCAAGCCTGAAGGGCGGATCATGACTTGCAGCCTGACTCACCCCTGCTACCATCCGGGCACTGAGAACCGATTCGGTCTTAACGTTTCCTTTGCCGGTTCTGGGCTAGTCACCGCTTACATGCTGTTCCGCGTCGCCGTCTTCAGTCTGAGTCTGGTCCTGCTTGCCCCGCCATCGCTGGCGGCCGAGGCGAAGCAGACGCCGCTGACCCCGGTTTCCGCGACTCCCGCACCGGTCAGCACCGTCACAGTCGCTCAAACAACGGCGCCAGCCGACCTGCCCGAGAAGGGCATCGATTCCGGCCTGCCGCTGCCACGCTTCGTCAGTCTCGCCGCCGAGAAGGTGAATGCCCGCACCGGCCCGGGCTCGCGCTATCCGATCGCATGGCAGTACCAGCGCCGCGGCCTGCCGGTGGAAGTGGTGGCGGAATACGAATACTGGCGCCGCATCCGCGACCACGACGGCACCGAGACCTGGGTGCATAAGAACCTGACCTCGGGCAAGCGCTATGCCGTGGTCGAAGGCGGCGTGCGTGCGCTGTATCGCAAACCCGACGTCGATACTGATGTGCTGCTGACCGCCGAAACCGGCGTGCAGGCGCGGCTGCGCAAATGCCCAGATGCCATGTGGTGCCAGGTGGAGATTGCCGGCACCAAGGGCTGGATGCCGCGCAACTCGCTCTGGGGCCTCTATCCCGGCGAAGTGTTCGACTGACGCCAATTCAGTCGCGTAGATCCAGCAGCCGGCGCATCGATTTCAGGATTTTCGGATTGGCCAGCAGGTCGGCCAGCGTGTAGCGGTCGAGCACCGCGATAAACGCGCGCACCGCTTCGGCAAATGGCTGCTGCAGCAGGCAGGCTGACGCAATCGGGCAGGTATTGCTCTTCGCGTCGAAACATTCCACCAGATCGAAATTATCCTCGGTGGCGCGCACCACCGCGCCGACGCCGATCCCGGCCGGCGGCTTGCCCAGCCTCAGCCCGCCATTGCGGCCCCGCAGGGACTCGACAAAGCCCTGCTGCGTGAGCGTCAGCGCCACTTTCATCAGGTGATTGCGCGACACGCCGTAATGCTGGGCGATCTCCTCGATGGTGCAGCGCCGCTCGGGGTTGAGCCCTAAGAACATGAGCAGGCGCATCGCGTAATCTGTGTGCAAAGTCAGGTGCATAGTGGGACCCGGCGGGGCTGTGACGGCTGCGACAAAAATATGCATCTTATTTACTTGATATAGAGTCGAAATTCAATAAGATGCATTTCAGATACTTAATTAAGGCGTCCAGACACGAAAGGAACACGCCATGCGGTACGAAGCCAATCTGAAGACCCAGTTGCAGGCCGCCACCGCCTTGCCGGCCGCCGGCCACAACATCCCGGTCTACGACACGCTGCCCTATGCCGCGTTCGGCATTCCGGTCGGCGCCGCCGGCGCGATGATGCTGGCCTACTGGCTCACCTTCGGGGCCTATGCCCATGCCGCCTTCATGGTGGCGATCAGCACGGTCTATGTCGCGATGTATGTCGGCACGCCTTATGTGATGGCGCGGCTCGGCGAGACCATGCTGCGCGAACGCCATGGCGGCCAGGCGGCGCCGAGCTTGCGTGACTTCCTCAATGGCAGCATCGCCACCTGGACCGGTCCGATGAGCGGCTGGAGCGCGATGATCCAGGTGACGTTGATCCCGGTCGGGCTGGCCTTTGCCACCATCGGCATCTGCCTGGCGGTGATCGCGGCCCGCTAATGCAGGCACCGCAGGCAGGCGCTCCTGCCTGCGGCCCTTATCTTTCAAGGTGATCTCATGACAGCCGCCGCCCTCACCCCCGCCCCCATTTCGCAGCCCTGGCCGGTTCTGGCGCTGGGCTTCCGGCCCTTCTATCTCGTCGGTGCGGCATCGGCCGTGATCCTGCTGCCGCTCTGGCTCGCCACGCTGGACGGGCATCTGACGCTGCCGGTGCCAGATCCGCTCGGCTGGCATGCGCATGAGATGCTGTTCGGCTTTGCCGCCGCCATTATCGCCGGCTTCCTGTTCACCGCCGTGCGGCACTGGACCGGCGGCGACACCCCGCGCGGGCGCGCACTGGCCGCCCTGGTGCTGCTCTGGCTGGCCGGCCGTATCGCGCCCTTCATCGCCACGCCAGTCATCGCTGCCGCCATCGACCTGGTTTTTCTGCCCGCCATCGCCATTGCCGTGGCCAGGCCGATTGCCGCCATGACACCACCGCGCGGCCAGCGCCGGCCCTGGCTGCCGGTGATCGTGCTGACTCTGCTGAGCCTTGCCAACCTGCTGCATCATCTCGACCAGATCGCCGTCGCCCGTGCGCTCGGCTTCGGCATGGTCGCCATGCTGATCGCGGTGATTGCCGGCCGCGTGATCCCGAGTTTCACCATGACCGGCGCGCAGGTCAGCGTGGCCCCCGCGCCGTTGCGGGATCGTGTGGCGCTGATCGCGCTCGGCCTTGCCGTCGCGCTGGATATCGCGGCGCAGATCGTGCCGGTTCCGGCCGTGCCTCTGGCTGTCGTCAACATCCTCGCAGCTCTCATTCATGCTGCACGGCTGCAGCAATGGCGCAGCCATCGCGCGCTGCGTCTGCCGCTGCTGGCGATCTTGCATATCGCCTATGCCTGGCTGCCGGTGGCGCTGCTGCTGCGCGGGCTCGCCTATCTCGATCTGGTATCGCCCGCGCTGGCGCTGCATGCGCTCGGCGTCGGCGCCATGGCTGGACTGATGCTGGGCATGATGACGCGCAGTTCGCTCGGCCATACCGGACGGCCGTTGCGTGCCGGAGGGTGGGAGATTGCCATTTACGTCGCGATCACGCTGGCCGCCGTGTTCCGCCTGTGGGCTGGACTTCAGACCGACTGGATGTTGCCGCTGCTTTGCGCCGCCGGCCTCGCCTGGGAAGCCGCCTTCGGTCTGTTCCTGCTACGCTACGCGCCGATGCTGCTGCGGATGCGCATGGATGGAAAGCCAGGTTGAGTCATTTGCCGCTCGCCTTTCGCCGCCATTTGCCCTAGATCGAGATCACCATGGCCCACCAGGACGAAACCGACAGCACGCTCGCGGAACGCCAGGCCCGCCGCGCCGCCCTGGCGCCCGGCGCGCAGGTCGGCATCGACGAGGCGATGGTGTATCGGATGGTCCATAGCTTCTATACCCGCATCCGCGCGGACGCGGTGCTGGGCCCGATCTTCAACGAGGCGATCCAGGATCGCTGGGATACACATCTGGCCAATATGGTGGATTTCTGGTCGTCGGTGGTGCTGATGACTGGGCGCTATTCCGGCCGGCCGATGGCGGCGCATCTGCTGCTCGACTCAAAACGCGGCGAACGCGGGATGCCACGGCTGGACCAGCCGCATTTCGACCGCTGGCTCGAGCTGTTCCGCGCCACCGCCGCCGAAGTCTGTCCGCCGCAGGCTGCGGCCTTGTTCGTCAGCCGCGCGGAAAAGATCGCGCAATCCTTCGTGCTCGGTCTGCGCTTCCAGCGCGGCGAGCAGCCCGACTGGCTCGGGCCGGCCAAGAGCGAGCCACCGCAATCCTGATACACGTCATCCTCGGACTTGATCCGAGGATCTCTCTCCAATCTGCCCGAGATGGTCGGGTCGAGCCCGACCATGACGATGTTGTTAGTAAAGCCGCGTCTTGTAGCTCTCCGCCAGATTCGCATCGGCGGCTTCGGCATCGACGCCGGCCACCTGGTCGGCGATCACGCGGCCCAGCGACGGGAAGCTGCTGCGCGGTACATGCTTTTCCACGTTCCACAGATCCGAGCGGATCATCGCCTTGCCGCAATGGAAATAGACTTCGCGCACACTGATCTCCAGCGCCGAGGCAGGCACCTTGCCCTGCGCGATCATCGGCTGCAGGCGCGCCGCATCGGTGATCACCTTTGCGGTGCCATTGACGCGCAGCGTCTCGTTGATGCCGGGCACCAGGAAAAGCAGCCCGACATCGGGTGAAGCGACGATATTACGCAAACTGTCGATCAGGTTGTTGCCGCGCCGGTCGGGCAGCAGCAGGGTCGTGTCATTCTCGACACGCACGAAACCCGGCGCATCGCCGCGCGGCGAGGCATCACTGCCGTCCGGGCCATGCGTTGCCAGCACCGCGAAAGGCGATAGCGCGATGAAGGCGCGCGCATGCTGGTCGAGCCGGTGCAGGATTTTCTTCTGCACGAGATCGCTGGGCGCTTCATAGCAGTCGCGCAGGGCGGTTTCTGAGTCGAGAACAGTCATCGGCAAACTCCTTCAAAGGAGTGTATCGCTAAGTACACACCATTGTCATGGCCGGGCCCGTCCCGGCCATCCACGTCTTCGGTCCGCTGTTTTAAGAGGAAGGCGTGGATGCCCGGATCAAGTCCGGGCATGACAGTAAAATGGAACACTAGGCCTTCGGATGCGGCAGGATCACGATGCTGGGGGCCGAGCGGATGGCCAAGCCGTGGAACACTGCCTCAATATTGTTGCCCTCTGGATCGAGGGCGAAAGCGGCATAATAACCCGGATGGTATTTCTCGCGAAAACCCGGCGCGCCGTTATCCCTGCCGCCCGCCTTCAGCACGGCGTCGTGAAACCGCTGCACCATCGCCTGGTCGAGCGCCTGGAAGGCGATATGGGCGCGGCCGGTAGGGTGGAAATCCGCATGCGCCTCGGGGCTACTGACATAGAGTTCGTCGCAGCCGAAAAAGCCCGGGCCCTCGTGCTCGACCTTGAGGCCGAGTGCCGCGAAGGCCGCGTCGTAGAACCGCCGCGCAGCGGCAAGGTCTTTCACCACCAGATGCACATGGTCGATCAGCCGGCCGCGGTGAAGCCGCATATCTCTCTCCTCCGGATCGTGAAACATCGCCGGGATTAACCCGCGGCGAAGCCGTTTGATCCGGAGGAAAAGGGCCATCTACATCGTCGTTCCCGCGCCCGGCGGCGTAGCCGGCTTACATATACTGTCGCGCAAAGCGCGACGGGCGGGAACCCAGTCGATCCACCGCCTGGATGCCCGCCTGCGCGGGCATAACGATAAAGGTTTACGCGAAATCCGCGGCCAGGCTTTCGCGCACTGTTTCCGGCATCACGGCGATATGGCCGTAATTCGGATGCTCAATGGCGAGCAGCACGCGGGTGCCCGGTTTGCGGAAATCGGCGATCTGCGCGGCGGTGAAGGGGAAGCGCAGGAAATGCACGCTTGAGGTCTTGCCGTCCTCGCGGTTGCGTTCGGCATCATCCTCGGGCACCGACTTCACTTTATGATTGCCGAATTCCAGCATCACCATCTGGTCGACATTGGTGAGCTGGCCCAGCACGGCCGGACGGCGCACCGGATCGTCGACTTCGATCATGAAGGTGCAGACCAGTTCGCTGCCCTTGGGGATCAGCGGCGCATAGGCATGCAGCTCATCCTTGATCTGCTCCTCGCCGCCCTTTTCGATGAACAGCATTTCGTGAATCTGCCACCACATCGTGGCGTAATTCTCGAAATAGAAGGTGCAGAACGGACCGACGCCGACGCGGCGATGCTTCTTGATGCCGACGATCTCGGCGCGCTTGTCCTTGCGCACCTTGACGAAGTCATCCATCGAGAGGATGTCGGCGCGGGTGATGGTGGTCTTCAGACTCATGACGCTCTCCTGTGTGCCGGATGCCCCTCCGTCACCGGGAACCCTTTAAAGTAAACCGTAAGCCTTGGCGAACAGCTCGACCGGATGCTCGGCCTTGGCCGGCAGGGTGAAGCCCTCTTTATCCTTACCTTCACGTTCCATACCCTGACGAATATGGATGCCCGCCAGCGGACATTCAGAGGCGATATGCGCCTTATTCTCCTTCACCGCCGTGCGCATGACGGGTTTCCCAACCTTCATGCCGACTTCGAAGAACTCCTTGCGCACGCCCCACGAGCCGCCATGGCCGGCGCAGCGTTCGATCACCGCCAGCGACGATCCCGGCGTCATCTCGGGGATCAGCTTCATCATCTCGGTCGCCTTGGCGCCCATATTCTGTGCGCGGGCATGGCAGGCCAGATGCAGCGTGACGCCACCTTCGAGCGGCTTCAGCCCCGGCGCCAGGCCGTCCTTCTTGGCGATATCGACAATGTATTCCGAGATATCGAAAGTCGCCTGCGCTAGTTTCTTGACCAGAGGATCATTCGGCAAGATCAGCGGCCATTCGAATTTCAGCATCAGCGCGCAGCTGGGCACCAGCGCCACGATATCGTAACCCTGGTCGATCAGCGGCGCGTAGAACTCGGCCACCACACGGGCCTTCTTCGCCACATCGGTGATATCGCCCTGTTCCAGCCGCGGCATGCCGCAGCAGCCCGGATAATCGACCCGCAGATCGACGCCGTTATGCGCCAGGATCTTCTGCGCCGCGATGCCGATATCGGGATTGTTGTAGTTGCCGAAGCAGGTGGCATAGATCGCCGCCTTGCGCTTGCCGAAGCCGGGCGCCTGTGAATTCACAGTGGCGGGCTCGGATTTGGCGCGCGCCACCAGCGTTTTGGAATTGAATTTCGGCAGCTCGGCATCGTGATGGACATCCATCACTTTTTCCATGATCGGCCGGGTCAGGCCGTTGCCGCGCTCGCTCGCCCAGTTGGCGATGGGGGCGACCAGACCAGCCAGTTTGCCGTTGCGGTCGGTCTGCGACAGTTGGTCGCCGATCGCATCCTTATGGCCGTGATGCCGCTCAGCCGCACGGTAGCGCAGCATCAGATGCGGGAAATCGAGATTGAACTCGTGCGGCGGCACATAGGGGCATTTGGTCATGTAGCACAGGTCGCAGAGCGTACAGGCGTCTACGATCGGCTTGAAATCTTTCGAATCAACTTCATCGAGTTCGCCGGTCGGCGAAGCATCGACCAGGTCGAACAGGCGCGGAAAACTGTCGCAGAGATTGAAGCAACGGCGGCAGCCGTGACAGATATCGAGCACGCGCCGCATTTCGGCGTCGAGCTTTTCCAGATCGTAGAAATCAGGATTGTTCCAATCCAGCGGATGCCGGGTTGGCGCCTCCAGGCTGCCTTCGCGCATGGTCGTCCCCTACGGGTGCTAAACGTGCTGGTCATCCGGCGGAGCGCCCCAGAATCGCTTCTTGGGGGTCGCGTCCGCCGGATCGTTTACGTCACCGTAAAAGGAGACTCAGCCCAGGGTGTCGAGGGCCTTCTGGAAACGGCCGGCATGGCTCTTTTCAGCCTTGGCCAGCGTCTCGAACCATTCGGCGATCTCGTCGAAGCCTTCCTCGCGGGCGGTCTTCGCCATGCCGGGATACATGTCGGTGTATTCGTGGGTCTCGCCGGCAACGGCGGCCTTCAGATTGTCCGAGGTCGCACCGATCGGCAGATCGGTGGCCGGATCGCCCACTTCGGCCATGAATTCGAGATGGCCATGGGCATGGCCGGTCTCGCCTTCCGCGGTCGAGCGGAACACGGCGGCGACGTCGTTGTAGCCTTCCACGTCGGCCTTCTGGGCGAAATACAGATAGCGGCGGTTCGCCTGGCTTTCGCCGGCGAAGGCTTCCTTCAGATTGCCGTGAGTCTTGGTACCTTTGAGTGCGGCCATAGTGCGGTCCTCCTTGGCTGTCGCTTGCCGCCGCGCAGACCATGGGGGGCCTCACGACGGATCGTCCCGCCTGACTCCTCAAACTGCATGGGGAGCAGCGGGACAGAGATTCGGAACGCCGGGATTATGGACGCGCCTCGCCTACAGTCAAGGTTGTTTGGAATTGTTCTAAATCTGAGAATGGCTCGCAGAAGCGTCATGGCGCGGACCTATGGCGCTGAGGTGGCAATGGCGGGGCCGCTCCCGGTGCCGTAGAGTGCAAGCGCCCCTTACGTGCCGCATCAGTTCAATATGACCAAAAACAAGATCGCCATCGACACGGTCTGGAGCTACGCCGCTTTCGCCGTCATGGCGGTGAGCGGCCTGACCATCAATATCCTGGTCGGCGCGGCCTTCGGCGCAACGGGGCTCGGTGTGTTCGGACAGGCAATGGCGATCTTCGTGATCGCCGGCCATGGCAGCGCGGCAGGGCTTCACAATGCGGTTTTCCGCGCCATCGCGCTGACCCCTGAATCTGCTGGCGGCCTGCTGGCGACGGCACAAGTCGCGGCACTGCCCTTCGCGTTCGGGACCGCTGTGCTGGCCCTGCTTTGCGCGCCGGCCATCGGCCAGGCGCTCGACAGTCCGGCAACGGCGGCAGCCATTCTTTGGATGGTGCCCGGCCTGCTGTTCTTCGGTCTCAACAAGATCGGGCTGGCCGCGCTCAATGGGGCATCGCTAATGCGACGCCATGCCGCCGGACAGATGCTGCGCTATCTCGTCATCGCCTTTGCGGTGGCTGCCGTGACGGCATTCGACGATGGCCCGGAGCGATTGGGCGCGGCCTTCTCGCTGGCTGAAATCGCGGTCAGCCTGTATCTCGTCGCGACGATGTTGCCGCTCTGGCGCAGCGGCACGGACCGTCGCCTGTCGCTGCAGCGGGCCATCGAGATGTTGCAGTTTGGTTGGCGCAGCCTCGGCGCCAGCCTGATGGCCGATATCAACCTGCGCGTCGATACTCTCATGCTGGGGCTGTTCATGAGCGACCGCGAGGTTGGCATCTATGCCTTTGCCGCCATGCTGGTCGAAGGACTGGGCAATGTCGCGCTGGTATCGCGCAACCTGGTCAATCCCTATTTCACCCGATTGCTCGCCACAGCCGACAGCACGGCAATCCGCCGACTGGTCGCACAAGTGCAGATGGTGGCATGGCCGTTTCTGCTGCTCGTCTTCATCGCAGCCTGGCAGCTGTATCAGCCAGCTGTACGGCTGGTGATGGGCGCCAGCGATCTGGAGCAGGGCCTCGCGGCGTTGCTGATATTGATCGCAATGATGGCGCCCTACTTTGCTTTTTCTACCTTTGAGGAGGCTCTGATGCTGGCCGGCCATGCCGGTACGCAAAGCCTCTATCAAGTCGCAGTCACGATCGCCAATGTCGGCCTGAACCTTCTGCTGATTCCGCCGTTTGGCATCGAAGGCGCCGCCGTCGCCACCGGACTGGCCTCGCTGTTCGCCTGCCTGCTGCTGTTGGTGACGGTACGATATCGCACCGGCCACCTGTTGTTGCCGGTGATTTCCAAACTGCGCCTTTAAAGTCCGGCCGAAGATCGCTAGTCTCCGCGCGGGGTTTCGGGGGTTGGTTATCAATGTGCGGTATTTTTGGCGTTCTGGCTGGAGCCGGCGCGGCGCTCGCGTCTGCCCAGGCACGCCTGCTTGCCGAGACCCTGCTGAGGTATTCACAGCAGCGCGGGCGTGATGCCTCCGGCATCGCCGCGCTCACCGGCCGGCAAGCCCTCTCCCTCGTCAAGCAGCCGACCAGCCCAGACCGCCTGCTGCACGAACCGGCCTATGCCAGGCTGATCGACGATGCGACGGCGCAGTTGCCGATCTGCCTGATCGGCCATGCCCGCATGGCGACAACAGGCAGCTGGCAGGATGACCGCAATAACCAGCCGCTGCAGCGCGACGGCATCGCCCTGATCCACAATGGCGTGCTTGCCAATCCGGAAGAGCTTTGGGGGCGGCATCCCGATCCGGCCAGCCGCAAGGCTGAGGTGGATACCGAAGCCCTGCTGGCGCTGCTGGCCGAGGGTCGCCATGGCGTCGGCGGCCTGTCTGCTGCGACCCGCCGGGTCTTCGGTCAGTTGGAGGGCAGCGCATCGGTTGCCGCGATCTGCACAGATGACCGCAAGCTGCTGCTGGCCAGCAACACCGGCTCGTTGTTTGTGTCGCGCGGCCCAAAATGCCTGGTCTTCGCCTCCGAACGATATTTCCTCGACATGGTGCGGCGAGATCCGCGTTTCTCCGGCATCGGTCTGGGCGTGCCGCATCAGGTGAAGCCGTATACCGGCCTGCTGGTCGATGTCGACAGGTTGCAGGAAACCGCCCTCGACCTGCCCTATGGAGTCGAGCCTTTCCCCATCCGCCGCTTTGCCTTCGATGCCGGCCGTGCCGCGGCAACCATCCGCGACTGGGGCTTTGTGCAGTATGACGAAGCCGCGTTACGCAAACTGCGGCGCTGCACGCGCTGCATCCTGCCGGCGACCTATCCGCATATCGACTTCGATGCAGATGGAGTCTGCAATTATTGCCGGCATGTGAAGCCGACCGTGGTGAAGGGCCAGAACAGGCAGACACTGGCGACCCTGATCGAAGGCTATGCGCGCCGGGCCCACCAGAAAGGCCGCGACACCTATTGCATCCTGCCGCTCAGCGGTGGTCGCGACAGCTGCTACGGCACCCATATGCTGGTGCGCGAGTTCGGCCTTAAGCCGCTGACCTATACCTACGACTGGGGCATGGTCACCGATCTGGCGCGGCGCAATATCGCCCGCGTCTGCGGCCGACTGGGCCTGGAGAATATCCTGGTCTCAGCCGACATCACCCGCAAACTCGACTACATCCGCAGCAACGTTTCGGCCTGGCTGAAACAGCCGGATCTCGGCCTGATTCCGTTATTCATGGCCGGCGACAAGCATTTCTTCTCCTGGGTCAACAAGATCAAGGCGCAGAATGGCATCGACCTGAATATCTGGATGATGAGTCCGCTGGAGAACGCCGATTTCAAGGAAGGCTTCGCCGGCGTGGCGCCGCACTGGGAACGCGAGCGTACCGATTATCTGAGTCCGGTCGCAAAATTGCGGCTGCTGGCCTATTACGGCTTCGCCTTCCTGCGCAATCCTGGCTACATCAACCGCTCGATCCCGGATACCGCGACCGGTTTCCTGTCTTTCTATGTCGAGCCCCGTAGCGACTATTATAACCTGTTCGACTTCGTGCCGTGGAACGAGGCCGAGGTGAACGACACCATCTTCGATGCTTTCGGCTGGGAGAATGCGGCCGATTCGCCAAATACCTGGCGCATCGGGGACGGCACCGCGCCGTTCTACAACTATATCTACTGCACGGTGGCTGGCTTCACCGAGAACGACACCTTCCGCTCCAACCAGATCCGTAATGGCGATATCTCGCGCGCCGAGGCGCTGGAAAAGGTGATGCGCGAAAACATTCCGCGCATCGACGGACTGGAATGGTATTTCCAGCGCATCGACCTCGATATGCCGGCGGCGATGCGCACCATCAACTCGATCCCGAAACGATACGCCGCATGATCCGCAGTATCGCCGCACGTGCTGTCAATTCGGCTTGGCTGGCGCTGCTGGCGGCAACCCTTGTTGTCGGCTTTCAGATGGCATCAAAACCGCCGCGACCGATCTATGCCGACGAGTTGCAGTATCTCACCGTCAGTCGGAACCTGACGCTCCATGGGGTCTTTTCCGACGAGACAGTCACGGATCAGGTCCCCGGGCCCAGCGCTTTTTTCGCACCGGTCGCGCCCTGGCTTTACGCCGCCCTCCTGAAGGTCGATACATCCCTGGAGCCAACCCTCGCCTGCCAGTTCCGGCATTTCCGCGATCCGCGCGCGCATTGCGAGATTCGCTACAGCCTGCTGACGCGCGGCGTCATGGCAATCCTCGCCATCCTCGGCCTGTGGGGCAGCTGGGTACTCGCCCGCAGCTCCGGCTTCGCGCAAATAGGCGCATGGACCGTGCTGGCCGTGGTGGCAGCATCGGGGGTGCATGCCAATTTCGCCCGTCATTTCTTGACTGAGTCACCGCTGCTCGCGATCTTTCCGTTTTTCCTGGCGCTGCTGCTGCGTGCCACCGATCCGTCGGTGCAACGCAACCTCGGCCCGCTGGCCGGGCTCGGCCTTGCGATGGGCCTGCTGGCCCTGACGCGGCCATCCTACGTGTACCAAGCCTATGCGGTGATCATGGCGGTGCCGCTGCTGCGGTACTATCGCGGTGCCGTCGCCATAGGGCCGTTCGGCATCGGCGCGGCGCTGGTGGTTGCTGCCAGCTATTCGCTCTGCGTACTGCCCTGGATGCTGCGCAACTGGTTCGCGCTCGGCGAGTTCGCACTCACGGTGGGATACGATGTCGACATTCTGGTGCAGCGGCTGCTCTACAATCAGATGAGCTGGGCGGAATGGTGGCGAGCCTGGATTTACTGGCTGCCGGATTTTGGCGACAACCTGGCGATTTCGCTGTTCGGCGAGGACGCCGTGCGCAAACTCTCGCTGGTGGAACCGACCGGCTACCAC
Source organism: Alphaproteobacteria bacterium (assembly GCA_018336035.1). Classification (GTDB taxonomy): domain Bacteria; phylum Pseudomonadota; class Alphaproteobacteria; order Ferrovibrionales; family Ferrovibrionaceae; genus Ferrovibrio. The sequence continues at coordinate 77,617 of JAGXRD010000030.1, read as the reverse complement.
TATGCGGGAAACCCGCCGGTCGCCGATTTCCTGCAGACCCATATCGGCAACCGGCCAGGCACGCTCGGCAATCTGCTGCCGGTGCTTCTGGCAGACTGGCCCAAGCATGTCGCGGTGACCTTCGTCATGGCCTGGCAGGGTCTTTGGGCCGGCAAATACATCACCTTCGTTGCAGTGCTGCTGGCGCCGCTGGCGCTTCGCCGCATGGCGGCGACCGGCCAGCTGCGCGGTTTTCTGGTGATTGCCGGCGTGGTGCTGATGATGGTCGGTTTCTATGCTTTCGTTTCGGTCAGCATTCCGCGGTATAATCTGCCGATGATCTGGATTTCCGCTCTGATCGCTGCCGCCCTGGCGGAGGCCGTCACCCACCGCTTCGGTGGTGACCGTACGGGCGGCGTCGTGGAGCAAACGGCATGATCGCCGCTGTCATACCCTGCTATCGCGTCAGGGATCACATCCTCGCGGTTCTGGCCGGCATCCCGGCAAGCATCCAAAGCATCTATTGTGTCGATGACGCCTGTCCCCAGGCTTCGGGCAATATCATCGAGGCGGAATGCATCGATCCACGCGTGCGCGTCATACGCCATACGACGAACCAGGGCGTTGGTGGTGCGGTGATGACGGGCTACGCCGCGGCGTTGGCGGACGGCGCCGAGATCGTCGTGAAGATCGATGGCGACGGCCAAATGCCGCTGGAGTTGCTGGACAATCTGCTGCAGCCCATTCTCACCGGCCGCGCGGATTACACCAAGGGTAACCGGTTCTATTTCCTGCGCGACCTGGAGGGCATGCCGCCCAGCCGGCTGTTCGGCAATGCGGTGCTGGGCTTTATGACGAAACTTTCCAGCGGGTACTGGTCAGTCTTCGACCCGACCAACGGATTTACCGCCATTCACCGCGCCGCGCTGTCGCGCCTGCGCCTGAATACCATCAAGCGCCGCTACTTCTTCGAAAGCGACATGCTGCATCATCTCTACCTGGAACGCGCCGTGGTGGTGGACGTACCGATACCAGCCAGATACGGCACTGCCGGTTCCAGTCTCTCGCCCCTTGGCAGCATCCTGCCGTTCCTGCGCGGCAACCTGCGCAATTTCCTGCGCCGTCTGGTCTACACATACTATGTGCGCGACCTGAACATCGCCTCGCTGGAATTCATCTTGGCGCTGCTGCTGATCGGCAGTGGCGTTGCCTGGGAGATCACGCAGTTATGGGAGTCGGTCGAGACCGGCATTGCCGCTACGGCCGGTGAGGCTGTCATCGGCGCGCTGCCCATCATCATGGGCTTCCAGATGCTGCTGGCGGCTATCCACTACGATACGCAGAATATGCCCGAGCGACCGCTACAAGACCTCGACCGAACGCTGACCGGGCGCTGACCGCAGCCGACTGTTCAGTCTTCCAGGCGGAGGATGACGTCGACACGGGCGATTTTCGCCCCGGCCGGCGCCGCCGGCAGCTTCGACACCGCGACTTCGGTTTCCGGAATATCGCGCAATTCGCCGCTGCGCTCGTAGTAGAAATGATGGTGCGGCGACAGGTTCGTGTCGAAATAGGCACGGCCGGCATCTACCGTCACCATGCGGAGAAGCCCCGCATTGGTGAACTGGTGCAGGCAGTTATAGACCGTGGCCAGTGACAGCCTGGCGCCGCGCTCGGCGGCCTCGGTGAACAGGCTTTCGGCCGTCACATGGCGATGACCCTGCCCGAACAGGATTTCGGCCAGCACCAGGCGCTGCCGGGTGGTACGCAGCCCGGCAGTCCGGAGCTGCTCAGCGGCAGCCTCAAAATGCGGTTCGATCATCTTTGCCATTGGTTTCGATATATAGCAGAGCGCGAATGAGGGCCACAGGAATGTCATCTGGCCAGATTCTTCTTTTACTTACAAATACTTAATCCTCTCGCTACGCCCTGGAGGGCGGCCGCCGGCACCACCGCTCGCGTCTTTGTAACAAGATGCAACGAAACTGTTGCGGCTGGCCGGCGGATCACTACATTGTCCCCGGAAGGCGATGGCAGACCCGCCACTTAGCGGAATCCGCCACATAGGAATTGTGCCGGTTCCGGGGTGGAATCGCACCAGAAGGGTTAGGGATTTCACGCCAGTGGAACAGAATACCGTGGAACAGAAGAACAGTTACAGCTACGAGGATCTGCTGGCTTGCGCCCATGGCAAGCTGTTCGGCGAGGGCAATGCCCGGCTGCCGCTGCCGCCGATGCTGATGATCGACCGCATCGTGAAAATCGTCGCTGATGGCGGTAAATACGGCAAGGGCGAGATCGAAGCTGAACTCGACATCAAGCCGAATCTCTGGTTCTTCCCCTGCCATTTCGAAAACGACCCGATCATGCCGGGCTGTCTCGGTCTCGATGGCATGTGGCAGCTGATCGGCTTTTTCCTCGGCTGGACCAAGGCACCGGGCCGCGGTCGCGCCCTCAGTGTCGGCGAAGTCAAATTCTCCAACATGGTCACGCCGGCGGCGCAGAAGATTACCTACAAGATCGACATCAAAAAGCTGCTGCTGCGCAAATTCGGTATCGCGATTGCCGATGGCACGATGTTTATCGACGGCAAGCCGGCCTACGAATGTAAGGACATGCGCGTCGGCGTGTTCCCCGACGGCCTGGCCCCAGCTGCTGCCTGAGTGATCCGCGGCAGCGAACTGTAACGTCCTAGCGTTAGGATTGCGGCCCGGACACAGGTTCCGGCCTGCATTTGAGGAGTCTCACGCCCATGCGTCGTGTCGTCGTCACCGGTCTCGGCATCACCTCCTCCATCGGCAACAATGCCGAGGAAGTGGCAGACAGCCTGAAAGCCGGCCGCTCCGGCATCGTCTTTGCCGAGGAATACGCCAAGCTTGGTTTCCGCAGCCAGGTGCATGGCACGGTGAAGATCGACCTCGAAGCCGCGGTCGACCGCCGCCAGAAGCGCTTCATGGGCGATGGCGCCGCCTATGCCTATCTCGCCATGGAACAGGCGATTGCCGATAGCGGCCTCGAAACCGGCGACATCATCAACACGCGCACCGGGCTGATCGTCGGTTCGGGCGGTCCCAGCACGCGCAACCTGGTGCAGGCCGCCGACATCACCCGCGAAAAAGGCGGGCCGAAGAAGATCGGTCCCTTCATGGTGCCGCGCGCCATGTCGAGCACCTGCTCGGCCGTGCTGAGCACCGCCTTCAAGATCAAGGGCGTGAACTACTCGATCTCGTCGGCCTGCTCGACCTCGGCGCATTGCATCGGCAACGCGGCCGAACTGATCCAGCTCGGCAAGCAGGACATCATCTTCGCCGGCGGCGGCGAAGAACTGGACTGGACGCTGAGCTGCCTGTTCGACGCCATGCCGGCGATGAGTAGCAGCTATAACGACACGCCGACCCGCGCCAGCCGTGCCTATGACAAGGACCGCGACGGTTTCGTCATCGCCGGCGGCGGCGGCATCGTCGTGATGGAAGAACTTGAACATGCCAAGGCACGCGGCGCCAAGATCTATGCCGAACTGGTCGGCTATGGCGCGACCTCGGACGGCGCCGACATGGTGGCCCCCTCGGGCGAAGGCGCGGTGCGCTGCATGCAGCTGGCGCTGTCGGAAGCCGGCGGTCACGGCCACAATGCGCCGATCGACTATATCAACACGCATGGCACCTCCACGCCGGCCGGCGACATCACCGAGCTGAAGGCGATCCGCGAAGTGTTCGGCGAGAAGGTGCCGGCGATCAGCTCGACCAAATCGCTGACCGGCCATTCGCTGGGCGCTGCCGGCGTGCAGGAATCGATCTACTCGATCCTGATGATGCGCGACAATTTCATCGCCGCCTCCGCCAATATCGAAAACCTCGATCCCGGCGCGGAAGGCTTCGATATCGTGCGGACCCGCCGTGACAACGTGACGCTTAACCGCGTGATGTCGAATTCCTTCGGCTTCGGCGGCACCAACGCGTCGCTGATCTTCCAGCGCTACGCCGCCTGACCCCACCTGCCTTTGCCAGATAAAGAACGATAAAGATATGACCGATACGCGCGCATTGATGAGCGGCAAGCGCGGCCTCATCATGGGGGTCGCCAACGACCATTCGATCGCCTGGGGCATTGCCTCGATGCTGCACCAGCATGGCGCCGAACTGGCCTTCACCTACCAGGGCGAGGCTTTTGAGCGCCGCGTCCGCCCGCTGGCCGAGAGCGTCGGCGCCAAAGCCGTCGTGCCCTGCGATGTCGAGGACGAAGCCTCGATGAAGGTGACCTTCGACACCGTGGCCAAGGCGCTTGGCGGCCAGATCGATTTCGTGGTGCATGCCATCGCCTATTCCGACAAGGAAGAGCTGAAGGGCCGCTACCTCAACACCACGCGTGGCAATTTCAGCCGCTCGATGCTGATCAGCTGCTACTCCTTCACCGAAGTGGCGCGACTGGCGCAGCCCTATATGAGCCAGGGCGGTTCGCTGATCACCCTGACCTATGAAGGTAGCACGCGCGTGATGCCGAACTACAACGTGATGGGTGTGGCCAAGGCTGCGCTGGAAGCCAGCGTGCGCTACCTCGCGGTCGATCTCGGCCCGCAGAAGATCCGCGTCAATGCCGTGTCGCCCGGCCCGATGCGCACGCTCGCCGGCTCGGCCATCGGCTCGGCGCGCGCCACCTTCAAATTCACCGCCCAGCACAGTCCGCTGCGCCGCAATGCCTCGCTCGAGGAGGTCGGCGGTGCCGCACTGTTCCTGCTGTCCGATCTCGGTGCCGGCGTCACCGGCGAGATCATCCATGTCGATTCCGGCTTCCATACGATTGGCATTCCCAATCCGGCCGACCTGAACAGCCAGGACGGGCAATAACCGAGCAGCACAGACTGACGGCGCCCGACCGGCGGCAATAGTGGACGCTGCCGCACCACCTGTCGTAGAACAGGGAAAACGCCCAACCGTCTCGACGATTCCGATGCCTGATCGTCCCAGCAGCCGCAAACCCGCGATTGACCGCATGGTCGACGACCTGCGGCTGCCGTCGCTGCGACCGCTGGTGCAGCACTGGCTGGCGCTTTATCGCGCATCTGGCACCGTGCCGGCCCTGCAGGATCTCGACGCCCTTCATTTCGCGCCCAGCATGCGCCATGCCTGGATCATAGATGCCGAGGCAGATGGAGGCTTCCGCTTCCGGCTCAGCGGCGAAGCGCTGATCGAATGGTATGGCTTCAGCCTCAAGGGCAAACGATATGAAGAGGTGTTTCCTGACGTTACGCTGCCCGGCGTGAGCGCGAGCACCCACCGCGTGCTGAACACGCCGGCCGGCGTCTATCAGTCGATGACGGCACGCATGCCCGACTGGACCGAACCGGCGCGCTATGAGCGCATCGGCCTGCCGTTGCGCAACAGCAGCGGTCGTATTGCCCATATGCTCGGCGCCACACTGTTCGAGAAGCCGCCAGCCTATAATGGCAAAGGCAGCATCGACACGGCACTCGACACTGAACACTGGTACGATATTTCGGACTTGGCCGCCTGACACGGACGGTCCTGAAACGGGAACCGACATGCTCAACCTGTTCTATACCGCGCAGACCTGCGCGCTTGCCTCGCATATCGCGCTGGAGGAAGCCGGCGCGGAGTACACGCTGACACGGATCAGCTTTGCCAGCGCCGACCAGCGCAAGCCGGACTATCTGAAGATCAATCCCAAGGGCCGCGTGCCGGCCTTGGTGACCGAGCGCGGCGTGCTGACCGAGACACCGGCCATGCTGGTCTATATCGCGCAAATGTATCCGCAGGCGAGGCTGGCACCGATTGACGATGCTTTCGCCTTCGCGCAGGTCCAGGCCTTCAACAGCTATCTCTGCTCCACCGTGCATGTTTCGCATGCCCATCGCATGCGCGGGTCTCGCTGGGTCGAGGCCGACGACTCGCATTCGATTGAGGCGATGAAGAAGAAGGTGCCGCAGAGCGTCTATGAGGGGTTCGCGCTGGTCGAGCAGCATATGCTGGCCGGGCCCTGGGTGATGGGAGAGTCCTACACGATCTGCGACGCCTATCTCTTCACGCTCGCGCAATGGCTGGAGGCCGACGGCGTCGACCCCGCCCGCCTGCCACGCGTGGCCGAGCATCGCCGTCGCGTCGGCGCGCGCCCGGCCGTGCAGCGCGCCCTCGCTGCCGAACTGGCGCCGGCCGCCTGACATCAGACAGGCCGGTTCCATTTTAGGACTGCGCCGGCTTTCGCTGAGGCACACAGCCGGCGGATCGGCTATAGCTGGGCCGGACGGAGGACCGATAATGGCCGACATGATTTATTATCTGGACGATCTCAGCATCGGCCAGCGCTTTGCCAGCAAGACCTCGGTGACGGTGACCGAAGAGCGCATCAAGAGCTTTGCTGCCGAATTCGATCCGCAGCCCTTCCATCTCGATCACGAGGCGGCGAAACCGACCCTGTTCGGCGGCCTGGCCGCCAGCGGCTGGCATACGGCGGCGATCACCATGAAGCTGGTGACCGATGGCGGCATGTCGATTGCCGGCGGCATCATCGGTGCCAGCGGCGAACTGGCCTGGCCGCGACCGACCCGGCCGGGCGACGTGCTGCGCATGGAAGCGGAAGTGCAGGAGATCACGCCGTCGAAGTCTCGGCCGGATCGCGGCATGATCACCCTGCGCATCGAGACGAAGAACCAGAAGGACGAACTGGTGCAGTCCTTCACCGTGAAGATGCCGGTGCCGCGCAGGGCGGCACCGTAACCCCGTTTACTTCTGCGCCTTCACCTTCTGGCGGAAGGCATGCAGCAGCGGCTCGGTATAGCCGTTCGGCTGCGCGATGCCTTCAAACACCAGTGCGCGCGCCGCCTGATAGGCCAGGCTGTCCGGATTGGTCGCCATCGGCTGATACATCGGATCACCGGCATTCTGCGCATCCACCTTGGCGGCCATACGCTTAAACGCCGCGTCGGCCTGTTCCTTCGTGCAGATGCCATGCAGCAGCCAGTTGGCCATATGCTGCGATGAGATGCGCAGGGTCGCGCGATCTTCCATCAGGCCGATATCGTGGATATCCGGCACCTTGGAACAGCCGACGCCCTGATCGACCCAGCGTACGACATAACCCAGGATACCCTGCGCGTTGTTGTCGAGTTCGTCCTTCACATCCTGTTCGGAAAAATTCTGGCCGGTGGCTAGCGGAATGCTGAGCAATGCGTCGAGCGGCGGCAGCGGCTGCCTGGCCACCTCGGCCTGGCGGCCGAACACATCGACGGCATGATAATGCGTGGCATGCAGGGTCGCGGCCGTCGGGCTCGGCACCCAGGCGGTGTTGGCGCCGGTCTTGGGATGGCCGACCTTCTGCTCCAGCATGTCGGCCATGCGGTCGGGTGCCGCCCACATGCCCTTGCCGATCTGCGCCTTGCCTGACAGGCCGCAGGCGAGACCGATGGCGACGTTGCGCTCCTCATAGGCCTTGATCCAGCTCGAGGATTTCATATCGGCCTTGCGCACCATCGGACCGGCCTGCATTGAGGTATGCATTTCGTCACCGGTACGATCGAGGAAACCGGTATTGATGAAGATGATGCGATGCTTCACCGCTTCGATACAGGCGGCGAGATTGGCCGAGGTGCGGCGCTCCTCGTCCATCACGCCGACCTTGATCGTGTGGCGCGTCAGCCCGAGCAGGTCTTCCACCGCATCGAACAGGCGGTTGGTGAAGCCGGTCTCTTCCGGCCCATGCATCTTCGGCTTGACGATATAGACCGAGCCGGCGCGGCTGTTGGTGAAGCGGCCCTTCTTCTGCAGGTCATGCATCGCGATCAGGCTGGTGACGATGGCATCGAGAATACCTTCCGGCGCTTCATGGCCATCGGTCAGCTGGATCGCCGGATTGGTCATCAGATGGCCGACATTGCGCACCAGCAGCACCGAGCGACCCGGCAAGGTCAGCTTGCCGCCCTTCGCCGAGATATAGTCGCGGTCGCCATCCAGCGCGCGCGTCATCGTCCTGCCGCCCTTGTCGAAGGTGGCCTCCAGATCGCCCTTCATCAGGCCGAGCCAGTTCGCGTAAGCCTCGACCTTGTCTTCTGCGTCCACCGCGGCGACCGAATCTTCCAGATCGACAATGGTGGTGAGTGCCGATTCCAGAATCACATCGGCCAGACCGGCCGGATCGTCCTTGCCAATCGAATGCGCGCGGTCGATCACCAGTTCGATATGCAGGCCGTGATGCTTGAGCAGCACCACTGAAGGGGCCGCCGCATCGCCGCGATAGCCGACAAAGGCACCAGCGTCTTTCAGGGCCGGCGACAACACGCCGTCCTTGATCGACCAGCCCTTCACATCCGCATGGCTCCCGCTGGCCAGCGGCACGGCTGAATCGAGGAAGGCTTTGGCCTTGGCGATCACCTTCGCGCCGCGCGCCGGATCGTAGCCCTTCTTCTCACCGGCCTCGTGCGGGATGGCATCGGTGCCATAGTAAGCGTCATACAGGCTGCCCCAGCGCGCATTGGCGGCATTGAGCAGGAAACGCGCATTCAGCACCGGCACCACCAGCTGCGGCCCGGCCATGCGCGCCAGTTCGTCATCCACATGCGTGCTGTCGATTTTGAACGGCGCCGGCTCGGGCACCAGGTAGCCGATTTCCTTCAGGAAAGCCTGATAGGCGGCGGCGTCCTGCGTCTGGCCTTTGCGCTGGCTATGCCAGGCGTCAATCTTGGCCTGAAGATCGTCGCGCTTTTTCAGCAGCGCGCGGTTCTCAGGCGCGAATTTCGCGAAGATCGAGGCGACGCCGGGCCAGAACTTGGCGGCGTCGACGCCGGTGCCCGGCAGCGCCTTCTGCTCGATGAAAACGGCAAGCTCTTCGGCCACTTTGAGGCCGGCGCGATTCACGATCTTGGTCATGACATTCCCTGAAACGTTTCCTGAAATCGAGGCTACTCTACCCCACCCGCCATTCATTCTGTAGACGAAAAGAATTGAATGCAGTCGTTCTCTATGGGAAACAATACCAATGGACCGCGAATACGAGCTTTATGCCCGGGTGATAGAGACCGGCAGTCTGGCGGCCGCCGGCCGCAGCCTGAACCTGTCGCCCGCCATGGTGTCGAAGCGGATCGCGGCGCTGGAGGAACGGCTGGGCGCACGGCTTTTGCACCGGACCACGCGCAAGCTGGCCACCACCGAAGCGGGGCAGCGGTTTTACGAGCGCGTCAGCGAAATTCTGGCCGCCTCGCGCGAGGCCGAAAGCCTGGTCACCGGCGCGGCGGGCGAACCGACCGGGCGTCTGAAGCTGACGGCGCCGACCTCCTTCGGCCGTCTGCATGTGGCGCCGCATCTGAAAGCTTTCCTCGACCGCTGGCCGCGGCTGGACATCGAGCTGGATCTATCTGACGGCTATGTCGACCTGCTGGGCGAACGCATCGACCTGGCGATCCGCATCGCGCCCGGCGTGGAGGCCGGCCTGACCGGCCATCGGCTGGCCCCGAACCGCCGCCTGCTCTGCGCCAGCCCGGCCTATCTGAAACAGCATGGCGCACCGGCGCGGCTGCAGGATCTGCGCCGACATCGCCTGCTGGCCGCCGAGGGACAGCTGCCCTGGCGGCTTCAGGGCAAGGGCGGTCAGATCGTCACCGTGTCCGGCGACAGCGCGGTGCGCACCAACTCAAGTGAAGTCGTGCGCGAACTGGCGATAGCCGGCCTCGGCATCGCGCTGCGCTCGACCTGGGATGTCGGCAACGAGCTGCGCAGCGGCGTGCTGAAAACCGTTCTGCCCGATCACCCCGGCGCAGCCGATGTGAACATCTTCGCCGTCCACCCGGTCACCAATTTCGTGCCGGCCGGCGTGCGCGCCTTCATCGACCACCTGCGTGCGATCTACGGCGACGCGCCCGCTTGGGACAGGGCGCTCAAGCTTTAGCGCCGAGTCTCAAGACCATGCGGACTGGCGCGATAGCCAGTCAGCGTCTTGTCGGCATGCGCGAGCCGCCAGTTCAGCATCTTCTGCGCATAGTCCATGATCTTCGGCGCATAGGCCGGATCATTGGCCAGATTCTTCAGCTGGCCGGGATCGGCCTTCAGGTCGAAGAACAGCGGCGGCAAGGCTGCGAAGTGGACGTATTTGTAATTGTCATCCTGCACCACGGCCAGAGAACTCTGATCCATCGCCGTGCCCAGCACGCCTTCCGGCTTGGAATAGAAGATGTCGCGGAAGTCGAATTCGTAATGCACTTCGGTTCGCCAGTTCGGCGGCGTGGCGCCATAGGTGAAATCGAGCAGCGAGCGGCCGTCGCACTGGCGCGGAATCTCGGCACCGATCCATTCGAGAATCGTCGGCATGGTGTCGACCGTCTCGGTATAGAGATCGACGATCTGGCCGCGCGTCGAGTCCGCGGCGCGTTCCGGATTGCGGATGATCATCGGGATGCGGAAGCTGCCGTCGAAATAGGCCAGCTTGCCCAGCAGGTAGTGATCGCCGAGCTGCTCGCCATGGTCGCAGGTGAAGACGATCAGCGTGTCGTCCCACTGGCCGCTGTCCTTGAGGAACTGGAAGACGCGGCCGAGGTGGTCGTCGATCTCGGTCATCAGACCGAAATAGGTCGCGCGCATCTGGCGCACCTCGTCGTCGCTCATCGCCGAGCCGAGCGCATCGGCGCCTTGGAAGAAGCCGCGCTGGTTGACATGGTCGATGTAGAATTTGTGCAGCGGATGCGAGGCCGCTGCCTCTTCCACCGTCGCATGGCGCACCGGCGGCGCCATATCGGCCGGATCGTACATGCTGTTATAGGGCTCCGGCGCGATGAAGGGCGGATGCGGCCGGTAATAACCCAGATGCAGGAACCAGTTGCGGTTGCTGGCGCCATTGAGATAGGTCAGCGCGCGTTCGGTGAACCAGGCGGTGTCCGACAGGTCCTTCGGCAGCGAAGCCGCAGCAGCGGTCGCGCCGGGCTTACCTTCGGCCGGACGCCAGACATCCTCCGGATTCGCCGGCAGCTGGTGGCCCTTCGAGGCCATCCAGGCGAAATAGGCTTCCTTGTAGGGCTCGAAGGCGCCCACGGGGCGGAAGCCGTCCATGATATCGCCGAGCACGAAGAAGCGCGGATCGTTCGGTCCTGTCGTGCGCGGATCCGGCGTCGTCGTCGTGTAGCCGATCAGCGCGGGATCGTAGCCGTTGCGACGCAGTTCATGGCCCAGATTGGTGAAGCGGCTGTCGAGCGGGATGGTGTTCTGCACCGCGCGATGCGTCATCTGGTACAGGCCGGTGAGCAGCGAGGCGCGCGCCGGGCCGCAGGGCACAGCCGTCGTGAAATGATTGCGGAAAGTGACGCCCTCGCGGCACAGCATGTCGAGATTGGGCGTCTTCAGGCCCGGGGTGCCGAGATGCGACAGGATGTCGCCACGCCACTGGTCGACGACGATGAGGAGGATATTCTTGCGGGCCTTGTCGGACATGATCTTCTTCTTTGTTAGCGGAGTGTGGGATCGAGACGGTCGCGCAGCCAGTCGCCCAGCATGCTGATGGAAAGTGTGGTGAGAACGATCACGGCGCTGGGCGCCAGCATGATCCAGGGGGCGCGGGTGATGTATTCGCGGCCATAGCCGACCATGTTGCCCAGCGAGGTGAGCGGCGGCTGCACGCCCAGTCCGAGGAATGAAAGTCCGCTTTCCAGCAGGATGATCTCGGGGAAGGTCAGCGTCATCGACACGATCAGCGTCGAGGCGATATTGGGCAGCACATGGCGGCCATAGATACGCCCGGAACCGGCGCCAAGCTGGCGCACGGCGGAGGCATAGCCCTGTTCATTGGCCGACAGCGCCAGGCCGCGCGAGATGCGGGCATAGCGCTCCCAGCTGTGGAAGCCCATCAGCACCACGAACAGCACAATGGAATTGCCGAAAAAGGCCAGCACCGACAGCGCGATGATCATGAAGGGCATGCTGGCCTGGAAGTCGATCATCACCAGGATCACCGCCTCGACCTTGCCGCGGAAATGCGCCGCCATCAGGCCGAGCAGCGTGCCCATGCAGGCGGCGATCAGCGTGCCGAAAAAGGCGATCAGGATACTCATGCGGATCGACATGATCAGGCGCGACAGCACGTCGCGGCCCAGTTCGTCGGTACCGAGCGCGTGGTTGAGCGCGCCGCCCATGCCGATCGGCGGCTGCAGCCGGGCCTTGAGATCGAAAGCCGTGAAGCTATAGGGCGTCAGCAGATCTGCGCCCAGGGCAAGGATCAGCATCAGCAGGATCCAGGACAGCCCGAGCAGCACGCCGGGCGGATAGGCGGCGAAGAAGCGCTTCATGCCGGCATGGCGATCCGCAGGTTCGGTTTCAGTCGGCAGTTGCGTCGCGATATCGGTCATGGTCCTGCCCTTCAATGCTGCGCACGGCCGCGACGCAGCCGCGGATCGAGCCAGCCATAGGCGATATCGACCACCAGATTGGCCGCCACCATCGACAGCGCGATGGCGAGCAGCACGGCCTGCACCACGGCGAGATCGCGGTTCGACACCGCCGAGACCAGCAGCCGGCCGACACCGGGCCAGGCAAACACGCTCTCCACGACAACCGCGCCCGCAATCAGGCTGCCGATCATGAAGCCGACGATGGTGACGGTGGGGATCGCCGCGTTGGGCAGGGCGTGGCCGCGCACCACGCGATGCCACGGCACGCCTTTCGCCGAAGCTGTGCGGATATAGGGCTGGCCGAGCACTTCCAGCATCGCCGAACGGGTAAAGCGCGCCAGGATCGCCGCACCGGAAAGGCCTAGCGTAATGATCGGCAGGATGGCGGACTGCCAGTGGTCATTGCCACTGGAGGGCAGCCAGCCGAGCTGCACCGAGAAGACCAGCACCAGCACCAGCGCCAGCACGAAACTCGGCACCGTGAAGCCGGCCACCGAAACCATCATGGTGAGGCGGTCGAGCGCCGAGTTGCGATACAGCGCGGCGAAAATACCGGCCGGGATGCCGAGGCAGATCTTGATCAGGAAGGCCGGCAGCGTGATCGCCAAGGTCATCGGCACGCGCTCCAGCACCAGCTCGATGGCCGGGCGGCCGTCGCGCATCGAATTGCCGAAATCTCCGGTCAGCGCCTTGGCCGCATAGGCGAGATACTGCTGCCAGATCGGCTCATCCAGGCCCCAGGCCTTGCGGAAGGCAACGATGGCTTCCGGCGGCGCATCCACCGACATGATCAGCATGGCGGGATCGCCCGACAGCCGCAGCACCACGAAAGCGAAGGTGACGACGAAGACGATGGTGAGGGCCGCGCGGGCCAGACGGGAAGCGATGAAGGACAGCATGGCGACTCTCAGGCGGCGACGCGGCCAGGGCGAGAAGCCGTGTCCGGCGTCACAAAGTGACAGGCGACCTGCCGTCCGTCGGGCAGAGTCTGCAGAGCGGGGGCGGTTTCGGCGCACAGAGCCGTGGCGCGCGGGCAGCGCGTGCGGAAGGCGCAGCCGCTCGGCGGATTGGCCGGGTCAGGCGGATCGCCCTGGATCGGCGCGATGCGTGGCGCACCCTGGCGCACCACCGAGGGGATCGCCGCCAGCAGGGCCTGCGTATAGGGATGCTGCGGATCGCGGAACAGGCTCTCGGCCTCGCCATATTCGACGATGCGGCCGAGATACATCACTGCCACGTCGTGGCTGATCTGGCGTACGACCTTGAGATCGTGGCTGATGAATACGTATGCCAGATTCAAGTCCTGCTGGAGATCGAGCAGCAGGTTGACCACCTGGGCCTGGATCGAGACATCGAGCGCCGAGATCGGCTCGTCGCAGACCAGCAATCTGGGCTGCAGGATCAGCGCGCGCGCCAGCACCACGCGCTGGCGCTGGCCGCCGGAGAGTTCGTGCGGATAGCGTTCGGCATGATGCGGCTGCAGCCCGACCGCGGCCATCTCGGCGACGATACGTTCGTTGCGGTCGGCGACAGTCATGCCGGGATGATGAATCTCCAGCGGCTCGCCGATCTGGCGACCGACGGTGAGCCGGCGATCCAGCGCGCCGAGCGGGTCCTGGTAGACCATCTGCATCAGCTGGCGCTGCTGGCGCCACTCCGCCGTGCCGGCTTTGGCCAAGGGTTGACCGTCGAACTGCACCTCGCCGGCGCTCGGCGTCATCAGGCCGAGCAGCAGCCGGCCGGTGGTGGATTTGCCGCAGCCGGACTCACCCACCAGGCCGAGCGTGCGGCCAGGCATGACGCTGAGCGTGACGCCATCGACCGCCTTGAGCAGACCCTTGCGGCCGAAGGGGCCGAGGCCAGATTGACGAACGCTGAAATGTTTGGCGATGCCATGCGCCTGCAGAAGTGGCTTCCCAGAATCCTGAGCGGTCATTGCGCAATCACCGCGACGGCATGGCCACTGGCCGCGACATGCGCCACCGGCGCCGGTTCGGCCGGGACCGGATGCACCGGATCGACATGATAGCGCGCATGGAAACACAGTACGCGCTCGTCGCGGTCGACCGAGACCTGCGGCGGCTGGCCGCGATGACAACTTTCTTCGGCTTCGCCGCAGCGCGGCGCGAAGGCGCAGCCGCGCGGCAGGTTCCAGGGTTCGGGCACCGTGCCGGGAATCGCCACCAGGCGCCGGCGCGCGCCTTCCAGTGCCGGCAGCGCCGCGAGCAGCCCGCGTGTGTAAGGGTGTCGCGGCCGGTCGAAGACACGGTCGCTGGAGGCTTCTTCCACCAGCCGGCCGGCATACATCACGCAGACGCGATCGACATTCTCGGCCACCACGCCAAGATCGTGGCTGATCAGCACCATCGCCATGTGGCTGTCGCGCCGGATATCCTGCAGCAGCGCCAGAATCTGCGCCTGAACCGTGGCATCGAGTGCGGTGGTCGGTTCGTCGGCAATCAGAAGATCGGGTTCGCCGGCCAGCGCCATGGCGATCATGGCGCGCTGGTTCATGCCGCCGGAGAGTTCATGCGGATAATCGCTCAGGCGCCGCGCCGCATTGGCGATGCCGACGCGATCCAGCAGCCGCTTGGCTTCCGCCTCCGCCGCAGCACCCTTGAGGCCGCGATGCAGGCTGAGCGCCTCGGTGATCTGTTTGCCGATCTTGAGCACCGGATTGAGGCTGGAGGACGGGTCCTGGAAAATCATCGCGACGCGGCGGCCGCGCACCGTATCGAGAAGCTTATGCGGCGCCTGCAGCAGCTGGCGGCCTTCGAACATCACACTGCCGCCGATCTTCGCCTTGCCCGGCAGTAGGCCGAGCGCTGCGAGCCAGGTGATGCTCTTGCCGGAGCCGGACTCGCCCACCAGACCAACCGCCTCGCCGCGATCCAGCGAAAGATCGACGCCATGCAGCGCACGGATCAGGCGGTTGCCTTGCGCGAAATCGATCGTGAGATTGCGGATCTCGACCAGACGCTCCTGCTGATGTTGAATGTGCTGATCTTGGGCGTGCTGATCACGGATGTCGGCGCGGTCCATGCGGGTCTTCCTTATGAGGGCAGATAAGGAAATGGCGGCGGGATTTTCACCCCGCCGCCATGGCCATCAGACACGCTGGAAATTGTAGTGACGGAAGTCCATCGCGAAAGCCGGCGCCGACTTCCACTTGATGTCTTTGCGCTTGGCGGTGAAGGTGGCGTTCTGGTGCAGCACCGTATAGGCCGGGTCTTCGCGTTCGCAGATTTCCAGCATGCGCTTGAACATCGCCTTGCGCTTCGGCATGTCGGTCTCGGTTTCCATCGCAATGGAGAGCCGGTTCATCTCCTCGTTGGACCATTCCTGGGCCTGCTGCTGCTGGCCCTGCGGACCATGCTGGTTGACGATCGAGGAGATAGGATCGGTGAAGGGCGCGCTGTTCGACCAGTCGCGCACTGCGCGCTGGCCGTTGTTTTCGAAAATCTGCTGCCAGTTTTCCTTCATGTCGATATGCACATTCAGGCCAACCTGGCGCCACATTTCGAGCAGCACCTGCGCGGTGGAATTCTGGTTGGTGTAGTAGTTGCTGATCAGGCGATAGGGAATCGGATCGCCCTTGTAGCCAGCCTGCTTGAGCAGATCCTTGGCCTTCTGCGGGTTGAATTCCGGCACCGTCCAGCCCTCGACGAACATCGGGCCGTAGAATTCCCACTGCAGGCCGGCGGGAACCCGGGTGCGGCCAGCCCACAGGCTGTCGACGATGGCCTGGCGGTCGATGGCATGGGTGAAGGCCTGGCGCACGCGCGGGTCCTTCAGCTGGGCATGGTTTTTGTCGAACACCGTGAGGCGATGGTTGGCTATCAGACCGCCCTGCACCTCGAACCGGGCATTCTTCTCGATGCCGGGAATCTGATCCGGCGGCATGTCGCAGGCAAAGTCGAACTGGCCCGACAGCAGCCCGTTGATGCGGCTGGCCACTTCCGGCACCACCACGATACGCACGGTCTTCACCGGCGGGCGACCGTTCCAGTAATCCTCATGGGCATCCAGCACCAGCTCCTGGTCGGGCTTGAAGTCGCGCACCTTGTAGGGGCCGGTGGAAACTGGCTTGCGCGCCCAGTCGAGCCAGGTCTTGGCTTCCTCATAGGCGCGGCGCGAGATGATCTCGCTGCCGTAACGGGCGATGCGGCCCTCCATGGTCACATCCGGCGTGCGGTTGACGAAGCGGACGGTGTATTTGTCGATGGCCTCGACTTTTTCCAGTGCCGGCCAGGCGCGCTTGGCCACCGCCATCACTTCCGGCGGCAGCGCCTTGCCTTCCACGCTGTCGCGGATCAGCACATTGGCGAACAGCGTCTTGCTGCTGCCGATGTCGTAATCGGGGCCGAACATGCGTTCGCGACTGAAGGTGAACACCACGTCGTCGGCCGTCATCTCGTCGCCGTTGTGGAATTTCACGCCCTTGCGCAGGCTGAGTTCGACGGTGCGGCCATCGATGCGCTTCCAGCTTTCTGCCAGGCCGGGGATCGTCTCCATCTGACTCAGCAGGTTGCGCATGATCAGGCCTTCATAAATGAAGGAGAAGGTGCGCTCACCGACATTGGACTGTTCGCGCAGCGGCTCGAGCGAGGCGCTGTTGGAAATCTGCTGGACCGCGATGGTGATGGTCGGGCGATTGTCGGCCTGACCGATCGCGAAGCGCGGCAGTGCCAGTGCGCCAGCGGCGGCGCCGGTGCCGGCCAGGAAATGACGACGATGAATAAGCATGGCTTCCCCTCTTCTGTGCAGAGTCGTTTGCAGAATCGAGGGGAGACGCTAGGCAGGCGCGATGACCGGCAGGTGACACGACCATGACCTGTCAGTGAACCTGACGGTATGCAGATGCAGTTGCGCCGACCTCTGCAAGAGAGGTCGGCGCGAAAGTCATCAGTTCAATATTGCTGCGTGCAATATGACAGTGCCGTCATTCAACCAGGCGGAAGGCTACGGCGCTGTGATCCCATTCGACCAGCCAGGCGCCATGCACGGCGCTGCCATCGAATGCTTCGAGCGTGACTTGCCAGCAGGGGCGGAAACCGTCGCTGCGGTCCGCCTGCACCGACCAGCGCGTGGCGGCGAGCGATGGCTGCGGGCGATCCTGTCGTACTAAGAAGGCAATGGCGTTGTGGCGCGCGGCGGCATCCTGCAGACGCTGCGCGATCTCGGCATCGGCATGCTCGATCTCGGCGACCACGGCGCCATAGCCGAGCGGACTCATGGCCTGTTCGGCCGCCGAGCAGCGATCCGAAACGCGCGGCGTGCTGACCACGGTCAGACGACGATGATCGAGGCCAAGCTGGCCGAGCGTCGGCGCATGCAGGCTGCCGCCGGCGGTGACCCAGAGAATCTGCGACCGGCGGCGATCACGGCCGAGCAGGGCGGCGAGGAAGCCGCTGACCGCAGCATGGTCGCCGATGATCTCGTGCAGCGCGCCACGGGCGAAGCCATCGGTGAGTGCGTCGATCTGCGGAATGCCGAAAGTCAGCGCCGAGGAGCCGAGGCCGAAGGAGCGGCGCAGTGCCGCCAGACCAAGACGGGGCGCAATATAGGAGGCGGAACGGGGCTGGATGTTGGGAAGCGGGGCAAAACGCGACATCGGCGGGCTCCTTCAGTTGACGCCAATGTTCTACCTTCGATCTCTTAAGTACACAATATGTTCTTATTCCTACGGCAGTCAGTCTAATATCGCTGGACAACCGGGAATTTTCTGCCGCACAGGCGAGAGGAGCGCCCAATTCGTCATTCCCGCCCAGGCGGGAACCCAGTCAGGCGGTTGTTCTGGATCCCCGCTTTCGCGGGGATGACGGATGCATTTACGCCCGCTAGCCACTCTCACATAGATCGTCACCCTCGGGCTTGTCCCGAGGGTCCATCTGCCCAAGCCCATATGCACTGGCCGATGCGCGGAGGGTTGGGATGGATCCTCGGGACAAGCCCGAGGATGACGAGACTTGTTGATCGTCAGCAGAGTTAATGCTAATATTCCTATAAATAGAGAACACCTGTTCGCATGCTCGGATATGCGAATTGACACCTCTCTCGGCTGAAACGGCGCCGCTCAGGCCGCCAGTGCGCGCCGGTCGGTCCGCGCCAGCCGGGCCAGCAGGTAATCCACCTCGGCCTTCGCCTTGGCGCTGAGCCCTGCGCCCGGCTTGCGCTGCGCGTCGCTGGCCAGGATGCCGCGTTTCATCAGGGTGTATTTGCGTACCGCCAGCCCGACACCCTGCTGCTGCTCGTAGCGCAGCAGCGGCAGATGCGCGTCGAACAAGTCATGCGCGGCATCGCGTTTGCCCTCTTTCTGGAAGCGCACGACATCGACCAGCATTTCCGGGAAGGCATAACCGGTCATCGCGCCATCGGCGCCGCGCTCCATCTCGAAATCGAGGAACAGCCCGCCATTGCCGGTGAGAATGGAAATCTCGCGCATGGAGCCTTCGGCCTGGAAGCCGCGCAGCGCGCTGATCTTTTCCAGTCCCGGCCAGTCTTCGTGTTTCAGCATCACGCAGGAGGGGTGATCCTGCACGATCTGACGGATCACCTTGGGCGTCATCTGCACGGTCAGGGTCAGCGGATAATCCTGGATAACGAAGGGAATATCCTCGCCGATCGCTTCGATCGCCTGGCGATAATAACCGGTGATCTGGTCATCGGTGCGCAGGCTCGGCACCGGCGCGATCATCACGCCGGCGGCACCGCGCTCCATGCTGGCGCGTGCCAGCGAGCGCATCGCGGCAAAGCCCGGCGCCGAAACGCCGACGATCACCGGCAGGTTTTTCATGCCCTTGATGAAACGCGTGGCGATGGCGAGCGACTCTTCCGGCTCCAGCTTGGGTGCCTCACCCATGATGCCGAGCACCGTCACACCCGTAGAGCCCGCCGCCAGATAGGCCTCGATCAGTCTGTCGGTCGAGGCCTCATCGATGCGGCCATCCGGATGGAAGGCGGTGGGGGCAATCGGAAAGACGCCGGCGGCGGTGTGATCGAGACGCATGTGGTTCTCCCTTATGCTCGGCTTTTGGGATCAGTCTGCCATTGCGCGACGACGAAGCAAACGGGAAAGCGGCTTATCGGCCCAGCGCGGCCACTGCGCGCTGCAATGCAGTGGCGAAGTCGGGCGCGACCTGATGCGGATTGACCGCGATCATCAGATTCTCGGCCAGGCCGAAATTCTCCACCATCCAGCCCTGCGGATCGGTGCTCCCGTTGCCGGGCGTGCGTTCGGCCAGCAGGGCGCCTGTCTCGCTCCACAGAATCACCGGCTTGCCCAGCGCCTCGGCAAAGCCGATCTCCCAGGCGGTGCCGGGATCCATGTTGGGGCCACGGAATGGCGAGACATTCGCCACCACCGCATCGCAGCGCCGGATCAGCTCGACATTGGCCTGCTTGATGAAAGCCGCCAGCGCCTGGCCCTGCAGGTTTGCCGGCAATGCGTTATCGACCGGCGTCAGTGGCTCGAAACCGGCGCTGTGGCAGGCTTCGCGCATCGCGGCAAAGCGCGCCTGTGCATTGGGAGCGAAGACATCCGGGCCGGCGAGATAGAGTTTATGCGCCATGGTGATCCTAGAGCGTCAGCCGCAGCTGCGGCGTTTCGGTCACGGCCTCTTCTTCCTCTTCGCCCAGCGACGATAGCGTGACGCCGAGCAGGCGAATGCCTTTCAGCACCGGAAACAGCGGCTGCATCAGGATCTCGACCACCTGGGCAATCTCGGCTTCCGAAGCCACCGGCTGCGGCAGGGTGCGGCTGCGGGTGATGATCTGGAAATCGGAGAATTTCACCTTCAGCGTCACCGTACGCCCGCGGATGCCGGATTTTTCGCAGTAGCGCCAGACCTTGGCGATGATCGGCTGCAGTTCGATCTCGGCCTCGCCGCTGTTGAACAGGTCTTCGGAAAAGGTGTTCTCGGCACCGACCGATTTGCGGATTCGGTCCGGCCGCACCTGGCGATGATCGATGCCGCGCGAAATCCAGTAGTAATGCGTGCCAGATTTGCCGAAATGCTGCTGCAGAAAGGGCAGCGTCTGCGCCCGCAGATCGCGGCCGGTCTCGATGCCGAGGCGGTTCATCTTGGCCGAGGTCGCCGGGCCGATGCCATGAAAACGCCCCACCTGCAGATCCTCGACAAAGACCGGGCCTAGCTTCGGCGTGATCACGAACAGGCCATCGGGCTTGTTCTGGTCGGAGGCCAGCTTGGCGAGGAACTTGTTGTAGGAGACACCGGCCGAGGCGGTGAGCTGCGTCACGGCCTTGATCCTGGCGCGGATTTCTTCGGCGATCTGCGTGGCCGAGTCGATGCCTTTCAGATTCTCGGTGACATCGAGATAGGCTTCATCGAACGACAGCGGCTCGATCAGCGGCGTGTAGTCGGCGAAGATGGCGCGAATCTGCTGCGACACCTGGCGATACACATCGAAGCGCGGCCGCGCGAAAATCAGCTCCGGGCATTTGCGCTTCGCCGTCACCGAGGGCATCGCCGAGCGCACACCGAATTTGCGCGCCTCGTAGCTCGCCGCCGCCACGACGCCGCGCGCGGCCGAACCGCCGACCGCGACCGGCTTGCCGCGCAGCTCCGGATGGTCGCGCTGCTCGACCGAGGCATAGAAGGCATCCATATCGACATGGATGATCTTGCGCACGCGCGCCGCATCCGCGGCCGGAGCAGCGGCTTCAGACAGATCCTGTTCGGCAGTGTCGTTCATGCTGCCCTTATGGATAGCGGCTTTGCGGGGGCCGGTCATTAGTCGTGACTCGCTACCACCATCATTGCTGCCCGCGACTGGCAGTAGCGATGCGACAATTTTACCTATCGCAACTGCGCGACGGCAGGCGGATGATTGATGCGCTGGAGACAGGCTGCGGATCAGCGATTCCCGCTAGATTGCGGCCATGCCAACGATGGCTCCGGCAGAAGGATCGTGTGATGGCCCAGATCATTGCCCTGCGTCAGCCTCTGGCGCGTCAAAAAGCCGCGCCGAGCCCCTGCGACACCTGCACGTCGCGCAGCCTGACGATCTGTGCCTCGCTGGATTCCGAAGACCAGGCGAAGATGGCTTCGCATGTCACCACCGTAACGCTCCAGCCCGGCCAGACGCTGTTCAGCGAAGGCGACGAAGCCGAACATGTCTTCAACATCACCAGCGGCAACATGTCGGTCGCCAAGTCGATGCCCGACGGCCGCCGCCAGATCGCCGGTTTTCTCGGCGCCGGCGATTTTCTCGGCGCCAGCACCAAGGCCGAATATATGGTCAGCGCCGAAGCGCTGACCGAGACGCATCTGTGTCGCTTCTCGCGCGCCACCTTCCGCCGGCTGCTGAGCGACATGCCCTGCCTGGAGCAGCGCCTGCTGGCGGTGGCAGAAAGTGAAATCGCCGCGGCGCAGGAGCAGATTCTGCTGCTCGGCCGCAAAACCGCCATGGAGCGCATAGCCTCGTTTCTGCTTTTACAAGCATCCCGTATGAAGGCGCGCGGCATGGCCGAAAATCCCGTGCTGCTGCCGATGACGCGCGCCGAGGTGGGCGACTATCTCGGCCTCACCATCGAAACCGTCAGCCGCTGCTTCACCAGGCTGCGCAAGCTCGACGTGATCGGCCTGCCGGCGCCCGACCGCGTGCAGATTAGACAGTTCGAGCAGCTGCGCGCACTCTCGGAAGCCGCCTGAAGGTTGCATAGCCTAAGCCATCTTTCCTTGACCTCGGTCAAAGCTTCGAGCCTCCGGCTGCGCTTCACTGGCGACATGCGGTGAAGGAGAGTCGAGATGGCTTACAAAGATATCCTGGTTTATGTCGATGCTGCGCCGACAGCGGCTGCGCGGCTTGATGCTGCCGCCCAGTTGGCCAAGAGGCAGGGCGCGCATCTGGTGGCCCTGCATGTTCAGGCGCCACCCTTTACGCCGGTCGATCTGCTCGGCACCGGCGTGACAGCAGATTTGATCGAATGGCAGATCCAGCAGGCCCAGGCACAGGCCGAGGCGGCACACAAAGCCGTGCAGGCCGCCGAACAGCGCCACGGGTTGAGCATCGAATGGCGCAAGGTGGATGGCGCCATTGATGCCACGGTGGTCGAGCAGAGCCGCTATGCCGACCTGATCGTGCTGCCGCCGAACACACCCCTGACCGATCTTACCACGCCTGCCAGTGCGGGCGCAGGTAGCGTCGTCATGGCAGCAGGGCGCCCAGCGCTGATCGTGCCAAACAACTACGCGAACGCTGCGATCGGCCAGCGCGTATTGGTGGCCTGGAAACCCTCGGCCGAAGCCGCCCGCGCGGTCCATGATGCGCTGCCGCTGCTGCAGCGGGCCGAAGCCGTGACAGTCATACGGGTCAATCCGGATCCGGAAGAGCCAAAACACAATCCGGGCTTCGACCTTGCCACCCATCTGGCCCGGCATGGCGTGAAGGTGACGGTGACGCCGGTGCTGGCGCCCGATACCACAGCCGGCGATGTCATCGTGGAACAGGCACGGACTTTGCGCGCCGACCTAATTGTGATGGGTGCCTATGGCCATTCGCGGCTGCGCGAGCTGGTGTTCGGCGGCGCCACCCGCAGCCTTTTGCAGGCCCCACCGGTCCCGGTGCTGATGTCGCGTTAAAGGCTGGCGGCAGCCACGTCCCCGGTCCATAACACCGGGGATGAGCAGCACGCTTTCCAGCAAACAGGTGGCCGTGATCGGCGGCGGTCCGGCCGGGCTTATGGCGGCCGAAACCATGGCGCAGGCCGGCCTGCGCGTACAGGTGTTCGAGCGCATGCCGAGCATTGCTCGCAAGCTGCTGATGGCCGGGCGTGGCGGGCTGAACATCACGCATTCCGAACCGCTGGAGACATTTCGCGAGCGCTATGGCGAGGCCGCCGGCTGGCTCGCGCCGTATCTGGACGCCTTCCCGCCCTCGGCGCTGGTGGACTGGTGCGCCGCGCTGGGGCAGGAGACCTTTATCGGCAGCAGCGGCCGCGTCTTTCCGAAAGCCATGAAGGCCAGCCCGCTGCTGCGCGCCTGGCTCAACCGCCTCGATGGCCTCGGCGTGCGTGTGTCACTGCGCAGCGAGTGGCGCGGCTGGGACGCCGATGGCGCGCTGACATTTGCCAATGGCAACACGTTTAAAGCCGATGCGACCGTGCTGGCGCTGGGCGGCGCCTCATGGCCGCGACTGGGCGCCGATGGCGGCTGGACCGCCTTGCTGCCCGACATCGAGATCGCGCCACTACGGCCCGCCAATTGCGGCTTCCGCATCGACTGGTCGGAGATTTTCCGTAAGCAGCATGCTGGCGCACCGCTCAAGCGCATCGCGCTGCAGTTCAACGGCGAAACTTTGCGCGGCGAAGCGGTGATCACATCCGAAGGCATCGAAGGCGGCGTGATCTATGCGCTGTCGGCGAGATTGCGGGAAGCCATTGCGCGCGATGGCGAGGCGAAGCTGTTCGTCGATCTGCGGCCCGATATGACTCTCGCTGAACTGTCGGAAAAACTCGACGGCCCGCGCCGCGGTGCGACCCTGAGCAATTTCCTGCGCAAGAGCGCAAACCTGCCGCCGGTCGGTATCGGCCTGGTCCAGGAGGCGCTGCATGGCGGCGCAGACAAACCACAGTTGTCTGCATTGGTGAAAGCCATCCCGCTGCGCCTGACTGCGCCCTTCGGTCTGGCGCGGGCGATCTCGACCGCCGGCGGCATCGCGCTGACCGAGTTGGATGACGGTCTGATGCTGCGAAAGCGGCCGGGCGTCTTCGTCGCCGGCGAAATGCTGGACTGGGAGGCTCCGACCGGGGGTTACCTGCTGCAGGGCTGTTTTGCCACCGGCCTGGCTGCGGGTCATGGCGCGATCCGCTGGCTGAGTGCGGATTAAGTTAACGCATTACTCAGCCGCCACTGCGGCCTCGACCGCTTCGACCTTGGCGGCGCAGAATTTGAATTCCGGGATCTTGCCGAAGGGATCAAGCTGCGGGTTGGTCAGCAGATTGGCGGCTGCCTCAAAGAAGGCAAAGGGGATGAACACCATATTCTCCGCCACATCGCGGTCGAGACGGGCTTTCAGCTGAATCGCACCGCGCCGGGTCGAGACGCGGATGAACTGACCGGCGCTGACGCCGAGCCTTGCGGCATCGCGCGGATGCAGCTGCGCGGTGGCTTCCGGCTCCAGCGCATCGAGCTGGGTGGCACGGCGCGTCATGGCGCCGGTATGCCAGTGTTCCAGCAGGCGGCCGGTGCTGAGCACCATCGGATATTCTGCATCGGGCAGTTCTGCCGGCGGCGTCACTTTCGTGGGCACGATCTTCGCGCGGCCGGTGGCGGTCGGGAAGCCATCGGTGAAGATAATCTCGTGGCCACCCGGATAAGTGACGGCCCCTTCAGTTTCCAGCCGGGGCCAGGTGATGCCCGCCAGCGACGGCATCAGGCCAGCCATTTCGGCATAGACCTCGCTCGGATGCAGGTAGTTCCAGTTCAGGCCGACACGCTGCGCGATCTCCTGGATCAGCTCCCAGTCCTGCCGCGCTTCTCCGGGTGCATCCAGGGCCTTGCGGCCGATCTGCACGCGGCGATCGGTATTGGTGAAGCTGCCATCCTTCTCGGCGAAGGCTGTCGCCGGCAGGATCACGTCGGCATGGAAAGCCGTCTCGGTGAGGAAGATGTCCTGCACCACCAGGTGATCCAGTTTGGCCAGCGCCGCGCGCGCATGCGCCGCATCGGGGTCCGACATGGCCGGATTCTCGCCCATGATATACATGCCGCAAATCTCGCCCTGCAGGATGGCGCCCATGATCTCCACCACGGTCAGCCCGCGCTGCGGTGCGATATGCGCATTCGCCACGCCCGGACCCCAGACGGCTTCAAATGCTTCGCGTTTGGCGGCATCTTCGACCGACTGGTAGTCGGGCAGCACCATGGGGATCAGGCCGGCATCCGACGCACCCTGCACGTTGTTCTGGCCGCGCAGCGGATGCAGGCCGGTGCCGGGGCGACCGATCTGGCCGGTGATCAGGCCTAACGCCAGCAGGCAGCGTGCATTGTCGGTGCCATGCACATGCTGTGACACGCCCATGCCCCAGAAGATCAGCGAAGCCTTTGACGTCGCATACAGGCGCGCCACATCACGTAGCACATCGGGCGCGATACCGCAGAGCGGCGACATCGCCTCCGGCGTCGCGTCCTTCACGGCCTGTTCCAGATCGGGGAAGCCATCGACGAAGCGCTGGATATAGGCCGGGTTGGTCAGGCCTTCGGCGATGATCACATGCAGCATGGCATTCAGCATCGCCACATCCGAGCCCGGCTTGAATCGCAGGTGATGCGTGGCGAATTTTGTCAACGCCTGGCCACGCGGATCCATCACGATCAATTTGGCATTCTTCTGCCGCACCGCGTTCTTGATGAAGGTGGCGGCGACCGGGTGATTGATGGTGGGATTGGCGCCGATCACGATGATCACCTCGGCATCCATGGCAGCCGAGAAGGGCGCGGTGACGGCGGCCGAGCCCAGGCCCTCCATCAGGGCGGCCACCGACGAGGCATGACAGAGCCGCGTGCAGTGATCGACATTGTTGGTGCCGAAACCCATGCGCACCAGCTTCTGGAACAGGTAGGCCTCTTCGTTCGAGCCCTTGGCGGAACCGAAACCGGCCAGCGCCGACGGACCGATTTCGTCGCGCACCTTGACCAGGCCGGAAGCTGCGCGCGCCAATGCCTCTTCCCAAGTGGCTTCGCGGAAATGCGTGAAGGGATTGGCCGGATCGACGACATCCTCGCCATGTTTAAGCACGCCATCCTTGCGGATCAGCGGTTTAGTCAGGCGATGCGGATGGCTGACATAATCGAAGCCGAAACGGCCTTTCACACACAGCCGGCCGCGATTGGCCGGGCCATCCTTGCCGGTGACATACTGAATACGGTTGTCCTTGACGTGGTAGGTCAACTGGCAGCCGACACCGCAGAAGGGGCACAGGCTGTCGATGGCTTTCGTGGCCTTCTCCACGCCGCGGTTATTCTCATCCACCAATGTGGACGGCAGCAGCGCGCCGGTCGGGCAGGCCTGCACGCATTCGCCGCAGGCGACGCAGCTGCTGTTGCCCATCGGATCGTCGAAATCGAACACGATTTCGGAATGATGGCCGCGGAAGGCCATGCCGATTACGTCATTGCCCTGCACTTCACGGCAGGCACGGACACAGAGATTGCACTGGATGCAGGCATCCAGGTTAACCGCCATGGCGCCGTGGCTGCGATCCGGCGCCGGCGTATGATCCCGGGCCGGGAAGCGGCTTTCGGTGACATTCAGCGCCTCGGCCCAGTGCCAGAATTTGGATTCGCCGTCATGCGCTTCAGCGCGTTTCGGCTGATCGGCGACCAGCAGTTCCATCACCAGTTCGCGCGCGCGCGTCGCACGATCGCTCGCCGACACGACTTTCATCCCCTCGGTCGGCACGCGCTTGCAGCTTGGCGCCAGCACGCGCTCTCCCTCGATCTCGACCATGCAGGCGCGGCAGTTGCCATCGGCGCGGAAGCCGGGCTGCGGCGTGTAGCACAGATGCGGAATCTCCGTGCCTTCGCGTTTGGCGACCTGCCAGATGGTTTCGCCCGGCAGGGCTTCGACCGCTTTGCCATCGAGCTGGAAGCGGATCATCTGAACCGCTCCAACACCGAGAGCAGCGGATTGGGCGCGGCCTGCCCCAGGCCGCAGATCGAAGCATCGCGCATCACCTGCGCCAGATCGCGCAAGAGCGGCTCGTCCCATGTCGGCTGCGCCATCAGCTCGACAGCCTTTTCGGTGCCGACACGGCAGGGCGTACACTGGCCGCAGCTTTCATGGCGGAAGAATTTCATCAGGTTGAGCGCGGCACCCTTCACGTCATCCTGGTCCGACAGCACGATCACGGCAGCCGAGCCGATGAAGCAGCCGTATTTCTCCAGCTGGCCGAAATCGAGCGGAATGTTATTCAGACTCGCCGGCAGGATGCCGCCCGAAGCGCCCCCGGGCAGATAGGCCATGAAGCTGTGGCCCGGCAGCATGCCGCCGCAATACTCCTCGATCAGTTCGGTAATGGTGACGCCGGCGGGCGCCAGTTTGACGCCCGGATTTCGCACGCGGCCCGAAACCGAATAGCTGCGCAGCCCCTTGCCGCCGTTGCGGCCATGGCCCTGCCACCAGGCGGCGCCCTTGTCGGCGATTTGCGGCACCCAGTAGAGCGTCTCGACATTGTTGATCAGGGTCGGCCGGCCCCAGAGGCCGACCTGGAAGGGGAATGGCGGCTTCTGCCGCGGCAGGCCGCGCTTGCCCTCGATGCTTTCCAGCATCGCCGACTCCTCGCCGCAGATATAGGCGCCGGCACCGCGCCGCAGTTCGACCTGCACGTCGCCCAGAAGGCCGGCGGCTTTCAGCGCCTTCAGCTCTTCCGAGATCACCACATGCAAAGCGGGATACTCATCGCGCAGATAGAGATAGGCCGTCTCAGCCTCAATCAGGAAAGCGGCGATCAGCATGCCTTCGAGGAAACCATGCGGATCGGTTTCGAGGAACCAGCGATCCTTCAGCGTGCCGGGCTCGCCCTCGTCGCCGTTCACCGCCAGCAACCGCGGCTTCGGCTGTTCCAGTACCGCGCGCCATTTTCTGGCAGTGGGAAAGCCAGCCCCGCCCATGCCACGCAGGCCGGCGACCTCGATCTCGGCCACCAGCGCCTCGCGCGTCAGTTCGCCGCTGCGCAGTTTCGTCAGCACACCGTAACCGCCCTGGGCGCGATAAACGGCGAGGCTCTTATAATTGGGCAGTACCGGCGCGACAGCCTTCTGCGCATGCGCCGCCTGCAAGGTTTCGACCGAGGCCGGCGCGATGACATTCTTGCCGTAGACAGCGCAGGGTGCGCGGTCGCACTGACCCATGCAGGGCGCTCGTTCGACGCGGGTGCCGCCCAGATCTTCCAGCTGCTGTGCCAACATATCCGCGCCGGCCATGCAGCAACTGAGCGAGTCGCAGATGCGCAATGTCACCTGCGCCGGTTCATCGCCCTCGACCACGCGGAAATGGGCATAAAAGGTGGCGGTCTCGAAAACCTCGGCCAGCGGCAGGCGCATCGCCTCACTCAGCGCCACCAGCAGACTGGCCGGCAGATGACCCTTGGCGTCGTTGATCAGATGCAGGTACTCGATCAGCAGGTCGCGGCGCCCAAATTCTAGTTGGCCGGCATCGGGCCGCAGGATGGCACGCAGCGCCTCATGATCGGCGTCGGAGGCCTGGCGACCGCGCGGCAGCGCGCGACCGGATTTACCCGGCCCCTGCCGGTGTTGGCGGGGCATCGGAGTGGTAATATTCATACGGGTAACGCTGGTGACTATGGGCAGCCACCATCATCCGCCCACCGGGCGGCGCGATCAAGATCGCATTCCCGTTGCGCGATAGAGGTTTTCTATCAACCGATCAGGGTCGAGGAAAGCAATTTGGCCTCGGCGACCAGGGCGACGGCCAGCGGCGACATCGGATCGCGATCCGGCACCACGAGGCCGATGGTGTGGACCGCATCGGGCTCGACGATGGGAATGGCGCGCAGGCGTTCGGTCAGGCCGAGCGTTTCGGCCAGCTTTTCCGGCATCACGCTGGCCCACTGGCCGGTGCGCACATGCGAAAACAGCACGATCATGGAATTGGATTCCAGCGTCGGCTCCGGCTCGGCGCCACCCGCCTCTCGGAGCAGCTTGTCGATGATGCGCCGGTTCTGCATGTCGGGCGTCAGCAGACAAAGGGGTATGCGGCTGACCTCGGCCCAGGTCACGCGGTCGCGCTGGCCGAGCGGACTGTCTTTTGATGTCAACAGGCGATACTGCTCGGTATAGAGCGGAATGGAACGCGCCCGGCCGAGCGGTTCGTTGTCGATATAGGTGATGCCGGCATCGACTTCCAGATTCTCCAGCATGCCGAGCACTTCGATGGAGGTGCGCGACAGGATGGTGAATTTCACATTCGGATGTTTGGCGCGATAGGGCGTGGTCAAGGCAGAGACCATGCCGAGCGCGGTGGGAATCGCCGCGAGCTTCAGATGTCCGATCAGGCCACTTTTCAGGGCCTGCACCTCCTGCCGCATGGCGCGGGCATCGCCGACAATCCGCCGTGCCCAGTCGAGCACGCGCTCGCCTTCCGCCGTGAAGCCGATGAAGCGCGAACTGCGCTGCACCAGCAGTACACCCAGTGTATCCTCAAGCTGCTTGATGCCGGCCGACAGCGTAGGCTGCGTCACGCCGCATTCGTCGGCCGCCTTGCGGAAGTTCTTTTCGCGCGCAAGTGCCAGAAGAAATTCAAGCTTGTCGATCATGCCGCCTTATTATCTGCTTTTTCCCGGCGCGTCAGCCAGGTTATGGCAGATTCAAGCTGGGATCAGCTCCCGCACATGCCGCTCGGCCTCGGCGACGAAACCTGCGTCATTGATATGATGCGGCACACGGAGGATGCGATGCGTGTCGCTAATCTTGAAATACTGCTCAAACGCCGCGAATAGCGCGGCATTGGCGGCGGGGTCGTGGAAAGTCTGCCCAGGTGCATCTAAAGCCGAGACGCCACCCTCGGGCAGCAGCAGCCGCACCGGGCCGGAAGAGGCATTCAGCTTGGCGGCGATCCAGGCGGCAATCTGCTCCAGTTCGGCCGCCGTGGTGCGCATCAGCGTGACATTGGCATTGTGGGCATGGAACAGCCGGCCACGATAACGCTCCGGAATCGTCTGGGGCGCCCAGAAGTTGACCATGTCGAGCGCGCCGCAGGAGCCAATCCAGGGAATGCCGGTTTTCGCCACCACGTCGAAGCGTTCCGCGCCCGCCGTGCAGACGCCGCCAAGCAGATGATCGGCGGCTTCGGTGGTGGTGAGATCGACCACGCCCTGCAGCAGCCCGGACGCCGCAATCGCTTCCAGCGAGCGGCCACCAGGGCCATTGGCGTGGAAGACCTGGCATTCGTAATCGGCATTGAGCCGCGCGGTGAGCTGCTGGATGCAAGCCGTTGTGACGCCAAACATGCTGAGGCCCAGCGCCGGGCGCGTGTCGGTCGAGGCCGGGATGCTGCGCGACATCATGCCGGCCAGCGCATGCGCCGCATTGGCAAGGATCACGCGCGACAGTCTGTTCAACCCGGCAATATCGGTGACCGGATACAGCATGGTGATGTCATGCACGCCGACGAAAGCCGAGACATCGCCGGCCGCCAGGGTCGAGACCATCAGCTTGGGCAGGCCGATCGGCTGTGCCTGCATGGCTGGCGCAATCAGGCTGGTGCCGCCCGAGCCACCGAGCCCAATCATGCCGCCGATATCGTGCAGCGAGGCCATGAAACGCAGCAGGGCCGCACTCATCGCCATAACCGCTTTGCCGCGGTCGCCAGCCTTCAGCACCGCATCGGCGCCTTCAGGATGGAAGGTCGCCACGACTTCGGCGCTGACATCGGCATCCTGCGCTGGCGCCTTCGTGCCGACATCGATGGTGAGCGCCGTCAGACCTGCCTGCCGCAGCAGGCCTGCGACATACCGCAGCTCTTCAGCCTTGGTGTCGAAGGTGCCGATGACGTAAGCCGTGCCGGGCATGACGACCGCCGCTAGCCCCTCTTCTGCCGGGCGACTTTCACCGCACCCTCAAAGGCAAAACGGAAAGTGTCGCTCACCGTCTGATGCACGCTTTCGGCATCGGCCGGCGCCACATCATATTCCGCCCACCATTCGCCGAAGGTTTTGTTGCCCTCGGTGATGGTCTTCAGCCGCATCTCGGCGACATAATTCTGCACCGGCAGCGTGGCTTCCAGGATGCGGTAGCAGCAGACATGCTCGCGATCCGAAAGCGTCAGCAGCTCCTCGCGGATATGGCCGCCTTCATGCGTGAAGAAGTTGCGCACGCAGCCGACCTGGTCGGATGGTAGGCCGCCCTCGATCTCGCTCTTGGAAAAGAATGGGTGATAGATCGGCAATGCGTTGAAATCACGCAAAACGCCCCAGGCTTCCTCCAGCGGAATATCCATCACGGCGCTGATATAGACGCGGGCCATGTCACTTGCCTCCCTTGCCCTTCAGGGCATCGATGGCCTTGAAGGTTTTTATATGGTTGGTGATTGCCGTCTCGACCGGCAACCGCTCGACGCTGCTGGCGCCGTAGAAACCGTTGCAATGTTTGCTGTTCCGCAGCACGAAGTCGACATCTTCGGGCGAGGAAATCGGCCCGCCATGGGCAATGATGATGACGTCCTTGCGGATTCTGCGCGCCGCCTCGGCCCAGTCGTCGATCAGCCGCACGGAGTCCTGCAGCGTCTTCGACGTGGTGGCACCAATGCTGCCGCCGGTGGTGACGCCCATATGGGGCACGATCAGGTCGGCGCCGGCCTTGGCCATTTCCACGGCCTCATCGGTCGAGAACACATAGGGCGTGGTCAGCAGGTCCAGTTCATGCGCCTGGCGGATCATGTCGATCTCGCTGGCGAAGTTGATCCCGGTCTCTTCCAGGCTGACGCGGAAGGTGCCGTCGATAATCCCGACGGTGGGGAAGTTCTGCACGCCGGAGAAGCCGAGTTCCTTCAGCTGCTTCAGGAAGACCGGCATGATCACGAAAGGATCGGTGCCGTTGACGCCGGCGATCACCGGCGTGGTCTTGCAGACCGGCAGCACTTCCAGCGCCATCTCCTTCACGATCTCGTTGGCATTGCCATAGGCCAGCAGGCCGGCCGACGAGGCACGCCCGGCCATGCGGTAACGGCCGGAATTGTAGACGATGATCAGGTCGATGCCGCCGGCTTCCTCGCATTTCGCGGAGATGCCGGTGCCGGCGCCGCCGCCGATGATCGGCTCGCCGCGCCGGATCATATCCTGGAAGCGTTCGACAATCGCTTTGCGCTCGAATCTAGGCATTCTTTTGTTCCTTGGCAGGGTGACGGACCGCGAGGTAGTGGCTGAGTTCACCCAGCACGCCGCGGCGGAAAACAAGCACACAGAAAATGAAGACCAGGCCGACCATGATGGTGACCCAGGCGCCCAGCGCATCGAAGTAATGCCGCAGCGCAGAGATGATGATGGCGCCGATGGCCGGACCGAAGACCGAGTTCATGCCACCCAGCACGGTCATCAGGATCACGTCGCCCGACATATGCCAGTGGACATCGGTGAGCGAGGCGAGCCGGAAAACGACACATTTCAGCGAGCCAGCCAGGCCCGACAGACCGGCCGACAACGCAAAGGCGGTGACCTTGTAGCGTTCGACCGCATAGCCGAGCGAGCGCGTGCGCGGTTCATGCTCGCGGATGGCGCGTAGAATCTGGCCGAAGGGCGAATGCACGATGCGGTTGATCAGCCACAGCCCGCCGCCGGTGCAGACCAGCACCAGAAAATAAAGGTTTGTATCGTCGTTGAGGTCGATCAGGCCGAACAATTTGCCGCGCGGGATCGGTTGCATGCCGTCTTCCGCGCCGGTGAACGGCGCCTGCAGGAAGCTGAAATAAACCAGCTGTGCCAGCGCCAGCGTGATCATGGCGAGATAGATGCCCTGGCGACGGATGGCGAGCGCGCCGAACAGGGCGCCGAGCGTGGCCGAGAATAGTACGCCGGCCAGAATGGCGACCTCGGTGGTCAGGCCCAGGTCACGCAGCGCATACCCGGTGATATAGGCCGACGAGCCGAAGAAAGCGGCATGACCGAACGAGACGATGCCGGCATGACCGAGCAGCAGGTTGAAGGCACAGGCGAAGAGCACGAAGCACATCACCTTCATCAGGAAGATGGGGTAAATGAGCTGCGGCACAAAGGGCACCGCGATCAGTGCGGCAATCAGCAGCGGCAGACCGATCCTGTAAACCAATGCCATCACGCCTCCTCCCGACCAAACAGGCCGGCGGGGCGCAGCAGCAGCACCAGCGCCATGACCAGGAAGACCACGGTGGTGGAAGCTTCGGAGTAATACACCTTGGTCAGGCCTTCGATCACGCCAAGGCCAAGTCCGGTGAGGGCGGAACCCAGCACCGAGCCCAGCCCACCGATCACCACGATGGCGAAGACGATGATCACGAGGTCAGAGCCCATCGAGGGATTCACATGCTGGATCGGCGCCGCCAGCACACCGGCGAAACCAGCCAATCCGACGCCGACGCCATAGGTGAGCGTAAGCAGCAGCGGCACGTTGATGCCAAAGGATTGCGTCAGGTCCGGCCGCTCGGTGGCAGCGCGCAAGTAAGCGCCCATGCGGGTTTTTTCGATCAGGATCCAGGTGCCGGCGCAGACCACCACGGCGATGAGAATGACAAAACCGCGATAGACCGGCAGCATCATGAAGCCGATATCCCAGGCGCCGCGCAGCAGCTGTGGCGTCGGGAAAGGATGACCGGACGAGCCCATGGCGACACGGAATCCGCCTTCCATCACCAGCACCAAGCCGAAGGTGAGGAGCAGACCGTAGAGCGGATCGAGGCCATAGATGCGCCGGATGGCAAAGCGTTCGAAGATGATACCGGCGAAGCCGACGATCATCGGCGCTGCGATCATCGCCGGCCAGTAGCCCAGGCCGAGATTGCGGCCGAGCAGGAAGGCAATGAAGGCGCCGACCATGAAGAAGGCGCCATGCGCGAAATTCACCACGCGCAGCAGGCCGAAGATGATGGCGAGGCCAAGGCTGAGCACCGCATAGAAGGCGCCGTTGACCAGACCCAGCATGATCTGACCGAGAAATGCCTGATGGGGAATGCCGAAGATTTCCATATACCGCCCGAAGTCCGTTCCCGATGACGTCTACACTGATCTTACACTGGCTTTACGCGGAGTCCGGGATGCGGAAAGGACCCGGACCGGCCGAGGGAAGCCGGCCCGGGCTGACGCAGGATTACTTCTTCACCAGATCGCACTTGCTTTCCGACAGCGGCTGGAAAGCCTGCTCCGCCGGAATGGTCGAGACCGGCTTCAGGTAATCCCACGGGGCTTTCGATTCGGCCGGAGTCTTCACCTGCCACAGATACATGTCATGCATGAAGCGGCCGTCGACGCGCACCTTGCCATTCTTGGTGAACATGTCGCTGACGGTCATTTCACGCATCTTGGCCGAGACCTTGTCCGGATCGTCGGTGCCGGCTTCCTTGACAGCGTTCAGGTAGAACACGGTCGAAGAATAGTCGGCGGCCTGGGCCATGTTCGGCATCTTGCCGACGCGGTCGTAGAAGCGCTTGGCGAATTTGCGCGTCTCGTCATTCTGGTCCCAGTACCAGGCGTTGGTCAGCATCAGGCCCTGTGCGGTCTGCAGGCCGAGCGAATGCACGTCCTCGATCCACAGCAGCAGGGCAGCCAGTTTTTGATTCTTGGTGGCGCCGAATTCCGCCGCAGCCTTGATCGCATTCACGGCATCGGCGCCAGTGGAGGCAATGCCGATGATCTCGGCCTTGGAGGCCTGCGCCTGCAGGACATAGGACGAGAAATCGGTGGTGCCGAGCGGATGGCGGGCCGCACCCAGCACGCGGCCCTGCGCGCCGCGGACTACGTCGGAGACCTGCTGTTCCAGGCCATGACCGAAGGCGAAATCGACGGTCAGGAAGAACCAGCTTTTGCCGCCGGCCGCCACCACGGCCTTGCCGGTGCCATGCGCCAGCGAATAGGCGTCATAGGCGTAATGGATCGCGTAAGGCGAGCAGAGTTCGTTGGTGATGCCCATGTTGGAGGCGCCATTGACGATGATATGGCGCTTCTTTTCCTTGGCGACGGCGGCCACCGCGCGCGCTACGCCGGAATTGGCCAGGTCGTTGATCATGTCGACCGCGCCGGTATCGAACCATTCGCGCGCCTTGGCGGCGCCGACATCGGGCTTGTTGAGATGGTCGGCGAAGATCACGTCGATCTTCTTGCCCAGCACGGTGCCGCCGACATCCTCGGCGGCCATCTTCACGGCTTCCACCGCACCCTTGCCCGACAGGTCGTTATAGATGCCCGACATATCGGCCAGCACGCCGATGCGGACGACATCGTTGGAGATCTGCGCATTTGCCGCCGTGGCGCCCAAGGCCAGCAGCGACGCAGCCGTCATCGTCAGTCGAAGACTGGTTTTCATGATTACCCTCCCGGAGTTTTGGTTTTGCTTGTATTATTGTTTTCCACTCTAACGAAGGCCAAGAATCGGTTTCCATGGCTAGTCTGCACGAAAACCTATCTGAAACCCACATCGTCGGAGCGCGAACCCAGCAGTTGATCCTGCGCGCGGAAGACTGCAACGCACTGGCAGCGCGGCAGATTTCCCACATCGGCGTCGGCGATGCTGCAGTGCCATATCGCATCGTCCGCACACATCTGAGCGGCACCTATGTGCATGCCAGCCTGGGCGGCGAGGGTCGCATACTGCTGGACGGCCGCTGGCGTCCGCATCGCGCCGGCATGGTATCGCTGGCGCCGGCGCATGTGCTGCATGCCTTCCATGCCATTCCATCGAAGCGCTGGCAGTATTGCTGGGTGCGCTATATGCCGCAGTCGCCGCGCTCCTCCATCGGCTTCATGGCGCCGGTGATGGCGCAATTCGACTCAGAGGCCCTGAAACATGCGATCCTGGGGCTGTATCAGGAAATCCAGGTGCGCGGCGATGCCGGCTCGGCCATGCTGTGGATCGATCTGATCGAGCATTACATCGGCCAGATCGCAGAACCGCTGCAGAAGGAACACCGGCTGCGCGCGCTGTGGGAGACCGTGCGCAAGGACCTGGCGCGCGACTGGGATGTCGAGAGCCTGGCGAAACTGGCGCATGTCAGCGGCGAGCATCTGCGCCGGCTGTGTCATGCCAGCCTGGGCCGCAGCCCAATGCAGCAGCTGACCTATCTGCGCATCCAGCATGCGGCGCACCAGCTGGCCACCACGCAGGCGAAGATCGAGGAGATTGCGCTGCGCGTCGGCTACCAGAACCCGTTCGCCTTCTCCAACACCTTCAAGCGCATGACCGGTTTCCGGCCATCGCTGTTCCGCAGCCGGCATCGCGGTACGGAGGGGTAACGACTTTAACGGATGAACTGGTCCAGATAGGCACCGCCGAGACCGCAGGACTCATAATGCTTGCGGCACATCTCGATCTTGCTGAACACATCCTCGTAGGCCGTCACCTTGCCCCAGGGATCGACATAGATCATCGACCCGGTGATATGGAACAGGGTGATCATCTCCGGGCAGTCTTCCGGCACGACCAGCGTATGGGTCTCGCCCGGTGGCTCGAAAACGTAAGAGCCCGTGGTCGCCACCCAGTCATGTTCCAGGTAATGCCATTTGCCGCGCAGCACATGGCCATGTACTGGGGCTGGATGGCGGTGGCGGCTCAGCACGCCGGCGCGGCGCACGCGCAGCAGGTTGACCCAGTAGCCCTGACTGGCATTCAGGCAAAGCGGGCGAAACCAGACATTCTCCGCCTGCGGCACCCAGACGCGTTCGTCTTCCGGGATCGGCGAGGCGACCACGATCTCGCTGGCCGCTTCGGGCGGGAACGGCAGCTGGTAGGGCATGCGGCTGGTATCGGTCACGACGTCACTCCTCACATTGCGGCATAGCCGCCATCGACCGGCAGGATGGCGCCGGTGATGAAATCGGCCTGGTCGGATGACAGGAACAGCACCGCCTTCGCGACATCGGCCGGTGTGCCCCAGCGGGCCATCGGCGTGCGGTCCAGGATCACCTGGCTGCGCGCGGCATCGTCCTGCAGGGCCTGGGTCAGCGGCGTCGCGATCCAGCCCGGCGCCACGGCATTGACGCGGATACCTTCTTTCGCCCAAGCGATGGCGAGAGATTTCGTCAACTGCATCACGCCGCCCTTGCTGGCGGAATAGGCCGGCACCAGCGGGCCGCCGAAGAAGCTGAGCATCGAGGCGGTGTTGACGATGGCGCCACCGCGCTCGGCCAGTAGATCCTTGCAGGCCACGCAGAGCCGCATGGTACCGGCGAGATTGACATCCAGCACCTTGAGGAAGGTCGGCATCTCGTATTCCGCCAGACGACGGATCATGCCGGCGCAGTTGACCAACACATCCAACTGGGTCAGCGCGGCGGCAAAGGCATCAACCGCCTGCTGGTCGGATACGTCGAGCGGTTGCAGGTCGATATCGCGGAAGGCCGGGTCTTTCGCCGCAGCGTCCAGTTCGGGACCGGCCAGGCCGACGGCGATCACGCTGTCACCCCGGTCACGAAATGCCTGTGCAATCCCGGCACCGATACCGCTGGTGCCGCCGGAAACTAGAACCTTGCGCGTCATGCCTGCTGTCGCTCCCCTAAGTGGTTTTACAAAACCTATAGGGTTCTTGCGGCGCAGGATATGTGGAATTACTTGGCCGGCGCGTCGAAGGGCACCGTGTCGCGCATCGACGGGCGGTCGGAGAACTGCTTGAACCAGGCCGCCAGCGCGGCACGGCCGTTGCGCCAGCCGAAATCCGGGAAGCGGAAATCGAGATAGCCGAGCGCGCAGCCGGCCGAGATGGTGCCGATATCGACACGGCCGGTCATCTTGCCCACCTGGCCTTCCAGCACATCCACGCAGGAGGTGATCTTGGCCATCTGGCCGTCGAGCCAGGGCTGCCATTTCTGTTCCGCCGGACGCACCACCTGTTCGTAACGTGCCAGCAGGGCGGCATCGAGCAGGCCATCGGCCAGCGCCTGGTCGCGCAAGGCTTCCCACTTGGCCTCGCCCTTGGCCGGGAACATGCGGTTGCCACCGGCGAGATCGTCAAGATATTCGCAGATCACGCGCGAATCATAGAGCGCATAATCGCTGTCGGTGAAAAAGGTCGGCACCTTGCCAGTCGGGTTATGCGCCACGATAGTGGCATCGGGGTTGATCGGATTGGCTGCGCTGGCCAGCTTCTCGATCCGGTCGCCCAGGCCCAGCTCGATACCGACGGCGAGAACCTTGCGCACATAGGGCGAGGCCGGGGAGTAGAAGACTTTCATCGCGTTTCCTCATGTTGCAGGGGATTCTGGCCGGCGAGATGGCAGCCGGCGATATAGCCGAAGGTGAGGGCCGGGCCGAGCGTGATGCCGGCGCCGGGATAATGTCCGCCCATGATCGAGGCCATGTCGTTGCCGCAGGCATACAGCCCGGCAATCGCCTGCCCATCGCGACCGAGCACCTGGGCATCGCTGTTGGTCTGCAACCCGGCTGCCGTGCCGATATCGCCGGGATAGACCCGCACGGCATAAAGCGGCGCCGTACGCACCGGCCCGAGATTGGGATGGCCGGGCGCGTCGGCATCACCGTAATAGCGGTTATATTCCGACGCACCCTTGCCGAAATCGTCGTCGACACCGGCCGCGGCAAATCCGTTCACGCGGCCGATTGTGTCGGCCAGCGCAGTGGCATCGATCTCAAGCGTCCGTGCCAGTTCCGCGATACTGTTCGCCTCGACCAGATAGCCGGCGTCGATCAGATGGCGGCGCGGCCGCTTGCCCGGCAGCGCCAGACCCAGTCCCCATTTGTCGATGAAGGGGCGGTCGCAAATGAGAAAAGCCGGAATAGTGTTGGCGCGGAACATGGCGCGGACGAATTCGTGATAGCTGGTGCCTTCATTGACAAAGCGCCTGCCATCCTTGCCGACCGCGATCAGGCCTGGCTTGGCGCGGTCCCAGACCAGATGCGGGAAGCGCACTTCGCTGCCATCCGGCTGCTTGCATATCGAGACCGGCGCCCAGAAAGCCATGTCGGCCGGTGAGTCGAGAAAACTGCCACCGACCGACTCCGCCATGCGGATGCCATCGCCGGTATTCTCGCGCGGCGCCATCGACCACAGTCCGGCGCCCTGCGGACTCAACCGCTGACGCCGCTCGGCATCCCAGGGAAAGCCGCCGGTCGCCATCACCACGCCGCGCCGAGCGAGATACTGTTCGCCGTGCGCGGTCTCGACACCGGTAACGCGGCCATTCTCTTCCAGCAGGCGTTGCACGGCAGCACCGGTCACAATGGTGATACCCAGCGCATCGGCGCTTTTCAGCAGGCGTGCCGCCAGTGCATTGCCCATCAGCAAGCGCGTGCCGCGCGTATAGCCGCTGGCGCGATCTCGGAAATAACTGAGCACCAGCGCCGTGCCGTGTTTCCACGACGCAAACGAGCGGGTGACATTGAGCAGATGCTTCACGTCGGTCAGGTTGACCATCATGCCGCCCAGCACCATGAATTCCTTCAACGGATCGCGCAGCCGTGCAAAACCGTCGCGCAGCTGACGCGCATCGAAGGGCAGCGGGT
Organism: Alphaproteobacteria bacterium; assembly: GCA_018336035.1. GTDB lineage: Bacteria > Pseudomonadota > Alphaproteobacteria > Ferrovibrionales > Ferrovibrionaceae > Ferrovibrio. Next base: position 38,083 of record JAGXRD010000030.1, on the reverse strand, counting down.
CCATCGGCCGTCCGGCTTTGCCGGCACCGGTCAGTTCCGGGTAGTAATCCGGCGAATAGGCGCGCGCGGCAAATTTCACATCGGTGTTCTGGTCGAAGAAGGCCACCATCTGCGGCCCGGTACGCAGGAAGGCATCCATCAGGTCGGGCCGCAGCGCATTGCCCAACACCTGCTGCAGGTACTGACGCACATCGGCCTCGCTATCCTCGATGCCCATGGCTTTGGCATAAGGGTTGTTCGGCACCCAGACCGCGCCGCCCGAAACTGCCGTGGAGCCGCCGATCTTGGCCGCCTTCTCCAGCACCAGCACTGACAAACCGTGGATGGCCGCCGTCAGCGCCGCGGCCATGCCGCCAGCGCCGGAGCCCACCACCACAACATCATACTCACGCATCGACTTGCTCATGCAGACTGCCTAACGCTTCAGCGCCATCTCCGCGCCGGACCTGTGGGTGAGGAAGCCTGCTGTCAGCCCGCCATCGACCGGCAGGATGCTGCCATTCACATAGCTGGCGCGATCCGACAGCAGATAGAGAATGGCATCGGCCACTTCCGAGGGCTGCGCGATACGACCCATCGGCGTGCGGTCTTCCATCACGCCTGTCACGAATTCTGCCGGTACGCCGGCGCGGATCATCGGCGTGTCGACCGCATTCGGTGCGACCGCATTCACGCGCAGGCCGAAGCGGCCCCATTCCACAGCGAGTGTTTTTGTCAGGCCGATCACGCCCCATTTCGAAGCGGCATAATTCGCCCGGCCGCTCTGGCCGCCGAAACCGGTGATCGAGGCAATGGTGACGATAGCGCCGGCACCGCGTTCACTCATGCGGCGGCCAACCGCCTGACAGATGAGAAACGTGCCCTTCAGGTTGGTGTCGAGCACCAGATCCCACACTTCTTCTGGCATCGTGGTGGCGGGTGCAGCGCGCGCCACGCCGGCGCAGGGCACCGCGCCCATCAGCGGGCCGACGGCTGCTTCTGCCGCAGCGACGACGGCTTCGGTAGCCGCCGCATCGCGCACATCCAGCGCGAAACCGGCAGCGCGAACGCCTTTCGCCGCGCATTGCTTGGCCAGTGCGGTGGCTGCCGCGCCATTCAGGTCGGCCAGCGCCAGATTTGCGCCCTCGTCGGCCAGCGCCAGCGCTAGCGCCTGCCCAATGCCCTGACCGGCTCCGGTGATCAGATAGGCGCGGCCAGCGAGCCCGAAGCTTTGCGGCATGTCACAGGCCCATGCCGCCGCCGAGCGACTTGCCGCCATCGACCAGCAGTGTCTGTCCGGTGACGAAACCCGTCCGCGGCGCGGCGAAGAAAGCCACGGCATTGGCGATGTCTTCCGGCTGCCCCGCCTTGCCGGTCGGCTGCAGCGACAGCTGGTATTTCATACGCTCCTCGCTCAACGCGCGCAGGATCGGCGTATCGATCAGGCCGGGCGCCACCGCATTGACAGAAATGCCGCGCGCGGCCAGCTCGATGGCCATGGCCCGCGTCAGGCCCACGACCGCCGCCTTGGAGGCGACGTAATGCGCATGGCCGCGCGCGCCCAGAAATGCGCGCGAGGCAATATTGATGATGCGGCCGCCCTCTTCCATGCGCCTGGCTGCTTCCTGCGCCACGATGAAGAGGCCGACGACATTGACCTGATGTGCCAGGTCGAAATCCTGCTCGGTCAGCTCGAAGAACGGGCGATCCGTGAAGATGCCGGCATTGTTGACCGCGACATCGATGCGCGGCAGCCGGTCGAAGGCCGCCGACACCGCCGCGCGGTCGCGGATATCCAGGCCGATGCCCTCGGCCTTGCCGCCGCTGGCGGCAATTTCATTGGCCGCCTGTTCGGCCGCCCTGGCCTGCAGGTCGGCAACCATCACATGAAAACCGTCTTCCGCCAGCCGCGCCGCGATGGCGCGGCCGATGCCCTGGGCTCCGCCGGTGACGAAGGCGACGCGCTGCGCGGTCATGGTCAGGCGCCCAGGTAGGCCTGGCGCACGCGGTCGTCGCGCACCAGATCGGCCGAGTTGCCTTCGAAGGCGATTTCGCCGTTTTCCAGGATATAAGCGTAATCCGAGACATTCAGCGCGATACGCGCATTCTGCTCGACCAGCAGGATGGTCAGGCCTTCCTTGTTGAGCTGGCGGATGATGGCGAAAATCTGCTCGACCAGCAGCGGCGACAGGCCGAGTGAAGGCTCGTCCAGCAGCAGCAGCTTGGGCCGGCCCATCAGCGCGCGGGCGATCAGCAGCATCTGCTGCTCGCCGCCCGAGAGCGTGCCGGCTTCCTGTGCAAACCGCTGGCGCAGGCGCGGGAAATATTCGCAGACGCGGTCGAGATCCTGTCTGATCACCGCCGTGTCGCGGCGCAGATGCGCGCCGATTTCCAGATTCTCGCGCACGCTCATCCTGGCGAAAATTTCGCGCCCCTCCGGCACCTGGCAGACGCCGCGCGCGACCATGTCTTCCGAGGCCAGGCGGTCGACGCGCTGGCCCTCGAAATGGATTTCACCTGACGTGAGCGCGACGACGCGCGAAATGCAGTTCAAGGTCGTGGTCTTGCCGGCGCCGTTGGCGCCAAGCAGCGCCACGACACGCCCAGCATCGACCTTGAGACCGACGCCCGAAAGGGCATTGATGCGGCCATAGCCTGCGGAGATGTCCTTCAGCTCCAGCATCACGCTGCCGCTCCTTCCCGACCCAGATAAGCCTCGATCACCTGCTGGTTCTGGCGCACCTCGGCCGGCAGGCCCTCGGCGATCTTCTGGCCGAAGCTGAGCACGGTGATGCGGTCGGAGATCGACATCACCAGTTGCATCACATGCTCGACCAGGATCACGGTCAGCCCTTCCTTGCGGGCCAGATCGACCAGCAATTTGTCGAGCGCGGCGATCTCGCGGTTGCGCAACCCGGCAGCCGGTTCATCGAGCAGCAGCAACTGCGGCTTCACGGCCAGCGCGCGGGACAGCTCGAGCAGTTTCTGATGGCCGAAATCCAGTGCATCGGCCTGTTCGTCGCGATAATTGGCGAGGCCGGTGCGCTCGAGGATGGCCTCGGCTTCACTCCGCATCTGGCGCGGCGACAGGCGCTTCCCATCCCGCGCCAGCGCGGCATCGATGCCGACCATCACATTTTCCAGCACGCTGATGCCGTTGAACAGCTCCAGATTCTGGAAGGTGCGCGCAATCCCCAGGCCGGCCGTGCCATGTGCCGGGGTCCGCATCAGGCTCTGGCCACGGAACAGGATGTCGCCGCTGGCCGGCTGGTAATAGCGCGAGATGCAGTTGAACACCGTCGACTTGCCGGCACCATTCGGGCCGATCAGCGCATGAATCGCGCCCGGCATGACATCCATCGAGAAGTCGTTGACAGCGGTCAGCCCGCCGAACTTCACGGTGAGGTTTTTGATCGAGAGGAAAGGCGTCACGGTCATTTCGCGGCACTCCCGCTCCGGCTGAACCGCGCCTTGAGGGCGCCGATGACGCCCTTGGGCGCATACATCATGAACAGGATCAGGATCACACCGTAGATGATTTCCTGATACGACGGCGCCTGGCGCAGCAGTTCCTGTATCAGGCCGAGGATCAGTGCGCCCATCACCGCGCCGGCAATCGAACCGAGACCGCCGACCACGATCATGGTGAGAACCAGAATCGTCGTCGTGAAGCCGAGGCTGTCGGGGTGAATGAAGGACGAGAAGCTGGCAAAGATCCCGCCGGCCAGACCGGCATAGACCGCCGACAGGGTGAAGGCGATCACCTTGGTGCGCCGGACATTGACGCCGAGCGCCAGCGCGGCCGGTTCGGATTCACGCACCGCACGGAAGGCACGGCCGAGCCGCGACTGCATCAGAAGGATAGTGACCAGCACGGTGACGATGGCGACCGCCAGCACGACATAATAGGCATCATGATCATTGGTGATACGGAATCCGAAGAGGCTGGCCTGCGGGATGCGCATGCCGTTCGGGCCGTTGGTGACGGCATCCCAGCTTTTGAACACCCACTGCATCGCCTCGCCGAAAGCGAAGGTGGAGAGCGCCAGATAGATGTCCCGCATGCGGAAGGACACCGCGCCGAGCAGGAAGCCGATGGCACCGGCCAGTAGCATGCCGGCGATGACGGCGACCGGGAATGGCACGCCATAGCGGCTGGTCAGGATGGCGGTGGTGTAGATGCCGATGCCATAGAAGGCAACATGGGCAAGGCCGAACTGGCCGGTTTCGCCGATCAGGATATTCAGACCGATGGCGAGGATGATGTAGACCAGCATCAGGTTCGCCAGATAGACGACATAGCCGCTGGTCAGCTGCGGCAGGACAATGAGCGCGATCAGCGCCGCCGCGGCGGCGCTGAGTTTTGCGGGCATGGAGATCGGCATGGTCATACCTTCTTCACCGCGACCTTGCCGCCGAGCAGGCCCTGCGGCCGCAACACCAGCACCAGCATGATGGCGACAAAGGGTGCGACCGAGATGGCGCGCGAGGAAATGAACAGCCCGACCAGATTCTCGGCGATGCCGATGATCAGGCCGCCCAGGACCGCGCCGGGCAGGCTGGTGAAACCGCCGATGATGGCGGCAGCGAAACCAAGAATGACGACGCTGCCCATATCGGCTGTCATCAGGATCTTCGGCGCGATCAGCAGCGCAGCCAGCGACGACAGCAGACCGGACAGGCCCCAGATCAGCATGCGCGTGCGGCGCAGGTTGATACCGACCAGCACGGCCGCCTTGGGATTCATGCCAACGGCACGCATGGCGCGGCCGGTGCGGGTGAAATTGAAGAACAGGAAGAAGATCGTCATCGACACCACGGCCAGTGCGAGAATGCCGATATCCTGCAGGGTCAGCACGGCCTGGCCGATGGTGATGGTGTCATTGCCGAAGATCGACGGGAAGGAGCGCGGCACGTCGCCAACGCCGGTCTTGCGTACTGCGCCCTTGAGCACGAAGGACAGGCCCAGGGTGGCGATCACCACATTCACGGTGACCGCCGCCGAGGAGCCGATCTTCTGCAGCACGATACGGTAGAACAGCGCCGCCGCGATGAAGGCGACACCGAGGCTAAGCGGCACGACCGCGATGAACGGCAGCGCCAGGAAGACCAGCAGATACAGCGCGACATAGGCGGCTGCCATGAACAATTCGCCGGCGGCGAAGTTCGGGGCGTCCGTCGTCTTGAAGATGATGACAATGGCGACGGCCAGCAGAGCGTAGATACTGCCTGTCACCAGGCCGGATGCCACACCCTGCTGAAGGAATAGCCAGATCAGTTGCCAGTCCATAACCGTGCCTTTGTCTGCTGCTGACTGATTAGGGCTTGTAGACCCAGCGGCTCACATAGGTGCCGGGCTGCAGGTCCTGCTTGTCGCCGTCGAACTTCAGGAAGATCGACGATTCCTGGCCGGCGCGGTCAGTTTCGCCATAGCTGATCAGACCAGCCATTACGCCCGATTCGAAGGTCAGCGAGCGCATGATGCGCGCCACGCCTTCACGCGTCGGATTCGGACCGGCCAGCAGCAGTGCGTTGGTGACGGTCTGCGCCGAGGGGATGCCATAGGGCATGTACGGCGTCGGATGGTCGGGCTTGGCCGCCATTTCCGGATAGCGCTTCTTGTACATGTCGATGACCCATTTCTGCTTCGGGCCGGTTGGCGTGTCGTTGATCACGTCCTGGACGTAGAAGTTTTTGAACGCGTCCTTGGTGCCGACATTTTCCACCAACTGCTTCAGGTTGGCGGTGCCGGTGACGGCCAGAACGATCGGCATCTTCATGCCCAGCTCATGCGCCTTCTTGACGATCAGGGTCGCCGGACGGGCATAGGTGGTCAGGATCAGCACATCGGGATTGGCGGCGCGAATCTTCAGCATCGGCGCGGTCACATCCGTGATGTTCGGATTGATCGATTCGACGCTCAGCGTGGCACCCGATTCCTTGGCGGTGAACTGGGCGGTTTCCAGGTTCCACGCGCCATAGGCATCGTCGTGATTGATATAGCCGATCTTCTTGCCCTTGAGATGGCGCGACGCGAAATCCACCGTCGTGCCGCCGGCGGCACGCTGCGAGATCGAGGCGGCACCGAAGATATAGTCGGTCGGCGGATACAGCGCGCCGTCGCCCGAGGCGTTCAGCATCATGTAGGGAATCTTGGCGCGCGTGACGTATTCCTGCGCCGCCACGGCGGCAGCAGAGCAGGAGCCGCCATTGAGCATGAACACCTTGTCCTGCTCGACCAGCTTCTTGACGGCGGCGACCAGATCATTGGCATTGCAGCGGTCGTCTTCGATCACCAGCTCGACCTTGCGGCCCCAGATGCCGCCCATGCCGTTGATCATGTCGTACCACATGCGGGCCGCATTGAGCGGATCCTCACCATAGGCCAGCGCTGCGCCCGACAGCGGCGCGAACAGGCCGATCTTGATGGTGTCGTCGGTGATGCCCGGGTCGCTGTAGCTGCCCTGGCCCGCCTTGATCGGGAAAGCCTGTGCTGCGAATCCGGCCGCGCCGGCGAGAACGAGGCCCGTCAGGGCCGCACGAAACATGGTCTTCATTTTACTCCCTCCCTCTTCTCTCTTCTGTGTCGACTGAGACTGGTTATTGCATCCGGTAGCCGCCGTTGACGTCGATCGTCACACCGGTCAGGTAGCTGGCAGCCGGCGAGACGAGGTAGCCGACGGCAGCAGCAACATCTTCGGGCGTGCCCAGGCGATTGAGCGGAATGGCGCCCGCCATGGCGGCATCGCCTTCGGGTGCCAGCGACTGGCGCAGCATCGGCGCGTCGATCACACCGGGCGCCACGGCATTCACGGTGATGCCGAGCGGCGCGGCTTCACGTGCCGCAGCCTTGGTGAAACCGAGCACGCCGGATTTGCTGGAGATATAGGCGCTGCTGGAGCGATAGCCGCCGAGCTGGGCGGCGACCGAGCCGAGCGTGACGATGCGGCCGTCCTGCACCGGCGTCTTCAGTCGACGGCGCAGATAGGCGCGCGCGCAGAGGAAAGTGCCGCGGGTATTCACCGCATGGGTCTTTTCCCATTCCTCCAGCGGCGTCTCCCAGATCGGCGGGCGCTGGCCGCCCGGCAGGATCAATACGCCGGCATTGCAGACCAGCACCGAGATCGCGCCATGTTCGGCTTCGAGCCGGTCGAACAGCGATTCGACCTCGGCTTCGACGCTGACATCGAGTTTGAAAGCCGCATGCCCTTTGCCGGGCAGCGCAGCGGCCGTGGCCTGGGCGGCTTCGATTTCTAGATCGGCGATCAGCACCGTCAGGCCGTCCTCGGCCAGGCGCCGCGCGATGGCGGCACCGATGCCCCGGGCGCCGCCGGTGAGCAGGGCGAGACGGGTCATGAAATCCTCCCGGCATTGAGGCCGGAGAGCGGCGCGTTTTGCATCATTGAGCCCTGAACTGAGCGTTTCCTAGCTCCATCTGCATACATTTTAAGAAGCGCGTCAATACCACCAGCAAAATAAATTTCATTTGAAACTAATTAATTGGCGGAAAACGTGTATTAAAATGACAACTTGTGGTCTTTGCGCGATCGGCTGGTGTTTTATACTCGCCTTCATGTATACATTTGGGGAGTCTGCTCAATCGCGGGCAGAGTGAGGCCGAATGACCAAACAGACTCGTTCCCAATCAGTGACCGACCAGCTGCGCGAGCTGGTCCTGCAGGGCACATTCAATCCGGGGGAACGGCTGTACGAGATTGCGCTGGCCGAGCGCATGGGCGTGTCGCGCACGCCGGTGCGCGATGCGCTCAACACGCTGAAAATCGAAGGCCTACTGGATTACGAGACGCAGCGCGGCTATGGCGTTCGCGAATTCGGCACGCATGACATTGTCGCGGCCTATGAGGCGCGCGCGGCGCTGGAAGGTCTCGCCTGCCGCCTTGCTGCGGAAAACGGCCTGACGAAAGACGATCTCGCCATCCTCGAACGCTGCGTGTCAGACGGCGACAGCCTGCTGTCCAGCGGCAAGCTGCTGCCGGAGAACCTGAATCTCTATCGGCAGATGAATGTCGATTTCCACGAAACGATCCTGCGCGCCTCGGGCGCGCGCATCCTCGCCGATCTGGTGCGACAGACGCATAACATCCCGTTCGCCTCGAATCGCATCATGGTGTGGGATGATTACCAGATCATCCATCGCTCGCATGACGACCACCACCGCATCTTCGAGGCGATTGCACATCAGCAGTCCAAACGCGCGGAAGCGCTGATGCAGGAACATGTCTTTTTCGCCGGGCAGGTGCTGAAAAAGCACATCGAGGCCAAAGCGCGTATCGCCGAGGAACCGGGCGAACGCGGCTGAATCCGCCAGCGCAGTCAGGACATCGTGACTGCCCGGCGGATCAGTATCCCGCGGGTATCGGGCTGCTATATCCCGCGGGGAACCGGTTTCCGATTATGCCAGCTCAAAACGGATGGACTGAGCCCCTTCCCACAGCACGGTCCTGCCGAGCGTGTACAGGTTTTCCAGCCCCTCGGTGATGGTGATAAAGTGGTTGCCGGCAAGCTGGCCCATCTTGGAGGCGAAATGCACGCCGCCATAGGCCAGCAGGATTTCGGTTTCGCTGATACCGCCCGGATACAGGATGAACTGCCCCGGCGCCGGATAGCTGGTGTGATTCTCGTAACCGAGACCCAGATCGAGATCGCCGAGCGGAATCCAGCAGCCCTCGCCGCTCCAGCGCACATGGATGATCTTTTCATTATAGGGCAGCAGGCTGCGGAACTTGGCCACCGTCTTGGGCGCATTCGCAGTTTCGAATTTCGCACCGAAGGTGAACTTGCCGGCAGTGATCTTCAGCTTATCCATTTTTCATCTCTCGCTTGAAATTCAGGCCGCCGCTTTGGGCTTGGCCATTTCGGGCAGCTCGCAGGGCAGGAACTGGCCGCGACCTTCTTTTGCCATGAATTCCCCCTTCTGCACCAGAATCTCGCCGCGCGACAGCACGGTTTCCGGCCAGCCGGTCACCTCCAGGCCTTCATAGGGTGTGTAATCGACATTGTGATGCAAGATGCTGTTGGTGATCGTCACCTTGCGGTCGGGATCGTAAATGACGATATCGGCGTCGGCGCCGATGGCCAGCGTACCCTTGCGCGGATAAAGGCCATACATTTTGGCCGGATTGGTCGCCGACAGTTCGACAAACCGCTGCAGGCTGATGCGGCCTTTCTTCACACCTTCGGAGAACAGGATCGGCAGACGGGTCTCAACGCCGGGAATACCGTTCGGCACCCAGTTGAACGGCGTTTTCTCGCCGCGGATCATCTTGCCCTTCGGATCGGCATAGCGGAACGGCGCATGGTCCGACGACACGATCTGGAACACGCCGCCGGCAAGACCATCCCAGATCGCAGCCTGGTTGGCCTTGTCGCGCGGCGGCGGGCTGCAGATGCATTTCGCACCCTCGAAACCATGGCCATGCAGGTCATGTTCGGTTAGCACCATGTATTGCGGGCAGGTTTCGGCATAGATCTTCATGCCGCGACCCTGCGCCCAGTGAATCTGCTCGACCGCCTCCCGGCCCGAGACATGCACGATCAGGATCGGCACATCGGCCAGCTCGGCCATGGTGATGGCGCGATGGGTGGCTTCGCGCTCGACCGCCATCGGGCGGGAATCGGCATGGTAACGCGGCTCGGTATGGCCTTCAGCCAGCAGTTTGTCGGTCAGCCAGCTGATGAAGTCGGCATTCTCGGCATGGATCATCGCCATGGCGCCATCGCGCCGCGCAATCGTCAGCAGATCGAGAACCTGGCGATCGTTCAGCTTCATGTCGTCGTAGGTCATATAGATCTTGAACGACGTATAGCCGTCGCGGATCAGCGCCGGCAGGTCCTGACCGATCAGCTGTTCGGTCGGATCGCTGACGATCAGATGGAAGGCGTAGTCGATGAAGGATTTTCCATTGGCGCGGCGGTGATAGTCGGCCACCGCGTCGCGCAGCGACTGGCCTTTGAACTGGATGGCAAACGGAATCACCGTCGTGGTGCCACCCCAGGCCGCCGACCTCGATCCCGTGTAAAAATCATCCGCCATGATGGTGCCGTCACTGGTCGGCTGGTCGAAATGGCAATGACCATCCACGCCGCCGGGCAGCACCAGACGGCCCGTCGCGTCGATCTCGGTCTTGCCGGCATCGAGGTTTGCGCCGATGGCAGCAATCCGCCCCCCGGTAATGCCGAGGTCGGCGGCAAAGACATCGGAAGCCGTCGCCAGTGTGCCATTGCGGATCACGGTATCGAATTGCGCCATGGGATTTATCCTTCGTCTGTCTGGAGTCTGATCAGCGGAAATATCCGCCTGGATTGGCGTCGTCGGCAATCGCGCGGCGCGCATCGTCCTGCAGGTTGCGCAGATGCGACAACATGGCTGCCTTCGCCGCGGCAATATCGCGACGTTCGGCGGCCTCAAGAATAGCCAGATGCTCGCTGTCGATCTCACCCTTGCGATGGAAGGACGAGGAGATGCGGAACAGCCGGGCGATCACCCGCATACGGGTGATGGTGTCGGCCAGCATGGCATGACCGGCGCTGCGCGCGAAAAAGCTGTGGAACTGATTGTCGAACTGCCAGTGCTGCATATCGTCTTCGCCAGCATCGCCCAGCGCCAGCAGATCATGCCGCAGACCGGCCAGATCCTCATCTTTCAGGACCGGTATCGCCTTTTCGATGGCGAGGCATTCCAGCACTTCGCGCAGCTGCATGCTCTCAAAGAATTCCCGCGTCGAAACGCTGCGTACGCGGTAAGCACGATCGGCGGCACGCTCGAGAAGACCCTCGCCCACCAACCGAACCAGAGCTTCGCGCATCGGCGTCCGCGAGACCTGCAGATAGTCCGCCAGCCGCGCCTCGGATACTTCGGTTCCACCCGAAATCTGGCGGCTGAGAATCAGATCGCGCAGATGTTCATGCGCCTTGTCGCCCAGATTGGCCGCCCTGGCCGGAAATGGCTCGATCGGCGGGATCGGCTGCGCGGTCATCGCGATGCCTCAATGGCCTTCGGCGATGGCGACTGTCTTGTAGGCGCGGCCGAAATGCCGCTCGATCCGGCGCTGGATCACATCCCAGACCGAGGTCATCAGCAGGTAATAGATCGCGGCCACGGTGAAGAGTTCCAGCACCAGGAATTTCTCCTGGATCAGGATCTGCGTGCTGCGCAGCAACTCCTCCATGGAGATCACGGAGGTAACCGACGTCGTTTTCAGCAGGCCGTTGACGCTGTTGCCCAGTGCCGGGATGACGATGCGGGTCGCCTGCGGCAGCACGACATAAAGCATCACCTGCGCGGAATTGAGGCCGAGCGCGCGGCCGGCATTGCTCTGCCCGGCCGGCACGCCGAGAATGCCGCCGCGGATGATCTCGGCCAGATAGGCGGCTTCATTCAGCACCAGGCCGAGCAGCGCCGATTCCACCACCGACAGCTTGAGCCCGACCTGCGGCAGGCCGGTATAGATGATGATCAGTTGTACCAGCAGCGGCGTGCCACGGAAAACCCAGATATAACCCTGCGCCAGAACCGACATCCAGCGATAGGGCGCGAGGCGCAGCAGCGCCAGCAGACAACCGACCACCAGGCCGCCAACAATGGAGGCCAGCGTGAGCCAAAGTGTGGTGAGTGCGCCGTTGAGCAGGTATCCGTTGAACAGATACTCGTAGAAACCTTCCCAGTTCCAGCCGCGCATTTCCCAAACCCTCTTGAAATCAAAACCGTCTGGTGGTGCCGCCCGCTGCAATCAGGCAACGAGCGGCACCGGCCAGATTACATGCTGGGGCCCTTGATGGCGAAAGGCTCCTTATTCGCCAGCAGGCCGTATTCTTCCATCAGCTTGCCGTAATAGCCTTCCTTCTGCATGTCATTCAGCACCTTCACGACAGCATCGGCCAGCGGCTTGCTCTTCATCGCCAGCGCCACCGGTGTCGGGAACAGACCGTGCAGCGCACGGTCGAATTCACCGCGCTTGGCATATTCGGTCGCGGTCGGATCGATCGTGACGGTCGCCTCGGTCTGGCCGGCGCGCAAAGCCTGATAGGCCGTGGCGAAATTGTCGAAGGTGCGGATGTTGATCGCCTTCAGGCCCTTGTCGGTCAGCTGCTTGTCCAGCGCCTTGAGCATGCGCTCTTCGAAGCCGCCAAGCTCGACGCCCACGCTGCGACCGGCAAGATCTTCCGGCTTGCTGACCTTGAGCGGGTTGCCCTTGGCCACCGAGACGCTGATCGCCTGCGCTTCGTAGTTGATCATCTGCATCATCTTGGCGCGCTCTTCGGTCCAGAAGATGCCCGTATTGATCAGATCCCAGCGGCCGGCCTGCAGACCCGGAATCATCGCCGAGAATTCGATGCGGATATATTCCGGCTTCAGGCAGAGACGCTTGGCGATCTCTTCACCCAGCGTGATGCGCATGCCCTTCAGGGTGCCGGTGGAGTCGACGAACTGCATCGGCGGCAGGGTCGGGTTGGTGGACATCACCAGAGTCCCTGGCTTGACCAGTTCAGAATCGGCAACCGCAGGCTTGCAGGCCTGTGCGAAGGCCGGTGTGGCCAGAACCGTCAGGCCCAGCGCCAGCAGCAGCTTGGTAGTCGTGCTCATACTCATTCTCCTCTGTCCCGTTTGAATAGGTTGACTCCCACCCTTCCCCGCATCAGGCCGCGGCGTTCGGCCTGTTGCGCAGAGAATCGATCACACCCAGCGCAGCCAGATCGGTGCGCAGGGTTTCCATATCGGCTTGCGGCAGGGGCAGTCGCGGCGCGCGCGGCGCACCGACAGGCAGGCCCATCATGCCCAGCCCGGCCTTGGACGCCGAGACATAGCGATGCCCGCCAACCCAGCGGACGATCGGCAGGATTTTCTTGTACAGCGCCAAAGCAGCCGGCTGATCCTTCGCATCGGCCACCAGCTCGAACAGCTTCGCAGAGTCGCGCGGCAGGAGGTTCGAGCAGACCGCGACCCAGCCCTGCGCCCCAAGCCAGAAGGATTCGTAGCCGAGGATGCCGGCAAAGACCGTCATGCGATCGCCGCAGAGTTCGATAATGTCGCGCACACGCGTGACCTCCAGCGTCGACTCCTTGATGTATTTCACATTGTCGATGCGGCTGAGGCGGGCCACGATCGGCGGCGTCAGGTCGACATTGGCAGTGGCCGGGTTGTTGTAGATCATCACCGGCAGCGAGATCGCCTCAGCAATCTGCCGGTAATGTTCAAACAGCTCGTCTTCGGTCGGGCTGGAATAGAAGGGCGGGATCACCATGATGCCGTCGGCGCCGAAACGCTCGGCCTCCTTCGCATAGTCGACGCCATCGCGGGTCCATTCCGCGCCGGTCCCGATCAGCACCGGCACGCGGCCGGCTGCCGTCTTCACGCAGGTCTCGATCACCAGTTCGCGTTCTTCGCGGGTCATGGACAGGAATTCGCCGGTGCTGCCCAGCGGGATCAGGCCGTGGATGCCCTCCTCGATCTGCCAGTTCACCAGTCGCTTCAGCGCCGGCACATCCACCGCACTGCCATCGGCGGTGAAGGGTGTGATCATGACGGTGTACGTGCCACGGAACGGTTTCATCAGCCTCACCAATAGCTTGCCTAAAATTTGACCTTGCCGTTATACTAATCGTATACTAAGTGTATACGATAATCCAGTGCAAATTTCTGCCGACAACGCCAACCGATGAAAATACCATCCGGATCATGCGCTTAACCCATTCCAGCATCTGTCCTGGCAGCCCCGAGGTCGAGATCGTCTATGACGGTCAGGCGATGACTGCCCTGCCGGGCGAAAGCATCGCCGCCGCGCTCGCCGCGCAGGGCGTCAATGCCTTCCGTCATGCGCGCGATGGCAGCCGGCGCGGTCTTTATTGCGGCATGGGCGCCTGTTTCGACTGCCTGGTGACGGTGGACGGCAAGGCGAACCAGCGCGCCTGCCTCACCAAGGTCTCGGCCGGACTGAACATCACCTCGCAGATGCCGGCCGGCACGCCAGACGATCTGCTGCATCCGCTGGTGCTTGCGCCGGTCGGCGATGCGCCGCAAGAGCACACTATCGATGTGCTGGTGATCGGCGCTGGCCCTGCGGGTCTTGCCGCGGCCCAGGCTGCCGCCAGTCGCGGTGCGAAAACCGTCGTGCTGGATGAACGGCCGCAGAGCGGTGGCCAGTACTTCAAGCCACTGGCGCCGTCGCAGCACACAGACGCCCCGGTCGATGCGCAATTCGCGGCCGGGCTTTCACTGGTCGCTGCGGCGCAGTCCGCCGGCGCGATGATCCATCAGGATGCCAGCGTCTGGGGTGCCTATGCCTCCGACGAAATCAGCGCATTGGTGGATGGCCGCGCGATGATCTATCGCCCAAGCCAGCTGGTGATCGCGCCCGGCGCCTATGAACGGCCGGCACCTTTCACGGGCTGGACCTTGCCCGGCGTGATGACAACAGGCGCAGCGCAAACACTGGCACGCGCCTACCGCGTGGCGCCGGGCCAGCGCATTGTCATCGCTGGCAACGGGCCACTCAATCTGCAGCTGGCCTGCGAACTGATTGATGGCGGCGCCGAGGTAATCGCCGTGCTGGACAGCGCACCGCGTCCTTCTCCGGCGAAATGGCGTGCCCTGCTGACGGCGATGAAGACTGCGCCGGACCTGATCGGCGATGGCATGCGCTATCTGTGGAAACTGCGCCGCGCCGGCGTGCCGGTGCTGTGGTCGCGCGCAGTAACCAGTGCCCAAGGCGATGGACGGCTGCAGCAGGTGACGCATGCCATAGTCGCTGCTGACGGTTGTGTGCGTGCCGAAACTACCGAGACCATCACGGCAGACACGCTCTGCCTCGGATACGGCTTTATTCCTTCCACCGAGATTGCTCGCGCGCTGGGCTGCCGGCACAAGCTGGTCGATCGCCATCTCGGCTATCTCGCCACGGCGACAGAAGCAGACGGCCGCAGCAGCGTGGCCGGCGTTTATGTGATCGGCGACGGTGCCGATCTGGGCGGTTCGCGCGTGGCGCAGGCACGCGGCACCCTGGCCGGCATCGCAGCAGCAACTGCCCTCGGACTGACTGACGGCAATCCCACTCAGGGTGAGCGTGCGAGGCAGGCGCTGGCCAAAGCCGAAGCCTTCCAGCAGGCATTGTGGTCGATCTATCAGGCGCCGCCGGTGCAACTCGACCAGGTGGCCGATGACGCCATTCTCTGCCGCTGCGAGGAAGTGACCTTTGGCGATATCCGTCGCGAAATCGCCGAAGGGCATGACACGCTGGCTGCATTGAAACGCAACACGCGACTGGGCATGGGCCGCTGCCAGGGTCGCTACTGTTCAGCCACTGCCGCCTTGCTGCTGGAACAGGCCACCGGGCGACCGCGCGAGGTCGAACAATATCTGGCACCGCGACTGCCGGCCAAACCGATGCCGGCGGCGGCCTTTGCTTTCGAGAAACCGGAATGGGGTGGTCATCGCCGCGCCATCACACCCAACCTCGCCCGTGCGGTAGAGCATGAGCCGCTGCCCGATCAGGATGTCGCCATCCTGGTGATCGGCGGCGGCGTGGTCGGTGCCTGCCTTGCGTATTACCTGTCGCAGGCCGGCGAGGATGTGCTGGTGGTGGATCGCGATGATGCCAACCTGCAGGCTTCAGGCGCCAATGCCGGCAGCCTGCATGTACAGCTGCTGTCCTTCGATTTCGGCAGCAAGGCCGAAGCCGGCGGCGGGCCGGCGGCCGCAACATTGCCACTCGGACCGCTGTCTGTTGCGCTGTGGCAGCAATTGCAGGTCGAATGTGGTGTCGATTTCGAAGTGCGTATCACCGGCGGCCTGATGGTGGCCGACAGTGAAGCAGGCATGGACTTCCTGCGCGCCAAGGCCGCACTGGAGCGGCGTTACGGCATCGAGAACGAAATCCTCGATGCCGCCGCGCTGCGCCGCATCGCCCCGGCGCTTTCCGACAAACTTCTTGGCGCCGAATACGCGCCGCAGGAAGGCAAGATCAATCCGCTGCGAGCAACCTACGCCGTACTCGAAAAAGCCAAAGCGCAGGGCGCACGTTTCCAGCGCGGCACCAATGTCACCGCGATTCAGCGCGATGGCGATGCCTGGCAGGTAACGACATCGCGCGGCCGCATCCGCGCCGGCTGTATCGTCAATGCCAGCGGCCCCTGGGCGCGCGCCACTGCACAGCTGGCCGGTATTGATATCCCGGTCCATAGCGCGCCGCTGCAGATGATCGTCACCGAGCCGGCACCCAAGCTGGTCAGCCACCTCGTCGCCCATGCCGACCGTCATCTCAGCCTGAAACAGGCCTCCACCGGCGGGCTGATCATCGGTGGCGGCTGGACAGCGGCTTTCGATGCCGACCGCCGCTTCAACACCACGATGCGCAGCAGCATCGAGGGCAATCTCTGGGTTGCCAACCATGTGCTGCCGCAACTGAGCGGCCTGCATGTGGTGCGCAGCTGGGCCGGCATGAATGTGAATATCGATGGCGCGCCGATCCTTGGCCCCGTGCCCGGCCTGCCCGGCTTCTTCAATACCGTGACATCGAACGGCTATACGCTGGCGCCCATCGTGGCGCGCCTGACTGCCGACCTGCTGCTGCAGGGTCGCACCGAGATCGATATCACGCCTTACCTGATCGACCGCTTCAACAAAGGTGCCGCATGATCGAGATCCAGAATGTCAGCAAGTCCTATGGCACTTTTCAGGTGCTGAAAAACTGCACGACGTCGGTGCAGAAAGGCGAAGTGGTGGTGATCTGCGGCCCGTCAGGCTCTGGCAAGTCCACCCTGATCAAATGCGTGAATGGGCTGGAGCCGTTTGAGGCTGGCGAAATTCATGTCGAGGGGATTAGCGTCGGTTCGCCCAAGACCGATATGCCGGCGCTGCGTGCCCGCATCGGCATGGTGTTCCAGAATTTCGAACTCTTCCCGCACCTGACCATCCTGCAGAACCTGACCCTGTCGCAGCGCCGCGTGCTCGACCGCTCCAAGGAGGAGGCCGAGGCCAAGGCGATGGCCCTGCTGGAACGCGTCGGCCTGAAGACCCAGGCGCCGAAATTCCCCGGCCAGCTGTCGGGCGGCCAGCAGCAGCGCGTTGCCATTGCCCGTGCCCTGGCCATGGACCCCATTGCCATGCTGTTCGACGAACCGACCTCGGCACTCGATCCGGAAATGATCAACGAGGTGCTGGATGTGATGGTGGAACTGGCGCAGGACGGCATGACCATGCTCTGCGTCACGCATGAAATGGGTTTTGCCAAGAAAGTGGCCCATCGCGTGCTGTTCATGGATCATGGCCAGATCATCGAGGATTGCACGAAAGCGGATTTCTTCGGCACCCAGAGATCCGAGCGTGCCCAGCAATTCCTGGCCAAGATCCTGCAGCATTGAGGACTGCAGCCGGGCTGCACACCGCAACCATATCGTGTAAACTGGCGACATGACCGCCGAGATTCTCAAACCCCGCGCAGCCACGTCTGGTGGCGTGAACCTGGCGAATATGGCCTATCGGGCCATCCTGGACATGATCCTGGACCGCCGGATTCCCAGCGGCGAGGTGATTGTGGAGGATCGCCTGGCCACCGCGCTGAGCATTTCCCGCACGCCGATTCGCGAAGCCCTGGTGCGGCTGGAAAGCGAAGGACTGGTGCGTAAGGAAGCCAATCGGCCCTATCGAGTGCGTGAGGTTTCGAATCGCGAATATTTCCAGAGCATGCGGCTGCGCGAAATCCTGGAAGGCGAGGCCATCGCGCTGGCGGCGCCGAAGATCGACCAGGCGCGCCTGCAGAAGATCAAGGCCGAGATGCTGCGCCTGCGCGACGAAACCAAGATCCGCGTCGAGGATCACTGGGCCGCCGACGAGGACCTTCACACCCTGATCGCCGAAAGCTCTGGCAATGCCGTGATGGCGCAGATCATCCGCGACCTGCGGGTGACGACGCGCATGTTCGAGCTTTCCGGCCTGCCCTCGCGCGTACGCCCCGACTGCGAAGAGCATCTGGCGATCATCACCGCGCTGGAAAGCGGGTCTGCGGCAGAGGCCCGCGCCGCGATGGAACTGCATATCCGCAGCCTGGCGAATGACGTTCTGGGCGAAATCGCCAAGCTTTAACCAGGACGGGTTTCAAGCCGCGCGGAACGCGGCGGCCGCAGCGCGCGCCCCGGCTTCCAGAAAGCGGGCATCCGACCCTACGGTCAGCAGCCCGAAACCTTTCGACACCATCCGGCCCGCATAAGCCGGCGTCCCGCAATGCAGCCCGCAGGGCAATCCGGCGGCTGTGCAGCGCTTCAGGATCTGCACGATCAGATCGAGCATCTCCGGTTCTTCGCGGTCGAAACCCGGCGGAAAGCCATACGACAGCGACAGATCAGCCGGCCCGATGTAAATGCCGCCCAGGCCGGGCACGGCGAGAATGTCGTTGAGATTATCGACCGCCGCCCGCGTCTCGATCATGGCGAAAGGCACGATCTCGGCATTGGCGACACTGCCATAGGCATCGCCACGTGCCAGCCGGGCGCGGATCGGCCCGAAGCTGCGCGCGCCCGATGGCGGATAGAGGCAGGCCGACACCAGCCGGCGTGCATCTGCCGCCGTTTCGACCATCGGCGCGATGATGCCCAGTGCGCCGGCATCCAGCGCCCGCATGATCGCGGCTTCATCAAGCCAGGGCACACGTACCAGCGGTGCAGCGCCGGCCTTTTCGATTATCGGCAGCAGCGAGAGCAGATCGGCATACTCCGCAGTGCCATGCTGCAGGTCGATGGTGACGCTGTCCCAGCCGGCCTGCATCATTGCCTCCGCCGCCAGCGGCGACGGCAAGGCGATCCAGCCGTTCAATGCCGTGCCGCCAGCTGCCCAAATCTGGCGCAGCGGATTGGCGAAAGCCTGGCTCACAGCCAAGCCACGCTGGTCAGCTTGGTATTCTGATAATCCAGAATGGCCTGACGACCGCCTTCGCGTCCCATGCCGGAATGATCGACGCCGCCAAACGGCGCCTCGGCATGCGCGACGAGGAAGGTGTTGATACCGACCATGCCGGCGCGCAACCCGGCGGAAAGCTGCTCGGCCTTTGCCGCACTGCCGGTAAAAGCATAAGCCGCGAGGCCATAGGGTGTGCTGTTGGCCCGCTGGATCGCATCATCCAGCTTGCGGAAGGTCGCCACCGCCGCCACGGGGCCGAAAGGTTCTTCGCTCATGATACGGGCATCGTCCGGCACAGCGGAGAGAATGGTCGGCTGCAGGAAGAAACCCTTGTTACGATCTTCCGGCCGCCGGCCACCGGCTTCGATCTTGGCGCCGCGACTGACCGCATCGGCAATCAGGCTTTCCACCTTGGTTCGGCCTGAGGCGAGCGTCAGCGGGCCCATGGTGGTGTCACGATCCTGGCTGCTGCCCGGCTTCAGCGCGCGGGTCTCGGCAACCATGCGATCCAGGAAACGGCCGATCACGCTTTCCTCGACATAGAAGCGATTGGGCGCGATGCAGACTTGGCCGGCATTGCGGAACTTGAAGGTCGCGCATTGCACGGCTGCGGTCTCGACATCCGCATCTGCACAGACCACGACCGGCGAATGACCGCCCAGTTCCATCGAACAGCGCTTCACTGTTTCGGCCGCCTGCGCCAGCAGCATCTTGCCGACCTGCGTCGATCCGGTGAGCGAAATCTTGCGCACATCATTCGAGGCCATCAGAGCCGGTACGATGTCGGTCGCGCGGCCGGTGAGAACCTGCACCACGCCGGCAGGAACACCGGCCGCCACGCAGGCCTCGGCAATCAGTGTGGTGGTCAGCGGCACCTGTTCAGATGGCCGCACGATGATCGGGCAACCCGCGGCCAGAGCCGGTGCGATCTTGCGCACCGGAAGATTGACCGGGAAATTCCAGGCGCAGAACGCGGCCACGATGCCGACCGGCTCCGGCGCCGCAATCAGCCGGCCGCCCTGACGCGAACGGATGGTTTCACCAAACAGCCGCTCGGCCTCGCCGGCAAACCAGTCGAACTGTTCGATGGCGGCGTTGACCTCGCCCTCGGACTGCGCAATGGGGCGGCCGATTTCATAAGAGAGCGCGCGGGCAATCGCCGGCCGGCGTGCTTCCATCTCGCGCGCGATACGCCGCAGCACTTTGCCGCGTTCCCAGCCATGCACGGCCGACCAAACCGGCAGTGCGGCGCGCGCATGACTAAGCGCCTCCTCCACTTCCACCGGCCCGCAGGCCGGCTGGAACCAGAGCAGCTCTTCGGTGCAGGGATCCGTTACCGGGATGGACTCGTTGCTGGCACGATCGCGAAAAGCGCCACCGATCAGGGCGCGCGGTTGATCAGCACTCATTCTGGCTTCTCCCGGATTTGCATGAAACTCATTGCGACGCAGTGACGCCGCCATCGATGTAGACGACCTGGCCGGTCATATAGCTGCCCGCAGCGGCAGCGAAGGTGATCACCTGGCCGACCACCTCGACTGGTTTGCCGATGCGGCCGAGCGGATTGCGCTCCAGAATGAAATTTCTGAATGCCGGCTTCTCGAGATGCGGTCGGATACGATCCGACTGGATGAAGGTCGGCGCCACGCCGTTGACCGTGATGTTGTGCGGTGCCAGCTCCATGGCATGCTGTTTCACCAGCATGACCAGAGCGCCCTTGGTGGCGCAGTAGGCAGAATACCCACGCCCGCGCAAGGCAAGCTGTGAGCGCACCGAGAGTAGATGGATCTGCCGGCCGCCCTGGCCCCGGGCAATCTGGTCACGCGCCACAGCCTGGCCCAGGAACATGGCCGAACGCAGATTGGTCTCATACACCTCGTCGAACGTCTCTGGCGTCACCTCAGTGAGAGCCTGCTCGCGCTGGATGCCAACGCAATTGACCAGCACGTCGATGCCACCCATGCGGGAGATGGCGGCCTGCGTCGACGATGCGATGGCAGCCGGGTTGCGCGCATCGAGTTCTATGCCATGCGCCTTGCCACCCGCATCGGTGATGCGGCTGGCCAGCGTCTCGGCTTTCACCGGATTCGGCCCGGCGATGCAGATTTCGGCCCCCAGCCGGGCCATGGCAATGGCAATCGCCTCGCCGATTGCGCCATAGCCACCGGGGATGAAAACGCGCAGATCGCGGATATCGAACAGGCGATCGATCCGGTCCAGTTCAATCTCGGGCGTGAGACTACCAGTCTGGAAGGTCATGCCTCCACCTCAACACCGGCAGCCCGGTAGACGCTTTCCATCAGCTCCAGGGTCTTGAAGTTGTCCAGGCGATCGGTCTCGAAGGGTTGCCCGGTCTGCAATCCCTCCACGAAAGCCCGCATCGCCGTGTCAAAACATTCCTGGTAGCGGCCGGGCAGATCGACCTGCAGCACGGTCTCCGCCTCATGGCCGACGATGTAGACCCGGTTCAGATCCATGATGATGGTGCCCCGGGTACCGATCACTTCAAGCCGGTCGCCATGTAGTTGCGGGTATCCCAGCGCGCAGAGGCTGCCATCGGCCGTGGCGATCAGGCCATCCGGCCCCTCCATCAGGATCGCCGCGGTATCCTCGCCCGGCAGCCCCTGCGCCAGACGACCCAGACGCGCCGCGATCACGCGCAGCGGTCCGACGAGGCAGCGCAGCACATCGAGGTGATGAATCATCGTCTCGAATACCAGATTGCGCGGAAATGCCATCAGATACGGCTGCCGCTCAATCAGGAACGGTACGGTTCCCTCGCGTTCGCAGAGTCCGGATCCGCGACATGAAATCGCCGCATGGCGAATCTCGCCGATCCGCCCGTCGTCGACCCAGCGACGCACCGTCATGTAATGCGGGCGGAACCGGTAGTTCTCATGCACCATGAAGCGGACACGGTCGCCGATATCGTCGATGAGCTGGCGGGCTTCCGCCACGGTCGCGCACATCGGTTTCTGCAGCATGACATGCACACCGAAATTGGCGGCCAGTCGCGCCATCGGGGCATGCGCGCCCACTGAGGCGGCGATATCCACGATATCGAAACCGCCATGCGTGAACATGTCGATCGCATTGGCATAGATACGGGTGACGCCGAATTCCGCCGCACGGGCCTCCGCCTTGCCCCGGTCGAGATCGCAGACCGCAACGATTTCGGCACCGACTGATTGCCAGGCGCGCAGGTGGTACAGGCTGATCAGGCCGCAGCCGATCAGCGCCACGCGCTGCTTGCCATTCTTCATGACTCGTCCTCAAACCGGCCATAGCCGTAAAACCAGACGCTGCCCCGCTCAGGTGCCGTACGCAGCGTATGCCGCGCGCCGGCTGGAATATGCACCAGATCGCCGGGCCGGCAGTCGGCGCACTCGGCTCCAACCTCGATGACAATGCGGCCCTCCGCCACCACGACGAATTCGTCGCTGTCGTGCATGAAATCGGCCCAGACCTGCCCCGGCGGATCGCGGAAGGTGTCGAAGGAAAAGCCGGGATGATCGGCCCGCACAGCAGCCGGCGAGACCGGTAGGGCATAGGCGCATGGACGGAAGACGGTCATGCCGCGCGATCCTTGAGCAGGCCACCGAGATAAGCCTGCGCCGGCTCGAAACCCATCAACGTGTCAAAGTCGCGCAGGGCTGTGACTGTGCCTTTCTGCACGAAGATGAACTGCTCGCAGATTTCCTGAAGAATCTCGAGATGAAATCGCTCGTTCGGATGCACGCAGAGAAACACCAGCCGCCCCTCGGAACGCAGGCGGCGGAAGAAATCGAGCATGAAGCCGATATAGCCGTCCTGGGTATTGAATTGCGGCTCATCGAACAGATGCACCATTGGATAGTCGGACTGCGCCGGCTGCAGCAGCGCATTGGGTATCCAGGAGCGGAAATGCCGCACCTGATAGGACTGGTGATAATGGATCGCCAGCCGGTCGCGCTGGTCGGTGCGGATGCGGTGGATATTCCGCCCCATCACCTGCACTTTGCCCGCTGTTGGCGCATTCGATCCGGTTACCAGTTCGAACAGCGTGGTCTTGCCCGAGCCGTTCGGCCCCATCATGCCGACCACGGAAGGACGTTCGATGGTGAAATCCGCAGTTAAGCGAAAGGTCGGGGTGCGATCAAAACGGCTCTTGCGGTAGATTTTTTCGAGGCCCTTGACCTCCAGCATCGCGGTCATGGCCTACACTCCGATCAGCCGGCGGCGCAGCACCGGATTGTCGAGCAGATCCTGCGCCCGCCCATCATGTTCAATCCGGCCGCGATCCATCACGTAAATCCGGTCTGAGACTTCCAGGGCCGCCAGTGCGTTCTGCTCCACCACCAGCACCGAAATGCCTTCGTCGCGCAATTTCCGGATGGTGCGCATGACGGCCTGCACGATATTGGGCGCGAGGCCCTGGCTCGGCTCGTCGAACAGCACCAGACCGGGCGAAGCGAGCAGGGCGCGCGAGATCGCCACCATCTGCAGCTCGCCACCCGACATGTTCTCGCATTCGCGGCGCATCAGATGTTCGAGCGCCGAGAAGATTCCGAACATCTCATCCATGCACCAGGCGCGGAACTGGGTACGCCGCGTGCCGAGCCGCAGGTTGCGCGCACCGGTCAGACTGGGGAAGACGCGGCGATCATCCGGCACCCAGGAGATGCCCTTGCGGGCGATGCGATGCGTCGGCAGCCGCGTAATCTCCTCGCCCTCGAAGCGAATATGGCCGCGGCGCGGCGGCGACAGGCCGAGGATGGAACGGATCGTCGTGGTCTTACCGGCGCCGTTCGGCCCCAGTAGCGCCACCACCTCGCCGCGGCCGATTTCGAGCGACACGCCGAACAGGGCCTGGGTTTCCCCATAGAAGGTTTCGATCCCCGAGACTGACAGCATCAGGCCACCTCCCCCAGTGCCGAACGGGCCACCCATTTGTTGGCCTTGAGTGCTTCCGGCGCGCCCTCCGCGATCACCTGTCCCCAGTGGATCACTGAAATGCGGTCTGCGAGTTCGAACAGGAAGCGCATGTCATGCTCGATGAGGCAGATCGTGTAGCGCTGCCGCAGGCGGCGGATCAGCTGCGCCAGGTTCTGCGTCGCCTTGGCGCCGAGGCCCGCCGTCGGTTCGTCGAGGAAAAGGATGCGCGGCTCGGCCGCCAGTGCGACGGCGATTTCCAGTGCGCGGCGGTCGCCGTAGCTCAGAGATTTTGCGTTATGCCAGGCACGTTCAGCCAGCCCGACCTGGTCCAGAACCTCCAGCGCGGCCTCGATCAGGCGGCTGTCGCCAAAGCTGGTGCGGAACGGTCGGCCGCTGATGGCGCGGAAGGCCGGCAGGGCCAGCATCACATTCTCGATCACCACCGCATCGTCGAACAGGTTCATCATCTGGAACGAGCGCGAGACGCCGAGTCGCGCAATCACATGCGGCTTGAGACCGGTGATGTCGCGCCCGTCGAAAGTGATACGACCGGCATCGGGCGCGTGATGCCCGGTCAGCACATGGAAGCAGGTTGTCTTGCCGGCGCCGTTCGGACCCATGATGCCATGCACCGACCCGGCCTCGATCGAGAGCGTGATATTCTCCAGCACCACGCGGGCGCCGAAACGTTTCTGGATGCCTTCCGCCCTGAACAGTGCCATCACGCCTGCTCCGGCTTGGTGACAGATGCCTGCCGAGGCAGGCGCTGCTTCAGGCTATGGAAAAGTCCGGCCACGCCTTCAGGCCGCACCATCACCATGATGACGAACAGCAGCCCGTACCAGAGCAGCCAGGCCTCGGTCAGACCGCCCAGGATGTCGCGCGCGATGTAATACAACACCACGCCCAGCACCGGTCCCCAGAAATTCACCAGCCCGCCGCCAATCAGCACCATCATCACGATCAGGCCAGACTGATGCAGGCTCATCACATCGGGATATGCACTCTGCTGCGCCATGGCGAACAGCCCGCCGGCAAGACCGGCAAAGCCGGCAGAGAGCGTGAAGGCCAGCCATTTCCAGCGCCAGACATCGTAGCCGACAAAGCGCGCGCGGGTTTCATTCTGGCGAATTGCCTGCAGCACGCGGCCGAATGGCGCATTCACGATGCGCCATAACGCCAGCACAGCGAGCGCGGCAATGGCCGCCACGAACCAGTAGAAGTTTGTGTTGTCATTGAGGTCGACGCGCCAGGCACCGATGATGAGATCAGGCCGCGGAATGCCGAGCAGGCCATCTTCGCCGCCGGTGATGCCATGCAGCTTCATGGCGCAAAACCAGAAGACCTGGCCGAAGGCGATGGTGAGCAGCGCATAGTAGATGCCGCGGCGATGCGAGAGGAAAGCGCCGACGATGGCGCCAGCCAGCAGCGCCGCCGTGATCGCACAGAACAGGCCACCCCACAGACTGACCATCACCTGCTGCTGGAACAGGCCGAACGCATAGGCGCCGATGCCGAGATAGGCGCCATGACCGAAGGAATGCAGGCCGGTATAGCCGAACAGCAGGTTGAAGCCCATCGCAAACAGGATCCAGATCGCGATCTCGATGCCGAGATATTCATAGAGCCCGATCGGTGCGATCCAGAGCGGCAGCGTCGCCAGCACCAGGACGAAGAGCGCCATCGGCCCGGCGAAGCCCGCGCCGCCACGCGGCGGAATATCGGATAACGTGATCATCGCTCAGTTCTCCAGCGCACTGCGGCGCCCCATCAGGCCGCGCGCGCGGAATCCCACGACAGCAATCAGCAACAGATACATCGACATCAGCGACCAGGCCGGCGCATAAGCGCCGGTAATGCCGGTGGCCAGGCCGACCAGAATGGCGGCGATGACGGCACCCCAGAAACTGCCAACACCGCCAATGACGATGATCAGGAAGGCCGGGATGACGACATCGATGCCGAGATGCGGGCGCAGGCCCCAGATCGGCGCCATCACCATGCCGGCAATGCCGGCCAGCGCCGAGCCGAAGCCGAAGACCAGCAGGCGCAGGCGCGACAGGTCATAGCCCAGCGCCCGCACCATCTCGCTGTCATGGGCGCCGGCCTTGATGATGGCGCCATATGGCGTGCGCTCGAGGAACAGCCAGACCAGCAGGACGGCGACGATGGCAAATCCCGCCGCGTAGAATTTGTAGGTGGAGAAGATCAGCCCACCCATCAGGAAGGCACCGCTGATCATCTGCGGCACCGGCATATTCTGCTCGCCCGTGCCCCAGAGCAGGCGGATCGCCTCTTCGATCACCAGCGCCGCGCCGAAGGTGAGCAGCAAGCCATAGAGCGGCGCCTTGCCATAGGTCGGCCGCAGGCAGAGTTCCAGCAGCATGCCGAACACGCCGGCAATGACCGGCCCGAGGGCAAGGGCGAGGAAGAAGCGGCCGGTGAGCGGCAGGCTCAGCCACCATGCTCCGAAGGCAGTCTCGGCGAACCAGCCGGCACCGATGGTCGACAGGGCGAGATAGGCGCCGAGCGTGAACAGGGAGCCATGCGCGAGGTTGATCACCTCCATCACGCCGACGATCAGCGTGAAGCCGAGCGCGATCAGGGCAAAAAGCAGCCCCAGCGTAATGCCATTGACGAGATGAGGAACAAGACTGGTCATCGGACTGCAATCAGCGTTTCGACGAAAAAGGCGCGGGCGGCCCTGCAGCCGCCCGCAGTTTCAGGGTCAAGCGTCGAAAGTCGGCGTTGCCTCGTAGGTTTCCAGCTTGCAGGCACCGGCGGCATCGGAATCCATGGCGTCCTGCGGCGAGGTATGGGCGACGATCTTGAACATGTCGTCCTTGTCCTGCGTGCCGACATTTGCGGTCGCCTGGTAGATGGTCTGCTCCACCTGGTGCGTCACCGGATTGATCCAGGCATCGTGATGCTGCATGCGGTCGCGCGCAGACATCTTGTGACCTTCCAGCGCCTTGATCACCTTGATGTTGTTGGTGGAGCCGGCGCGTTCGATGGCGGCCAACAATTCGCGGGTGGCGAAATAGCCGTTGTAGAAAACGTTGCCAGGCACACGCATGCCGGTATCCGGATACATGGTCTGATAGCGTTTGACGAACTCATCGACCCCGGGCAGATCAAGCTTGTAATACCAGGTGGTGCCGAACAGGCCGAACAGGTTGTCGAGCGGCAGGCCGTAGACATCCGGCCAGTCCTGCTGGTTGTTCAGCCAGACCGGCTTGTTGCCCATGCCGAGCTGCGCGATCTGCTGGCGCATCGCCTTCTGGTCGTCGCCGCCGATGGCGGCCGCGACCACGCCGGGATTGATCTGCTGGATCTTGAGCAACTGCGACGAGAAATCACGCGTACCCTGCGGCACGAGGATTTCTTCCACCATGTCGCCGCCATACTGCTTCAGCAGCGCCTTGGTGGCGGCCGAAGTGCTGTGGCCCCAGACATAGTCGTTGGTCAGCAACACCCACTTCTTGCCGTATTTTTCGATCGCCGCCTTCACCGAGGCCTTGGCGAAGTTGGTGCCGTTGGCATCCCAGACGAATTTGACCCGATGGCAGTTCGCGCCGGCTTCCGAGGGCGCGCTGGAATTGGTGTTGAGATAGATGACGCCGTATTTCTGCGCCACCTGGCTGATCGCGTTGGCGACGCCGGAATGGATCGCACCGATCAGAAAGCCGCAATTCTCGCGCGTGATCATGCGTTCCGCGACGCGGCTGCCGGTCGCCGGCGTGGTCTCGGTATCGAGATGCACGGTTTCGATCTTGCGACCCAGCACGCCGCCGCGCGCATTGGCCTCGGCAATCGCCATCATCATGCCGCGACGGTCGCTGGCGCCGGAATTGGCATACTGGCCGCTGGCATCCGAGGTGATGCCGATGCGGATCGGCTTCATCGACGGCTGGGCATGGACGCGGGTATGCGCCCAGGGACCGTAAAAGGCGGCGGCGCCACCTGCGGCGCCCACGGCGGATGTGAGCAGACGACGGCGGGTGATTTTGATCTTCGACATTCTTTTCTCCCTGCTTGGCTCTCTTGGCGGGCCTGCCCGGGCGTTCGCATGGATGATCGAACGTCCTTTCAATGAAATTGAATGTTAATTCAATATTCGTCAATGAATATTTATTCAATTGGATTGAATTTTTAATGCGCCGCTGGAAACACCAGCTAATCTCTTGTAAAGACTGACACATGAGCGATCGCCAACCATCGGCACCCGCCGAAAATCTCCCGGCCAGACCCGAAGCCGAGACCTTTGACGGGTTGCGGCAGAGGATTCGCGACCGCTTCGCCCTGCTCAGCCCGCATCTGCAGCGCATTGCGCGCGCCTCCTTCGAAGAGCCGAACGGCTTCGCCCTCAACACCACGGCGAAGATTGCCGGCGATCTGGAAATCCAGCCTTCCACACTGATCCGCTTCGCCAAGGAGTTCGGCTATTCCGGCTTTTCCGACATGCAGAAGGTGTTTCGCCAGCGCCTGATCGAGGGCGAGGCGACGGTGCGCGAGCGCGTCTATTCCGAAGCCAGCAGCCGGCCGGCACCGCCCGATGTCGCCGAATTGCTGCGCAATTGCGTGACGGCGCATGTCGCAGCGCTGAACAATCTGCTCGAAACCAGCGATACCGAGAGCATCGCCCATGCCATCGAAATGCTGCGCAATGCGCGGCATGTCTATATTGCCGGCCTGCGCCGCTCGCGACCGATCGCCACATATCTTTCATATGCGCTGACGCGGTCTGAGCGGCCCTGCAGCCTGCTCGACTTCGCAGGCGGCATGGCCGGTCCGCAGATCGCCAGCATCGGACCCGATGATCTGCTCGTTGCCATTGCCTTTCCGCCCTATTCACGGCCGGTGGTCGATGTGGTGATGGACGCGTTCGTGAGCGGCAGAAAGGTGCTGACGATCACCGACGGGCCCGGCAGTCCGCTCGCTGCGAATTCGCAGGTGAGGCTGTATGTCGATGCCGGCGCCGCCTCGGCATTTCAGCCGATCTCGGCAGCGATCGGCCTGGTGCAGACTCTGATTACAGCGCTGACCTGGACCGCGCCGAACCCCGAATAGCTGGCGTCAAGACCACCAGAAGCTACCTAGACCTCAAGATTATAGCCCTCGCCGAAGCGGAGGCCTTGTCGCGGGATATCAGGACTGGAACTCCGGATCAGACGGCTTCTCGCTCCGCCGCCGTGAAGCGGGGAAACAGGATTGTGTTTTCGATCCGGATGTGTTCGCGCAAATCATCCAGCAGCTTGCGGATTCCTGCATAAAGTGCCCGCCATGTGGAGCAGGCGCCGAGCGGCGGAATACAACCGCCCGTCATGTCGTCGAGCAGGTATGCCAGTGCCAGATGGTCCTCATGGTCGACCAGCATCATCGAGACCGGCTGATCGATCATGGCATGTCCGCCCGACTTCATCAGCGGGAACAGCACATGTTCTTCCTTGCACATATGCATATCAAGCTCGATCTTCATCTCCTGCAGCAGCCTGAAAAGCCCTTCGGGGAGATCGGGATGACCGGCATGAGCAACCTCGACGCGGCGCGCCATCGCGAGCAGCTCTTCGAACTCACGCCGATGGGTTTCGTGATAGCGCTGAAGAATATGATCGATGAGCGCCCCGGAATCAGCCGGCAGCGGCTCGGCAAAAGCCTGTCTTTCAAGTGGCACCACATGTGCTGACATCTGATTTCCTCTCTCGGTCGTGAGCCATCGCGCCCGGCCATCCGCCCCGGTTTCGTGCGAAGGACACGGCGCACTGCGCCAAGGGTGCGCGGTACACGGAAAATGGTGCCGCGGTCGCACTGTCTTGCGCAGTTCTCCAACGTCATGGTCATGGTAGAGACGAACGCCGGCGCGTCTTTGCGCTACAGCAAAGTTCTCGCGGAGATCCGATCTCACCGCAGACCGTGCAGCTTTCGCAGATGGTGCCGCGGACATACCCCTTCCAGGTGAGCCTGACGCACACGAACGGTGCAGGTTTACTCCGAAGTGCCTTCGGCGAGCAGGAAGAGGCGGTCCGGGTCTTTAAGAATGATCCGCTGCCGCCCGCCTTCCACTAGTCCCTCGCCTTCCCAGCTGCTGAGAAGGCGGCTGACCGTATGGAGGGTCGTCCCCGTCATTTCCGCGATATCCTGCCGGCTGATCGGAAAATCGATCTCGATTCCCTGATCGACCTTGCGGCCCGACTGTTTGGCAAGCCGGAGCAGGGCATGCGCAACCCGCCGCGACACTTCCTCGGTCGACATCTCGACGACTCGTGTCTGGGTATCCTGGAGCCGGCTGCCGATTGTCTGCAGAGTGCTGACGCCCAACGCGGGATAGCGCGCGATCATCTCCGGCCAGACAGATGTAGGCCAGGCCAGCGCAATACTGTCGACCACCGCCATCGAAGTCGCCGGATAGGTGTCGCGTCCGATAGCCATTGCAACCCCGAACAGATCACCGGGATTGATGTATCGAATCACCACCTGTTGACCATCGGGCGTCAACTTGACGACACGCAGACGGCCGTGGACAAGAACGAAGAATGAGTGGGCTTTGCCATCCTGCTCGAACACGTTCGTGTTCTTGGGAGAACGCCTGGACGTCGCGTGGCGCAATATGTCGACCAGCTGTTCCCGGCTGAAGTCGCGGAACAGCGGCAATTCGGCGATCACTGAGGGGTCGACACTGGACATCAATCGCTCACCTTCTGCACAGCACAAAGTAGCAGCGCCGACACGGTTTTTCCAGAGAAGCCGTCCCGGTGCCTTCAGCCGGTTCTGCAAGCTGTTTGCCCTGGCGCAAACACCGCCGGACGGAAGACCGCTATATCAGGTGCGGGCCCAAGGAGCCCGTACCCTTTCAGTGGAGTCATGAGATGCGAACAAGTTTATTTCTGGGACTGGCAGTGTCAGCCCTTGTATTGGCCGGCCCGGCATTGGCCACCGACATCGAGGTGAAGATGCTCGACAAGGGCCAAAAGGGCATCATGGTGTTCGAGCCGGCGCTGATCAATATCTCGCCCGGCGACAAAGTCACCTTCCTGCCGACGAATAAAGGGCATAACGTCGAATCGATTGATGGCATGTTTCCGGCAGGCGCTACGCCCGTGGTGGGCAAGCTGAACGAAGCTGTCACCATCACGTTCGACAAACCCGGCATCTACGGCTTCAAATGCAAACCCCATTACGGCATGGGCATGGTTGGCATGGTCGTCGTCGGCAAGCCCGGGAATGAAAATGAGGCCCGTGCCGTGACCCATCCCGGCAAAGCGAAAAAGGTTTTCGCCGAAATGTTCGACGCAGCAACATTAGCCAGTAAATGACTTCCGGATCGCGCGCCGCCGGTGGTCCCGGCGGCGTTCAGCGCCACAGCAGCCTCACGGCACAGCAGAGCATGGCGAGACACCAGGCAACCGCCGCACCGGCACAGCCAAGTTCACCGAATACCCCTCCTCCCGTCCGCAGAATTGCAGCCAGAGCCAGCATGATCGCGGCAATACCTGTCGTTGTGGCTGCCAACGGCCGGCGTTCGCGTTGTGCGGTCGTCCTCAGCATCATTGTCACGGTCGTTATTCCAATACCGCCGATCGTCAGCAGGTGTAGCGGCGCCGCCGGATTCCAGGATGGATCTAGCACTCGCAGCCCAATGCCTCCCAGTCCTGCGGCGATGAACGCCTGCGCCGCAGTCAGCGCCATCAGGTCTGGCCCGGCGCTGCGCAAGACCGGCAGCCAATCGACGAGACGCAGGAGGATAGCGGCCGCAGCCGGTAGCGCGCAGATCGCCAGCAGCACCGGGGGTGCGTCCAGCGCCATGGCCAGAGCTGCTCCGCCCAACAGAACCGGCAGGACGCGTTCAAGGCCGAGACGCGGCGCGATGCGCTTACCACCGGTCCGCTGGTGCAGGCCCGATAAGGCGGCACCAGTGATGCGCCCACCCATCACGACGATGAGTGCTGTTAAGGCATAAACGGCAGCCAGTATCGCCGGCCTGGCGACGGTACCGTCGATGCCAAAGACGTGCAGCTGCGAGAGAATATCGCAACCGGCCGTCACTGCCAGCAGGACAGGAAAAACAAGATTCTGCGCCCGCTTCACGCCCTGCAGAAACCCACTTGCGGATATCCCCGCAATGGCTGCCGTCGCCGCAACACTGAGTATCGCGGCCGCAATCTGCGCATCCGGGAGGAACAGCCATGTCAGCCGCGCCGCCGCCCATAGCGTAAAGACCAGAAGCGCTGCAGAGGGCCGAATTTTCGTGAAAAGGAAGCCGGCAATGACGGCCATGGCGTAGCCGAAGATCAACTCATGGGCATGCCAGGTGATCGCATCCGCACTCGCGGGCGGCATGAACATCCAGATCGCGACGCTCAGCGCTGCCTGAACCATCGCTGCCGCAAAGAACAGCCGATGCGTGCTGAAGAGGAGCTTCATACTTGGTCCCTAGCCCAGCGAAGAGGATGCGGCAATCCCTGGCTGCGCGCTTCTGTCGCAGCTCTGGCGGAAAACTGCTGCCGGGTTTGCGATGGCACAAAGAGCAGGCCGCTTTGCATCACTAGATTGCAGTCATACCAAGGCGCGAAAGGAGACCATCATGCGCGGTATGCTGAAAACTTTAACGGCGACGGCAAGCGGACTTGCCCTCGCAGTGGCCCTCGGTCTGAGCCTGCCCGCAATGGCTGACAATTCCAAGCACGGTCATGGTGCGCCGGCAGGTGTCGCGGGTGAGAATACGATCGTCCGCAGCCCGACCGATCTGCCAAAGCCGCTCGTCAGGCGCGGGCCTCAGCGGGTCAAGGTGAATCTTGAAACCATCGAGGTTACCGGCAAGCTGGACGACGGTACCACTTATCACTACTGGACCTTCAACGGCAAAGTGCCAGGTCCCTTCGTGCGCGTGCGCGTCGGCGACACCGTGGAAGTGACGATGAAGAACGCCGACGATAGCGCCATGATGCACAATGTCGACTTCCACGCGGTGACCGGGCCGGGCGGCGGCGGCATGGCGACGGAAGCAGCGCCAGGCGAAACCAAAGGTTTCACCTTCAAGGCACTGAACCCGGGTCTGTACGTATATCACTGCGCGACGCCCGTAGTCGCCCATCACATCGCCAGCGGCATGTATGGCATGATCCTGGTCGAGCCCGAAGAGGGGCTGCCCAAGGTGGACCGCGAGTTCTACGTCATGCAGGGCGAGATCTACACCGAGGAGCCGTTCGGCACCAAGGGGGAACTCAACCACAGCCATGACAAGCTGATGAACGAGCGGCCGGAATACTTTGTCTTCAACGGCGCGGTGGGCGCACTTACCAACGGCAACGCGCTACGGGCAAAGACCGGCGAGACGGTCCGCATCTTCTTCGGTGTGGGCGGTCCGAACTTCACCTCGTCTTTCCATGTCATCGGCGAGATTTTCGACAAGATCTACCCGATGGGATCGGTGACCAGCGGAACGGTGAAGGACGTGCAGACCGTCACGGTGCCGCCTGGCGGCGCGATGTTCGCGGATTTCAAACTGGAAGTCCCGGGAACCTATGTCCTGGTCGACCATGCCCTGTCGCGGGTCAACCGCGGGCTGGCCGGCTTCCTGAACGTCACCGGACCGGAGAATCCGAAGGTCTTCACCGAAGGCCTTCCCCAGAAGACCAGCGCACTGCCGCTCAACTGACCGGCATAACTTAGCACCCGGCCGCGTCCATCCCGCGGCCGGGTTTTGCGTTGTCCGATTGGGTCTTAATACTTCCGGTCAATTCTGTTTGGAGACTAGTCCTCGCGACCTTTCCGCGAACCGGAGTTGGTTTCACTTCGAACATATTCCCCCAAAAAACGTTCATTCTGAAGAGCACGCGCTGTGCAGCGTTATGGCAGGCTGTTCAGATAGTGAGTCATTTCTGAAAAACCCCTGAGCGGCATTTAAGGGCTTGGGCTTTATGTCATATAGGTGTAATGAAACTGTAATAATCCGCTTTTGCCTCGAAGGTTTTGAATAAATGGCTGTTTTCCGAGATCCAGACCCCGACCCCGACGGCTCATTGGACGCTTTCGCGCCCCCCGCCACCTGCAAGCTGGCGCGCCATGACCGGGGGGCCGCATGATCACCGCATCCGCAGGCGCGACCGAACTTCTGCTTCACCTGATGGCCGGCGTCGCCCTTCTGCTCTGGGGCGTGCGCATGGTGCGAACCGGCATGACGCGCGCCTTCGGCGCCCAGCTGCGCCGCTATCTCGGCCGCGCGCTGCGCCAGCGCTTTTCCGGCTTCATCGCCGGCCTCGGCATTACCGCGCTGCTGCAATCCAGCACGGCCACCGCCCTGATCATCTCCTCCTTCGCCGGCCGCGGCCTGATCACCGGTACCGTCGCGCTGGGCGTGATGCTGGGCGCCGATGTCGGCACGACAGTCGCGGCACAGATCCTGTCGCTCGATCTCAGCTGGCTGGCGCCGCTCTGCCTGATCCTGGGTGTCGGCCTGTTCAGCTCCGGCGAGAACAGCCTGCGGCGCCATCTCGGCCGTCTCGGCATCGGTCTGGGTCTCACGCTGCTGGCGCTGAAACTGATCGTCGCCGCCTCAGCGCCGCTGCGGGATTCACCGGCGCTGGCCATCGTGCTGCGGCCGCTGGATCACGAGCCGCTGATCGCCGTGCTGCTCGCGGCGCTGCTGACCTGGGCCGCGCATTCCAGCCTGGCGATGATCCTGCTGTTCACCGGTCTGGCCGCCGCCGGCACCATCGACACCACACTGGTCTTCGCGCTGGTGCTGGGCGCCAATCTCGGCGGTGCGATGGCGCCGTTCATGGCGACTGCCGGCCAAGTGCCGGCCGCGCGTCGCGCGCCGCTGGGCAACCTGATGATGCGCGCCGTCGGCGTGGCGCTGATGCTGCCGCTGCTGTCATGGCTGCCCGACTGGATGGCGCAACTCGGCACCTCGCCGGCGCGGCAGGCCATCGACATGCACACCGCCTTCAACATCGCCCTGGCGCTGCTGTTCCTGCCGTTGCTGGGACCGGTCGACAGGCTGACGCGCCGCTTCCTGCCCGATGTGAAGGATGAGGCGAACTTCGCGCCGCGCTATCTCGATGCCTCCGCGCTGGAGACGCCCAGCGTGGCGCTGGCGGCGGCGGCGCGCGAGACCCTGCGTCTGAGCGATGCAGTTGCCCGCATGCTGGATGACACCATGACGGTGTTCACCCGCGACGACGGCAAACTGGCCAAGGCGGTGGAGCAGGCCGACGACCAGGTCGACCGGTTGTATGAAGCGATCAAGCTGTACCTGACCGAGCTTTCCAAACAGGGCCTCGATGAAAATGACAGCCGCCGTTATGTCGATGTGCTGACCTTCACCACGAATCTGGAGCATATCGGCGACATCATCGACAAGAACCTGATGGAACTGGCGCAGAAGAAGATCAAGAACAAGCTGACCTTCTCGAAGGAAGGCCTGGCCGAACTGACCGACTTCCATCATCGGGTCGCCGCCAACCTGCAGATGGCCTGCAATCTGTTCATGTCGGGCGACGTGAAGATGGCACGCCAGTTGCTGCAGGAAAAAGCCGATCTGCGCCTGGCCGAACAGCGCGCCGCCGAAAACCACTATGAACGCATCCGCGCCGGCCGCGCCGAAAGCATCGAGACCAGCGCGATCCATCTCGACCTGATCCGCGACCTGAAGCGCATCAACAGCCACCTGACCGCGGTGGCCTATCCGATCCTGGAACAGACCGGTGAACTGACCGCGACGCGGCTGCGCGCCGACAAGCGGCTGGATCGCAGCTCGGAGAAGGATGCCGAAGCGGCCCGTAACGGCCGCGCCAGGATGGCGTGACCTAGGCCGCAGCTGCCGCGATACGGCGGCGGCTGCCTGTCAGGCGATACAGCAGCCAGGTGGCGATCAGGATATTCATCATGTTGAACGCGATACCGTTCAGCAACGCCGCCTGATACGAGCCGGTGAAATCGTAGATCTTGCCTGACATCCAGCCGCCCAGCGCCATGCCGGCCAGCGTGGCGGAAATCGCCAGACTGACGCGCAACCCGGCCTGTGCGGCCGGAAACAGTTCGCGGATGATGAAGGCATAGCTGGGCACGATGCCACCCTGCACCAGGCCGAAGACGGCCGAGATCACATACAGCGACATCAGCCCGTCGAAGGGCAGATACAGCGCGAGCGCCAGCATCTGCAGAGTGGACCCCAGAAGCAGCGTTTTCAGCCCGCCGATCTTGTCGAGAATGTAGCCCGAGGCCAGTCGGCTGATGATGCCGAAGCCGAGCATCAGCGACAGCATCTCGGCGCCGCGCGCCGGGCCGTAGCCCAGATCGACGCAATAGGCCACGATATGCACCTGCGGCATCGACATGGCGACGCAGCAGCCCAGCCCCATCACCAGAATGGCGCCCTGCAACACATTGGGATGCAGGCCGAGCGGACGCGCCTGGCCCGACTGCGCGGTGGCGGCCGGCACCGCCTGCACGGGCGGCTTGCGGCGCAACACCAGGCTGAGCGGCAGCAGCGTGACGAGGCAGAAAACGCCGACATAGACATGCGTGGCGCGCCAGCCATCGGTGGAAATGAAATGCTCCAGCACCGGCGGCCAGATCGTGCCGGCGACATAATTGCCGGCGGCACACAGCGAAATCGCCAGGCCACGCCGGCGGTCGAACCACATCGAGGTATCGGCCAGCAGCGGCGCGAAGAAGGCCGCGCTGCCCATGAAGCCCATCAGGCCGCAGATCGCGGCAAAGACCCAGAAACTCGGCGCCTGCCCGGCCAGCACATAGCCGGCCGACATGGTGACGGTGGCCAGCACGACCGGAAAAATAATGCCGCGCTTGTCGGCCATGCGGCCCGCGATGATGCTGCCGAAGACGAAACCGATCATGGTCAATGTATAGGGCAAAGCGGCCTCGGCGCGCGTAATGCCGAAATCGGCCTGCACCGCCGGCACCACCACCACCGGCGACCACATGCCGACACCGCCGATGGTGCCGATCAGGATCGCGGTGACCAGACGCAGCCAGGCATAGGGCGATTCGGCATGGCTTTCAGCGAAGGCCGGCGCCATATGGTTTCCTCCGGGGTAGCGAGTTTTTTGTAGACGCAGTCTAGTCGAGAACAGCTTCAGTCAACAATGAACAGCCTGGCGCCGGTAGATGTGCGCGAGCGATGCGGCTCGGCATTGTCCGCCACCTGATACGACTGCCCGGCGGTCATGACGAACTCGCGACCATCTTCCAGTTCGGTGATCAGTTCACCCTCGAGGACGAAAAGGATGTGACCCTTCACACACCAGTGGTCGGCCAGATAGCCCGGCGTGTAATCGACGCGGCGCACACGAATGCCGCCGAAGGTCTGCGTGCGCCAGGTGGCGCTGCCGGTCTCGCCCTTGTGCTGCGTCGGCTCGATCTTCGACCAGTCGGTGGTGCCGAAGGGGATATTGGACATCTGCATGGGGCTAGGCTCCTGAAAACCGGAATTCCGCTTCTAGGCCGCAATTTCACCCAAATCCAGCGCGGAATTGTCGGGAGACAATTCAGATAATGATCCCTGTCCATTTATTAGTTGTATCAAAGGACAAATATAAAGGATGCCCGCCGTCATCGACATGCACCCAGTGAGCAATCCACTGGTTTTTATCATCGAAAACAACATATCCGGCTTGGTTGTTTTGAACTGCTATTCCCAAAAATTCGGAATCCATATCAAACAACAGAAGTACATTCTCATTGGCCCTTACCACAAACCCACGACGCTCCAGATTTAAGCTGTAAATGAACGGCCCACTTAGAGTGGCATTCCACTTCGGATTCAGAGAACTATTCCATTTTGGATTCAGAGAAGTGTTCCACTTTGGATTAATCTGACTATTGAAGTTCGGATTGATCTGACCGTTGAAGTTCGGATTGATCTGACCATTGAAGTTCGGATTGATCTGACCATTGAAGTTCGGATTGATCTGACCGTTAAAGTTCGGATTAATCTGGCCATTGAAGTTCGGATTGATCTGACCGTTAAAGTTCGGATTCAAACGATTGTCCCGACGAGGATCACGCGGCGCATATGATGCGACACTCCCAGGTGCGACAATATCTAATAGTAAAAAATCACCATTCTCAGCGACACTTCCGACAATCATTACATCTATCTGTCGGAGCATTATAAGCTTATCGAGACTAAAGAAATGCTCGCTGCTTTTTACAAGACTTACTGAATCTTTGGCCAACGTAATTGTACTTAATAGCTGCGATACCTTCTGTTGGTCAGAAGATGAAAGCGTGGAAAGCTTCTGCGAAAACGCTGGAGTG
>JAGXRD010000029.1 GCA_018336035.1 Alphaproteobacteria bacterium | reverse complement strand
GGGTCAAGCCCGGCCATGACACGGTTGGGGTATTGGTGTGTCGATGACCCCGCAAACCATCTATGCCCTGTCGTCTGCGCCCGGCCGTGCCGGCGTGGCGGTGATCCGGCTCAGCGGGCCACAGGCCGCCGATGCGCTGGAGACGCTGACCGGTGGCAAGGTGCCGCGCGCGCGCAACGCATCTTTGCGCAAGCTGCGCGACGACAGCGGCGCATTGCTGGACGAGGGCATGGTGCTGTGGTTCCCGGCACCGCACAGTTTCACCGGCGAGGATGTGGTCGAGCTGCAGGTGCATGGCGGCCGTGCCGTGTTGGGCGCGATCTTTGCCGCGCTGGCCAGACTGCCCGGCCTGCGCCTGGCCGAACCGGGCGAGTTCAGCCGGCGTGCGTTTGAGCATGGCAAGCTCGACCTCACTGCTGCCGAGGGCCTCGGCGACCTGATCAATGCCGAGACCGAAGCGCAGCGCAAACAGGCGCTGCGGCAGATGCAGGGTGCGCTTGGGCAGCTCTATGAGGGCTGGCGCAACCAGCTGGTGCGCGCGCTGGCGCATCTCGAAGCCGATATCGATTTCCCCGACGAGGACCTGCCCGAGGGCGTGGCGGCGGAAGTGAAGCCGCAGATCGCCCGCCTGCGCGAGGAGATCGTCGCGCATCTGAATGACCGCCAGCGCGGCGAGCGACTACGCGACGGCCTGATGGTGGCGATTGTCGGCGCGCCCAATGTCGGCAAGTCGTCTTTGCTCAATGCGCTCAGCAAACGCGACGCCGCCATCGTTTCCGACATTCCCGGCACCACGCGCGACGTGATCGAGGTGCATCTCGATCTCGGCGGCTATCCCGTCGTGCTGGCCGATACCGCCGGGCTGCGCGAAAGTGCCGATGCCATCGAGAGCGAAGGCGTGCAGCGCGCCCTGAAAAGGGCAGAGTCCGCCGATCTCAAGATCGTGGTGCTGGATGCGACCCGCAAGACGGTGCCGAAGGAGACCGAAGCGCTGATCGACCAGGATGCCATCGTGGTCGCCAACAAGGCCGATGCGACCGCCGTGCTGTCGGGCTGGGAACTCAACGGGCGGCGCGTGCTGCCGATCTCGGTGCGCACCCATACCGGCATGGACGCGCTACTCGATCTGCTGGAAAAAGAAGTCGTCGCGCGGATTGGCCTCACGGGGAGCGCGACGCTCACCCGCGCCCGTCACCGCGAGGCGCTGACCGACTGCATCGCCGCGCTGGACCGCTTTCTGCGCGGCTCGGAACGCCACAATACCAGCGCCGAACTGGCCGCCGAGGATGTGCGGCTGGCGGCGCGCAGCATTGGCCGCATCACCGGGCGGATCGATGTGGAAGATCTGCTCGATGTGATCTTCCGCGACTTCTGTATCGGGAAGTGAGGGCTGGCCTGCTGACTCATCCCCCAGTATCGTCATGCCCGGCCCACCGGGTCTGGCCCCAGGGCCAGCCCGGCGGCATGCTTCACGTGCCGGGCATCCACGCCTTTTTAAGTTGCGACAGGTTAAGACGTGGATGGCCGGGACGAGCCCGGCCATGACGGCAGAGGTTCAAGAGCCAAAAAGATATGCCCGACGCCTTTCCGACCCTGAAATCCGAACGCCTGCTGCTTCGCGCCTTTGTGCCGGATGACGAAGCCGCGTTCCAGGGCTTTGCCGTCAAGGAAGACTTCTGGAAATTCCTGCCCGGCCCGGCACTGGATGCCGGCCTGGTGAAGCGCTTCATCGCCGCCCGCGTGATCGAAGGCGAAAACCCGACCGGGCGCGACTGGCTGTTCTGCGTGGCCGAGCGCCAGATGGAGCGCGCCATCGGCATGGTTCGGCTCAGCATCGCCTCGCCGGAGCATCGCCAGGGCAATATCGGCTTTTCGTTTGACGGCACCATCCGCGGCAAGGGCTATGCCTCGGAGGCCGTGCAGGCGGCTTTGCGTTTCGGCTTTGCCGAACTGGGGCTGCACCGGATCACGGCGCTGGCCGATGTGGAAAATATCCGCAGCCATGCGGTGCTGAAGAAACTGGGCTTCCGGCTGGAAGGCCGGCTGAAGCAGAATTTCAATGTGCGCGGCGAATGGCGCGACTGCGACCTGTTCGCCCTGCTGCGCAGCGAATGGCCGCCGTCAGAGCATCACGCCAGCGGCACGGCGCTCGCTTAAATCTTCAGCCTTACGAGCAGTCTCTACGACCTGGGCCACTGCACCATGGGCAGGGCGCCCTCGACCGGACGGCCAGTGCGCGGATCGACCTTGAGATTGCGGTCTCGCCCGTCGCGTGTGCGGTATTCCACTTCGTAGCGACCATCTTCCCAGTCGATATCCTTGATGAAGGCGAAGTCGGGCCGGCTCTCAATCTGG
Organism: Alphaproteobacteria bacterium; assembly: GCA_018336035.1. Taxonomy (GTDB): domain Bacteria; phylum Pseudomonadota; class Alphaproteobacteria; order Ferrovibrionales; family Ferrovibrionaceae; genus Ferrovibrio. The sequence goes on along the minus strand of JAGXRD010000029.1, from coordinate 16,363 downwards.
GTGATGATCTGTGACAGCGACAGCGCGCCGACCGGCGGCCCGTCCGGCGGTTCGACCTGTTGTGCCGGATCAGCCATGACGTTGCTCTGAGAGGTTGGGCCCTGTGAGCTGGGCCCGAGCGAGTTGGTCGCACCCTGGGCCTGGGTGATGCCGGCCCGTGGCCCGCCATCGGGCGGTGGTCCGCCGCGGGCCGGTTCGAGCGCGGAGGCGGGGGCAGCTGCGCCGGTCAGCGCGCTGAGCAAAAGTATGGCTGCGAGGTTGTTCATGGCGAGGGCTCTGTCTCTGGTCCAACCAAATGTCCGGCCGGGCTTTGCGCCCTTGTCTGGACCCGCCTAGGACGCACCCGGAATATGGCATCAACAGGGCCATCCCCGGGCAATCCCAAGGGGAGCGGCGGGGCGATTCGGGTCCGGCGGGGTCAGATTGGGGGGCTGGCGGGATCCGGGCCGGGCAGCGGCCGGACCAGGGCCAGGATCATGTCGACCGTCCGCCCATCGGCGGCGAGCGGCAGGCCGAAGCGGCCGAAATGCAGAAAACCGCGCCCGGGTGCCGCGGACGGCGCGGCCAAGAACATCGGCTGCGCTTCGCTGACCGTCCGGTCGAGCAGCGGGCGCAGCACGGCATAGCCGGCCGGCGACACCGCTTCGTCGTAATAGCGGCCGGTCTCGTCGGCCCCCGTCATGGCCGCCAGCGCACTGCCGAACAGGCGGATGCGGTAGCGCTGCGTGCCATCAGCCTGCCTTTCCACTTCCAGCAGCGCGATGCCGGGCAGCAGGTCGCGCGGGATCTCCAGCGGATCGATATCGGTGCGGGCGGGCAGCAGTCCGTTTTTGCATTTGCCGAGCCAGTAGGCATGCAGGCGGGCGAAGGCGGGATCGACTTCGGTGCCGGCAGGCAGGGCCCAGCGATCCGTCATGCCGCCTGCCGGACCAGGAAGTCGCGCAGTGCGGCGGCGAAGTCTTCAGGACATTCGTCATGCGGCACATGCCCGGCACCGTCGAAGACCTTGAGTTCGCAGCGCGGATTGAGCGCCGCCATGCTGTCGATCTCATTGCGGGTGACGGCCCAGCTTGCCGTGCCGTGCATCAGCAGGATGGGACACTGAATGGCGGCCCAGTCGTCGCTCCAGTCACCGGTCAGCGCCTGCCGCACCGGGCGATAATTTTCGTCCGAGAAACGGAAGCCCCAGCCGTCTTCGTATTCGACCAGATTGTCGAGCAGCAGGCGGTTCATGCCGATGGGTGTGCTGCGCATGAAGGCCAGGAATTCGTCCAGCGTCGTCCAGCGCAGGGGCCAGCTTTCCTCCGGCTGCGGCGGCCCGAAACGGCAGCCGATATCCTCGACGACGAGCGCGCGGACCAGATCGGGCCGGTGTGCGGCCAGCTGATAGGCATTGACGCCGCCGAGCGAATGGCCGAGCAGTCGCACCGGGCCGGCAGCGAGTGTTTCGAGGAAGGCGGCGGCATCGGCGACGAATGCCGCGCGGCTGCCATCTTCGCTGTGATCGCTCCAGCCATGGCCGCGCTGGTCGAGCGCGATCAGGCGATAGTCGGGCGCCAGTGCGCGCGCCAGCGGCGCGAAGTTGCGCGCACAGCCCGAACGGCCATGCAGGCAGGCCAGTATTGTCCCGTCGCCGCCGAAATCGACATAGGACAGTTTCACGCCGTCCCGGGTGAGATAGCCGCGCCGACTCATGGCAGAGACGTCAGAGAATGCGGCCGACGCGGTCGCCGCGCCTGATCTTCCCGCCTTTGACCACGCGGGCATAGATGCCGCATTTGTTATGGCCATAGGTGCTGTTCAGCGTGCCGACCAGGTTGCCGTCGGGAATCCCGGTATCGGGATTCACATGCGTGGCGGCGCAGCGGCCGATCACCGCCTCGACCGCCAGCACGGTCTCGCCGATCTCGAGCTGCGAGCCGACCCACTGCATCTCGGCCCAGGCTGGGAAGCCGTCGATCACCAGATTGGCGCGCAGGCGGCGATGGTCGAGCGGCTCGGTGTCGCCGATCTTGCGACCCAGCTCGGCCAGCGTGGCGGTGTTCTGGATCGAGAGATAGGGATCGGGCACATCGGCGAACCAGGCGCCGGGCGCCTCGGCGATCTTGACGCTGCCGCGCGTGCCTTCCGGGCCGATATGCTCCAGCACCACGCGCTCGACATCCTGCCGGCTGAGCGGCGAGGTCAGGTCGGCCTCCTGCACCAGCGTCTTGCCGTCTTTCCTGATCGTGATTTTCGTGCCGCTCGCATCGAAGCTGCAGTCCAATGCTGCCAGCGGCGGATTGCGGATCCAGGTGAGGAAATGCGCCTTCTTCTGGAAGGCCGGCGCTGCCGCATCGAAGGCCGAGCTGCCATGCGCCAGCGCGAAGCGGCGGTCATTGGCGAGCGGCTGGTCGGGCGTCAGCTGCGCCTCGTCGAGCGATTGCGGTGTCAGGCCCTTCACCGGGAAGCGCGTGATGGAAAGAAGCGAGGCGTCGAGATCCATGGTCATGGTTTCTCTATGGCCAAGCCGGCGCACGCGGTCAACGGCGGAATTGCACCGGTATTGTCATCCTGAGACACTGGCGTATTCACAGAGAAGGATACGCAGATGCTGCTCAACGCCATTGCGCTCTACGCCACCGCGATCCTGCTCGGCACGATGCTGTTCTTCTCCTTTGCGATGACGCCAGTGATTTTCGCCAAACTCGAACCCGAGCAGGCGGCGCGCACGGTGCGGGCGCTGTTCCCGGTCTATTATCTCGTCATCATCCTCTGCGGCGCGGTGGGCGCGCTCACGCTGGCGCTGGATCAGCAGCCGGTGCCGTCGTCGCTGCTGGCTGTTGTCGCGGGCTTTGCTTTGCTGACGCGGCAATTCGTGATTCCGCGCCTGGATGCTTTGCGCGACGCGAAAACCGCTGGCGATGCGGTGGCGGTGCGGCAGTTCAAACGCCTGCACGGGCTCAGCATGGCGGTGAACCTGGCGCAGATCGTCGCCGTGCTGGTGGTGCTATCCACCTTTGTTCACTAAGCCCGGCCGCAGCGGACCTGACGCCTTTTTCATAAAGAACAAAAAGAGAATATATAGCCAGATCAGCCGGTTTCACGTGAAACCACTTATTCGTCGTCCCCGCGAAAGCGGGGACCCAGAATCTGGATTCCCGCCCGTCGCGCTTTGCACGACAGCATATGTAAGGCGGCTACGCCGCCGGGCGCGGGAATGACGAGGTGGATGGACGTATGTTTCACGTGCAACCGAGCCCGGCCTGCGATTCCCTTTGACGACCTGTGGATGGACGCTTAAAACCCGCGCCCATGCAGGACAAGTTCGATGTCATCGTGATCGGCGGCGGCCATGCCGGCTGCGAGGCCGCCGCGGCCGCAGCGCGCCTGGGTGCGCGCACCGCGCTGGTGACGCACAAGCCCGAGACCATCGGCGAGATGTCGTGCAACCCCGCCATCGGTGGCCTGGCGAAAGGCCATCTGGTGCGCGAGATTGATGCGCTGGATGGCGTGATGGGCCGCGTGGCCGATGCTGCCGGCATCCAGTTCCGCATGCTCAACAAATCGAAGGGCCCGGCGGTGCGTGGGCCCCGCACGCAGGCGGATCGCAAGCTCTATCGCCAGGCGATGCAGGCGGTGCTCAGCGAACAACCCAATCTCACTATCATCGGCGCCGCTGTCGAAGACATCCGCATCGAAAACGGCGAGATCAAAGGCGTGCTCTGCGGCGATGGCAAGTTCATCGCAGCACCCAAAGTCATTCTGACCACCGGCACGTTTCTGCGCGGTCTGATTCATATCGGCGAAGAAAAGATTCCGGCCGGTCGCGTCGGCGAGGCGCCGTCGCTCGGCCTGTCGAAAACCCTTGAGAATTGCGGCTTTTCGCTGGGTCGCCTGAAAACCGGCACGCCGCCGCGTCTTGATGGCCGCACGATTGATTGGGCCTCGCTCGAGATGCAGAGCGCCGACGATCCGCCGGTGCCATTCAGCTTCCTCACGACGCAGATCACCACACCGCAGATCCAGTGCGGCGTGACCTACACCTCTGAGGCTGGCCACGCGCTGATCCGCGACAACCTGCATCGCGCGCCGATGTATTCCGGGCAGATCGAAGGCACTGGTCCGCGCTACTGTCCCTCGATTGAGGACAAGGTGGTGCGCTTCGCACAGCGCGACCGCCATCAGATCTTCCTCGAGCCCGAAGGCCTCGACGACGACACCGTCTATCCGAACGGCATCTCGACCTCGCTGCCGCGCGACGTACAGGCGGCTTTGCTCAAGACCATCCCGGGCCTGGAGCAGGCCGTGATGCTGCGGCCGGGCTATGCCATCGAATACGACTTCGTCGATCCACGTGAACTGAAGCCGACGCTGGAGACCAAACGCCAGCCCGGCCTGTATCTGGCCGGCCAGATCAACGGTACGACCGGCTATGAAGAGGCCGCAGCGCAAGGGCTTATCGCAGGCCTGAACGCCGCTATTTCTGCCGGAAATCAGGGAAATTCCGGCGAAACTGCCCCGTTCATTCTGGGCCGCGCCGATGCCTATATCGGCGTGCTGATCGATGACCTGGTCACGCTGGGCACGCGCGAACCCTACCGCATGTTCACCAGCCGGGCGGAATACCGGCTATCGCTCCGCGCCGACAATGCCGACCAGCGCCTGACCCCGCTGGGGCTCAAGCTGGGCTGCATCGGGGTTTCCCGTGAAACTGCCTGGACCGCCAAGGATCTCGCGCTGACCGAGGCGCGCCGACTGGTCCGGGCGCTGAAAATGACTCCGCCGGAGCTGCAAAAGCGCGGTTTTCCGGTCAATCAGGACGGTCAGCTGCGTTCGGCGGCCATGCTGCTGGGCTATCCCGACATGAGCGTGGCCCGACTGGCCGCGATCTGGCCGCAGCTGGCCGGCCTGGCGCCTGAGATCGTCGAGCAGGTCGAGATCGACGGCTTGTATGCGGGCTATATGGAGCGCCAGGAGGCCGATATCGTCGCCTTCCGCAAGGATGAAGGCCTGGTCCTGCCGGAAAGCCTGGATTACGACGCCGTCGGTGGGCTGTCGAACGAGGTGCGCGCCAAGCTGAAGCAGCACCGCCCCGGCACGCTGGGGCAGGCGGCGCGGATTTCCGGCGTCACGCCAGCGGCGCTTTCGGCCTTGCTGGGTTACGTGAAAAAGGCGAAGCGGGACGGCGCCGAAGCGGCCGAATAAAGCGATTTCAATGACTTAACTGGCAAAAGGGGATGTTTCACGTGAAACATCCCCTTTTTCTTTTGCCCAGAAATCCCAGAAATGTCGCCGCGGTGTCGCCCGCTTTCTGGCTAGGCTGGAGTCAAGAAAATCGCTGATAAAACGCCGAGGAGCCGCCGATGACTGTCCCGCCAGCCACCCAGCCCCCCGAAACCAGGCATCCTGGCAATCTCATTGCCTGTCTGCGCTACCGCGATGCTCCAGCCATGATCGAATGGCTGTGCCGGCATTTCGGCTTCCAGAAAAAGCTGATTGTGCCCGGCGGGGACGGGAAGGTGGGTCATGCTGAGCTTTGCTACGGCACCGGAATGATCATGCTGGGCTCGCTCAGCCTGGAAAACGACTACAGCCAGCATGTCACCGTACCGGATGCGATCGGCGGCAAGGAAACCCAGACCATCTATGTCGTGGTGCCCGATGCCGACCTGATCTATGCCCGCGCCCGGGCGGGTGCGGCGGAGATGCTGATCGACATCCGCGACGAGGCGCATGGCGGCCGCGGTTTCACCTGCCGCGACCCGGAGGGTCATATCTGGTCGTTTGGGACCTACGATCCGTGGAAATAGCCGGAAAACGGACAAAAGCAGTGGAGTTTCACGGGAAACAGTGCTGTTTCCGCCGTCACCCCGGGCGAAGACCCGGGGGCCCACTTTATTGGCGCTAAAAATGGGATCCCGGCTCAAAAGGCCGGGATGACAAAAGGGGGCAGGTCGGCGATAACCCGCGCCATGACGCCCGCAGATTTCCAGCACGCCACACAATGCAGCGCCGCCGCCATTGCGCGGCTCGAGATTTATTCCGCGCTGATCACCAAGTGGCAGAAGGCGATCAACCTGGTGGCGCCGAAAACGCTGCCCGAACTCTGGCAGCGGCACTTCCTCGATTCCGCGCAGCTGCTCGAGCATGCGCCGGCCGGCGTCACCCGCTGGCTCGATCTCGGCTCGGGCGGCGGCTTCCCGGGCCTCGTCATTGCTGCACTTTCCGACGCCCATATTCACATGGTCGAAAGCGACCAGCGCAAGTCGGCCTTCCTGCGCGAGGCCGCGCGCGCCATGAATGTCAACGCCACCGTTCACGTGAAACGCATCGAAGCCGTCGAGCCCGCGCAGCTGCATGCGGCGATGGGCGGCGCGCCGCAGGTGATCTCGGCCCGCGCGCTGGCACCGCTGACTGAGCTGATCGGTCTGGCCTATCCGCTGGCGGCACCCGACACACTCTATCTGTTTCCCAAGGGACGTAATGCCGAGGATGAATTGACCGAGGCCCGGCGATATTGGACACTTCCCGCAGCAGAGCAGCTGCCGAGCCGGACCGATCCGGAGGCCAGCATCCTGCGCTTAAAGGGATTGGGGCCCAAGTGACCAGTACAGAACAGGAACATCCGGAGCCGGGCTCTGGTGCAGGCCCCGGTGCAGGCACTGGCTGGGGTGACGACAGCACCCTGAATGCCGAACTGGACGCCGGCGATCCGCAGCCTGTTGCCAAACCCGCCCGCCAGGGCCGCGTGCTGGCCATCGCCAACCAGAAGGGCGGCGTGGGCAAGACCACGACGGCGATCAATCTCGCCACTGCGCTGGCTGCCGTCGGTGAGCGCGTGCTGCTGATCGACAGCGATCCGCAGGGCAATGCTTCCACCGGCCTGGGCCTGACGCATGAGGAACGCGACTTCGGCACCTATGAATTGCTGATGGGCGCGGCCGAGCTGCACGAGACGATCCGCCAGACCAAAGTGCCCAATCTTTCCATCGTGCCGGCCAATGTCGAACTGGCCGGCGCCGAGCTTGAGATGATGGATCTCGAGCATCGCACCCATCGCCTCAAACACGCGATCGAGAACCGGCTCGCCGATTTCGATCACATCCTGATCGATTGCCCACCATCGCTCACGCTGCTCACCGTCAATGCGATGGTGGCCTCGGATGCCGTGCTGGTGCCGCTGCAATGCGAGTTCTTTGCGCTCGAGGGTCTGAGCCAGCTGCTGCGCACGGTCGAGCGCGTACGCACCACGCTGAATCCGACGCTGGATGTGCAGGGCGTGGTGCTGACCATGTTCGACAAGCGCAACAATCTCTCGGATCAGGTGGCGGCCGATGTGCGCGGCTTCCTCGGCGAGAAGGTTTACGAGACGGTGATCCCGCGCAACGTCCGCATCTCGGAAGCGCCGAGCCATGGCGTGCCGGCGCTGATCTATGACCACCGCGCACCCGGCAGCACGGCTTACATGGCGCTGGCGCGCGAGGTGATCAAACGCGAGCAGGCGCTGCGTGACGCGGCGGAGTAGCAAAAAAGTTCGTCATCCTCGGCCTTGAGCCGAGGATCTTTCGCCATTCGGCATGAGGCCCTCGGGTCAAGCCCGAGGGCGACGGAGCAGAGTATAGAGGACTGAGTATGATCGACGATCCGAAACGACGCGGCCTGGGCAGAGGCCTGGCCGCATTGATGGGCGAACCGGCGCCGGGCTCCGAAGCCGCCGCCGCGCGGACGGCCGCCGCCGCCGGCGTGCGCGAAATCCCCATCGAGCAGCTCAAGCCCAACCCGTATCAGCCGCGCAAGGTCTTCAACAAGGAAGCGCTGGAAGAGCTGGCGCAGTCGATCAAGGCCAAGGGCGTGCTGCAGCCGCTGCTGGTGCGTCGTGCCAAGGACGGGCAGGGCCCGGGCGGCACTATGTATGAGATCATCGCCGGCGAGCGCCGCTGGCGCGCCTCGCAGCTGGCCAAGATCCATGCCGTGCCGGTGGTGATCAAGGAGATTACCGACCGCGACGCCGTCGAGATCGGCCTGATCGAGAATTTGCAGCGCGAGGACCTGAACCCGGTCGAAGAGGCCGGCGCCTTCCTGCAGCTGTCGGAGGAATTCGGCTACAGCCAGGACCAGATCGCCCAGGTGATCGGCAAGAGCCGCAGCCATGTCACCAATATCCTGCGCCTGCTGCAGCTGCCCAAACCGGTCATCACCCTGGTCATCACCGGCAAGCTGACGGCAGGCCAGGCCCGGCCGCTGATCGGCCACCCGCTCGCCGAGCAGCTCGCCCAGCGCATCATCGAGGGCCAGCTGACCGCCCGCCAGGTCGAAAAGCTGGTCGCGGTCGGCCGCGAGGTCGGCACGCCGCAGGCTGCCAAGAAGGGCGGTCGTCCGCCGGCCGCCCCGAAGCCCAAGGTCGCGACGCCGGTGGGCAAGGATGCCGACACGCTGGCCTTCGAGCGCGGCCTGACGGCAGCACTCGGCATGAAGGTCGAGATCGAGGCCGAACCGGGCAACCCGGAAGCCGGGCGGCTGGTCGTGCATTACCGCAAGCTCGAACAGCTGGACGAACTGGCCAAGAAACTGAGCAAGCGCTGAATAAGGAGTGTGGCGATGGGAGACAAGCTGCATTGCTTCCATTTCGCCTACGAATGCACGCAGCGCTGGGACAGGCTGGCGCCGACCGGCAGCGATAACATCCGCCACTGCGACCTCTGCCGCGAGCAAGTCTACTGGTGCGACACCGGCGACCAGGTCGCCGAGCATGCCAGACTTGGTCACTGCGTGGCGGTTGCGACGCCCGACGGGCCGGCGATGGGCGACCCCTGCCATGACGAGGCCTACAGGGAAGCTGCGTGGCGGTCTCGGCGTCAGCCGCGCGCCTTCGGCTGACCGCGACATGAAAGCCCGCCAGCCCCTCGCCCTTCTGACCCGGCTGTTCGGCGGTGGCGATGCGCTGGATGGCCATCGCGAGAAGATCCTGTTCCGCATCGCGGTGGTCAGCGCCGCGCTGCTGGCGCCGTTCGGCATCAACAACCTGTTCATCGACCGCGTGCCGCTCGGCCTCGCCATCCTTGTCACCGTCGCGGTGCTGGTGACCGATGCGGTGGCGATCCATCGCGGGCGCAAGCCGCCGGTGCCCTTCGAGCTGCTGCTGGTGCCGGTGGCGGTCGCCGTGGCGCTGCTGCTGCGCACCCAGCCCATCTACGGCGTGCTGTGGACCTACCCCGCCATCCTGTTCAGCTATTTCGTGCTGTCGCGCCGCCTGGCGATTCCGGTCAGCCTCGGCCTGCTCGCCGCCGCCACGGCGATGGTCCATGTCTATATCGATGCCGGCACGGCGTTGCGTGTCTTCGCCTCGGTGCTGCTGACCATCGTGATCGTCAATATCATCCTCGGCGTGGTCAACGACCTGCATGCCCGCATGGTGGCACAGACCATCACCGATCCGCTCACCGGCGCCTATAACCGCCGCCATATGGAAACCTGCCTCGACGAGGTGATCGAGCGCCAGCGCCGCACCGGCGCCAGTGCCGCGCTGCTGCTGATCGATATCGACCAGTTCAAGCCGGTCAATGACCGCTTCGGTCATGCGGCCGGCGACAGTGTATTGCGCACCGTCGTGGCGCTGGTGGCCGACCGCGTCCGCCGGCTCGACCGCGTCTTCCGCATCGGCGGCGACGAATTCCTGCTGCTGCTTCCCGATGCGGATCTGAGCGCTGCACAGACAGTGGCGGAAGAACTGCGCAGCCGGATCGCCGCCAGCGCCATCGCCGGCACGCCGCCGGTTACGGTCAGCATCGGCGTTGCCGTGCTGCAGCCCGGCCAGCAGATGGATGCCTGGATGCACGCGGCCGATACGGCGCTCTATCGCGCCAAGCAGCAGGGCCGCAATCGCGTGGACTGCAGCGCTGCGACAGTCGCGGCCAGTTAACCGCCCAGCTGGTACCCGCCTAGCTGTTCCGCCAGCCCGCCGGCGATGCTTTCGATATCGTCCCGTGCGGTGTCGACCACCAGATCCACGGTCCATGGCTCATACTGCAGCGCCTGCACATCGGCCCAGCTCGGCATCCGGTGGCCCTCGATGTCGGCCTGCCGCGTCTCGACACGGCGGCGGTGTTCGGCCTGGTCCGAACAGACCACTTCGATCTCGACGTAATGCGCGCTGACAGTCTCGGCTGCCGCGCGCCAGCCCATGCGGCTGGCCGCGACCGGATTGACACTGTCGGCGATCACGTTGCGGCCTAGCCGCAGATTGTCGGTCGCCAGCTGCTGCGCCACGGCATAGCCGGCGGCGCCGACCGTGGCGATGCCACTGCGCCGCATCGTCTGTTCGATACTGTCGACACGCAGATATGCGGCGTCGAGTTTTGCGGCGAGCGCCCGCGCCAGTGTGGTCTTGCCGCTGCCGGGCAATCCGCCCAGAATAATAAGCACGGTGTGGCGATCCCTTCATTCTTGATGCGGCAGCAGCTCGCGCTACCTTACCGGCAGATGGAGAAACGCCCATGACAGATATCAAATCCGCCGCCGCCGCCCCTTCGTGTGGCAGCACCAAGCCCCTCTCCCGTGAAGCCGAGCATGTGCTGCGCAACCATGGCACCGAGCGGCCCGGCTCCAGCGCGCTCAACAAGGAAAAGCGCGCCGGCGCCTATTTCTGCGCCGGCTGCGGCACCGAGGTGTTTTCGTCCGAGACCAAATACGACAGCGGCAGCGGCTGGCCCAGCTTCTATGCCCCGGTGGACGACAATGTCGCCGCCACCATCGACACCAGCCACGGCATGCGCCGCATCGAGGTGCATTGCGCCAAATGCCAGGGCCATCTCGGCCATGTCTTCGAGGACGGGCCGGAACCGACCGGCCTGCGCTACTGCATCAACGGTGTGGCGCTCGATTTTAAGCCGCAGGACTAAGCGGCCGCGGCTGCCTCAGCGTAAAAAAGCACCACACGCCCAATATTTGCTCAAAATTTGACCACGGCCCCTAACGGCTGCGGTCAAAACGGCCAAGCTATGCGGCCGATTCTTCGATTCCGACCCCGAATCTTAGCCTGTGCCGCATTGCAACAGGCTGGCACGCTTCTTGTAACTCCGTGGTCAGAGGTATGCGCCAGGGGTGGGCCTTGTCCGGGATTCTCAATGGGGGGAACCGGGTCAGGTCTGCCGGCAGCCGGGAGCAATCCCGGACCCGGTCCGGAAACTGGCGCGGCCTTCCCTGACAGGAGGATTAAAACGTCATGCAACTCTCCACCGTCTCGACGGCCAAAACGGCCGGTCCCGGCTGGCTCAGCTATTTCATGTTCGGCCTGGTGCTGGCCGCGCTCTTCGCCATGATTCCCTCGCTCGGCTTCGCGCAAGCGGCCGAAGCGCCGAAATTCGATACCGGCGACACCGCCTGGATGCTCACCTCGACCGCGCTGGTCCTGATGATGACCATCCCGGGCCTCGCCCTCTTCTACGGCGGCATGGTGCGTAAGCAGAATGTGCTCACCATCATGATGCAGAGCTTCGCCATCACCTGCCTGGTCACCATCCTGTGGATGGTTGTCGGCTACAGCCTGGTCTTCTCGGAAGGCAACGCGATCATCGGCGGCTTCGGCAACCTGTTCCTCGCCAATGTTGCCATCGACAGCGTCAACGATCTGGCCAAGACCATTCCGGAAACCGTCTTCGTGACCTTCCAGATGACCTTCGCCATCATCACCCCGGCGCTGATCACTGGCGCCTTTGCCGACCGCATGAAGTTCTCGGCTCTGATGTGGTTCATGGGCTTGTGGGTCATCTTCGTCTACGCGCCGGTCGCCCACATGGTCTGGGGCGGCGGTCTGATGGGCGAGATGGGCGTGCTCGACTTCGCCGGCGGCACCGTGGTGCATATCAACGCCGGTGTGGCCGGCCTCGTCGCCTGCCTCGTGCTCGGCAAGCGCGTCGGCTACGGCAAGGTTGCCCATGCGCCGCATAACCTGACGCTCTCGATCATCGGCGCCTCGCTGCTGTGGGTCGGCTGGTTCGGCTTCAACGCCGGTTCCGCTGCCGGCGCCACCGCCAATGCCGGCATGGCCATGCTGGTCACCCAGGTTGCCACGGCAGGTGCCGCGCTGGCCTGGATGTTCTCGGAGTGGCTCGCCCGCGGCAAGCCGAGCGTGCTCGGCGTCGTCTCCGGTGCGGTTGGCGGCCTCGTCGCCATCACCCCGGCGGCCGGTTATGTCGATCCGATGGGCGCGCTGATCATCGGCATCGTCGCCGGCATCATCTGCTTCGTGGCCTCCACCACGGTGAAGAATGCGCTGGGCTACGATGACAGCCTCGATGTCTGGGGCGTGCATGGTGTCGGCGGTATCGTCGGCGCGGTGCTGACCGGTGTGTTCGCCAAGGCGGCGATTGCCGGCAAGGACGCCCCGATGGGCCTGATCGACGGCAATGCCGGCCAGGTCCTGACCCAGATCTACGGTGTGGTCATCACCATCGTCTTCACGGCGATCGTGTCGCTGATCATCCTGAAGATCATCGACTGGACCATCGGTCTGCGCGTCGATGAGGCCACCGAGCGCGATGGTCTCGACCTGAACCTGCACGGCGAGACGGTGCAGTAACAGGGGTACGCGAAGGCATCCGGGCCGGCATTCCCACCCGCCGGCCCGGGTTGCTCTCTTCTCTCGAGTGTCCAGCCTTCTGAGTTTCCCAGTCTTCTGAGTTTTGTGGTGGGGATGCGACCGGTCTTTCTGCTCCGGCCTTCAGCCCGGCTCGTGCAATCCGCTTTTCTCTCCGCCCGTTTTCCGATTAAATCGAACGGAACCCGCCCTCGTACGTTCTCGTCGCGGAGACTTTGCCCTTGACCGCTTTCGACGAGATGGACCTCGGTCCTGCCAGCCAGAGCCAGAGCCAGACTGGACAGTCGCAGTCGCAGGGCTCTGCCGGCGTCCGTGCCCCCTATCGCGATTACAAGCGCTGGCTCGATGCCGCGCCCGGCGACATGCTGGCGCGCCGCCGCCAGGAAGCCGACCTGCTGTTCCGCCGCCTCGGCATCACCTTTGCCGTCTATGGCGAGGGCGGCGACACCGAACGCCTGATCCCCTTCGATATCGTGCCGCGGATCATTGCCGCGAAAGAATGGAAGCGCCTGCGCCGCGGCCTGAAGCAGCGCGTGAAAGCGCTGAACGCGTTTCTCGACGACATTTACCACAAGCGCGAGATCCTGCGCGCCGGCACCATCCCCGAGGATCTGATCCTCAAGAACGCGGCCTATGTGAATCACATGCGCGATGTCACCATCGCGCGCCAGACCTATACGCATATCGCCGGCATCGACCTGGTGCGCACGGCGGAAAATGAATTCTACGTGCTGGAAGACAACTGCCGCACACCATCGGGCGTCTCCTACATGCTGGAGAACCGCGAGGCGATGATGCGCCTCTTCCCCGATCTGTTCGCCCAGGTGCGCGTGGCGCCCGTGGGCCATTATCCCGATGCACTGCTGCAGACGCTGCGCGACAGCGCGCCGCCGAACTGCGAAGACGAGCCCACCGTGGCGCTGCTGACGCCCGGCGTCTACAACTCGGCCTATTTCGAGCATGTCTTCCTCGCCGAGCAGATGGGTATCGAGCTGGTGGAAGGCGGCGATCTCGTCGTCAAGGATGACGTCGTCTACATGCGCACCGTCGGCGGGCTGAAGCGCGTCGACGTGCTGTATCGCCGGCTGGATGACGATTTCCTCGATCCGAAAGTCTTCCGCAAGGATTCGATGATCGGCGTGCCTGGCATCTTCGGGGCTTATAAGGCTGGGAATATTACACTCTCAAATGCCGTCGGTACCGGCGTGGCCGATGACAAGTCTATTTACCCTTACGTGCCCGACATGGTGCGCTTCTATCTGGGCGAGGAACCGATCCTCGCCAATGTGCCGACCTATGTTTTGCGTCGGCCGGACGACCTGAAATACACGCTGGAGCATCTGCCCGAACTGGTGGTCAAGGAAGTGCATGGCTCCGGCGGCTACGGCATGCTGGTCGGGCCGAAATCGACCGCCGCCGAGATCGAGGCTTTCCGCGCCAAGATCATCGCCAAGCCGGAAGCCTATATCGCGCAGCCGACGCTGGCGCTTTCCACCTGCCCCACCTTTGTCGAAAGCGGCATCGCGCCGCGCCATGTCGATCTGCGGCCCTTCGTGCTGTCGGGCGAGACCATGCGCGTGGTTCCCGGTGGGCTGACCCGCGTGGCCCTGAGAGAGGGCTCGCTGGTGGTGAATTCCAGCCAGGGCGGCGGCACCAAGGATACCTGGGTGCTGGAGGAAGATGACTCCGACGACATCAAGGCCGGCGAGGACGACTGATGCTCAGCCGCGCCGCCGATAATCTCTACTGGCTCAACCGCTATGTCGAACGCGCGGAGGCGATGGCGCGCATCCTCGGCGTGGCGCATCGCATGAGCATGCAGTCCACGCACGGCTCGGTCGGCCGCAATGATGAATGGGAAGCCGCACTCATTATCGCTGGCTGCGACAAGTCCTTTGCCCTGCATGGCGGCCCGGCGACGCGGCGCGCGGTGATCGACTTCCTTGCCTTCGCGCCAGACAACCCGTCGTCGATTCATGCCTGCCTGAAAGCCGGCCGCGAGAATGCCCGCGCCATGCGGGCGCAGATCACCTCGGAAGCCTGGGAAAGCATCAACGCCGCCTGGCTCGAAATGCGCACCTTCTCGATGGCCAAGGTGGAAGCCGACGGCTTCAGCACCTTCTTCGACTGGGTGCGTGAACGCAGCCAGCTGTTCCGCGGCGTGGCCGAAGGCACCATGCAGCGTGACGACGCCTATCGCTTCATGCGACTGGGCACGCTCCTTGAGCGTGCCGATTCAACGGCACGTATCCTGGATGTGAAATATCACGTGCTGCTGCCCTCCGCGTCCGATATCGGTGGCGCGGTGGATTACTACCAGTGGGGCGCGCTGCTGCGCTCGGTCTCGGCCTTCCGCATTTACCGCCAGATCTACCGCGACAGCATACGGCCGCTGAAGGTGGCCGAACTGCTGGTGCTGCGCGAGGACTTCCCGCGCAGCCTGCATGCGTGTTTCGCCGAGATCGTGCAGATCCTGCAATACCTGCGCGAAAGCTATCGCCGCGACTACCCTTCAGTGCGGTTGGCCGAAAGCATGCTGCTGAAACTGCGCTATGACCAGATCGATATGATCTTCACCGGCGGCCTGCACGAATACCTGACCAATATCATCGACAGCAATATCGAACTGGGCGCGGCCATTGCCCGCGATTTCATGCAGCCGAACTAAGCGGTCTTCCGGACGTTAGGACTGGCAGGAGACTGCCATGCTGCTCGATTTCATCCGCCGTTTCGCCATTGCCGCCACGCTCGTGATCGGGCTCAGCTTTGCCGGCTGGGTCACGCATCTCTACACCTGCTTCACCCAGGGCGAATGGGGCTTCCTCATCGCCGGCGCGCTGTTCTTCCCGATCGGCGTGATCCATGGCTGGGGCGTCTGGTTCGGAGCGTGGTAGGCATTACTGCTTCTGTCGCTTGACCCGGACACCGCCGCATTGTTTTGATGCGGGCGGGTTTCCTGTCTGGGGCGGATTTCACAATGACCTATTGCGTTGGCCTTCTGCTGAATGACGGC
The DNA here is from genome assembly GCA_018336035.1 of Alphaproteobacteria bacterium. Classification (GTDB taxonomy): domain Bacteria; phylum Pseudomonadota; class Alphaproteobacteria; order Ferrovibrionales; family Ferrovibrionaceae; genus Ferrovibrio. The sequence goes on along the minus strand of JAGXRD010000029.1, from coordinate 773 downwards.
ATCGTCATGCTGTCCGACAGCCGCACCAATGCCGGCGTCGATTCCATCTCCACCTTCGGCAAGATGCATGCCTGGCAGAAGGATGGCGACCGCGCCCTGGTGCTGACCACGGCGGGGAATCTTTCGCTCAGCCAGTCGGTCGTCACCCTGCTGAAGGAAGGTTTCGCGGACGAAGCCGGCAAGGCCTGCGACCTGATGCAGGCGACCAGCATGTTCGAGGCCGCCGGCATGGTCGGCGCCGCGATCCGCGAAGTGGCGCGGCGCGACGGCGAGGGTTTGAAGGAACAGGGCGTCGAGCCCAACCTGTCCATGCTGCTTGGCGGCCAGATCGGCAGCCGGCCGCATGAACTTTATCTGCTCTACTACGCCGGTAATTTCATCAAGGCGACGGAAGACACACCCTTCCTGCAGATCGGCGAGATCAAATACGGCAAGCCGATCCTGGATCGCGTGATCACGCCGGCCACGCCGCTGGTGCAGGCGGCGAAATGCGCGCTGGTCTCGATGGATTCTACGCTGCGCTCCAACATCTCGGTCGGGCTCCCCTTGGATCTCGCGATCCTGCCCAAGGGCGCGCTGAAATTCGCACTCAAAAAACGGATTACGGATCAGGAGCCCTATTTCGCCAGCATCCGCGGCCTGTGGGGCGAAGGCCTGCGCAAGGTGTTTCAGACCATCCCGGATCCCGACTGGGGGGTGTGAGCGGCTGCGACACCCTCACCCTCCCACCGCTGCGCGGCGGGGCCCTCCCTCTCCCGCTTGCGGGAGAGGGT
>JAGXRD010000028.1 GCA_018336035.1 Alphaproteobacteria bacterium | reverse complement strand
CTCGTGGATCGTGCCGGCCGGAGCGCCCGTCACGCCCGCCGATGTCTGCATGCTGTTCATGAGGTAAAGTGTATGCAATCTTGATGCCACACTCGGCAGGCTGTTATTGACCCTTTCTGGCGCCGGCAGTAAGGTAATTTCCAGACTCGGGCGGCACTTTGTTATGCAATCTGCCCGATAAAGTGCATACATATTGGGCGCAGGATTTGCCTTGCCGCCCGCCTGTCAGAGATCCGGAATGGCCAAGAGCAGCGCCAAGAAAAAGCGTGAACCCGCCGAGGATAAGGTCGGCACCATCTGCCGCGCGCTGCGACGGGCGATCATCGAACAGGCGCTGGAACCCGGGGCAAAGCTGCCGGAAGACGCGCTGGGCGAACGTTTTGGCGTCAGCCGCACCATCGCGCGACAGGCGCTGGGCCAGTTGGCCGCGGAAGGCCTGGTCGAATTGCGGCGCAACCGTATCGCCGTGGTGGCGACGCCGAGCTGGCAGGAGGCGCGCATCACTTTCGATGTCCGCATGGAGCTTGAGCGTCTGGTGGTGCGCCAGCTGGCAGGCCAGCTGAACAAGGCGCAGCTGGCAGAGCTGAAAGCGCATGTCGACAAGGAAGATGCTGCCCGCAACGGGCCGGACGCCATTTCGATCCGCCTCGCCACCGAATTCCATATCCTGCTGGCGCAGATGACCAACAGCCCGATCCTCACCCGCTATGTCAGTGAGGTGTCCTATCGCTGCTGTCTGACACTGTCTGCTTTCAGTCGTCCGCATTCAGCGGATTGCGGCATCACCGAGCATCGCGCCATCATCGATGCGCTCGCCAAGGGCCGCACCGACGAGGTTATGTCCATGATGCATCATCATCTGGACGCTGTGGCGACCCGCGCCCTGGTGGCGCCTGCCAAGCAGCGCAGCCAGGATCTGGTCGATATTCTGGCGCCCTATGCCGATGAGGCGGAAGCTGCACCGGTCAAGCCGCGCCGCAGCGCCGCCTGACGGTTTGCGTTCAATAAAAGCTCAGGCTTCGATTCCCTTGCGGGTCAGAATCCGCTCGGCGCTGTCGTTCCAGACATCCATGGCGACGATCTTGCCATCACGCACCACGAAGCGATCGACATAGCGGTTGCCCTCGAACGGCGTGCCGTCGGGCCATTCGCCGTACAGCGTGCCGACGCTGTAGACCACCGTTTCGCCGTCGCCCGGGCAGACATCGAACCGGTCCATGCGCTTCTTCACCCAGCGATAGCGGCCGGCATTGAAACCGGTCGGGCCGCGCGGATGGTCGAAGACGCGACCGCCGGTGAAAGTGATCTTCGTGCCCGGCAGCATATAGGTGGCGGCACGATCCGGATCAGGCGCCATCGAAGCCTCGAGATAGGCGCGCACGATCTCGGCATCCGGCAGGGTCTGTCTGGCAAGTGAATTCACGGTCTGGCTCCCGATCACGGGCGCTGTCTTGCCTTGGCAGCAGCTGGCCCATAAAGTGCATACACTTTTTGCACTATAGACGCCCGCGTTCGGCGTGCAAGCCGGAAACATGAGTGCCCAGAATGTCAGCAGATGCCGTCTTTGATCTGATTTTGCGGAATGCCCGCCTGGCTGCGGAGACCGCACCGGTCGATATCGGCATCCGCGACGGCCGGATCGCCGCCTTGGGATCGCTCGGGCATGCCTCGGCCCCCCTCATGCCGGATGCCACGGGCCGGGCAGTCTTGCCTGGTTTCGTCGATACCCATGTGCATCTGGACAAGGCCTGCCTGCTCGGCCGCTGCGGCCACAATCATGGCGGCGATCTCTCGGCCGCGATCCGCGCGGTTTCCGAGCTGAAACGCGACTTCACCGAGGAAGATGTGTATGCCCGCGGCGCGCGCGTGCTGGAAAAAGCCATCGTCAAGGGCACGACCCGGATGCGTACCCATGTCGAGATTGATCCGCGCATCGGCCTGCGCAGCTTCGCGGCGATCAAAAGACTGAAGCAGGAGTATGCCTGGGCCATCGACCTGCAGATCTGCGCCTTTCCGCAGGAAGGCCTGACCAACGATCCCGGCACCGAGGAACTGCTGGTGGCCGCACTGAAAGACGGCGCCGACCTGCTGGGCGGCTGCCCCTACACAGACAGCGATCCGAATGAGCAGATCGCGCGGCTGTTCAGGCTGGCGCGCGACTTCGATGTCGACCTGGATTTCCACCTTGATTTCGATCTTGATCCGTCCTGGCGGCACCTTGACGAAGTCTGCCGCCAGACCGTGGCGCAGGGCTGGCAGGGTCGCGTTGCCATCGGCCATGTCACCAAGCTGTCCGCCCTGCCGCCGGAAGACTTCGCGACAGCCGCGAAACTGCTAGCTCACAGCGGCGTGGCACTCACCGTGCTGCCCGCCACCGACCTTTATCTGACTGGGCGCAATATCAGTCACAATATCCCGCGTGGCCTGACACTGGCGCACCGGCTGGTGCAGCAGGGCGTCACCTGTTCGATCGCCACCAACAATGTGCTGAACCCCTTCACGCCCTTCGGCGATGCTTCCCTGCTCCGGATGGCGAATTTCTATGCAAATGTCGCGCAGGTCGATCCCGGCGATTTCAGCAGTTGCCTCGACATGGTGACGCATCTGCCAGCAAAGCTGATGAAACTGTCCGATTATGGCATTGCGGTCGGTCATCCGGCCGACCTCGTGGTGCTGGACGCTGCCACGCCGAGCGACGCCCTGGCCGAGCTGGCCGAACCCTGCATGGTGTTCAAGGCCGGTCGGCAGACGGTGCGGCGCGAACCGGCGCAAATCTTGCGAGGCTGATTGTTGCGGCTGGCCTTGCCCGCTGCCCTGTCGTAAGGAATCTCTATGCTGAATACACCGCGCGCCCGCCGGGGCATGGTCACCGCCCCGCATCATCTCGCCTCCGAAGCCGGCCTGGCCGTGCTGCGCGAGGGCGGCAACGCCATTGAAGCCACCGTGGCGATGGCGGCCACCCTCACCGTTGTCTATCCGCATATGACCGGCATCGGCGGCGATGGCTTCTGGCTGATCTCGGTTCCCGGTCGCGATCCCATCGCCATTGAGGCCTGCGGTCGCGCAGCGATGGCCGCCACCCCGGAACTCTACAAATCCAAAGGCCTGCGCAGCATTCCCTGGCGCGGACCGCTGGCGGCGAACACCGTTGCCGCCACCGTGAGCGGCTGGGGCGAGGCACTCAGGCTGAGCGCCGAACTCGGTGGCGGCCTGCCGCTGTCGCGCCTGGTCGAAGACGCGGTCTGGCATGCCGAACACGGTTTCGCGGTCACGCAGAGCCAGCATGACCTAACGACGGAAAAGATGCCGGAACTGAAGGACGCGCCGGGTTTCGCCGCGCGTTTCCTGCCCGATGGCAGGCCGCCGGCCGAACGCAGCCTGATGAAGCTGGCCGCTCTGGGCGCCACGCTGAAAGCCATCGGAAATGCCGGGACGGAAGACTTCTATCGCGGCCGTCTCGCCAAACTGATCGCCGCCGACCTGGCCCGCGCCGGCAGCCCGGTGACCGGTGAGGATCTCGCGCGCCATCAGGCCCGCCGCGTCGCCCCGCTGTCGGTGGCGCTGAAAGCGGCCAAGCTGTTCAACTTCCCACCGCCGACGCAGGGGCTGTCGTCGCTGATGATCCTGGCGCTGTTCGAACGGCTGGGCGTGACGGAAGCCGAAGGTTTCGATCATCTCCACGGTCTGGTCGAGGCCACCAAGCAGGCCTTCCTCATCCGCGACCGCATCGTTGGCGATCCCGATGCGATGCCGGAACCGCCGGAAAAATATCTCGAGGCCGGCATGCTGGATGCACTGGCAGCGAAGATCGACCGCAAGACGGCCCTGCACTGGCCGCAGCCCGCATCCGGCGGCGACACCACCTGGATGGGCGCCATCGACGGCCATGGAGTCGCGGTCAGCTTCATCCAGTCGATCTATTTTGAATTCGGCTCGGGCTGTGTGCTGGAGGAAACCGGCATCAACTGGCAGAATCGCGGCGCCAGCTTCCTGCTTGACGGCAACTCCCCGCGCCTGCTCAAGCCCGGCCGCATGCCCTTCCACACGCTCAATCCGGCAATGGCGCGGTTCAGCGATGGCCGCAGCATGGTCTATGGCACGATGGGCGGCGAAGGACAGCCGCAGACTCAGTCTGCCATTTTCACGCGCTACGGCCTGTTCGGGCAGGGCTTGCAGCAGGCGGTCACTGCGCCGCGCTGGCTGCTGGGCAAGACCTGGGGCGAAGAGAGTGTCTCGCTGAAACTGGAAAGCCGCTTCGATCCCGCATTGGTCGAGACACTCCGGCAGGCCGGCCACAATATCGATGTGCTGGCCCCGTTCACGAGCACAATGGGCCATGCCGGTGCTATCGTCAGACATGAGAACGGGCTGCTGGAAGGCGCCAGCGATCCCCGCAGCGACGGTGTCGCGCTGGGCTTCTGAGCCATCCACGCCGCAACCGCAGGGAACGACCATGCCCGATATCCGGAATATCGCTGTCAACAAGACGCGCCTCTGGGACAGCCTGATGGAGATGGCCAAAATCGGCGCGACTCCCAAGGGCGGCTGCGCGCGCCTTGCACTGACCGACCTGGATCGCGAAGGCCGCGATCTATTCGTGCGCTGGTGTCGCGAGGCCGGCTGCAGCATCACGGTCGACCGCATGGGCAACATTTTTGCGCGCCGGCCGGGCCGTAATGACAGCCTGCCGCCGGTCGTCACCGGCAGCCACCTCGACACCCAGCCGACCGGCGGTAAATTCGACGGCGTCTATGGCGTGCTGGCCGGCCTGGAAGTGATCCGCACGCTCAACGACCATGGCTTTGAAACGGAAGCACCGCTCGAGGTTTCGGTCTGGACCAATGAGGAAGGCTCGCGCTTTGCGCCTGCGATGGTGTCCTCCGGCGTCTTTGCCGGTGTGTTCACCGAGGACTATGGCCATAGCCGCCTCGACCTCGACGGCGCCTCTCTGGGCGACGAGTTGCAGCGCATCGGTTATCTGGGCGATGCCCCGGTCGGCGGCCGTCCCTTCAAGGCTTTCTTTGAAGCCCATATCGAGCAGGGTCCCATCCTGGAGGCGCAGGGCAAAACCATCGGTGTCGTTCAGGGTATTCAGGGCATGCGCTGGTTCGAAGTGACGCTGACCGGCAGCGAGAGCCATGCCGGCACCACGCCGATGGACCGGCGCAAGGATGCCATGCTCGGCTGCGCTCGCCTGGTCGACCGCATCAACGGAATCGCGCTCGATCACAAGCCAGGAGTTTCTACCGTGGGCCTGGTGAAGGTGGGGCCGAACTCGCGCAACACCATTCCGGGCAGCGTGTTTTTCACTGTCGATCTGCGCCATCCGCAGGATGAAACGCTGCTGGTCATGCAGTCCGAATTTCAGGCGGCCCTGGCGGCCGTCTGCGATCCTCTGGGCTTGACTTATGACTGCCGCGAGATCTGGCATTCTCCGGCGGCGCATTTCGACAGTGGCTGTATCGACGCCGTGCGCGCGGCAGCACAGCAGGCCGGCTATGCGCATATGGAGATCGTTTCAGGCGCGGGCCACGATGCTGGCTATATAAATCGCGTAGCCCCGACCGCGATGATCTTCGTCCCTTGCGCCGATGGCATCAGCCACAACGAGATCGAGGCGGCCACGCCGGCCGATCTGGCAGCCGGATGCAATGTGCTACTCCGGGCGATGCTGGCGCAGGCCGGATAATATCTAATCAGGCGGCGCTGCGCAGGCAGCGCATCCAGTGACCGGGCGATACAGCGGTTTCATCTGGCTGAATCGTTTCGCAATCCGTCACGGCAAATTTGCATCTTGGCCGGAAGGCGCAGCCCGGCGGCAGGCTGCTGAGGTCTGGCGGCGCCCCCGGGATGGCATCGAGCCGCGCGCCGGTCATGGCGCCATGGGCGCGCGACGCCAGCAAACCCTGCGTATAGGGATGGCGCGGGTTGCGGATGATCTCGCGCACCGGACCGGTCTCGACGATGCGGCCGGCATACATCACCGCAACGCGATCGGCCACTTCAACCGCGACACCGATATCGTGCGTGACCAGAATGACGGTCAGGCCCAGTTCGCGCTGCAACTCGCGCAGCAGCAGCAGAATCTGAATCTGCACCGTGGCATCCAGCGCCGTGGTCGGCTCATCGGCCAGCAGGATCTGCGGATTGCAGGCCAGCGCCAGAGCGATCATCGCACGCTGGCGCATGCCGCCCGACATTTCATGCGGGTAAGCGGCCAGCCGGCGTTCCGCCGACGGGATTTTCACCTTTTGCAGCAGGCCGAGCGCGCGCGCGTAAGCTTCCGCCTTGGACACCGGCTCATGCCGGCGGATCGATTCGACGATCTGCGCGCCCACGGTATAGACCGGATCGAAAGCCAGCAGCGGCTCCTGGAAGATCATCGAGGTCAGCTTGCCGCGGTAATCCGCCAGCGCGCGGCCGGACAGCGCCATGACATCCAGGCCGCCCGCCGTGATGCTGCCGCTCGAGACCGTGCGCTTCTTGGGATGCATGTTGAGGATCGAACGGAGCGTCACGCTCTTGCCCGACCCGGACTCGCCCAGCAGGGCCAGAACCTCGCCGCGCGGCACGCTGAAGGTCACGCCGTTCACGGCGCGCACCGGCTTGCGTCCACCGGTGAAAGTGACATTCAGGTCGCGGATATCGATCATCGGTGCGGCAGCCTCGCTCATTCTGCAGCCTCCTGGATGGCCGGCGGGGCCGCCGAATGGCCGGAGCCGGGCTGATACATCAGGCAGGACACTTCCTGCGCCGCAGCCGTGATCGCAAGCTTCGGCTCGGTCTTGCCGCAGACATCCTCAGCGCGGGTGCAGCGGGTATGGAAGCGGCAGCCCGGTGGCGGATTGATCGGATTGGGCGGATCGCCGTAGAGCGGTGCCTCCAGCGTGCGGGCATCGGGATCCATCGCCGGCATCGATGACAGCAGGGCGGCGCTGTAGGGGTGTGCCGGCCGCTCGAAGATATCGCCGGCTGCGCCGATCTCCGCCACCTTGCCGAGATACATCACCATCACACGGTCGGAAATGAAACGCACCACGTTGAGGTCATGCGAGATGAAGATATAGGTGAGGCCGAATTCTTCCTTGAGATCGAGCAGCAGGTTCAGCACCTGCGCCTCGACCGACTTATCCAGCGCCGAAACGGCCTCGTCGAGAATCACCAGCCGCGGCTCGAGCGCCAGTGCCCGCGCGATATTGATGCGCTGGCGCTGGCCGCCGGACAATTCATGCGGATAGCGCCCGGCGAAACGTTGCGGCTCCAGGCCGACGCGGGCCAGCAGGTCATGCGCGCGGCCCAGTGCCTCGCGACGCGGCACGCCATGCACGCGCGGTGCGAAGGCGATCGAATCCTCGATGGTCAGGCGTGGATTGAGCGAGGCATAGCTGTCCTGGAATACCATCTGCACCTGGCGGCGATATTCCTGCAGCGACAGGTCGCCGCCGACGCTTTCGCCATCGAAAATGATACTGCCTTGATCCGGCTGGATCAGGTGCATCAGCAGTCGTGCGGTGGTCGACTTGCCGCAGCCAGACTCGCCGACGATGCCGAGCGTCTCGCCCTTCAGCAACTCGAAGTCAATCCCGTCGACGGCGCGCACCACGGCAGAGGTGCGACCCAGAAGATCCTTGCCGACCGGGAAATGTTTGATCAGGCCGTTCACGGTCAGCAGCGGCTGGCGCGGTCCGCCGCGATCACGCTGGTCAATAACAGTTTCGAAGGCCGCGCTCATTGCCGCACATCCATTGCCGACCGCAGGCTGTCAGACAGCAGGTTGAAAGAGATCGACGTGATGAAGATCATCGCGCCGGGCAATGCCGCCACCATCGGATTGACATAGATCGCGGTGCGCAGCGTGTTCAGCATCAGGCCCCATTCCGGCTCCGGCGGCTTCACGCCCAGGCCCAGGAAACTGAGGCCGGACGCCAAAATCATCGCCACGGAAATCAGGCTGGTGGCATAGACGAAGATCGGGCTGAGCACATTGCCCAGCACATGCACGCGCACGATGGTGAACCCACTGGCGCCGCTGGCGCGCGCCGCCTCCACGTAATCGCGGTTGCGCACCTGTGTCGTCACGGCCTCTGCGACACGGGTGATCTGCGGCACGAACACGATGGTGAGCGAGACCAGCGCATTGGTGATACCGGCGCCCAACGCGCCCGACAGCGCCACCGCCAGCAGCACAGAGGGAAAGGCATAGAAGATGTCGATGGTGCGCATGATCACGGTATTGATCTTGCCGCCGACATAGCCGGCGAAGATGCCGAGGCCCGAACCGATGACAAAAGCCATCAGCACCGGCGTCAGCCCCATGAACAGCGACAGGCGACCGCCGTAGATCAGCCGGGACAGCATGTCGCGTCCCAGCTCGTCGGCGCCCAGCGGGTAGCCCGGCGTGCCAATCGGCCGCAGGCGGCGCAGCATGGAGCCGCGGATCGGATCGGCCGGCGCGATATAGGGCGCGAAAACCGCCATCAGGATCAGTGCCAGGATGATGGCGAAAGCGATCATGGCGACCGGATCGCGGCTGAGCCGGCGCAGCACGCCGCGCCAGTAGCCTTCCGAGGTCTGGATCGGGGCGATGACAGCCTTTTCGTTCATCACGTTGATCGCCATCTCAACCCCGCTGGATGCGCGGATCGAGTGCTGTCTGCAGCACATCGACCAGCAGGTTGAGCATCACGAAGAACATGGCCAGCACCAGGATCGTGCCCTGTAGCAGCGGCAGGTCACGCTGGAAGATCGCCAGGTTGAGCAGGAAGCCGGTGCCGGGCCAGGAGAAGACTGTCTCGATCAGGATCGAGCCGCCCAGCAGGTAGCCCAGCTGCAATCCCATCACGGCCAGCGCGGTGGGAGCCGTGTTCTTCACCACATGGCGGAAGATGCCCCGATCCATCAGGCCCTTTGCAGCCAGTGCATGGACGAATTCCTGCGACAGGATCTCGGCCACCAGCGCGCGGACGGTGCGGGCGATCACGCCCATCGGGATCACCGACATGGTGATGGCCGGCAGGATGAGGTGGCGGATATGGACCCAGTCCCAGGTCCAGTCGGTGGAGCCGCCGGGACCGGCACCCGTGGCCGGCAGCCAGTTGAGCTGCACCGAGAAGATGATGACCATGACCATGCCGAGCCAGTAATGCGGCACGCTGACGCCCAGCACGGAGAGCAGCGAGGCAATGCGGTCGATGGGGGAATTTCGGAAGTAGCCGGCAACAAAGCCGAACAGGCAGCCGAAGAAGAAGCCGATCATGGTGGCGACGGCGGCGAGCATCAGCGTGTTGCCGACGGCGCGCATCACCTCGCCGAGCACGGCACGGCCAGTGGCAATGGAGGTGCCAAGATCGCCCAGCATCACCTTGCCGAGCCAGATGGCGTATTGCACGGGCAGAGGTTTGTCGAAGCCGTAGATGGCACGCATCTCGGCCTGCACTTCGGCCGAGGCATCGACCGGGATGACCGCGGTGAGCGGGTCGCCGGGCGTGATATGCACCAGCATGAAACAGACGAGGCTGACCCCGAGGGCGACGGGGAGCATATAGACCAGCCGTTTCAGGGCATAGAGCAGCATGGGGCGCCGGAACTGGAGGAACCGAGAGAATGCCGGCCGGCGCCGCTGGTCGGAGCCGGCCGGTATCCCGTTACTTGGTCATCGTGATTCCGGAGAAGTCCTGGAACCAGTTCTGCGCCTGGACAAAGCCCTTCACCTTCGAGGTCATGGCACGCGGATTCACGTCATGGGTGATCATCAGGAAGATGGCGTCATCCACATACTTCTCGTGAATCTTCTGCATCACCTTGGTCTGGGCCGCCGGATCGAAGGTGTTGCGCACCTCGTCGAACAGCTTGTCCATCTCCGGATCGCAGTAATGACCCCAGTTGGTGCCGGCCGGCGGCGCCAGGTTGCACTGCAGATGGCGGATCACACCGGTGAACGGATCCTGGATGAAGTAGCTGTAGTTCATCGCCGTACCGCCGCGCGAACTCTCATGCTTGGAGCCGGCGCGCCAGATATTGATCAGCGTATTCCACTCGACCACTTCGAACTGAATCTTGAGGCCGATTTCCGCCAGGTTCTGCTGGACGAACTCATTCATCGGCAGCGGCAGCATCTGGCCCGAGCCCGACGGCGAGATCAGCACCTTGGTGGTCAGCGGCTTGTCGGGGCCGTAACCGGCTTCCTTCATCAGCTTCTTGGCTTCGGCCAGATCGGTTTTGACCTTGAAGCTCGGGTTGCCGAACCACTGGTGGCCGGGCGGGAAGAAGCCGGTGGCCGGAATCATCAGGCCGCTCAGCAGTTCCTTCATCCCTTCGCGATCAACCGCCAGATTGGCGGCCTTGCGGATGCGGATGTCATTCCAGGGCGAGCCTTCGGCGCGCGACAGATGCCAGGTCCAGTTATGCGGATAGGCATTGGTGATGATGGTGAAGCCGCTGGATTTCAGCGATGCAACGGTGTCGGGCGCCGGTGCCTCGATCCAGTCGACCTGACCCGAGCGAAGCGCGGCGACGCGGGCATTCGGCTCCGGCAGCGGGATCAGCACCAGCTTGTCGAGCTTCGGCACGCGTGCCTTGTCCCAGTAATCCGCATTCGGCACCAGTTCGGCACGCTCGCGCGGCACGAAGGCCGCCATTTTCCACGGGCCGGTGCCCGACGGAGTCTTGGCCACTTCGTCCCAGGTCTTCAGCTTCTCGAACTGCGCCTTGGAGGAGAACATGATCCAGGCCAGCTGATACGGCAGCGTCGCGTCCGGGGATTTGGTGATGATTTCCAGCGTCAGCTTGTCGACCGCCTTGTAGCTGGCAATCGCCGGAATGCGCGAACGGCCCTGCGCCGACTGGCGCGGATCGAATTGCGGCGCATCCTTGTTCAGCAGTTTTTCGAAGTTCCACACCGCCACTTCGGCGGTCCATTCGCTGCCATCATGGAATTTCACGCCGTCGCGCAGCTTGAAGGTCCATTTGGTCTTGTCGGCGGCATCCGTGCCCCAACTGGTGGCCAGGCCCGGCGTCAGGTCCGACGGCTTGTCGAACTTGCTCATATCCCAGTTGATCAGCGAGTCGTAGACCGTATAGCCCATGAACCGCATGCCCTCGCCGCCATTGTCAGTCTGGCCGGTGGTCAGCGGAATGTCGGAGGCGGTCATGCCGATACGCAGCGTGCCCTGTGCCAGGGCTGTGCCGCTGGCAAGGCCGGCGATCAATACGCCGGCAAAAACGGAAGTCAGTCGGAGACGGGAAGGTTCTTGCGCCATAGCTCACCCCTGTTGGAAGGTTCCTGAGCTACGCAAGGTCTATGCCACGCGCCTAAGTCACCGGATTCAATCATCCCTGCAGCAAAGGATGCGCCGCCCTGCCCGCGCCAGAACAGTGCTGCCTCTTCTTTATGCAGATGCCGCACTCACCTCCGATGCTGCATGCAAGTTGACGATCTGATAGCAAGGCAAGACTCCAGGGCGCACACGGCAGGCCATGCATCTTCTTCTCTTGAACGCCAATACCAGTACCGACATGACGGACCGCCTTGTGGCGGCGGCGCGCGACAGGGTGGCGGCCGGCACCGAGATCAGCGGCCTTACCGGCCGTTTCGGTGCCCAGGTGATCGCTACACGGGCGAGTTATGCAATTGCCGGCCATGCCGCCATCGATGCCCTGGCGGTCCAGCCTGTCGCGGCAGACGCCATTATCCTGGCCTGCTTCGGCGATCCCGGACTGGCGGCGCTGCGCGAACTTTCAGCCGTGCCGGTGATCGGCATGGCGGAAGCGGCCTGCCGCCATGCCGCGGAACGGGCCGCGAAATTCTCCATCGTCACCGGCGGGCGCCTGTGGGAAGAGATGCTGGGCGAATATGTCGCCTCGTTGGGTCTTTCCGCATCCCTGGCCAGCATCCGCACGCTTGCGGCCAATGGCGGCCAGATCGCCAGTGATCCCGCTGCCGCCGAAGCGGCGCTTCTTGCCGCCTGTGATACCGCCATCCGCCGCGATGGCGCCGAACTTGTGATTCTGGGCGGTGCCGGCATGGTCGGCCTGGTGGAACGGCTTTCACACCGCATGGCGGTTCCGCTGATCGACGGGCTGACGCCCGCATTGCGCGCGGCTGAGGCCGCGGTGGCAGCGGCGCCGGTGAAGGCGTCAGTCCAGCAGTCGGACATGAACGGCCTGTCGCCGGAGCTGACAGCGCTGCTGCGCGGCTAGACGGCGCCAGGCAGCGTCAGGTCGCAGGCACGAAAGCAGCGCACACGCCGGTCGTCGTAGCTTTCAAGTTCAGGTTTGCGCACGCAACCCGGCTGTGCATATGCACAGCGATCGCGAAAGCGGCAACCGCCGGGCATATCGGCAAAGCCTGGCACGCGACCGCCGATGACGGGCAGCGGCTTGCCACGCAGGCTGAGCCGCGGCATCGACTGGAACAGGGCCGCGGTATAGGGATGTTTCGGCGCGCGATAGACGCTCTCGATGGCGGCGTCTTCCACGATCTGTCCGGCATAAAGGATCAGCACGCGCGTACACAACTCGGCCACCACGCCGAGATCATGCGTGATGAACAGCAGCGCCATGCCGCGCTCGTCGCTGAGCCTGTGCAGCAGATCAATGATCTGCGCCTGCACGGTCACGTCGAGCGCGGTGGTCGGCTCATCCGCGATCAGCAGCCTGGGCCGGCAGATCAGCGCCATCGCGATCATCACGCGCTGCTGCATGCCACCGGAGAGGATATGCGGATAATCGTCGTAACGCCGCTCAGGCGACGGGATGCCGACCTCGGCCAGTGCCGCGATGCTGCGCAAACGCGCCTCGCGACGGCTCACATCGGTATGCGCGCGCAGGGTTTCGGAAATCTGTTCGCCAATGGTGAAGACGGGATCGAGTGCGCGCATCGGCTCCTGGAAGATCATGCCGATGCCCGCGCCGGACAGGCGGCGTAACTGCGACCGTGACATGGTGAGCAGATTCCGCCCCTCAAACAGGGCACGGCCCGACACCCGGGCGACCTGCGGCGGCAACAGGCCAAGCAGCGAGAGCCCGGTGACGGTCTTGCCGCAGCCGCTTTCGCCGACGATGCCGACGCGCTCGCCGGGCCTGACCGAGAAGCTGATCCCGCTGACCGTCGGCACCATGCCGCGCGGCGTCTCGAAAAAGATGCCGAGGTTGTCGACGTCCAGAAGACTGCTCACGGCCATCTCAGCGCCGCCGCCGCGGATCGAGTATCACGCGCAGGTTTTCGCCCAGCGTGTTGACACTGAGCGCCGTCACCAGGATGGCAATACCAGGCGCATATATCTGCGACGGGGCGATCTCCATATAATGATACCCGCGCGCCAGCATGGCGCCCCAGCCCGGCTGCGGCGGCTGCACGCCCAGACCCAGGAAACTCAGACTCGCCTCGGCCAGCAGCGCCATGGCCAGCAGCAAAGTGGCCTGCACGATCACCGGCTGGATCGCATTGGGCAGGATATGCCGGAGAATCAGCCGGCTATTGCTGGCGCCGAAACAGCGCGCGGCATCGACATAGAGCGCCTCGCGTCCGATCAATGTCTGGCCGCGCACCAGCCGCGCGATGGTGGGCGAGAAGACAATCCCGACGGCGATCATGCTGTTGGTCTGCCCGATCCCCAGCATGCCAGTCACGCCGATGGCCAGCACGATGGCCGGGAAAGACAGCATGGTGTCGATGCCGCGGCTGATCGCGGCATCGATCCAGCCGCCACTGAAGCCGGCGATCAGTCCGAGCGGCAGCCCGATGCCACAGGCGACTAGCACGGCCAGGAGGCTGCCATAGAGCGTGAGCGGCGCGCCCCAGACCAGACGGCTGAACACATCGCGGCCCAGATCATCGGTGCCCAGCAGATAGGTGCCATCGGCCGGCAGCAGCACATGCGATGGATTTTGCAGGGTGGGCGAATGCGGCGCGATCCAGGGCGCACAGATCGCCAGCAGCAGCAGGAAGACCAGGTAGCCGAGGCTGAGATGGAATCCCAACCTGCGCAGGCACACGTGGATGCCGGGTATCGCTTGGAATCGACTCATCGTGTGGTGATCCTGGGATCAAACACGGCATAGAGGATTTCGATGACAAGATTCACCGCCACCACGATCACCACCATGGTCAGCATCACGCCCTGGATCACGGGATAATCCTTGCCGGTGGCCGCCGTGACCACGAGGCTGCCCATGCCGGAAATCGCGAAGACCGCCTCGATCACCACCGTGCCGCCCAGCAGGCGGTTGAACAGAAGGCCCGTCACAGTGAGCAGCGTGACGCTGATATTCTTCAGGCCGTGTTTCCAGAAGATCTGCGACTGCGGCAGACCCTTGGCCAGCAAGGTGCGCATATACTGCGAGGACTGGATCTCCAGCAGGGCGCTGCGCGTCTGCCGCGCCACTTCGGCGGCACCGCTGGCGGCCAGCGCGACCGCAGGCAGGATGGCATGCCAGACCGCGCCCCAGGGATCGGTCGCCATCTTCGCCATGCCCGACACTGGAAACCAGTTCAGGCTCATCGCGAAGATCGAGACCAGGATCATCCCGAGCCAGAAACCGGGCAGCGCAATGCCGAGCGAGGCAAAGGCGGTCACGACAAAGTCGACCAGCCTGCGCGGATGCATCGCCGCCGTGAGGCCGAGCGGAATGCCGACTGCCAGCGACGCCAGCATGGCCAGCCCGACGACCAGCAGTGTCACCGGCAGGCGGCGCTGGATCGAGTCGAAGACCGGCTCGGCCGAAAGCATGGAGACCGACATGTCGCCCTGCGCCATCTTCCACAGCCAGCTGCCGTATTGCGCGAGAATCGGCCTGTCGAGCCCATAGAGGATGCGGATCTCTTCCACGCGCGCACGGGTAGCGTTTTCGCCGGCCAGCGCGATGGCCACGTCGCCAGGCACGAGCTGCATGAGGGCGAAGACCATGAATGTCGCCACGACCAGCACCGGCCCCGCCTGCAGCAGGCTGTATCCGATCAGTCGTGCCATCCGCTTCGCCCGCATGCCTGCCTCCCGCCGCCCGCTCAGCCGTCGAGAGAGACGTTTTCGAAACGCGGCTTGCCCAGGATGTTGGGCTTGTAGCCCTTCACCTTCGGCTGCATCGCCGCGATGTCGGTCTGCAGGATCACCGGCACATAGAGGGCATGCTCGTGGATGATCCTGAGCGTGCGGCCGATCGCCTTGCGCCGCGCCTCGCGGTCAAAGGTGGTACGGCACTCGATCATTGCTTTCTCCAGCTCCGGCGCGCCCCAGATTCGCGAGGCGTTGATGAACGACTTGGGGTCGAACATGAGGCTGAAGAACTGGCTCGGATCGGTGCGGCCGGTATAGACCGAGAAGGCGGCATGGCCGAGCTGCTCGCCCATGAACTTGGCGCCGAGTTCATTGCCCGGCACCGCACGCAGCTGGATGCGGATATTCGACCGCTTATACTGCTCGACCAGAACCTCGCCGCGCTGCTGCGAACGCTGGTCGTTGTAGATATACATTTCGATGTCGATGCCGTTCGGATAGCCGGCCTCCGCCAGCAGGCGACGCGCCAGTGCCGGGTCGTATTGGTAACTGCCGTCCAGTTCGGTGTTATAGGCCCAGTGCGACTTCGGCAGGGTCTGGATGGTCGGTTCGGCATAGCCGCCCATGGTCAGCTGGTTGAACTCGTCGCGATCGATGCCGTGGCACATGGCCAGCCGGACCTTGACGTTATCCAGTGGCGGCTTGGCGTAGTTCAGATACAGGTGATAGGTCGCGACCGTCTGGCCTCTGGCCAGAGTGAGCCCTGACCGCTCGATGATCGGAATCTGCTGCGGCGCCAGCTGGAAGACGAAGTCGTTCTGCTTCGACGCAACCGTGCGCAACGCCGTGTTGACTTCGGTGATGATCGAGACATCCAGCCTGTCGATATAAGGGGCGCTCCTGTTCCAGTGCCCGGCGAAGCGGCTGTAGGTGATCTTTTCCGCATCCAGCCAGCTGTCCATGCGCCACGGTCCGGTGCCGACCGGCATGCGATCATACCGCTCGCCGGCCTCCTGCACGGCTTTGGGCGCCGACATCATGCCGGCGCGATCCGATAGCACGGACAGCAGCACCACATCGGGCTCGCTCAGTTTGAGTGTGACCTGATACTCGCCGGTGACCTGGATCGACTGCACGAATATCAGGTCGATCTTCACGCGCGAGCGGTTGTCGGTGCGGGCGCGTTCGAGATTGAAACGAGCGGCTTCCGCATCGAAGCGCGTGCCGTCGTGGAATGTCACGCCGCGGCGCAGATTCAGCACCAGGGTGGTCGGGTCCGGCGTCGTCCAGGACTCCGCCAGGCCCGGCTGTGGCATCAGGGTGTCGAGATCAATATTGATCAGGGTTTCAAACACCGGAAACAGCAGGATGTGGTCACTGCCATGACGGCCGGCGATGGGATCCATGCTGGTCGGATTGTGCGGCGAGGCGATCTTCAGGGTGCCGCCGCGCGTCTGCGCCAGCGCCTGACCTGCGATGAACGGCAGTCCTGCCGCCATTGCGCCGGCCGCAGAGACGCCCAGCAGCTGCAGCCATTCGCGCCGGGTCGCGATCATCTCACCGGACGTCACATGCTGATCGTTCGACATCATGGCCTCTCTGGTTGTTCGGGTTGTCGATGGTCACCGGCGAAGTGGCAGGCGACCCAGCGGCCGGGCGCCGGATTGCGCCAGACCGGAACCTCGTCTTCGCAAATCTTCTCTGCACGAGGGCAACGCGTGCGGAACCGGCAGCCAGATGGCGGCGCCAGCGCGCTCGGGATTTCGCCCCTCAGGCTTTCACGCGGCCTGCTTCGCAGCGAGGCCGGCACAGGCTCGGGGCGCGACTGCAGCAGGCTGAGCGTGTAGGGATGCAACGGCTCACTGAGCAGATTTTCCGCCGGTGCCAGTTCGACCAGTACGCCGAGATACATCACGGCGATGCGCGAACTGAGATGCGCCACGAGATTCAGGTCATGCGAGATGAAAATGTAAGTCAGCCCTAACTGCTGCTGCAGCCGGGCGAACAGGTTGATGATTTCCGCACGGATCGAAACGTCGAGCGCTGCCACCGCTTCATCGCAGACCACCACGCGCGGTCGCATCGTGAGGATACGGGCGATGACCGCGCGCTGCTTTTGTCCGCCGGAGAGCTGATGCGGGTAGCGGTTGGCGAAATCCGGGCCGAGCCCCACCTGATCAAGGCAGGCCAGTGCCGCCTTCTCGCGCTCCTTCCACGTCCCCGTCCCTTCGATATCGAGCGGTTCGCACAGGCTCTGCAGGATGGTGAGGCGCGGATTAAGCGCGCCATCGGGATCCTGGAACACGATCTGGTAGGCACGCCGGCGTTCGCGTAGCTGCCTGCCGCGCAGTTTGGCCAGATCGACGCCATCGCAGAGGATGCGTCCGGCAGTGACTGTCTGCAGCGCGACAATGGCGCGGCCCAGGGTGGACTTGCCCGAGCCGGATTCGCCGATGATGCCCAGCACTTCGCCTTCGAAGACCTGCAGGCTGACGCCGTCGATGGCGCGCAACGTGCTGCGCCGTGCCACCGGGAAATGGACCTTCACCTCCTCAATGCTGACAACCGGCCTTGCCGGTTCAGCCTCGGAACAGATGGCGGCGCTGCGGATCGCGATTTTCCCGCGATCGGCGATCGACACTCCATGCATGCTGACGTGCTGACAATTCGCCATACCCATTCCCGTGAGTTGGGTTTTGTTTGCTATATGTTCTTTGAGAATTATAAGTGTATAGTCCTATATAATGTCAAGAGTTTATATTTTGTTCTGTATCGATTTTTAAGAATGCCGGTCTTCCGACGGCGGGTCTTAAGGTCGCGCCACCGGCCCGGAGTGCGGCTTGTTTGAACCTGCCGAAGCTGGAGGTGTTGGTTTGGGGCCCATTGGGCATTGCATCCAACAGGGAGGTCGACATGCCACGCGGCGACAAATCCAGCTACACGTCGAAACAGAAGCGCAAGGCCGAGCATATCGAGGAAGGCTACGAAAAACGCGGCGTCGGCAAAAAGGAGGCCGCCAAGCGCGCCTGGGCGACGGTCAATGCGGAAAGCGGCGGCGGCAAGAAAAGCGGCTCCGGACGCGGGAAGACGGAAAACCGCAGCGCCTCGAAGAAGGGTGGCAGGAAGGGTGGCGCGGCCTCGGCGGCGCGCCCGAAGGCTGCACGCAAGAAAGCCGCGAAGAAGGCCGCGGCGACCCGCAAGCGACGCGGTACGTGAATCTCAGCACCGCCAACTGTCGATGATTTCTTCCGCGCTTGCCAGTTCCACCTGAATCGAAAGCCGCGCGCGATAGAACTGCACCAGCGCGTCATGCGTTTGATCGCTGGAACTGCAGATCGCGTCGATGGCCAGGATGACACGGAAGCCGAGATCCACGGCACCCAGCGCGGTTGCCAGAACGCAGACATCGGTTTCCGCCCCGCTGATCACCAGCGTCGTGACTTTTCGCGCGGTCAGAAATTCACGGAGACGATGCCCGGAGAAAGGTGAGTAGACCGGCTTATCCAGCACAATGGCCGGCGGCACGAAGGCCTGCAGTGGCGGCACCAGTTCCAGCAGATCGGGATTGACCTGCGCGCGCGTGAGATTTTCCCAGTGCTGATAGTAGCGCTGCCATGCGCCCGGCATGTCCGCGGCGGATGTCGGCGGCATGAAGCGCGTGAAGATGGTCCGCCCAGGAACATGCCCGGCAATATGCTGGACAGCCGGCAACACGCGCTCGGCCCATTCCGCCCGCCAGGGGCTTTCGCGCCGGAGAACAAGATTCTGCATATCGATGCACAGATGTGCGGTCTCAGCGCCCAGCGCACCGAATCTCAGCCCATTCTGCTTCATGATGCGACAACGCTTGGTCCAAACGCTCGTTCCGACGACATCGCACCCGGCCGGGTAGTTTCACCGCGACCGAAATACCTCGAAACAAATCTGTGACCAGCAGGAAGATCGCTGGCCATGTCACGCTGCAGATGCAAAATGCGACCTCCGCGGCCCTTTCACAGGAGGAAGCAGATGTTTCACTCCGCCGTCGCATCCGATCTCTTTGCGCCCGAGCCTGAAGAAATCCAGCCGTTCGATCTGCGGCTTGCCGTCAAACCGCGCATCCTGCTGATCGAAGACAACGACCTGATCGCCGAGATGATGGAATCGGCACTGATCGAGGAAGGCTTCCGTGTCATCGGCATCGCCGACACTGCCGATCGCGCCGTGAAGCTGGCGCGCCTGTATCGCCCGGACCTGGCCATCACGGATATCCGGCTGTCGGGCCCTGACGATGGCATTCAGGCCGCTTTGCAGATTTTCAACGAAACCGGCGCGCGTTCGATTTTCGCCACCGGCAATCTCGACAAGGTGACAGCCGGGCGCTGCGCCCATGCCATGCCGCTGGGCTGGCTGACCAAGCCTTTCACACCCTCGCAACTGGTTGATGCCGTGCGGCAGGCCATGACCTCGGTCGAAGTCGAGGCCTGACTCAGCGCCCTACCGCCACGCCCTCGCGGCGCGGATCGGCGCCGCCGACCAGGCTGCCGTCGGGGCGCAGTTCGATTCCCTGCAGGCCGCTGTTGAGTTCGATCACGCTGGCCTTGTGCCCGCGTGCGCGCATCGTTTCCGCCAGGGCCGCCGCCGCCGTGCCCTCTTCCAGTTCCAGCCCGGTATTGCGATCCAGATAATGCGGCAGGCTGATCGCCTGCTGGATATCCAGCTGCCAGTCCAGCACCCCGATCACGGCCTGCGCCACATAGCCCAGGATGCGGCTGCCGCCCGGCGAGCCGACCACCAGTCGCAACGAACCATCGGCATTGAACACCACCGTCGGCGCCATCGAACTGCGCGGACGTTTTCCCGGCGCGATGCGGTTGGCCACCAGCCTGCCGTTGTCTTCGGCCTCGGCCGAGAAATCGGTCAGCTGGTTGTTGAGCAGGAAGCCATGCACCATCTGCTTCGAGCCAAACACATTCTCGATGGTCACCGTCATCGCCACGGCATTGCGCGCGGCATCCACGGTGGAGACATGCGTGGTCGAGGGCAGCTCAATGGCGCTGTCCTTGCCGAAACGGGCGTCGCCATGCCTGCTCGGCGGCTCGCCCGGCGCGGCCGGCGTGGTGCTGCCGCGTGCAGGGTCGAGGAGTTTCGCGCGGCCGGCGAGATAACCGCGCTCGGTCATGCCCTCCAGCGGCATACGCACATGATCGGGATCGCCGACATAATAATCGCGGTCGGCATAGCCGAGCCGCGAGGCTTGGGCGACCAGATGCACGGCCTCGGGCGACAGCGGCGCCAGCTGGGCCAGATCGAAATGCGAAAGAATCCCGAGCGTCTGCAGCATGTTCACGGCAGACGACGGCGGCGGCATGGTGCAGACCCGATAGACGCGATACGGCGCACAGACCGGATCGCGTTCCCGGGCGCGATAGCCGCTCAGATCTTCCAGCGACATGCCGCCCGGATTGGGCGCGTTGCGCACCGCCGCGACAATGTCCGCTGCGATCTGACCTGTATAAAAAGCGTCTGCACCCTCCGCGGCCACCCGCCGCAGCACGGCGGCGAAAGGCGCATTCACCAGCAGGCTGCCGACCGGCTTGGCCTCGCCGGCCTCGGTGTAAAACAGTGCCCGCGCCTGCGGCATCTGGCGCAGCTGCTGGTCGCGTTCCAGCAGCGCATGCAGGCGCGGCGAGACCGGGAAGCCGGCCTCGGCCAGACGAATGGCGGGCTGGAACAGCGTCGCCCAGGGCAGCCGGCCGTAATCGGCATGCACCAGTTCGAACATCCGCAGCATGCCGGGCACGCCCACGGAGGCTCCACCCACCACGGCTTCCATGAAACCTTTTCTGCGGCCGGCGGCATCGAAGAACAGCCGGCGGTCGACGCCGGCCGGCGCGGTCTCGCGGCCATCGAAAGCCCGCAACATCTTGCGGGTATTGTCCCAGACCAGCATGAAGCCGCCGCCGCCGATGCCGGCCGATTGCGGCTCGACCAGGTTGAGCACCAGCGCCGTGGCGATGGCGGCATCCACCGCCGAGCCGCCCGCCGCCATGATCTCAGCGCCCGCCTCGGCGGCCAGCGGATTGGCGGCGGCATTCATGTAGCTGGTGGCGCGCGCGGCCTGTTTCTCGCTGCGGCCGGTGGCGGCTTCCGGGGCGATGCTTTCGAAATTGCTCCGGGATTGTCCTAAAGCGCCGCCGGCGGCCAGGACGAGACCAAGCAGAACCGCCAACATGGCCGGAGCGGACTTTTTCGGTCCTGTTTTGCGGAAAATCGCCATGGCGTTCTCGTCCCTGCGTTGCGTGGCGGTGAAGCCCACACAGACCTTAGCATATGTAGGTTTGGTAAGCTGATCACGGCGTTATCGGAAAGTAAGGCAGGCGCCTATGTGCCGTGATGTAGCGTCCGGCTCAGCAACTGCAATCCGGCCGCGAAAGCGCAAAAGATGACCTTCATAGCCCCCCTGCCCGCCAACGAAGACCAGCGCCTCGCCACGCTGCAGGATTACCGCATCCTGGATACCGCGCCGGACGAACGTTTCGACCGCCTGACCGCCTTCGCCGCTGACCTGTTCGACGTGCCGGTGGCACTGGTCAGCCTGATCGATGCCGATCGGCAATGGTTCAAGTCGCATCACGGCCTGCCGGTCAGCGAAACCCCGCGCAGCATTTCCTTCTGCGCGCATACCATCCTGAATGACGAAGCGTTGATCGTCGAGGATGCCGCCGAACATCCGCTGTTCCAGGGCAACCCGCTGGTCCTGGATGGGCCGCGTCTGCGCTTTTATGCCGGCGTGCCGCTGACCGCGGATGACGGCCAGCGGATCGGCACGCTGTGCATCGGCGACAGCAAACCGCGCACTTTCTCCGACAAGGATTCGCTCCGGCTGCGCCGGCTGGCGGCGGTGGTCTCGGATGAACTCGAACTGCATCGTGCCCGTATGGAAGCCGAGTCCAGTGTGGCAGCCCAGAACGCGGCCAACCAGCTCAAGAGCAAGCTGCTGAGTTCGATGAACCACGAATTCCGGACGCCGCTGAATGCCATCCTGGGCTTTTCGCAGATCCTGGAACTGAATATGAGCAAGCGGCTCGGCAAAGAAGAACTGGAATATGTCGCCGCTGTGAAAACGGCCGGCGAGAACCTGCTGCGCCTGAGCGACAGCATGATGACCATGGCGCAGATCGAAGCCGATGTGGTGCCCTTCGGCGTCGAGCCGATCAGCGCGCAGTCCCTGATCGAGGAAGTCTATACGCTGCACCGGCCCGCAGCGGCACTGAACGGCATCGCCTTCATGCGCCGCGCCTGCATCTCAAGCGTCGGCCTGAAGGCCGACCATAGTCACATGCTCCGCATTCTGGGCAGCTTCATGAGTAATGCTTTCAAATACACACCGCTCGGCGGCGAAGTGACGCTGGGCTGCGCCACCGACGAGGACCGCGTGACCTTCTATGTGGAAGATACCGGTTGCGGTATTGCCGCCGATCGCCAGCGCGACGCCTTCCAGAGCTTCAACCGCCTTGGTCGTGAAGGCAGCACTGTTGCCGGCCTCGGTCTCGGCCTCGCCATTGCCAGCCGGCTGACGCGGGCGATGAAAGGCGAGATCGGCTTCGAGAGCAGTGATGGCCGCGGCAGCCGCTTCTGGGTCCGCTTCCCCATCGCGTAATTCCGCAGAAGCGCCGGCGCAGCCTGGTGCGGCCTCAGTAGTCGCGCCCGTCGACATCCAGACGCTTCAGTACATCAGCCCATCTCGGCGGCAGCTCGTCGGGCATGGCCGGGTAGCGTATGAACCTGGCGTTCAGAAGCGTCCCGTAAGTTTCGGTGATGGCGTCCTGATGCATTTGGGAATAGACGAAGGCCCGGCGGGCGGCGTCGCTGCTCCAGACCGTCATGGTCCAGGCATTATTGCCGAACAGATCGCGGCGCACCGAATAGCCCAGCAGGCCGGGCTGTGCGGGGAGCGTGTCGATCAGGCTGGCGGTATACCGGTCAAAAGCGGCCCGGCGCTGCGGATCCAGACTGGCCCGCGTGATCGCCACCACCACCGGACTTGCCGGATCCGGCGGGTCCGCGAGGGTTTTGTAGGGCGTGGAGATCGTGCAGCCACTGATCGCCAGCAGCACTCCCAGCGGCACCCCCAGCCGACACCAGCGAGGTGATTTCCAGTTGATCAAGACTGCCTCCCACCAATATGGCAGGCAGGACCTAACCCCATACAGGCCGGTGGCAATGGCACCGCAAGTTGACGGCCGTCACAGTCCAGCGCGATGCGAGCGGCGCGCCTAGATCACGCCCTTGTCGTGCAGCGCCTGCAGCTTCGCCGCATCGAAGCCGAGCTGCTCGGCCAGCACTTCGTCGGTATGTTCGCCCAGCAGCGGCGGGCCGCGGTCGTAGCTGACCGGAGACTCCGACAACCGCAGCGGACTGGCGACGCTCGGCAGCGTGCCCTGCCCGCTATGCGGCACGGTCTGCTGGATGCCGCGCGCCTGCACATGCGGATCGGCGAACACGCGATCCACCGTGTTGATCGGCCCGCAGGGCACCTGGCGCTTTTCCAGCGCCGCGATCAGGTCGTCGATGCTGCGCTTCTGCGTTTCTGCCGAAATCGCCGCGACGATTTCGGCGCGGTGATGCAGGCGTTCGATATTGGTGGCGAAACGCGGATCGCTCTTCCATTCCGGATGGCCAAGTTCATCGGCCAGCTTGCCGAACTGGCCGTCATTGCCGACCGCGATGATCACATGGCCATCCGAAGTCGGGAAACTCTGGTAGGGCACGATGGCGGCATGGCCGTTGCCCATACGCTGCGGCACTTCGTGGCCAATCAGATAATAGGTCGCCTGGTTGGCAAGTGCGGCCACCTGCACATCCAGCAGAGCCATGTCGATATACTGGCCGCGGCCTGAGCGATGCCGCTGGTTCAGCGCCGCCACGATGGCAATCGTCGAATACAGCCCGGTCATCACATCGGCCAGCGCCACACCGGCCTTCTGCGGGCCGGCGCCCGGCTCACCATCGCGCTCGCCGGTCACGCTCATCAACCCGCCCATGCCCTGGATGATGAAGTCGTAGCCCGCGCGCGGCGCATAAGGCCCGGTCTGGCCGAAGCCGGTGATCGAGCAGTAGACCAGGCGCGGATTGAGCTTGGACAGGCTGTCGTAATCGAGGCCGTATTTCTTCAGGCCGCCGAGCTTGTAATTCTCCACCACCACATCGGCCTTGGCGGCGAGGTCGCGCAGGATCTGCTGGCCTTCCTTTGTTGCCATATCCACCGTGATCGAGCGCTTGCCGCGATTGGCGGCGAGGTAATAGGCGGAGTCGGCCCGCGCGCCGGTCTCGGGGTCCTTCAGATAGATCGGACCCCATTTGCGCGTGTCGTCGCCCTCGCCCGGCTTTTCCACCTTGATCACGGTGGCGCCAAGATCGGCCAGGTTCTGTGTACACCACGGACCTGCCAGCACGCGGCTGAGATCCAGCACAAGGATATCGTCCAGCGCACGCATGCCGGCAGCCCGCCTCTGTGGGTGGAAGAGACTTAGTAAAACGCCTGGATGCCGGTCATGGCGCGGCCGAGGATCAGCGCATGGACGTCATGCGTACCCTCGTAGGTGTTCACCGTCTCCAGATTCACCAGATGGCGCATCACATGATAATCCTCGTGGATGCCGTTGCCGCCGTGCATGTCGCGCGCCATGCGGGCGATATCCAGCGCCTTGCCGCAGTTGTTGCGCTTGATCAGCGAGATCATCTCCGGGGTTTCCTGGCCGGCATCGCGCAGGCGGCCGACGCGCAGCGCAGCATTGAGGCCGAGCGCGATCTCGGTCTGCATGTTGGCCAGTTTCAGCTGGATGATCTGGTTGGCGGCGAGCGGGCGATTGAACTGCTTGCGGTCCAGCACATACTGGCGCGCCTGGTGCCAGCAGGCTTCGGCCGCACCCATGGCGCCCCAGGCGATGCCGTAGCGCGCGCTGTTCAGGCAGCCGAACGGACCCTTGAGGCCCTGCACATTCGGCAGCAGGTTTTCTTCCGGCACGAACACGCCGTCCATGACGATTTCGCCGGTGATGGACGCGCGCAGCGACAGCTTGCCGTTGATCTTGGGAGCGGAAAGCCCCTTCATGCCCTTTTCGAGGATGAAGCCACGGATGATGCCGTCTTCGGTCTTGGCCCAGACGACAAAGACCTGGGCGAGCGGCGAATTGGAAATCCACATCTTGGCGCCGGTCAGCTCATAGCCACCGGGCACCTGCTTGGCGCGGGTCTTCATGCCGCCCGGATCGGAGCCATGATCGGGCTCGGTCAGGCCGAAGCAGCCGATCCATTCGCCGGTCGCCAGCTTAGGCAGATACTTCTGGCGCTGGGCTTCGCTGCCATAGGCATAGATCGGATACATCACCAGGCTGGACTGCACGCTCATCATCGAGCGGTAGCCGGAATCGACGCCCTCGACTTCGCGCGCCACCAGGCCGTAAGCGACATAGGAGGCGCCGGCGCAGCCATAGCCGTCGATCATCGAGCCGAGCAGGCCGAGTTCGCCCATCTCACGGAAGATCGCCGGATCGGTCTTTTCCTCGCGGAAGGCTTCCTTCACGCGCGGCAGCAGCTTGCTCTGGCAGTAGTCGCGCGCCGTGTCGCGGATCAGGCGCTCGTCCTCGGTCAGCTCGGCATCGAGGTTGAAGGGGTCTTCCCACTTGAAGGCGGCTTTAGTCTTGTTCTGCGCGTTCATGGCGTTTCCTCGGACTGAGCGTTTTGAGGGAGACTATACCCCCCGGCTGGTCCGGCAAGCTGCCCGAGCGATGCTTGGCGCGCAAACGATGATTTGCTATCAGTTAATGACTGATGGTTATCAACTATTGAGTGTGGTCCGTGGCCCTTCCTCGCCGTTTCCTGCCGCCGCTGTCGGCGCTGACCGCTTTCGAGGCCGCCGCGCGCCATGAAAGCTTCACGGCCGCCGCGGGCGAACTGAATGTCAGCCAGGCCGCAGTCAGCCGCCGCGTGCAGCTGCTGGAGGAACTGCTCGGCCTGACGCTGTTCGAGCGCATCCGCCAGCGCGTCGTGCTGACGCCTGCCGGCGCAGGCTATGCGCGTGAACTGCAGGACGCGCTGGCCCGCATCGGCGCCGCCACCGTCAACACCATGGCGGCGCGCACCGGCAATGCGATCCTCACCGTCGCGACCCTGCCCACCTTTGGCACGCGCTGGCTGATTCCGCGCCTGCCGGATTTCGCCGCCGCGCATCCGCAGATCACGGTGAACCTGCCGACGCGCATCGAGACCTTCGACTTTGCCGCCGAACCGCTGGATGCCGCGATCTCGTTCGGCGATCCGGTCTGGCCCGGCGCGGTGGTCGACCGGCTGTTCGAGGAAGAACTGGTGCCGGTGGCATCGAAAAAGCTGCTGGCCAGGCACCGCGTGAAAAAGCCGGAAGACCTGTTCAAGCTGCCGCTGCTGCAGCAATCGACGCGGCCCTCGGCCTGGGCCGACTGGTTTGCCGCCGCCGAGGTGGCCGCGCCGGCCGTGCCGCTCGGACCGCGCTATGGCCAGTTCGCCATGGTGGTGCAGGCCGCCGTGGTCGGCCTTGGCGCCGCTATCGTGCCGCGCTTCCTGGTGGAGCCCGAACTGGCCGATGGCAGCCTGGTGACGCCGTTCGAGCAGAGCATCGGCAGCAAGCAGGCTTATTGCCTGTTCTACCCCGAGGCGCGCCGCAACGACCCGGCGCTGCGCGCCTTCCGCGACTGGCTGCTGGACGCGGTGAAGCGGGCGAGGATCAGAGCCTAGCATCGGCCAACTCCGTTCCCACTGATCCGGCCGTCGTTCCCGCGCCAGAAAAGCCCCTTGGGGAACCCAGTCCATCCGCCGCCTGGATGCCCGCCAGGAAGACCAACTCGGGCGGGCATGACAATGAGGGCTGGACCTCGCCATCCCATAAGCCGTCATCCTCGGCCTTGTGCCGAGGATCCATCCCCTGGCCATCGCGCGCGGGCTGGAGCAGATGGACCCTCGGCACAAGGCCGAGGGTGACGACCGGGAGGAGGCGTCTCCTATCGCATTCATTTCGAGTTCGCTTCGCTTCGCCGATGTTCGTAGCGGTTCGTTTAGTGCTCGTTGGTGTTCGTTCGTGTTCGTTTCGCGCTCATCCAGGTCTATTTCAGTCCAACTGAGGTCTATTTCGATCCAAGTCAGGCCCAGTAGATGCTGAGTCAGGTCTATTTCGGTTCAATCCGGGCCGCAGCGCATACACACGCATTCAGTATTGTCTTATGGCCACGCCATATATCTCAGGTTGACAAATAGAACATTTATGGTACATGATAATAGGATTAAAGTCTAGAGATTCTGCAATGCCCATATTCCGGAGCGCGACATGAGCCTGCTGCCCTTCCCCGAAGACACCGACCCCTTCAGCTTCGCCGGCTCGGTCGGCCGCAACGGCGACAACGACCGCGCCGATGTGATCAAGGCGCAGATGCTGCTGTCGTCGATGGGCGAATATGACCTGCCCGCACCGGGCCTGCCGACCGGCTGGGCCGGCGAGCCGCTGTTCCGCGCCATCGGAAAGGTGCAGAAGGCCAACGGTCTGCCAGTCGATGGACTGCTGCTGCCGCTGCGCAACGGCAGGGTGGGAGAGAATGGCGAAGGCGAAACGCTGATGAGCCTGCAGGGCCTGCTCGGCGAACGCCTGCGTGGCCAGCCGATTCCGACACCGCAACAGGTCGACAGTTTCTTCGAGACTTATGCACGCGATCCCGATGCGCCGCGGCCTTTTTTCCGCACGATGGAAAAGCGCCGCGACGATCCTGAGCCAACACTGCAGACCATGGAGTGGCGCGGCCCGGAAAACGCCCGCATCCAGTTGCTGAGCGCAGACGCGCCCGACGAAGCGCCGGCTTCCCCGCCTGTCGCAGGCGAGCAGACCGCGGCGCTGCCGGCAGCCCTCATGGCCGCGCCATATTTGCTCGGCGCCGGCGTGCTGGGAATGGGCGCAAGCCAGTACATACAGCAGCAGGGGAAGAATCGCGGCGAGACTTTCACGCCGCCGTCTCGGCCGATGAGCGACGGAGAGAAAGAACAGACCGCTGCTCCGCCGCTGCAGCCGCCTCAGGCTGACACATCGCTGCAGGGCCGACCGGCGGCAGACAAACTGCCCGATGGCGAACACCTGATCCCGCCAGAAACGAAGGAATGGATTTCAGGCCTGCCGCCAGCGCAGCAGCCCGTGGCGGAAGGGCTGGCCGGCATCATTCTGGAAATCAATCCTTACGGTAGTCGCGGCAAGCCGGAAACAGAGAAGGCCAATCGTATCATGGTGCGAAGCTGCATGGAGACATTGCAGGAGTATCCGAACCTCGCCGGCAAACTGGAGCATGTTGCCGGGTCATATAAAAAGGGCAAAGAAGGCGGCGACTATATGAAGGAAGAAGTCATCCGGGCTCTGGATGGCAGCAACAGCTTCAGCCGCCCGGATGCGAGCTTCGGTAGGCTTGATGATAAAAATGAAAAGGTTGACCAAGATTCGCCATACACTGCACGCATGAACACCGTCGATACGAAGAAGACCGGCGATGAACATGACCGGTCGAGCCTTACCGCCAATGAAGGGCGGCGCTTCGACAAGCTGGAAGGCAACATTAGAGTTGGCGTAGCTGGATGGGCCCGCAAGATGAAACCCGGCGAGAGCGAAGCGGACTATGCCGTATATACGGCTTCACGCTGCCGCGCGATGTGGGAGGATCTGGATGATAAGTTGCGGCGGGGCGGCCTGCTGCCAGCCCGGTGAGTGGTTATGCGGAAACTGAAAATCGACCAGCCTGAAATCGTGAAGGAAGAGCCAGGAATACGGCCCTCGATGCTCAGCCGGCTCGTCTGCCTGAGCCCGCTGGACTGGAAGCTGTTTGCAACTGCGCTGGAGGATGCCTTTCCCAACGCGCTTTACAGCCGCCGCCGGACCATCGAGGAGTCGAAGCGTGCCGAGCGGCCTGAAATTCAGCTTGAGCGCAAGCTCTGTCTGCCCGATCCGAGCGGCCCGGCAGGCATCGCTGCAATAGGTCCAAATCAGATGCATTTCGGTCCGGCCACGGAATTGATCTGGGAGAACGATTTTGGCTGGGATGTCACCATAGAGGGATTGTACTGGCCGCAATTGGCCGTGGGGCGACCGGTCCCGCCGTACCCGGCTGATGCCCATGGGCCCGATTATATTCGCGAAGGGCAAATCCGGATTGATATTGCCCCGCACCACAAAGGCCATGCGCGTTTCGCGCGGCAGATCTACCGGCTGCTGGCGCAGTTCACCACCAATGAACGGCAGGTCCGCGTGCGCTATCCGCATTACGAAGTGATACCTGAGCCGCCAGGGCCGCCGCTGTTCGGCCTGTGGATCGGACATGATGCGCTGCGCTGGGCGCGCGAGGATCCGAAACGGCTGCTGGCCTACGAAATATCGTCAATGTCGGCGCGCTCGCCGGATAACCTCGGATACGGCTATCGGCCCAAGGATGAATAGATTCGTGCCTGAAGCGGTTTGCCGCGCGCGCAGTTGGGAAAAGCAATGGTTCGGGAAATGAACATCAAGCCCTGGCGATTGGTTGCCGTCTCCAGTCTGTCCGCCGGGCTGGTAACCGGCATGCTCGGGATGGCATTTCTTCTCTATATCATCATCGCTGCCGAGGATAACCCTGACGATCTCTGCGACATGACCGAGATCGGGCAGGGCCTGTTACCTTACGGCAATGAAGGCGGCTGCAACCCGCGCTGGCTGATGTGGGGGATAGCCTTTTTCTACTATGCCGGACTCGGCGCCCTGCCTGTCGGGGCCGTCGGGATCATCCTTGCCCTGGCGATGACGGTGTGGCGCCAGGTTGGAACGCGCCAGCGTAGCCCTTAAGCGCAGCGAGATGCTGCTGCTTCGCCGCATCCTCGATGAAGGCCGCGCGGAAGCCGTTCTCGGCCAGCGCCAGGATCTCGTCGCGGCTTAAATCCAGCGCCTGCTGCACGGCGCTGTAATTCTCGTTCACATAGCCGCCGAAATAGGCCGGGTCGTCGGAATTCACCGTCGCCACCAGGCCGGCCTGCAGCATGCGGCGCAGCGGATGCTGCGTCATGTCGTCGACCACGCAGAGCCGCAGGTTGGAGAGCGGGCAGACGGTAAGCGGCATCTTCTCAGCTGCCAGCCGCGCCACCAGCGCGTCATCCTCCAGTGCGCGATTGCCGTGGTCGATGCGATGGACTTTCAGCAGGTCGAGCGCTTCCCACACATAGTCCGGCGGGCCTTCCTCGCCGGCATGCGCCACCGCCTTCAGGCCGAGCGCCTGCGCGCGGGCAAACACGGTTTTGAATTTCGAGGGCGGATGGCCTTTCTCCGAGGAATCCAGCCCGACGGCGATGAAACGCTCGCGCCATGCCAGCGATTCTTCCAGCGTGCGTAGCGCGCTGGCTTCATCCAAGTGCCGCAGGAAGCACAGGATCAGGCTGATCGTCATGCCGAACTGCTGCTCGGCATCCGTCTTGGCCCGCCACAGCCCGTCGATCATGGTCTTGAACGGAACCCCGCGCTCGGTATGGCCCTGCGGATCGAACATGATTTCGGCATGGCGGACGTTTTGCGCCGCCGCGCGGCGGAAATAGGCCATGGCGAGGTCGTAGAAATCCTGCTCGGTCAACAGCACGCCCATGCCCTGATAATACAGATCGAGGAAATCCTGCAGGTTGCCGAATTTATACGCCGCGCGGAGCGCCTCCACGGAGTCGTAGCGAAACGACACCCCGTTGCGCTGGGCCAGCGCATACATCAGTTCGGGCTCGAAGCTGCCTTCGATATGCATATGCAGTTCGGCCTTGGGCAGGCCGGCGATGAAGGCGGAGAGGTCTGTCATGCCGGCAAGCGTAGCGCGCAGGCTCCGGCGCGACAATCGGCAAGTCTGTCGTTATACTGACCACCATGAGCGAAGACAGGACGCAGGACCGGGAACCGATTATTGAACGCATGCCGCCGGGCGCCGGCGCGCCGATGCCGCGCCGCAGCTGGTGGCTGGTGGTGCTGCGCGGCCTGGCCGCCGTGGGCTTCGGGCTGGTGGCGATCTTCTGGCCTGGCATCAGCCTCGCTGCGCTGGTGATGCTGTTCGGCATCTATGCCCTGATGGATGGCGCCGTCACGCTGGCGCTGGCCTTGCGTGTGCCGGCTGGTGCGCCCGGCCGCAGCATCCTGGCAGCCACCGGCATCGCCGGCCTGCTGGTCGGTCTGGTCAGCGTGCTGTGGCCCGAGGCGACCGTCACCCTGCTGATCTATGTCCTCGCCGCCTGGCTGGTGCTGTTCGGCCTGATCGCGATCACGCATAGCCTGCAAATGCGCAAGCAGATCGCCGACTGGCCGCTCAGCCGCGGCGGCCTGCTGCTGCTGGTGATCGGCTTGCTGCTGGCGCTGTTTCCCGATGCGGTGGCGCTGGCCGCCACCTGGGTGCTGGGCATTCTCGCCCTGCTGATCGGCGGCGGGCTGCTGGCCTTTGCCTGGCAGCGCCAGCAG
>JAGXRD010000027.1 GCA_018336035.1 Alphaproteobacteria bacterium | reverse complement strand
CCGTCAGGTCCAGCATGAACTCGCGATGCGGCTCGAACAGGTCGAGCGCGCCATCGCCGAGCAGAAGCCGGCGATCGCCGCCGTGCGCCGCCAGCTGACCGAGGTCGAGACCGACTGCGCCGCGCTGAAGCGCAAGTTGGACGAGACCGAATATCCCTTCGCCTATACCGCCGTCCCGATGGAAAGCCGCGACATGTATGCGCGCGCCTGGCGGTTCAGCGCGCGCCACGCCCAGCTCGGCGCCGACCTGCCCGAGACCCAGCCGGCCGGTCAGTGGAAGCAGGGGCGGCTTTACACCATCGCCGCCGAGAACCAGGCCGAGGCGCGCTCCGTCATGGACCGCCTTCTGCCGCGCCATCGCGGCTTCGTGGTGGTGAATGTGGGCGAGGCTGCCCCCGAGCCGGCGCCGCCCTCGGCCTGACGGCCGGACTGGGCAGTGGAGTCGGCAGTGGAGTCGGGGGGAGTCGCGGGCGATTCGCCCTGTAACGCGCGCAATCAGCGGTAAAACTTGGATTGATTTGAACCTGCCTTTGGCCGACAGTACCCGGAGGAAAGTCTCCCGGGCACTAGCTGAAAGGCCGCCGGCATGGATGCCGTCGACATCGTTTCCGCACTGCTGCCGTCGCTCCTGATGTTCTTCGCCGTCTCGCTCGGCGCGAACAACCTGGAGCGCTATGTGTTCAACTATGCCCGCGGCAAGTTCCAGCTCGATCAGCTCGCCAGTGAGGCCGAGCAGCTGCGGACGCGGCTGTCCGATATCCGCGTCGATTACGACAAGGCACAGGAAGACAAGGCCGGGCTCGAACTGCGCCTGTCCGAGAAGCAGAATGCCTATAGCGGCATGATGGCGCGCGAGGTCGAGTTCAGCGACCCGCGCAACATGGTGATCTACGAAGTCGGCTCGCCCAGGCCGCACCAGACCGGCTGGTATGTGAAGCTGATCGGCCCGGAGATGCACGAGATGTTCAGCGGTCCGGGCTCCGGCGTCTCGGCTTTCCCCGGCCGCCGCACCGCGCGCGTGGTGATGTGGGGCCTGGACGACGAGAAGGCCGTGCGGCTGCGCAGCAAGAAGATTTTCGGCGCGCTGTCGGAAGTGATGCTGATCCGTCCGTTCAACGGCAAGATCAGGCTCGGCGATGCTTGATTTCACGATGATGCAGTTCATCGGCGTGCTCGCCGCCGGTGCGAATATCGGCATCGCGGTGATGATCATCATCCTGCTGGGCGAGCGCAGCCATGCGGCCTGGACGCGGGTGCGGCTGAAGGCCGACGAGATCAACGCGGTCAACGAGGATTTCCGGCGGCAGGTGAACGACGCCGAACAGGCGGTGCGCGCGCTGCATGACAGCATTGCCGACCTGAAGAACCAGGTGGTGCGCGCCGAGCAGGATCTCGAATCGCTCACGCATCGCCACAAGGAAACCGACCTGCCGTTCGGTTATACCTCCACCATCGTGGATGTGGTCGACCGCCGCTACCGCACCTGGCGCGTGGTGGTGCGCAATGCCGATCTCGGCGCCACGGCCGGTTCATTCAGCCATCCGGCGCATAAATGGATCGAGGGCCGCTTCTACGAAGTACCGGCGCCCAACATGGATTACGCCGTGTCGGCAATGCAGAGCCGCTTCCTGCTGCGCGACGGCTTCACCGTCGATCCGGCGCCGCTACGCGGCAGTGTCGCCGAAGCACCGGTGCCGCTGGAGCAGGTCGAGGCGGGTTAACGGTTCAGCTCTTTCATTCCGCGCTCCAGCCCATCCAGCGTGAGCGGGAACATGCGGTTGTTCATCAGCTGGCGGATCACGCCGACAGAGGGCGTGAAATCCCAGTATTTTTCCTGCACCGGGTTGAGCCAGATCGCCTTCGGATAAGTCTCCAGCAGGCGCTGCATCCAGACCGCGCCGGCTTCCTCGTTCCAGTGTTCCACGCTGCCGCCCGGCTGCACGATCTCGTACGGGCTCATCGTGGCATCGCCGACGAAGACCAGCTTGTAGTCATGCTGATAGGTGCGCAGCATCTCAAACGTTGGCACGAACTCGCTGTGACGGCGGCGGTTGTCCTTCCACAGCTTTTCGTAGACGCAATTGTGGAAGTAGAAGAACTCCATATGTTTGAACTCGGCGCGGGCCGCCGAGAACAGTTCCTCGGTGACGCGGATATGGTCGTCCATGGAGCCGCCGATATCGAACAGCAGCAGCACCTTCACCTTGTTATGCCGCTCGGGCACCATCTTGATGTCGAGATAGCCGGCATTGGCGGCCGTCGACTTGATGGTGTCGGGCAGGTCGAGTTCCAGATCGGCGCCGTCGCGGGCGAATTTGCGCAGGCGGCGCATCGCCACCTTGATGTTGCGCGTGCCCAGCTCAACGCTGTCGTCGAGATTCTTGTATTCGCGCTTGTCCCACACCTTCACGGCGCGGCGGTTGCGCGACTTGTCCTGGCCGATGCGCACGCCTTCGGGATTGTAGCCATAGGCGCCGAAGGGTGAGGTGCCTGCCGTGCCGATCCACTTGTTACCGCCCTGGTGGCGGCCTTTCTGTTCTTCGAGACGCTGCTTGAGCGTCTCCATCAGCTTGTCCCAGCCGCCGAGCGCCTCGATCTGCGCCATTTCCTCGGGCGTCAGAACCTTCTCGGCCAGCTTGCGCAGCCATTCCTCGGGGATTTCGGCGGTGATCTCAGCGCCGGCGCCAACGAACTGCAGCCCGTTGAAACACTGGCCGAAGACGCGGTCGAACTTGTCGAGGTTGCGCTCGTCCTTCACCAGCGCGGTGCGCGAGAGATAATAGAAATCCTCGACGCGGTAGTCTGCCACGCCCTTGTCCATCGCCTCGATCAGCGTGAGATATTCCCGCAGCGAGGCAGGGACTTTCGCTTTCCGCAGTTCGAGGAAGAAGTTGATGAACATGACGCGCGCTCGCCCGGCTTAATTGCGCTCGCGGCGCGCGATGAAGGCGAGCCGCTCGAACAGATGCACATCCTGCTCGTTCTTCAGCAGCGCGCCGGCCAGCGGCGGGATCAGTTTGCCCTGGTCCTTGGTGCGCAGCGCATCGGCCGGCAGGTCTTCGGCCATCAGCAGCTTGAGCCAGTCGAGCAGTTCGGAGGTGGAGGGCTTCTTCTTCAGGCCCGGTGTCTCGCGCACATCGTAGAAGACATTCAGCGCATCGCGCAGCAGGTTCTTCTGCACGCCCGGATAATGCACCTCGACGATCTCTTCCATCGTCTCGCGCTCCGGGAAACGGATATAGTGGAAGAAGCAGCGGCGCAGGAAGGCGTCCGGCAGTTCCTTCTCGTTGTTCGAGGTGATGATGATGATCGGGCGCTGGCTGGCCTTGATCGTCTCATTTGTCTCGTAGACGAAGAATTCCATGCGATCGAGTTCAAGCAGCAGATCGTTGGGGAATTCGATATCGGCCTTGTCGATTTCGTCGATCAGCAGGACAGGGCGAACGGGCGCCGTGAAGGCGTCCCACAGTTTGCCCTGCTTGATGTAGTTGCGGATGTCCTTGACGCGCTCGTCGCCGAGCTGGCTGTCGCGCAGGCGCGAGACGGCATCGTATTCGTACAGGCCTTGTTGGGCCTTGGTGGTCGACTTCACATGCCAGGTCAGCAGCGGCGCGTTCAGCGCCTTGGCGATCTCGATGGCCAGCACGGTCTTCCCCGTGCCAGGTTCACCCTTGACCAGCAGCGGGCGCTCCAGCGTGATCGCGGCATTCACCGCCACCTTCAGATCGTTGGTGGCGACGTAGGATTCAGTACCCTTGAACTTCATCGGTCGGCTTTCCCGGAATCTGCGAAGAGAATGGTGTGTGTGTCGACGAACGCTAGGTCGCAGCCCGGCAGGGCGCAACTATGACGTAGCGTCAACATTCACAGGGGAAAGGGGCCAAAAACGAAGAGCGAGCCTAGTTCGTCGTCTTGTAATTGACGCAGATCTTGGTCTTCTCGGCGGCGTCGATGGTTTCGCCGGTATTGCCGCAGGTGCCGTTGACCGGCGGAACCTCGAGCGCCGCCAGAGCGGCCTGGCTGTTCACACAGAACAGCGAGCAATCCTGGCAGACGCCGAATTCATTGATCTGGTTGCGGGTCTGCAGGTCATGCAGCAGGCGCGACAGGCCCTTGACCATTTCCGCGCCCAGTTCATGCGCCACTTCCCCAGCGGCATGTTCCAGGGTCTGCATCGGGTCCTTGCCCAGCATCGCCTGCCCGGCTTCGGTGAGGCAGAGATCGACCTGGCGGCGGTCCTCGGTCTTTTTGCAGCGGGTGATCAGGCCCTTGGATTCGAGGGCGATCAGGGTTTGGGAGACGGTCCCCTTGGTGGCGCCGAGATAATCGGCCAGCGCGGTGGGGGAGCGGGAATACTTGTTGGCCTGGGCCAGGAAGCGCAGGGCTTCCCACTGGGCCGGGTTCAGGCCATCGGCGAACTGCAATTCGCGGGTGAGGCGGCCGATGCGGTCGAGTAAAACGATAACTCGTTGAGCTATCGCGTTTTTTTCGGTCTGCCCCGTTCCGTTGGTACGGCTGGCGGAGACGGCGTGGCTGTGGTCGGTGATCGGCATCACAGTTTTGTTTCGACTCGCTAATACCGCTTGCTGGAGGAACATTGGCGGGCGTATCGTGATTTTGTATCGACCCGATACTAATAAGCCGCTTCGCCCGACCCTGTACTCGGCTCCAGTGCAAGCAACCTAGTGCAGCTAAGGGCGAAAGTCGATGGAGGACCTAGAAAATGGCCATCGCATCCGCCCCCCGGACTCTCGACAGCGCCGACCGGCGCTACCTGTCCACCGTCATGACCAAGGCCATGCTGACGGAGGAAGAAGAATTACGCTACGCGCGCGCCTGGCGCGTTGATGGAGATCAAAAGGCCATGCAGAAGCTGGTAACGGCTTATCTGCGCCTGGTGGTCGCCACCTCGACCCGTTTCCGCAATTACGGCCTGCCGATGCCCGACCTGATCCAGGAAGGCAATATCGGGCTGATGTTGGCGGTCAACCGCTTCGATCCCGAACGCGGCGTGCGTTTCTCGACCTATGCCTCGTGGTGGATTCGCTCGTCGATCCAGGAATATGTGCTGCGCAACTGGTCGATCGTGCGCTCCGGCACGTCTGCGGGCCAGAAGGCGCTGTTCTTCAATCTGCGCTGGCTGCGCGCCAAGCTGGAGCGGGCCGGCGGCGGCACGCTGACGCTGGACAACGCGACGCGCGACGAAATCGCCACGGCGCTCAAGGTCTCGCCCAAGGACGTGACCAGCATGGCCGAGCGGCTGTCGGGCAAGGATCACTCGCTGAACGAGACCGTCGGCGGCGAGGAGGGCGGCGACGCCTTCCAGGATTTCCTAGTCGATCCGGGCCCGAATCCCGAGGAAATCGTCACCACCAAGCTGGATGGTGGCCTGCGCCATGTCTGGCTGACGGAGTCGCTGCACGAACTCAGCCCGCGTGAGCAGATGATCATCACCGAGCGCATGCTGAACGAAGACAAGGCCACGCTGGAAGAGCTGGGTGGCAAGCTTGGCGTGACCAAGGAACGCGTGCGCCAGATCGAGACCAAGGCCTTCCGCAAGCTGCAGAATGCCGTGCAGCGCAAGGCCCGCGATGCCGGCGAAAAGATCGTGCCGATGCTGGAGGATGCGAGCCATCTCGCGCTGGCCTGACCGGGCATTTGTATCTTTCCCACAAGTCTTTGCAGGCGCGGCCCAAATATCGGCCGCGCCTGCTTGACATCAGGATGGGTGAGGGGTAAACCGCCTGCCGCCGCGGGGGTGTAGCTCAGTTGGTTAGAGCGCCGGCCTGTCACGCCGGAGGTCGCGGGTTCAAGTCCCGTCACTCTCGCCATTTTCCCCGCGGGCACCTTTCCTCAAAATCCAAACCGTCCGCAGGCCCTTCGCTGGGCTCTGCCTTGCTCCGTTGTATACGGATCGAGTCGCCGCGCAGGGCTATTGCGAGCGACTCTCAAAAAGCCGAAAAGCGTTTTTACCCCCGGAACTTGCGACGTTTTTAGCAATCGGGCGCGTGTTGCGGCGCGACACGGAACCGGCTAGAACGTGCCGGAACTCGGGCGGGGTGGGACCTACCCGGGCAAAACGCTTTTTTCGGAGGGGAATGACCGTGGACGCCCTGCTGCGGGAATATCTGCCGATCCTGCTTTTCCTCGGCCTGGCCATCGTGCTGGCGGCCGTTCTGGCCCTGCTGCCCTTCGTGGCCGCCAAGCGCGCGCCGGACCCCGAAAAGAATTCCACCTACGAGTGCGGCTTCGAACCCTTCGGTGATTCCCGCAAGCAGTTCGACGTGCGCTTCTACCTCGTCGCCATCCTTTTCATCATCTTCGACCTGGAAGTGGCCTTCCTGTTCCCTTGGGCGATCTCGCTCGCTGAGATCGGCGTCTATGGCTTCTGGTCGATGATGATCTTCCTCGGCATCCTCACCATCGGCTTTATCTACGAATGGAAAAAGGGGGCGCTGGAGTGGGAATGAGCAACGCCATGCAGACGACCCCGCAGACGTCCATTGTGACGAACAACCAGACCGGCACCAACGCCGCCTTCGGCACCGATCAGGATGCCTTCTACAAGGGCCTGTCCGACGAGCTGGCCGACAAGGGCGTGGTGATCTCCTCGCTCGACAAGCTGGCCAACTGGGCGCGCACCGGTTCGCTCTGGCCGATGACCTTCGGCCTGGCCTGCTGCGGCGTCGAGATGATCCACGCCTATATGGCGCGCTACGATCTCGACCGCTTCGGATCGATGCCGCGGGCCTCGCCCCGCCAGTCCGACGTGATGATCGTGGCCGGCACGCTGACCAACAAGATGGCGCCGGCCCTGCGCAAGCTCTACGACCAGATGGCCGAGCCGCGCTACGTGATCTCGATGGGCAGCTGCGCCAATGGCGGCGGCTACTATCACTATTCCTATTCGGTGGTGCGCGGCTGCGACCGCATCGTGCCGGTGGATATCTACATCCCCGGCTGCCCGCCGACCGCCGAAGCGCTGGTCTATGGCCTTCTGCAACTGCAGAAGAAGATCTGGCGCACCGGCACGATTGCCCGCTGAGGACCCGGACATGACCGACAGCAAGGCGATCTTGCGCGAACTGGAACAGGGCCTGCGCGATCTGGCCGACCACCTGGCTGCCGGCCTCGGCGCCGATCTGTTGGGCAGCACGATTGCGCTGGGCGAGCTGACCATCCGCGTGCCGGCCGCGCGTATCGTGCAGGTGCTGACCTTCCTGCGCGACGACGGCAACTGCCAGTTCGCCGAACTGGTCGATATCACCGGTCTCGACTGGCCCGAGCGCGCCAGGCGTTTCGATGTCGTCTATCACCTGCTCAGCCTGAAGCTGAACCAGCGTGTGCGCATCAAGGTGGAAACCGACGAAGAGACTCCGGTGCCGTCGGCGGTGGGCGTCTATTCCGCCGCCAACTGGTTCGAGCGCGAGACCTGGGACATGTATGGCGTGATGTTCTCCGGTCATCCGGACCTGCGCCGCATCCTGTCGGATTACGGTTTCGAAGGTCATCCGCTGCGCAAGGATTTCCCGCTCACCGGTTATGTCGAAGTGCGTTACGACGAGTCGCAGAAGCGCGTGGTCTACGAGCCCGTGCAGCTGCAGCAGGAATTCCGCCGCTTCGATTTCATGAGCCCGTGGGAAGGCGCGAAATACGTGCTGCCGGGCGACGAAAAGGCCGAGGGGCAGAAGTAACATGGCCGAAGTCTCCATTGCCAACTACATGGTCAATTTTGGGCCGCAGCATCCCGCGGCCCACGGCGTGCTGCGCCTCGTCATGGAACTCGACGGCGAGATCGTCGAGCGCTGCGATCCGCATATCGGCCTGCTGCATCGCGGCACCGAGAAGCTGATCGAGCACAAGACCTATCTGCAGGCAGTGCCGTATTTCGACCGCCTCGATTACGTCGCGCCGATGAACCAGGAGCATGCCTTCGCGCTCGCCACCGAGAAGCTGCTCGGTCTGGAAGTGCCGGCGCGTGGCCAGGCGGTGCGCGTGCTGTTCGCCGAGATCGGTCGTCTGCTCAATCACCTGCTGAACGTGACGACTCACGCTCTCGACTGCGGGGCGATGACGCCGGCGCTCTGGGGCTTCGAGGAACGCGAGAAGCTGATGGAATTCTATGAGCGCGTTTCCGGCGCTCGCATGCATGCCGCGTATTTCCGTCCCGGCGGCGTCCACCAGGACATGCCCAAGGGCATGGAAGACGACATCGTCAAATACCTGCCGCGCATGCTGAAGGTGATCGACGATATCGAGGGCCTGCTGACCGAGAACCGCATCTATCGCCAGCGCAACGTCGATATCGGCGTGATCAGCGGCAAGGATGCGATGGACTGGGGCTTCTCCGGCGTGATGCTGCGCGGCTCGGGCATCGCCTGGGATCTGCGCAAGTCGCAGCCCTATGACGGTTACGAGCAGTATGATTTCGACCTGCCGGTCGGCAAGAACGGCGACTGCTTCGACCGTTACCTCTGCCGCATCGAGGAGATGCGTCAGAGCGCGAAGATCATCGAACAGGTGGTCGAGAAGATGCCGACCGGTCCGATTGCGTCGGATGATCGCAAGGTGGTGCCGCCCAAGCGCGGCGAGATGAAGAAGTCGATGGAAGCGCTGATCCATCACTTCAAGCTCTATACCGAAGGCTATCGCGTGCCCGAAGGCGAGGCTTATGCCGCCGTCGAAGCGCCGAAGGGCGAATTCGGTGTGTATCTGGTGTCGGACGGCTCGAACAAGCCGTATCGCTGCCGCATCCGCGCGCCGGGCTTCCCGCATCTGCAGGCCACGGATTTCATGTCGAAGGGTTACATGCTGGCTGACGCCGTCTCCATCGTCGGCAACATGGACGTCGTGTTCGGGGAGATCGATCGATGAGCGGCGTTCATATCGCACCGCCCGAGCTGCAGCCGGCCAGCTTCGCCTTCACGGCGGAAAACCTGGAACTGGCCAAGGCGCATATCGCCAAGTATCCGGCCGGCCGCCAGCGCAGCGCGGTGATGCCGCTGCTGGATATCGCGCAGCGCCAGCACGACAACTGGGTGCCGCAGGCCGCGATCCGCTACATCGCCGAGATGCTCGACGTGCCGGTGATCAAGGTGCTGGAAGTCGCCAGCTTCTACACGATGTACAACCTGGCACCGGTCGGTAAGCATTTCGTGCAGGTCTGCACGACGACGCCGTGCTGGCTCGCCGGTTCGGACAAGGTGCTGAGCGCCTGCAAGAAGCATCTCGGCCTCAATCCGGGCGAGACTTCGGCCGATGGCCAGTTCACCGTGATCGAGGTGGAATGCCTCGGCGCCTGCGTGAATGCGCCGATGCTGCAGTATAACGACGACTTCTTCGAAGACCTCGATGAAGAGAGCACCGGCCGCATCCTCGAAGCGCTGAAGCGCGGCGAGATGCCGAAGCCCGGCCCGCAGAATGGCCGTCTGTCGTCG
This sequence comes from Alphaproteobacteria bacterium, assembly GCA_018336035.1. Taxonomy (GTDB): domain Bacteria; phylum Pseudomonadota; class Alphaproteobacteria; order Ferrovibrionales; family Ferrovibrionaceae; genus Ferrovibrio. The sequence goes on along the minus strand of JAGXRD010000027.1, from coordinate 7,153 downwards.
GAGCCGCTCGGCGGCGCCACCACGTTGACCACCTTTAATCCCGCGGCTTCGGCCGGCGGGAATGACGACTGAGGCGGAGCCAGCACATGCTTCAGGATAAAGACCGCATCTTCACCAATCTCTACGGCCAGCAGTCGTGGCGCCTTGAGGCGGCCCGCAAGCGTGGCGACTGGGACAACACCAAGGCCATCCTCGACAAGGGCCAGGACTGGATCATCGACGAGATGAAGAAGTCCGGCCTGCGCGGTCGCGGTGGCGCCGGCTTCCCGACCGGTATGAAGTGGTCCTTCATGCCGAAGCAGTCCGACGGCCGTCCGTCCTATCTCGTCGTCAATGCCGACGAAGGTGAGCCGGGCACGTGCAAAGACCGCGACATGATGCGGCACGATCCGCACAAGCTGATCGAAGGCTGCCTGGTCGCAGGCTTCGCCATGCGCGCGGTGGCTGCCTACATCTATATCCGCGGTGAATTCTTCCGCGAGGCTGAGAACCTGCAGGGTGCGATCGACGAGGCCTATGCGGCCGGCCTGATCGGCAAGAATGCCTGCGGTTCGGGTTTTGATTTCGACGTCTACATCCATCGCGGTGCCGGCGCCTATATCTGTGGCGAAGAAACCGCGCTGATCGAGAGCCTGGAAGGCAAGAAGGGCCAGCCGCGCCTGAAGCCGCCATTTCCGGCCAATATGGGCGTCTGGGGTTGCCCCACCACGGTGAACAACGTGGAGAGCATCGCGGTCGCGCCGACCATCCTGCGTCGCGGTGGCGAGTGGTTCGCCGGCATCGGCCGTCCGAACAACACCGGCACCAAGGTCTTCTGCATTTCCGGCCATGTGAACAAGCCGTGCAATGTCGAAGAAGAGATGGGTATTCCGCTCAAGGAACTGATCGAGAAGCATGCCGGCGGTGTGCGCGGCGGCTGGGACAACCTGCTGGCCGTGATCCCCGGCGGTTCCTCCGTGCCGCTGCTGCCCAAGTCGATCTGCGACGACGTGCTGATGGATTTCGACAGCCTGCGTGCGCAGCGTTCGGGCCTCGGCACTGCGGCTGTGATTGTGATGGATAAGAGCACCGACGTGGTGCGCGCCATCGCGCGTCTGTCGAAATTCTACAAGCATGAATCCTGCGGCCAGTGTACGCCGTGCCGCGAAGGCACCGGCTGGATGTGGCGCGTGATGGAGCGTCTCGTGCAGGGCAAGGCCGAGAAGCGCGAAATCGACATGCTGCTGGAAGTCACCACCCAGGTGGAAGGCCACACGATCTGCGCGCTCGGCGATGCCGCGGCCTGGCCGATCCAGGGCCTGATCCGGCATTTCCGCGGCGAGATTGAGCGCCGCATCGATGCGTATCACACGGGCGCGCCGGTTCTGCCGGCGGCGGCCGAGTAGGCGGGGAAGTAAGCAATGCCCACGTTGACCATCGACGGCATCCAGGTAACTGTCGAGCCCGGCACCACCGTGCTGCAGGCCTGTGAACTGGCCGGCAAGGAAATCCCGCGCTTCTGCTACCACGAACGTCTCACCATCGCCGGCAACTGCCGCATGTGCCTGGTCGAGCAGGAGAAGGCGCCGAAGCCTATTGCTTCCTGTGCCATGCCGGCCGCCGACAACATGGTGATCAAGACCGACACGCCGCTGGTGAAAAAGGCCCGCGAAGGCGTGATGGAGTTCCTGCTGATCAACCACCCGCTGGATTGCCCGATCTGCGACCAGGGTGGCGAATGCGACCTGCAGGACCAGTCGATGGGGTATGGCAAGGGCTCGTCGCGCTATGACGAGAACAAGCGCGCCGTCACCGACAAGTATATGGGTCCGCTGATCGAGACGGTGATGACCCGCTGCATCCAGTGTACCCGCTGCATCCGCTTCGCGCAGGAAGTGGCCGGCGTGCCGGAACTCGGCGCCATCGGTCGTGGCGAAGACATGCAGATCACCACCTATCTCGAGCAGGCGATGACGTCTGAACTGTCCGGCAACGTGATCGACCTCTGCCCGGTCGGCGCGCTGACCTCCAAGCCCTATGCTTTCACGGCGCGGGCCTGGGAACTGCGCAAGACCGAAAGCATCGATGCAATGGACGCCGTCGGCGCCAATATCCGTGTCGACGTGCGCGGTCGCGAAGTGATGCGCGTGCTGCCGCGTCTGAACGAGGACGTCAACGAAGAGTGGCTCTCCGACAAGAGCCGCTTCGCCTATGACGGCCTGCGTAATCGCCGGCTTGACCGGCCGTATGTGCGCAAGAATGGCAAACTGCAGGAAGCCAGCTGGGCCGAAGCTTTCGCTGCGATTGCTGCGCATGTGAAGGGCCTGCAGGGCAGCCAGATCGCCGCCATCGCCGGCGACATGGCCTGCACGGAGAGCATGACCGCGCTGAAGGACCTGATGGGCAAGCTGGGCTCGACCAATCTCGATTGCCGCCAAGATGGCGCGCAGATCGATCCGTCGAACCGCGCCGGCTATCTGTTCAACAGTGGCATTGCCGGCATTGATGAAGCCGACGCCATCCTGATCGTCGGCAGCAACCCGCGCCGCGAAGCAGCCCTGATCAATGCACGCCTGCGCAAGCGCTACCTCACCGGCAAGGTCAAGATCGCCCTGATCGGCGCCGACCAGCCGCAGCTGACCTACAAGTACGAGTATCTCGGCGCCGGCGCCGCCACGCTGAAGGACATTGCCGAAGGCAAACATGCTTTCGCTGAAGTTCTGAAGGGCGCGCAGAAGCCGATGCTGATCCTCGGCCAGGGCGCCATCGCCCGCGCCGATGGCGCTGCCGTGCTGGCGCTGGCCAAGCAGGCTGCTGACAGCCTCGGCCTCGTCAAGGACGGCTGGAACGGCTTCAACATGCTGCACACGGCGGCTGCTCGCGTCGGCGCGCTCGACCTCGGTTTCGTGCCGGGGCAGGGCGGTAAAGATGTCGCTGGCATCCTGGCTGGTGCGCAGTCGGGCGAGATCAAGGCCGTCTGGCTGCTCGGTGCCGACGAGATCGACACTTCGAAGCTCGGCTCGGCCTTCGTGATCTATCAGGGCAGCCATGGCGATGCCGGCGCGAAGCGCGCCGATGTGATCCTGCCGGGCGCGGCCTATGTCGAGAAGGACGCCACCTGGGTCAATACCGAGGGGCGCGTGCAGCTCGGCCGCCGCGCCGCGGCGCCTCCGGGCGATGCCCGTGAAGATTGGTCGATCATTCGCGCCGTGTCCGAGCCGCTCGGCCACAAGCTGCCTTACGACAATCTGGGCATGCTGCGTCGTCGCATGCTCGAACTCGCGCCGCATTTCTCCGGCGTCGACAAGCGCAGCAGCGCTGCCTGGGGCGGTGCTTTCGGCACGGCTGGTGCCGTCACTGATGCGCCGTTCGCCTCGACCGTGGCTGATTTCTTCCTGACCAATCCGATTGCCCGCGCGTCCGCGACCATGGCCGAATGTTCGGCGCTGGCGCGCGGCGCCGCCCAGCCGAAGACGGGTACCCATGACTGAGTCTCTCTGGCAGAATCTCTGGACCGGCTACGTCTTCCCGGGCGGGCTGATCCTTGTCCATATCCTGATGCTGCTGGTGCCGCTGCTGGTCGCAGTGGCCTATCTGACGCTGATGGAACGCAAGGTGCTGGCGGCGATGTCGCTGCGCATGGGCCCGAACGTGGTGGGTCCCTTCGGCCTGCTGCAGCCGCTGGCCGATGCCGGCAAGCTGATCTTCAAGGAAACCATCATCCCGTCGGGCGCGAACAAGTTCCTGTTCCTCGCCGCGCCCTGCATCACCTTCATCCTGGCGATGATTGCCTGGGCGGTGATCCCGGTGGCGGACGGCTGGGTGATCTCCAATCTTAATGTCGGCGTGCTATATCTCTTCGCGATCTCTTCGCTCGGCGTCTACGGCATCATCATCGCCGGCTGGTCGTCGAATTCGCGCTACGCCTTCCTCGGCGCGCTGCGTTCCTCGGCGCAGATGGTGTCCTACGAAGTCTCGATGGGCCTGGTCATCATCACCGTGCTGCTCTGCGTCGGTTCGCTGAACCTGAGCGCCATCGTGAATGCGCAGAAGACCGTCTGGTTCGCCATTCCGCTCTTCCCGATGTTCATCGTCTTCTTCATCTCGGCGCTGGCGGAAACCAATCGCCATCCCTTCGATCTGCCGGAAGCCGAGGCCGAACTGGTCGCTGGCTACCAGGTCGAATATTCGTCGATGGCCTTTGCGCTGTTCTTCCTCGGCGAATACGCGAACATGATCCTGATGTCGGGCATGACCACGATCCTGTTCCTTGGCGGCTGGCTGCCGCCGATGGATATCGCGCCGTTCAACTGGATCCCGGGCGTGGTCTGGTTCTGCCTGAAGATTTTCGTCCTGCTGTTCGTCTTCATCTGGGTGCGCGCCACCGTGCCGCGTTACCGTTACGACCAGCTGATGCGTCTGGGCTGGAAGGTGTTCCTGCCGTTCTCGCTGTTGTGGGTGGTGTTGACTGCGGGCGTCCTGCTCGCCTTCGACCTGCTCCCGAAAGGTGTCTGAGCCATGGCTTTGCTCGATCGCGGTGCTCGCTCGATCTTCCTGTGGGAAGTGGTGAAGGGCCTTGGGCTGACCTTTGCCTATATGTTCAAGCCGCGCGCCACGCTGAACTACCCTTACGAAAAAGGCCCGCTCAGCCCGCGTTTCCGCGGCGAGCATGCGCTGCGCCGTTACGCCAACGGCGAAGAACGCTGCATCGCCTGCAAGCTCTGCGAAGCGATCTGCCCGGCCCAGGCCATCACCATCGAGGCCGAGCCGCGCGATGACGGTTCGCGCCGCACCACGCGCTACGACATTGACATGACCAAGTGCATCTACTGCGGCTTCTGCCAGGAAGCCTGCCCGGTCGATGCCATCGTCGAGGGACCGAATTTCGAATTCGCCACCGAGACGCGCGAAGAGCTGTTTTACGACAAGGACAAGCTGCTCGCGAATGGCGAGCGCTGGGAATACGAGATTTCGCGGAACATCGCCGCGGACGCGCCGTACCGTTGAGCGCGCCGCAGGCGAGGGGGTAGACGATGATTATCCAGGCTCTGGCCTTCTATCTGTTTGCAGCCATCACCGTGGCCTCCGGCTTCATGGTGATCGCGTCGCGCAACCCGGTCCACAGCGTGCTGTTCCTGATCCTGGCCTTCTTCAATGCGGCCGGTCTGTTCGTGCTGATGGGCGCCGAATTCCTCGGCATGCTGCTGGTGATCGTCTATGTCGGCGCCGTGGCGGTGCTGTTCCTCTTCGTGGTGATGATGCTCGACATCAACTTCGTCGAGCTGCGCCAGGGCTTCCTGCAGTATCTGCCGGTCGGTGGCATGATCGGCATCGTGCTGCTGATCGAACTGGCCATGGTGCTGGGCGGCTGGGTGGTCGCGCCTGAGGCGCGCTCGGTCGCGGCCGATCCGATCCCGGCGCTCGACAAAGTGACCAACACCCATGCGCTGGGTGCCGTGCTCTATACCAAATACATCTATCTGTTCCAGGGCGCCGGCCTGATCCTGCTGGTCGCCATGATCGGCGCCATCGTGCTGACGCTGCGGTCGCGCCCCGGCGTGAAGCGCCAGAGCATCTCCGAGCAGGTCAATCGCCCGCGCGAAGACGCCGTGGCGATCCGCAAGGTCGAGCCGAGGAAGGGAATCTGATCATGACCATCGGCCTCGGACATTATCTCACGGTCGCCGCGATCCTGTTCACGCTCGGGATCCTCGGCATCTTCCTGAACCGCAAGAACGTGATCGTCATCCTGATGTCGATCGAGCTGATGCTGCTCGCCGTCAACATCAACCTGGTGGCCTTCTCCACTCACCTGAACGATCTGGTCGGCCAGGTCTTCGCCCTGTTCGTGCTGACGGTGGCGGCGGGCGAGGCGGCCATCGGTCTGGCCATTCTGGTCGTGTATTTCCGCAACCGCGGCACTATCGCGGTTGAAGACATCAATATGATGAAGGGCTGAGGCCAGCGATGACGATGTACCATCTGATCGTTTTCCTGCCGCTGCTGGCTGCCATCATCGCCGGCCTGTTCGGCCGCAAGATCGGCGACGCCGCTTCGATGGCCGTGACCTGCGTGGCGGTGATCATCTCTGCCGTGCTGTCCTGGGTGGCCTTCTATCTGGTGATCTCCAAGGGCATGGTCGTCACCGTCAAGGTACTCGACTGGATCGATTCCGGCAGCTTCAGCGTCGACTGGGCGCTCAAGATCGACCAGCTCACCGCCGTGATGCTGGTGGTGGTCAATACCGTGTCGGCCGTCGTGCATGTCTATTCCGTCGGCTATATGAGCCACGACGAGCACCGCCCGCGCTTCTTCGCCTACCTGTCGCTGTTCACCTTCGCCATGCTGATGCTGATCACGGCGGACAACTTCGTGCAGCTCTATATGGGCTGGGAAGGCGTGGGTCTGGCCTCGTATCTGCTGATCGGTTTCTGGTTCAAGAAGCCCTCGGCCAATGCCGCCTCGATCAAGGCTTTCGTGGTCAACCGCGTCGGCGATTTCGGCTTCGCGCTCGGCATCATGGCGCTGTTCTTCGCCACCGGCAGCGTCACCTTCGACGCCGTCTTTGCCGCGGCCCCCGATCTGGCCGGCAAGACCTTCCACTTCCTGTGGAAGGACTGGGACATCCTGACGGTTGCCACCTTCCTGCTGTTCCTGGGCGCCATGGGCAAGTCGGCCCAGCTCGGCCTGCATACCTGGCTGCCGGATGCCATGGAGGGCCCGACCCCGGTGTCGGCGCTGATCCATGCCGCAACGATGGTCACCGCCGGCGTCTTCATGGTGGCACGCTGCTCGCCGCTGTTCGAATATGCGCCGGATACCCTGGCCTTCGTCACCGTGATTGGTGCCAGCACGGCCTTCTTCGCCGCCACCGTCGGTCTGGCGCAGAACGACATCAAGCGCGTGATCGCCTATTCGACCTGCTCGCAGCTCGGCTACATGTTCTTCGCGCTGGGCGTCTCGGCCTATCCCGCCGCGATCTTCCATCTGTTCACGCATGCCTTCTTCAAGGCGCTGCTGTTCCTCGGCGCCGGTTCGGTGATCCATGCCGTCGATGGCGAGCAGGACATGCGCCGCATGGGCGGCCTGTGGAAGCATATCAAGATCACGTATGCCATGATGTGGATCGGCAGCCTGGCGCTGGCCGGCTTTCCGATCTTCGCCGGCTACTACT
>JAGXRD010000026.1 GCA_018336035.1 Alphaproteobacteria bacterium | reverse complement strand
CAGATGGCGCACTGCTCGGCCGACTCAAGGGGCCAATTCACTGACACGCTGGTAGCGCCACGACGCAGCTCGATGCGGATGTCCGGTGCAGGTGCGCACGGCGCTGGCTGCAGCGGCACCGGAACGAATGCGGGAGCCTGCAGTGCAGGCAGCGCGCTGCCATCCTGGCGGCGCCATTTGTGCACGACATTCGCGTTGATGCCGTGTGACAGGGCAATGCCGGCCGCCGAGGCACCTGGCTCGGCGCACTCGGCAAGGATCTGCTGCTTGAGATCGGCGCCGTACCGTCGGCGGGTCTTCTTCTTGGCTTCATTCATGGTGTCCACCTAATTGCTTGGTGGACACCATCGATGCCGCTTAGACCGATCCCTTCACGGGTGGGATGGCCGCGCGCCTACAACAAGCCCGCGCCCGCCTCTCCATCTCCTCAATGAGCGCACACATCAGCGCACCCAGCCCTGAGCGCCACTGCACAGGTCCTCGCTGTCCGTGCCCCGCTCAAGAGGAATGCATTCTTCGAAGGCGGTCTAGGTCTTCAGGGTGAAGACAGGGAGGACGCCTGGGTGTTGGCCTTGATGGCGGTGGCCTGCACGAAGATGCGGGTGTGGATAGTGAACATGTCGTTGTCGGCGGCGGTGCTCGCAGAAGGCGCGCCGCGAGCGATGGACTTAGCCATGAATGGGCTCCGGGGAATTGCGACTTACAACAACCGCCGCCACCGAGACCAATCGATGGCGGCGAGCAACGGCCAGACGGCTCATCCAGCGGACCGGCACCGCGACTGCCGGCTGCTTGAAAGTGAATAAATCAGGGTCGACCACTCGCCCGCCAGCGGCAAGAAGCGGCGACGCTGCGCAGTTTTCGCGGTGCGGCTCGTCTGGGCCATCCGCTGGTGGTCTGGCAAAGGTGAGCGAGCGCGTCACGATGCAAAACGCCCGTGCTTCCGTTCAAGGTGATGTTGGGCAAGAACGCGTCCTACGTCATGAGCGGCGACGTGCTACTCGCGACGTGGGTCCTGTTCAACGTGCCGAGGTCGGCCAAGTTGCCTTGCCATCAACCAGGTGTTCACCCGAATTTCAAGACGTCTCGTCAGGCTTCGCACCATTCACGTCGGGGAAAATCCAGATCGAAAACACCAAGAATGCGCCGAAGAAGATGGTGAGGTAGGTCGGCCAAACAAGGCCTTTCGAATGCTCGTACATTGCTGTCAAAGCAGCGATCGAAAGCATCAAGAGCGAAGCCAGAAACTTGACATAGAAGGGCATGGTCCTCTCCTTGCGTTAGTTGCGTTCGGCCGCCTGCCGATTCGGCACTGGACGTGTGCCTGCTGCATTGAACGATTTCTGCAGGCCAGGGCGAACGTGACTCTCGTCGTAGCCGTTGAACAAGTGTCCCCAGAATCCGCGATCAAGGTCGGAAGTGCCCATCAGCCAATCGGGCAAGGCGGTGCCGATGCCCATGTTCACACGCATCATCAGCGCATGATCATGGTGCGCCGTGTGGTGTCGTCGAGCCGTGTTGATGAGGGGCATGTTACGAACCAGCCAGTTGTCATCAATGTGGCAGCAGAAGTGGATGAGTTCGTAGAACATGTAGCTCGCAGTGAGTGCGGCCATCAGCAACCAACCGACGTTCTCCGAAATCACGATGCCAGCCGCCAAGGACGGGATGATCGACAAGAGCGTCAGGCCAAGCATCGTAAATGGCGGGAAGAATGTGACCCGCCAGTCTTTGTGGTCTGCGAATCGCATTTCCTCCTTGGTGAAGAACTGGTGGTGCATCAACGTGTGGCGGATATATAGCGCCCTCAGCACTACGTTCTTTCGCGGGCGGTGCATGACATACATGTGCAGTATGTACTCGGAGGCCTGGTAGCTGATGAACCCGAAGGGCAGCGCCAGCCACTCCCACCACTGCACATTTACCGTGTTCGCACCATAGATGTACAAGGCACTGGAACCGGCGAGATAGATGATCATGACGTGCAGCCACCCGTTGTACCAGCCGGAGACTCTCTCGCGATACATCTCGCGATACTTCCGCTGCCGTTGTCCCATGATTGTATTAACAAGTTCCATGACGTTCTCCGTTGAAATAGTCCAAGTTGATTGCCTTACAGCCATGCGTCAACAGGCGCGTTGCACGTGGCTGCGTCAGGCGCGTTGACCCGTTCGTTCGGGCGAATTCAGTACAGCCTCGATATCGGCGCTCGAGATCGACCACTCGTTGTCGAGCCTGGCGACACAGCCTTCGACAAATCTCGGAACCAGCGCCTTGGCGCGACTCGCGTCACCGAGGTGATCGATCAAGATGGCGTACGCGAGTTGGCGCGGGCCCGGGCCGTCGTACCCCCATTCGAACCCAGTGTCCGAAAAAATCGCTCCGCCCGTATCAGGCAGCAAGTGGGCTTGGTTCACGAACACGATCACGCCGTCGATAGTTCGATCGCCCGAGTAGATTTTCATAGTTGCTCCATCATGATTCGACTCCAGTCGCGTGTCCTGATCGGCAGGCCTGCAGAATCTTCTGCAGCGCTCGCGGCTGTGTGAGGTGGGGGTTGTGGGATGCGTCCAGAGTAAGAAACTGGCAGATGGGTCTCTCTCGAGCCCGTTGCGCTGACAGGCTGAAGGTGTCGTAGACATTGGTTCGGGTGCAATAGGCGTAGGTCGCCGGGAGTGTTCGACATCGCCCGATCAGTTTGATCGGCGACGTGAACGTCTTCATGGGTTGGGGCCCGCGGCGCTGTTGTGCGAACTGCACTGCCTCGGGTGGTGTATCTGCTGGCAATGGGGATGCGGGGATCAGCCACCCCGCGCCATGCCGATCAACGTCATCACGGAGCATGGCCACCTGAGCGGAGGGCATCAGGTCAAAGACACATTCACCGTCGTCGGGCATAAAAGCGTCGATATAGACCAGGTGCCGCACCCGGTCGGGCATGCGGTCGGCGACGCCCGTGATCACCATGCCACCGTAGCTGTGGCCCACCAGCACGACGTCTTGCAGATCCTCCATGAACAGGCCTTCGCAGATGTCCTGAATATGGTCTTCCAGCTCAATCTTTGGTGTGAGCAAGTGCCGACGTTCGCCCAGTCCTGTGAGCGTCGGTGTAAAGACTGTCTCTCCGCCGCATGTCAGCAGCGCACGGAAGTCACGCCATGCCCAAGCTGCCGACCATGCACCGTGAACGAGAACAATGCTGCTCATCGCTGCAAGCTCCCAGTCAGTAGGTGTAGGCGGTATAGCCGCCGTCAACCACCAAGTCAGCGCCGGTGAGGTACGAGGCCTCGTCTGAGCTAAGGAACAGGACAGCCTTGGCCGCCTCCTCGGCAGTTCCCTCGCGGTTGATCGGCACACGCTCGAAAAAGCGGGCCCGCATGACTGGATCAGCAGATACCACCGAGGTGCGCATCGGTGTCATGAGCCCAGGCACCACGCTGTTCACACGCACACCTTGGCGGGCGTATTCGCCTGCCGCGCAGCGTGTCATGGCAAGCACACCAGCTTTGGCAGCGTTGTAGCCCATGTGCTGACCCTCGAAGCCCTCATAGGCGGCAATCGAGGACAGTGTCACGATGGCGCCGCCTCCGGATCGGGCGATCGCAGGCGCTCCGTGTTTGATCGCGAGGAAACAGCCCCGCAGATGGATAGCCATGATGCGGTCCAGGTACGCCGTGTTTTCACGGTCGTGCACGAAGCCGCTGATGCCGGCGCTGTTGACCAGCACATCCAGCCGTCCCAGTTTTTCCTGGATCTCATCGATCGCTGCCGACCATTGCGCTTCCTGCGAGACGTCAAGATGAATGAACGTCGCGACTCCGCCCTCGGCCCGGATCGCCCGACACAGAGCACCGGCTTCCTCATCCAGGAGGTCTGCTACGACTACTGACGCTCCTTCTGCGGCAAACATTCGAATGCACGCCTCGCCGATCCCGCTGGCACCTCCAGTGACCATCACAACTTTGTTCCTGAATCGCACGTTCTGACTCCTTGGTTGCATGAAAGGGCTAGGGCTTTTCAGTACCCGAGGTAGTTCTGCCGCACCCGAGGCTCGTCTGAAAGCTCTTGGGCAGTTCCACTCAGTACCACGCTGCCCGACTCGATGACATATGCGCGATCTGCCATTCGAAGCGCGAAGGACGCGTTCTGCTCCGCCAACAAGATGCTCAGTCCACCGGCCGCCAAGTGGCGGATCGCGGAGGCGATTTCCTCCATCACAATCGGCGCCAGCCCCAAGCTGGGCTCGTCCATGAACAGCAGCTTCGGACGACTCATCAGACCGCGCGCAATGGCCAGCATTTGCTGCTCCCCACCGGACATCGACCCGGCCTTTTGTGCCCGGCGCTCGGCCAAACGAGGGAACAAGCCAAACACGTTGGCAAGGTCGCCGTCGATCCGGCCGCGGTCAGGACGGTGGTAGGCCCCCATCATCAGGTTGTCCAATACGCTGAACTGGGTGAAGACTTGGCGGCCTTCCGGCACCAGCACAAGGCCTTCGCGCACTCTCTTGGAGGTGCCCAAAGCATCCACGCAACGACCGTGGAAAACGATCGATCCGGCGCTGGTCGCCTTCAACCCGAGGA
>JAGXRD010000025.1 GCA_018336035.1 Alphaproteobacteria bacterium | reverse complement strand
GGGTATTTTAAGCCCTTATTTTCAATTATGTTTTCTAGTGTTCTAGTTATTCTATAGAGAATAAAGAATACTATATACCTTATATAATCTAATAGCGGGCCGCGCGGCGCCCTCACCCTATTGGTTTTTCCGTAGCCTACCGCAGATTCACACTAGAATGACTGGTGTAACTAGAACGCCTTGCAATTACAGAGGCTTACGGTTCCAGTTGCGACCTGGCACACTAGAACACACTAGAATAACTGCTGATTGCCGGGATTTTTAACTAGAACGGCAACAGATTAGGTCGGCAGGACGATAGCCCGGACTGGCGTTGCCCAGGCAACCTCGTAATCCTGCGGGTCCAGCGGGCCGTTAAGCGGCTGTGTGCGCCAGCGGTTCGATCTGGTGCCGTGAATGAGGATGCGAACGAATTTCCGGCCATCCTTCAGCCCGATCACCGCGGCGCGGCCTACCGCGTTCGGTTCCACCGTAAAGCCGGTGACGTAATACAGCACAGAACCGTCAAGCCAGGATCCTGGAGCGTCCACCCAGAGGCCGGAACAGTCATGCGGTAAACCAGGGATGCGCCGTGTCGATTTGAACGCCCCGCGGGGCAGCTTCGGGTGAATGATGCCGTCCGCCGATATGGCGCCGACAACCGGTAGGAAGTCATTCGGGTCTGTTTTGGGCTTCACGCCAAGATGCGCGACCACATCGTCAAACGAGACCTGCAGGATGGTGGCGAGCTCGTTGGCTTCCTGATTCGACACTTCGCGCTCGCCGGACATCATCCGGCTGACGATCGATCGGTTCATACCGAGCATTTCAGCGATTCGGGAGAAATTGATTCCCATATCCCGCGCCCGGCTTTCAAACCAGGTCTTGTCGACCTCGCCAATCTTGGCTTCTTCGTCTCTCGCTTTGCGGCTGGTGCGCTCGACTTTCGCCCGCGCTTTCCCCTTTGCCATGTTGGTCCCCCGGTTTTTCGATTTCGTCGTTTGCGAATGAAGTTCAACAATTCTATAGGCTTGTTGCTTATCATGCAACCGTGAATCTACCACAACCGACGGTATCACAACCTTTCGGATAGCCCTAGTTTTGTTTGTATGCGGCATCATGTTTTCCACCTTTTGCGTTTTTCCGGTTGACATATGTTGCGTAAACTGCAACAACTCGACTTATGCGCAACGCACAGCAATCGAATCTGGTTCCCTCGGCCCCGAACGCAGCAACGACCCAGGCGGGTCGTGTGTTCGCCCGATTCGGCGGTGTGCCGAAGCTGCACCAGGCTTTGAAAGCGTTGCAGGAATTTCGCCGCGACCGTCGCCCTGTGCGCGACATCTCGACGATTTACCGCTGGGATTTGCCCGCAAAGAACGGGGGCACCGGCGGTTTGATCCCGGCCAAAGCCATGAACGACATTCTTGCCGCCGCGCGGCTGGAAGGCATCGTTCTGACGCCCGAAGACCTGTTTCCGCGTTGATTTGAGTGTTGCTAAAACCACAACGGAGCGAGAAAATGTCAACTGTGAAAACGTTCAAGTTCACCATTCGCAGCCGCTGGACCGGCAATCCGGTCTTCGAATGTGATCTGGAAGCCAAATTCGAATCTGCGAGCGAGGGCGTGAAGCTCGGCGCGGCGGTGAAAATGGCTATCGCGGCCAAGGCCGACCTGAGTGGCGCCGACCTGAGGAGCGCCGTCCTGAGTGGCGCCGACCTGAGTGGCGCCGTCCTGAGGAGCGCCGACCTCAGCCGCGCCGACCTCAGCCGCGCCGACCTGAGGAGCGCCGACCTCAGCCGCGCCGTCCTGAGTGGCGCCGACCTGAGTGGCGCCGACCTGAGGAGCGCCGACCTGAGGAGCGCCGTCCTGAGGAGCGCCGACCTGAGTGGCGCCGTCCTGAGTGGCGCCGTCCTGAGTGGCGCCGTCCTGAGGGATTTAAAAGATGGGGCGCTCGCCCTGGCGCAGACCAGCATCGTCCCCGAAACGGGCGCTTACACCGCCTGGAAGAAATGCCGTGACGGCGTTGTGGTGAAGCTGCTGATCCCCGAAGACGCGGCACGCAGTAACGCCAGCGGGCGCAAATGCCGTGCGGCATTCGCCGACGTGCTGGAAATCCTTGGTCCCAAGGGCGGCAAGCGCGATGTCGCGGTCAGCATCCACCGCAACAGCTTCGAATATCGCGTCGGCCAGCGCGTAACGGCCGATGAATGGTGCAAGGATCGCTGGCAGGAATGCGCCGGCGGTATCCACCACTTCATCACTCGGGCCGAGGCTGAAGCCTATGATCTGTAACGCCAGAGCCGCAGGGCCCAGCTTTCCCCGGAACGACCGCAACCTGGCCGAAGTCTGGGGCCTGCAAGGCTTCTCGCCGGAGACGTTTTTCGTCCTCGTTGAGCATAAGACACTTGAAATCCGGCAGCAGGTTATCGCTGCCGGACACCCCCCCTCGGTCATGAACATGCTCGCCGTGCATCATGAAACCATGGTCGAGGATAGCCCGGTGGATATCGCCGTGATGGCCGCTCTTACCTGGGCGGCGACCCGGCTTGCCATTACGAAAAGCGCATGACCGAGCCGACACCCCTGGACGTTGCAGCAACCCGACTTGCCGAGCTGGTGGAAGCCTTGACGCGGGCATACCAGCAGTCCGGCAAGTCGGCGATGACCGAATTCCGGATGGTGCAGTTGGAAAGTGCCGCTGCCGCTGTGAAGAAGGAACTGAACCGATGACCACGTTCGCCGGCATCGATCCTGGCGCGCTTGGCGCTATCGCGCTTTACGCACCCGCGGACGGCGCCCTGACCATTTTCGATATGCCGGTCTTCGAGATCCTGACCGGGAAGAAAAAGCGCAAGCGTATCGACATCTACGCGCTCGCCCGGTTTTTCGATCTGCATGCTTCCAGCATCGCGCTGGTCGCCATCGAAGACGTCCATGCGATGCCCGGCCAGGGCGTGACGAGCATGTTCAGCTTCGGCCGTGCCCTCGGTGTTGCTGAAATGGCGGTCGCGGCCCATCAGGTGCCGATTGAATACATCGCCGCGCGCAAATGGAAAGGCGCCTTCGGCCTTGACGACGACAAGGAAAAGTCGCGCCTGGTGGCGACCCGTCTGCTGCCCCGCCATGCCGACCAATGGGCGGTGGTGCGCGGTGTCCGCGACAAGGAACGCGCCGCCGGCCGCGCCGAAGCCGCCCTTCTCGCCATGTTCGCCCATCGCATCGCCCAGGAAAGGAAAATCGTATGAAAATAGCGATCAAGTCTTGGTTCACAGGAACCGTTCTGTTTGAAGCCGAAGTCGATGCCTCGCTTTCTTACGGAAAGCAATTAGGTGCAGCAATCAAAATGGCTGTCGCAGCCAAGGCCGACCTGAGTGGCGCCGACCTGAGGAGCGCCGTCCTGAGTGGCGCCGACCTGAGTGGCGCCGTCCTGAGGAGCGCCGACCTCAGCCGCGCCGTCCTGAGTGGCGCCGACCTGAGGAGCGCCGTCCTGAGTGGCGCCGACCTGAGTGGCGCCGTCCTGAGGAGCGCCGACCT
>JAGXRD010000024.1 GCA_018336035.1 Alphaproteobacteria bacterium | reverse complement strand
CTTGGCATCACAACGAGCTCTTTCTGCTCTCGTTCGTGAATATTGACGCCATCGCGGGCAGTGCTGGCGCCGTATGACAGGCCTTCATCGTACCGGGAGTATTTCTGCTCCCCGAGGTTCCTGGCAGCCCATTTCGCCATGCCTTCTTCAGGAGTGCCAAAATAGACGCGGGTGTTGAAGGATGAAATCAGGGCATCAGCGCCATCGCTGCCATATATCTCCCGCATCTTTGCAAAAGACTGGAAGGAGACGGCCATGCAGCCACCGAACTGTCGGATTTCATCAGCCGCCCCGAGGATCGATTCAAGCCGCTGCAATGAACCGAGCTCGTCAATGACAACCCAAACTCGGCGGGTGCTGGATTGATTGAGGCTCTTGATGGACTCGATAGTGATGTCCAGCCAGCAAGATATTAGCGGTTTAAGTAGAGTCGCCTGATCTGCGCGGTTCGGCAGAAATAGAATGCCGCGTTTTTCGTCGTCCGTGACCCATTTCCTGATCGAGAAATATGATTCCCCGTCTTTCAGGATACGCAGCGCGCGCAATCCAATGACATTCGTAAACACCACGGAGGCGGCCGTCCTTGGCGAAGCCTCGGGCATGACGTTATGTGCGAAAGTCCCTTCGAGAAACTTGCGGGTCCGGGAGAAATCCGACTTCACCAGCATGTCTATAATCATTTTGTTGCTTGGATAGAGCGACAGGCGGGCCATCTTTTTCATTGTTTCGGCAAGAGCTAGGCGCGCTGCTTCTGCCCATGTTGGATCGCCAGTGCGTGGCAACTCGATTAATGAAGCCGCAACTTGATCCGCCTGGTGTGGATTTAGGACTTCATAGAATGGAGCCCAGCAAGGCGAACGTTGATCTAGTGGATTGAGGATGATGTCAGTCTGTGGATTGTAGAATTCCTTGGTATAGCTTCCCATCCGGTCGTAGATGATCGCCTTATCGCCATTTGCGACGATCTGTTTTACCAAAGCCCGCATTGCGATAGTTTTGCCGGTACCTGACGTACCACCAAATGCCGTGTGCCGCGTTTCGGCGCTTTCGGGGTATGACACACCACATATCGAGTAACGGCCGTGGCCGGAACGATGGCGACGGAGGCCCGGGAACTGCCACCAGCTGCCAGCATCATTTCGCCGCTGTACAATTGATCGTAGCTTTTCAATCGTTACGACACCTGGCGAACCGGTCTCATTGAATCGCTTATTGAAGCGGAGACCACGAAACACAAAGTAGCAGCCAAGCAGGGTTGCTACGGTGCCCGCCATCAAAATCCCTGCCGTCAGTGAGTTTGCAAAAGTCTGGTCGACCTCTGCGACTGCTTTCTGAACGACGGGGCTATTCAGTACGTCTGATGATCTGGCGGAAAATAAATCGCCTTCAGCGCTTCGATAGTTGAACTTGGGATTGCTGGCCGGGGAGAGATTGTAACCAAACCAAGCTCGCAGATAGAGATAATAGATATACCAGTGATAATTCGGGACCGTGAAATAGACCATCCCAGCGACAACAAAGGCGCCGGCTATGACTCCTGAAAGAACCATCTCCCGCATGACCTGGAATGCCATGCGAATGGAATGCAGAGTGCTTTGACCGCCCCTGACAATTGAAGAGGAGCGAGTCATTTCTTTGGCTCCTCGAACTTGCGAAGCCGTGATCTGAACTTATCGACCTTCTGCTCTGCGACCTGGAGAATGTCGCCGTGACCGGCCTGCTCTATAAATTCCTTGAGCATGACGATCAGGAAAAAGAGCCATTCGTGATTCTTCACGGTCAGGTCTAATTGATCCAGCTCCACCAGCATTCCCTTGTTCACAAACGCTGCCTTCTCCAAGGCTGCGGTGCGAACAAACTCGCTAGGTGATACGCCTATGCGACTGGCTGCCAATTCTATTGGCTGATGATCTTCAGGGTTAATCCGATAGGACTTGGTCTGCGTTCTCATGATTTGCCGGCAAAGTTATTTGCCATGAATATCTAGCACGCAAGCACCTTAAAGTCTTGAGTTTAGAATATTGGCTGGTACGGCAAATGAATGACAGGTGCTGCTGTACCGTATGGCAACCGCCACACTCTGAAAGCCAACAAAAACAATAAGATAGCAAGTGGCAGCCCACGCGGCGGAACACAATCGTAGGACACCATAAAACATTGATAGTAAACACAAATTCACATGCTGCACCCGTGCGTCGGGTGTGAGCGGTGGAGCAGCCAACGCCAGTTGGGACTGCTCCACCAAGATTGCAGGGTGATGTCTCATATTCGATATGAGGCGAAATTGGAGCCAAGCGGCGATTGAGCGACCTTGCCATTAGGGCATGATGTCGATTATGCAGAAGCTGGGAATGCAGAATGGCCGATATAGGAGAAGGGCCAGCAATGAGTGGTGATATTCAGATCAAGGATGACGGGCTATCGAAGCTGGAGAAGCAACGGCAGCAACTCGATAAGCAGATCCAGGAAGCAAGGGATCGGCGAAAGATGGAAATTGGCCGAATCTTCGAGAAGATGGGCCTAAGCGAATTGAGCGATGAAGTGTTTTACGGGCTCTGCGATGAACTGAAGGCGGCAGGGCTATCGAGCCCGCGCCTGGTCGAACTGGCGAGAAGGGGCGTCGAAATCGCCCCGAAGAAGCCGGGCCGAAAAGCCCAAGGCGATTGAATCAGCAGGAATGGAAACAGGGCCGGGGGTCGATCCCCCGGCCCTGTTTCTATTGGCGAACAAGGTAACGGCGAAGACGCCGGAGGCGGGGGCTATTGGCCCCCGGCCGCGGCGCGGATTGCCTCGGCAAGCTCCATCTCGATCTGCTGCCGTTCGGCGCGGTCCGTGCAATTCTGCAGTTCGGCCTTGAGCTCGTTGATGTGATCGGTGTTGGTCATCGTGTCTCTCCTTCTGTTTGAAGACGCGATGCGGCGACCATGATGGGTAATGTCGGGTCAAGGATCGCGTAGCGACCGGCTTGCCGGCGAACGGGGGAGCCGATTTTTTCGGACCTGGCCGAAAAAATTGGGGGAACCGTTCGTCCTTGAGGCGGCATTGCCCATCATGGTTTCATGGGAAGTCTGAGAAGACAGGCCTGTCTCAAAAATCTCGGGCGCGACATTGCAATTCAGGCCGGCTCGATGCCGGCATGAATTGCACACCGGCATTGCCGGGCGAATTGCCCGGCCAGCCGATCAGCGTGGATCGGGAACGTACCAGAGTATACCTGGCTTGATCCGCCGGACGCCATTGATGCGCGTAGCAGCATCATAGGTATCACCGGTCAGCAGAGATTCACGGCCCTGGGCGCGAAGTATCTCAATGACTGTGGGATTGAGTACCGCTGCTTTAGCCAGGCGATCAAACTCGTCCCAAGGTCCAATATTTTCGTGAACGTCGTCGGCATCTTCAGGATAATCGCAGCCACCAATGTACTGGGGGGCATAGAACATATGCTGGAATGCCTGTTCGAGCTGTCGGATCTGATTGAAGGCGGCGGCGCGGTCCTGCCAGTAGGTATTCATCTGAGCTCCAATTCTGCCGCGGCTCGATTGCTGCGGTAGGGTCGGGCTGCCACGGACGGACGGCGCGTCAATCTGGGAATAGGGGGGG
>JAGXRD010000023.1 GCA_018336035.1 Alphaproteobacteria bacterium | reverse complement strand
TTGTCCCGGGTATCCACGTCTTCCTTTTGAATGGCGGTGGCAAAGGCGTGGATGGCCGGAACAAGTCCGGCCATGACAGGTGTGGGGTTGTGGGATAATGCCAGGCTTCACCACCATCCTGATCGCCAATCGCGGCGAGATCGCCTGCCGGGTGATCCGCTCGGCGAAGGCGCTCGGCTATCGTACGGTGGCGGTGTATTCCGAAGCCGATGTCGGCGCGCTGCACACGCAGATGGCGGATCGTGCCATCTGTATCGGCCCGGCCGAGGCGAAGCAGAGTTATCTGAATATTGAAGCGGTGATCGCAGCGGCAAAACAGACGGGCGCCGATGCGGTGCATCCGGGCTACGGCTTCCTGTCGGAGAATGCCGAGTTCGCCAAGGCCTGTGCCGAGGCCGGGCTGGTGTTTATCGGCCCGCCGGCATCCGCGATTGCCGCGATGGGCAATAAAGCTGCCGCCAAGCAGCGCATGATCGCCGCCGGCGTGCCCTGCGTGCCGGGCTATCAGGGCAGCGACCAAAGTGACGCGACGCTGACGAAAGAGTCTGAGAAAATCGGCCTGCCGGTAATGGTGAAGGCGGCGGCCGGCGGTGGCGGGCGCGGCATGCGGCTGGTCCACAATGCCGCCGATCTTGGCGATGCGATCCGCACCGCGCGCGCCGAGGCCGAGAACGCTTTCGCCTCCGGTGAGCTGATTCTGGAAAAGGCCGTGGTCAACGGCCGGCATATCGAAATCCAGGTTTTCGCCGACAGCTTTGGGAACTGCATCCATCTCGGCGAGCGCGACTGCTCCGTGCAGCGCCGGCATCAGAAAGTCATCGAACAGGCGCCGTCGCCGGCCGTGGATGCGGCGTTGCGGGCGCAGATGGGCGCGGCGGCGGTGGCGGCGGCGAAAGCGATTCACTATGTCGGTGCCGGCACGGTGGAATTCCTGCTCGATGCCAATGGCCGGGATTTCTATTTCCTGGAAATGAATACCCGCCTGCAGGTTGAGCATCCGGTCACCGAGGCGATCACCGGCCTCGATCTGGTGGCATTGCAGATCCGTGTCGCGGCGGGCGAAATGCTGCCGCTGAAACAGGAGGATGTGCAGCTCAACGGCCATGCCATCGAAGTGCGGCTCTATGCCGAGGCGCCTTCGCAGAATTTCCTGCCGCAATCGGGGCGGCTGTCGCTGTGGTCGCCGCCAGCCGGGATTCGCGTCGATCACGGCCTGCATGGCAGCAATCAGGAGATCACGCCGTTCTACGATCCGATGATCGCCAAGCTGATTGCACATGGTGGCACGCGCGAGGCGGCGCGCCGCCGCCTGATCGCGGCGCTGGAACAGACAGTGGCACTTGGCATCAGCACCAATCGCGGCTTCCTGATTGAACTGCTGTCTCATGAAGAATTTGCCGCCGGTAAAGCGACCACGGCTTTCATCCCGCAGTATTTCTCCACCATCGCGGCACCGGCTTCCGATCCCGCATTACAGGCCATCGCGGCCCTGCTGTGGTTCGAGCGCGGCGCGGCGCAGTTTGGCCATGATCCGGCGCGGGCCTGGTCGTCGAATGGCGGCCTGTCGCATCCGGTGAATCTTGGAGTCGGCGAGACGATTGCGAAGCTTTCGGTCGCCGTTCTGGGTGCAGACCGCTATCGCATCAGTGATGCCGATTACAGCGTGACGGCACGCGGCGAGAACAGCCTGCGTGTGTCTGCGAGTGGTATCGAACGCGACGTCGTCTACGCTTTCGCCGGTGACGAGCTGCATCTCGGCAGCGGCGCCGCAGATCTCGCCTGCCGCGACCTGACCTGGGCGCCGCCGGCAGAGGCCGAAGGCGCCGCCGAACGCGAGCTGCGCGCACCGATGAACGGCAAGATCGTCGCCGTGCTGGCGGCGGCCGGCGACCGGGTGAAGAAGGGCCAGCGCTTGGTCGTGATGGAAGCGATGAAGATGCAGCATGAAATGGTGGCGCGCGTCGATGCCACGGTCGATACCCTGCCGGTGAAAGTGGGCGATCAGGTGGCGACGCGGCAGCTGCTGGCCGCACTGACGCCGGTGGCTGTGTCATGAGTGAAGCACCCCGCGCCGTTCTGCGCCCGATCACCGAGGCTGATGCCGAAGGGTATCGCGCCTGCCTGGATCGCGTGGCGGCGGAGCGCAAATATCTCGCCTTCACTGCGGCGCCACCGCTGCAGGAAGTGAAATTCTATATCAAGGCGATGCTGCAGCGTGGCCTGCCCTTCATCGTCGCCGTCGATGGCAGCGGTCTGGTGGTTGGCTGGTGCAACATCCATGTGTTGCCGCAGACCGAGCATCGTGTCGGCTTTTCGCATGTCGGCACGGTCGGCATGGGTCTGGATATGGCGCATCGCGGCAGGGGTCTGGGCCGCGAAATGCTGCAATCGGTGTTCGATATCGCCGGCAAGGTGGGCATCGAGCG
Source organism: Alphaproteobacteria bacterium (assembly GCA_018336035.1). Taxonomy (GTDB): domain Bacteria; phylum Pseudomonadota; class Alphaproteobacteria; order Ferrovibrionales; family Ferrovibrionaceae; genus Ferrovibrio. The sequence continues at coordinate 1,939 of JAGXRD010000023.1, read as the reverse complement.
CGTTGAACTGCAGGTCTATGCCAGCAACGAGAGCGCCGTGAAGCTGTATCGCAAATTCGGCTTCGTCACCGAGGGCATCAAGTCGCGCGCCCGCAAGATCGACGGGCAGTACGACGATATCATCATGATGGCGCGACTGCGCCCGCCGCAAAGCGGAGGTGGTCGCTGATGCTCGGCGCCTCGCCTTACTACACCGCCGATCACGAGGCCTTTCGCGACCAGCTGCGTCGCTTCGTGGCCAAAGAGATCACGCCCTTCGCCGACCAGTGGGACGAGGCTGGCGAGTTTCCGCGCGAGCTTTACAGAAAAGCCGCCGATATCGGACTGCTCGGGTTAAATTTCCCCGAAGAGCATGGCGGCATTGCCGCCGACCGCTTCTATGCCATCATCGCCGGCCAGGAACTGGCGCGCGCCGGCTCGGGCGGCGTGGCGGCGTCGCTGATGAGCCATACCATCGGCTGCCCGCCGATTGCCAAGCTGGGTGCCGAGCATCTGAAACAGAAAGTGCTGCCCGGGGTGCTGAGCGGCGAGAAGATTTCCGCACTGGCCATCACCGAACCGGGCGGTGGCTCCGATGTCGCCAACCTGAAGACCACCGCGCGCCGTGACGGCGACGATTATATCGTGCGCGGCGAAAAGACCTTTATCACTTCAGGGATGCGCGCCGACTATTACACCGTGGCGGTGCGCACCGGCGAGGCCGGCATGGGCGGCATCTCGCTGCTGCTGATCGAGCGCGACAGGCCGGGCTTCACGCGCACACCGCTGAAGAAAATGGGCTGGTGGGCCTCGGACACTGCCACCCTGCATTTCGACGATTGCCGCGTGCCGGCGGAAAACCTGATCGGGCCGGAAAATCGCGGCTTCATGGGCATCATGCTCAACTTCAACGACGAGCGGCTCGGCCTGTCGGCCAGCGCCATCGGCTTCGCCCGTGTGGCTTACGAGGACGCGCTGGACTATGCGCGGCAGCGCGAGACCTTTGGCAAACACCTGATCCGGCATCAGGTGATCCGCCATAAGCTGGTGGACATGGCGCAGCGTATCGAGGCGAGCCAGGCCATGCTGGAACGCATCGCCTGGGCATTGGACCAGGGCGAAAGCCCGGTGGCCGAATTGTGCATGCTGAAGAACCAGGCGACCCAGACCATGGCCTTCTGCGCCTCGGAAGCCGTGCAGATTTTCGGCGGCGCCGGTTTCATGCGCGGCGTCCGCGTCGAGCGCATCTACCGCGAGGTGAAGGTCAACGCCATCGGCGGCGGCGCCGAAGAGATCATGAAGGATCTGGCGAGCCGTCAGCTGGGGTGGTGAAAGTAATATTTATTTTACGGAATTCCGCAAATTTGCTAGCTTTGCGCCGAAGTTAAGCGTACATGAAGCAACTCAAAAAAGCTCTCTTAGGAACGCCGGCGTCCCGCACTGCTATTTCCACAGTGCTGACGATTCTGGTCGGCGTCTTTTCGGGCGGCCTCGTCAATGAAATCACAGTGAACGGCCTGCTGGTATGGGGCATGATTCACAAGACGACTTCGTTATATGGACTGGGAGTTGTCATATTTCTCGTAATCTTGTTTGAGGTAATGAAATACGAGTTTGACCAGGGCGTCTTGAATTTTGCTTCTCAGCAATTTTGCGAGGCTTACCTTCGCAGCCAGATGCTTCCTGAACTCGCCGAGCAAAATAAGAAGTTCCTCCGCGAAGGTCGCGTTGAAGAGCTGCGAGAGGCCACGCGAGCTGTGAATAACTTGCTAAATCTTAAGGTTGAGCCATGAAGTATCTGGCCACTCCAGCGTTTTCGCAGAAGCTTTCCACGCTTTCATCTTCTGACCAACAGAAGGTATCGCAGCTATTAAGTACAATTACGTTGGCCAAAGATTCAGTAAGTCTTGTAAAAAGCAGCGAGCATTTCTTTAGTCTCGATAAGCTTATAATGCTCCGA
>JAGXRD010000022.1 GCA_018336035.1 Alphaproteobacteria bacterium | reverse complement strand
GATGACCACCAGCCAGGACTGGTGGCCGGCCGACTGGGGCCATTACGGCGGGTTGATGATCCGCATGGCCTGGCATGCCGCCGGCTCCTACCGCATGGCTGACGGTCGCGGCGGCGGCGGCACCGGCAACCAGCGTTTCGCGCCGCTGAATTCCTGGCCCGACAATGCCAATCTCGACAAGGCGCGCCGCCTGCTCTGGCCGATCAAGAAGAAATACGGCAACCGCATCAGCTGGGCCGACCTGATCATCCTGGCCGGTACCATCGCCTATGAGTCGATGGGCCTGAAAACCTTCGGCTTCGGCTTCGGCCGCGAAGATATCTGGCACCCCGAGAAAGACGTCTACTGGGGCGCCGAGAAGGAATGGCTCGGCTCCGAGCGCTATGACGGCGACGACCGCCAGTCGCTGGCCAATCCGCTGGCCGCCGTGCAGATGGGCCTGATCTACGTCAACCCCGAAGGCGTCAACGGCCAGCCCGACCCGCAGCGCACCGCGCATGACGTGCGCCTGACCTTTGCGCGCATGGCGATGGACGACGAGGAAACCGTCGCGCTCACCGCCGGCGGGCATACCGTGGGCAAGGCGCATGGCAATGGCGATGCGGCGAAGCTGGGCCCGAGCCCGGAAGATGGCGCGGTGGAAGACCAGGGCTTCGGCTGGCTCAACAAGACCAGCCGTGGCGTCGGTCGCGACACCGTCACCAGCGGCATTGAGGGCGCCTGGACCACGCATCCGACGCGCTGGGACAACGGCTATTTCAAGCTGCTGCTCGGCTATGACTGGGAGCTGACCAAGAGCCCGGCCGGCGCGCATCAGTGGCAGCCGATCAACATTAAACCGGAAGACATGCCGGTGGATGTGGAAGACCCCAGCATCCGCCGCATGCCGATCATGACCGATGCCGACATGGCGATGAAGGTCGATCCGATCTATCGCAAGATCTCGGAACGCTTCGCCAAGGATCAGGCGTATTTCTCGGATGTCTTCGCCCGCGCCTGGTTCAAGCTGACCCATCGCGACATGGGCCCGAAGGTGCGCTATCTCGGCCCCGATGTGCCCAAGGAAGACCTGATCTGGCAGGACCCGGTGCCGGCCGGCAACACGCAGTATGACGTGGGCCATGTGAAGGCGCGCATCGCTGCCAGCGGACTGAGCATCGCGGAGCTGGTCAGCACCGCCTGGGACAGCGCGCGCACCTATCGTGGGTCGGATATGCGCGGCGGCGCCAACGGCGCGCGTATCCGCCTCGCCCCGCAGAAGGACTGGCTGGGCAACGAGCCGCAGCGCCTCAGCAAAGTGCTGGGCGTACTTGAGGCCATCGCAAAAGACAGCGGCGCCAGTATTGCCGATGTGATCGTGCTGGCCGGCAATGTCGGCATCGAAAAGGCTGCCAAGGCGGCAGGCTTCGACAACGTGACCGTGCCCTTCGCGCCCGGTCGCGGCGATGCCACGGCGGAACAGACCGATGCCGCCTCCTTCGATGTGCTGGAGCCGATCCATGACGGCTACCGCAACTGGCTGAAGGAAGACTACGCGGTCAGCCCGGAAGAGCTGCTGCTCGACCGCACCCAGCTCATGGGGCTGACAGCAGTGGAGATGACCGTGCTGGTCGGCGGGTTGCGCGTGATCGGCGCCAACCATGGCGGCGCCAGGCATGGCGTGTTCACCGACCGCGTCGGCGCGCTGACGACTGATTTCTTCGTCAACCTGACCGACATGGCCAATAGCTGGAAACCTGCGGGCAAGAATCTCTACGAGATCCGCGACCGCAAGACCGGCCAGGTAAAATGGACGGCGACGCGCGTGGACCTGGTCTTCGGCTCCAACTCGGTGCTGCGCGCCTATGCGGAGGTCTATGCCCAGGACGATGCGAAGGAGAAGTTCCTGCGCGACTTCATCGCTGCCTGGACCAAGGTGATGAACGCGGATCGGTTTGATATCGCGTGATGTGAGTTAGGCTTGGCGTGCTCCCCGGCGGTCGAGAGGCTGCCGGGGAGTTTTCGCATCTGATGACCGACCATCCCGGCTTCGCCTTACCGGTGTCTATGACACCATTCCCTCGGGGTTCAGGCCGGGCATACATGTGAACTACGCCGAGACCGTGCTGCGCAGAAGTGGATTATTTCAGGTCGGCTACAGCCGTCTAAAAAACGCCGCTAGGCGGCCTAGACAGCCGTCAGGTGACTAACGACCTACTGGTGCACAAGCGAGCGCGCCTTTTACTCATAAATGCTTGTCGTAAAAGATCTTAATACCGAACTGGAAAGCGTTGGCCAGATGCTGCGTAGGATAAGAACAGGGAAATAAAAGAGCAAATCTCGGAGAAATATACGCACTTCTTCAATGAATCAAAAAATTCTTTTCTGTACCGCCCATTTGATTCAGCCCGGCCAATCGCGACAACAAGTACATTCTGAGAAATGCCGCGATGTATATCATTCGGCAAATCTACACCCGTATCAAAAAACCTCTCATCGGGGCAAAGCAAGGCCCATGCTGAACATAAATCTTCAGAATCCCCAGCATATAAGATATGCCACTCAATATGTGATACACGCACCTCTCTAGGGCAGGCAGGATTAGCCCGCATGCGGAAAGAAAATATAAACTACGGAGACGTTCTACATATTGAGCGTTTGATTGCTTTGATATTTCGTGAACGAAATTCTTCCATGACCTCGATGGAGAACTGACGTTATTAAATAGCTGAGGGAAATTCTTTTCATTACGATAATAAATCTGCGAAATAAGTCGGGCTATATTTTCTTTTTCCATTCTACCATGAAGTCTGGATTTAAATGATGCAATCAAAGCATCTCTCACTAATTCTGCGCGTCTTGGAGAATGAAGTAGTAGTTCAGCATTCTTTCCATCATCGACCGAAATTATTGAGGGAATAAGCCCCTCTTGCGTTATGCGCAACTTTTCGACTGGGATGTCTTTCGTATAATCAACGCCATTCACATGCGCTGAAGTAATTTTCCCAAAAGGATCAACTACCAAAAATAAAACATCATCAGATAACTGAAGCCTGAATGAACGCAATGTCGTTTTACCGTCAACATTGGATACATCGACTCCAAATCGAATAGTTGAGATATCCGTGTATAGCCGACTGGTGTATGGCAGCGAAAAAGGCGCGCATTGATTAGGAGGAACTGAGATATCTATTGAAACTCCATCCAGCGGTGAAAACGTTGACTGAACCTCTTCAATGGAACCGAAATCAACTAAGTCGCCATACCATAAGATTGGAGAGTTAGAGCGAGTGATAACACTCTGCTTCAACAGAGGAAATGTTCTTAAAAAGGTACTCTTTCCGCTGCTGTTCTGCCCAAGAAATAAAGTGATTGGCCTCAATTCTATATTGCCAGAATCAGTTATTGAGCGAATGTTTTTTAGCTGAAGTGATAGCATGTTCTATTCTGTTTCTCTTCGAGCTGAACACTGACGCAGTCGAACTATATTTGCGCTTGCGTTTTTTTTCTATGGCCGTTGTAAGGCACATCCAGGCTTGCGGATGCCGCCAACTTCAGCACATCGAGATAGCCCGCCTGCACTTCCATCTGCTCGCGCAGGCCTTTGCCCAGCAGCAGGCGATGCGCTGCCGGCAGTTTCCAGCAGGGCAGGCTCAGCAGCAGGTGATGCTCCAGATGGTAGTTCACCCAGTAGGGCGCGAGCAGCAGCCGCGCGAGCGGGTTCGCATAGGTCGTGCGCGTGTTGCGCAACGGGTCGTCGTTGTCGGGCACCACGGCATGTTCGGCGATGTTGCGGATGCGGCTGACCAGCTGGTACCAGGTGAGCAGCGGCAGCAGCCACAAGGCCGGATAGAGCCACCACAGGCCGACAGCGCTCATCGCCAGCCACAGCAGCGCATTGGTGATCACGAAGCCGACCACCCCGCCCTGTTTCAGGCGCGACCAGCGCTCGGCCCACGTTAGTCCCGCCTCACCCCAGGTCATCATGATCTGCTGTTTGCGGCGCGTGACGCCGGTATTGCCGGTGATGTCGCGCCAGATCTTGCGCTTCAGGCTCGTGCGGCTGATCGGGAATGGCGCCGAGAGCACCAGGTCGGGGTCGTCGGCCTGCTGGGTATGGCGATGATGCTTGAGGTGATACGGGCGATAGAGATGCAGGTCGGTGCCCACGGGATACGCGCAGAGCCATTGCCCGGCGACTTCGTTCAGCCGGCGTGTTTTGAACAGCAAGCCATGGGCGGCATCATGCATCAGGATGGCCAGCCCGAGCTGCCGCCCGCCGATCACCATCACGGCCAGCAGAAACGTGAGCGGGTTCGGCAGCCAGACGAACAAAGCCATGGCGCCAATGATCAGCGCCCAGGCATGCAGCACGAGCCAGGCGCCCATCCAGTCCGAGCGCTGGCTGAGGCGTCTGATCTCGTCCGGGGTGAAGACTGTCCGCGCCGTGGTCACGCTGCCGTTTCCTCGCGTTTGTTATCGGCGAAGTCTAGGCGATTCCCCGACCCGTCCCTACAAAATCGTCATCCCCGCGCCCGGCGGCATAGCCGCCTATGCATGTACTGTCGCGCAAGGCGCGACGGGCGGGGATCCCATTTTTTCGCGGACCTAAATGGGACCCCGGGTCAGGCCCGGGGTGACGAAAACGGGATGACGCGGGGTGAGAACCGGGGCCCTTGAAACCCGCCACAAGTTCCCTACATGTTCTCATTGGCCTGCCGCAGACTGCCTGCATGTGTATGCAGCACCTGCAGCGCGAGCAGCGTGCCATTCTGGACAGGGAGAAAGCGAACGAACACCAACGAACGCAAACGAACACCAGCGAGCACGCAACGAACGCCCGCGAAGCTGAACGAAGCGAAACGAACGCGCAGGAGCACAAACGAAGCGCTACGAAGCGCTACGAACCCGAAGGAGCCTCCGGGAGGTTGCATTCAGTCGTATGCAGGCCTGAAGCCCCCCCTTTAGAACGCCCTTCCCAGGGGAGACAGCTTCATGCCCTTGCGGAGTTTTTTATAGGGCAGCGTTTCCGCCCGTTCGATGAAGGCGCCGGGGCTTTCGACATTGAGAATGTCATGCGCGATGTCGGTGAAGTCGCCGCGGAAATGCACCGTGCTTTTCACGCCGACGATCTGGCGGCTGCCCGGCTCGATGCCGACATGGCGATACTGGTCCTTGTCGGCGGCCTGCACGCGGGCCGAGGCAATCACCAGGTCGACGCCGTTGATCTGGAGCCGCGCCATCAGGCCGAGGTCCATTTTGGTGCCCTTGTAGAAGGGCCCGGTGCAGAGGAAGCGTCCGTCGCCCAGCTTGGCGACCTTGAAGCGGTTGCGATAGGGCCGCGCGCCCTCGACATCGAGCAGCTTGCCGCCGACCGAGACCTCGATCTCGCTGCCCTCGCCCGCCTGGTGCGCGATCTTCGCCACCTCGGGATCGTACAGCAGGCCGAGCGTCGCATCGGGCACATGTTCAGCGACCAGGGCCGCTAAGAGTCCGGTGGTGTCGCTGGTCGCGCCGGTGCCGGGATTGTCCTGCACATCGGCCAGCACGATGGATTTGCGCGCGCCGCCCTGGATCAGTTTACGCGCCCGGTCGATGGCGTCGGTGGGCGACAGGAGATTGAGTTTGAATTCGGCCTCGCGTTCGATGATCTGGCGCGCGAAAGCGTCGGCCGCTTTGTCGGCGGCCTCCTGCGTATCGGCATACGTCACCACGGTGGGGCCGCAATGATGGATGTCGGCCGGATGGAAACCGGGGCTGAAGCTGAGCGACGAGACCGCGCCGCGCTCCATGTCGGAGAGCGTGTCGTACAGGCTTTTGCAGGGTTCGATGAAGGTGCATTGCGCGGTCAGCGGGATCAGGAAGGGAATCTGCCGCAGCGCCTTGGCCTGGCGTTTGCGCTCGCCAGTGAGAAGCTTCTCCATGTGGCGCAGCACGCGCGCGCCGGTCACCGCCATATCGAGATGCGGATAGGTGCGATAGGCGATCAGCACGTCGCTGTATTGCACCATTTCGGGCGTGACATTGGCATGCAGGTCGAGGCTGACGCCAATCGGCATATCCGGCCCGACGACAGCACGCACGCGGCGCAGCAGCTCGCCCTCGCCGTCCTCATGGGCTTCCGTGACCATGGCGCCATGCAGGTCGAGATAGACCGCGTCGATGCGGCCCTTCAGCGCCGCGATGCCGTTGACGATCTTGCCGGCGATGTATTCGAAGGCCTCGGTCGAGACATAGGAACTCGGCGCGGCGGCGGCCCAGACGATCGGATGCAGTTCCCAGCCCTTCGGCTTGGCTGCATTCATGAAGCCACCGATGGGAATATTCATCGGCGAGAAGACCTCGACGATGTCCTTGCCCTCGGTCAGCGGCGGCCAGCCCTCGCCCTTGATGAACAGGTCGAGCGTCGCGCGGGTCGGCGCGAAGGTGTTGGTCTCATGCTGGAAGCCGGCAATGGCGATGCGGTAGGTCATGGCGATGTCTGGGGGCTTTGTTTGTGTGACGATGATCGAAGCTTAGACAGGATACGGAAATGCTGTCCATGCAAAAAAAAAGAAGAGCGCGAATGAGCGCTCTTCTCTCCACATCACAGTTGTCATGGCCGGGCTTGACCCGGCCAT
>JAGXRD010000021.1 GCA_018336035.1 Alphaproteobacteria bacterium | reverse complement strand
CCTCTCCCGCCAGCGGGAGAGGGAGAGTTGCGATGCTTACCCCTCTCCCATGAAATGGGAGAGGGAGGGGCCCGCGAAGCGGGAGGGTGAGGGCCTTAGCTTTTACTCCGCCTTCACATTGGCGGTCTTGATCACCTCGGCCCAGCGCTTGATGTCGTCCTGCAGGAAGGCGGCGAATTCGGTGTGGTTTTTCACATTCGGCGCCATGCCCTGCTTGAAGAAGGTTTCGCGCACGGCGTCCTTCTTCATCGCGTCGAGCACCAGCGCACGGTAACGCGCCAGGGCGGCCTCCGGCACGGCGGCCGGCGCGAAGATGCCGAGCCAGGCATCGGCTTCCACGCCCTTCACGCCGGCTTCGGCAATGGTGGGTAATTCCGGCAGATGCGGCGAGCGCTTGGGCGAGGCCACGGCGATGGCGCGCAGCTTGCCGGCCTGGATCTGGCCCAGCACGCTGGGCGTGGTCGCGAAGCTGCAATCGACATGGCCGCCGAGCAGGTCCTGCAGCAGCGGCGCCGAGCCCTTGTAGGCGACATGCGTCATGTTCACGCCGGCCTTCGACTTGAACAGTTCCAGCGTCAGATGCGAGGCCGAGCCCTGGCCGGTCGAGCCGCAGTTGATCTTGCCCGGATCTTTCTTGGCCAGCGCGATCAGCTCGGCCAGGTTTTTCACCGGCAGGTCGTTCTTCACGACGAGGATATGCTGCAGGTCGGCCAGCAGCGCGATCGGGGCGAAATCCTTCACCGGGTGATAGCCGCCGCCATCGGGCAGCAGCGAGATATTGGTGGCATGCGTCTGGTTCGTGGTGGCGATCAGCACCGTGCCGTCTGCCGGGCCCTGCGCCACGCGGCGCGACCCGATAGCGCCGGCGCCGCCGGGCACATTCTCGACAATCACGCTCTGCCCGAGCGGACCGGCGATCTCCTGCGCCACCAGACGGGCCAGGCTATCCGTCGGCCCGCCAGCCGGATAGGGCACCACGACGGTGACGCCTTTCGGCGGCGTCCAGCTTTGCGCGAAGGAGGCATGCGGCAGCAACGCAGCGGCGGCGGTGCCGCCCGCGAGGGCGGCAAACTGGCGACGATTCAACATACTGGTCCCCTCCCCAAGAAGGTATCTGGTGGTCTTTTGAAAACTCTTGGGACGGAGGTTACAGCGTTTCCGGGCTCACGCGCACCAGTTGCTTGCCGAAATTTTTGCCGGTGAGAAGCCCGAGGAATGCCTTGGGCGCATTGGTCAGGCCATCGGCGATATCTTCCCGGTATTTCAGCTTGCCGGCCTTGATCCAGCCGGCCATCTCGCCGATCGCGCCGGGCCAGTAGCCCATATGCTCAGAGATGATGAAGCCCTGCACCTTGGCCCGGTTGACGAGAATATGGCGCATGCCGGTGAAGGTCTGCGGCTTGCCGTCATAGCCCGAGATCAGCCCGCAGATGGCGACGCGCGAAAACGCGTTCAGGCGACCGAACACCATCTCCATGATGTCGCCGCCGACATTTTCGAAATAGACATCGACGCGGTCGGGCGTTGCCGCCTTGAAGGCGGCCTGCATGTCACCGGCCTTGTAGTCGATGCAGGCATCGAAGCCGAGTTCGTTCACCACGTAGTCGCACTTGTCCTTGCCGCCGGCGATGCCGACCACGCGGCAGCCCTTGATCTTGGCGATCTGGCCCACCACGGAACCGACCGCGCCGCTGGCGGCCGAGACCACCACGGTTTCGCCGGCCTTCGGCTCGCCGATGCTCATCAGGCCGTAATGCGCCGTGCAGCCCGGCATGCCCAGCACGCCCAGCGCAGTGGAGATCGGCGCCACTTTGGGATCGAGCACGCGCAGTTCATTGGCCTTGGCGACAGCGTATTCCTGCCAGCCCAGCATGCCGTTCACATAGGTGCCGACCGGCAGCTTCTCGACATTGCTTTCGATCACCTGGCCGACCGTGCCGCCGCCCATCATGTCGCCGGGATGGAGATGTGCGGCATAGCTGCGCACGGGGTCCATACGGCCGCGCATATAGGGATCGAGCGAGAGATAGACATTGCGCACCAGCACCTGGTCGGGGCCGGGTTTCGGGATATCGCGCTGGACGATTTCGAAATCGGCCTCGGTCACCGCCCCCTTGGGGTGCTGTTTCATCAGAACTTGAGTATTTTTCCCGGCCATTTGCGTCTCCCTTTTGCCCGCTCTGGGCTATCTAAATCCTTGCCGGCCACTGTAGACTGCCGGCTCGCTTGAGATAAGCCTGCCGTAAGGGTAAGTATCGAACGCGAAGCCAAATTACCGGCCAACAACCTCAATCTGCAGTCCAAATGTCCGCCGCTCCTCTTGATCATCTCCGCATCGCCATGGCCCAGGTCAATCCGGCCGTGGGCGACATTGCCGGCAATCGCCGGCTGGTGGAGGCGTATCGCGCCAGGGCTGCCGCCGAGGGCGCCGACCTGGTGGTGTTTCCCGAGTTGATGATCATCGGCTATCCGCCGGAAGATCTGGTGCTGCGCCCCTCGGTGCAGGAGGCCTGCGAGGCCGCCGTGCAGGAACTGGCGGCGCAGACGAAAGATGGCGGCCCGGCGCTGCTGGTTACCTCGCCCTGGCGCGAGAAGGGGCTGCTTTATAATTCGGCGCAGCTTCTGGATGGCGGCGAGATCGTCGCCGTGCGCCACAAGCACGAACTGCCGAATTACGGCGTGTTCGACGAGAAGCGCCATTTTGCCGTCGGTCCGCTGCCCGGGCCGATGGTGTTCCGCGGCGTGCGGCTTGGCGTGATGATCTGCGAAGACATGTGGATGCCGGATGTGGCCGAATGCCTGTCGGAAACTGGCGCCGAGATGCTGATCGTGCCGAATGGCTCGCCCTATGAATCGAACAAATGGGACCAGCGCCTGCCGCTCGGCATCACCCGCGTGGTCGAGACCGGGCTGCCATTGCTCTATGTCAACCGCACCGGCGGCCAGGATGAACTGGTTTTCGACGGCGGCGGCTTCGTGCTGAATGCCGATCACAGCCTGCCGGTGCGCCAGCCCGATTTCCTCGATGATCTCACCGTCACCGACTGGACGCGCAGCGACAAAGGCTGGGTCTGCGCCAAGGGCCAGATCGAACAGCCGCTGGATAATCTTTCCAGCCTCTACCAGGCCATGGTGGTGGGGTTGCGCGATTACGTGAACCGCAACAGGTTTCCCGGCGTGGTGCTCGGCCTGTCGGGCGGCATCGACTCCGCGCTCTCGGCCGCCGTCGCGGTCGATGCGCTGGGCGCTGACCGCGTGCGCTGCGTGATGCTGCCCTCGAAATACACATCAAAACGCAGCCTGGATGATGCCGCGGCCTGCGCGAAGGCCCTCGGCGTGCCCTACGAGACCATTCCGATCGAGCCGGCCTATCAGGCGCTCGAAGCCATGCTCGCGCCGGCCTTTAAAGACAAGACGCCCGATATCACCGAAGAGAATCTGCAGTCGCGCATCCGTGGCGTCACGCTGATGGCGCTCAGCAACAAGTTCGGCCATATGGTGCTGACCACCGGCAACAAGTCGGAAATGTCGGTCGGCTATGCCACGCTCTATGGCGATATGTGCGGCGGCTACAGCGTTTTGAAAGACGTCTACAAGATGACGGTCTATGCGCTGTCGCACTGGCGCAACGCCAATCGCCCGCTGGAAAGCCTGGGCCCCGAAGGCGTGGTCATCCCGCCGGCCATCATCGAACGCGCGCCGACCGCCGAACTGCGCGACAACCAGACCGACCAGGACAGTCTGCCGCCCTACGAGCAGCTGGATGCGATCCTGGAAATGCTGGTGGAAAAGGAAATGCCGGTACGCGAGATCGTGGCATCCGGTCAGCCCGAAGATGTCGTGCGCCGCATCCAGCATCTGCTTTACATTGCCGAATACAAGCGCCGCCAGGCGCCACCGGGCGTGAAGCTGACGCCGCGCAATTTCGGCCGCGACCGCCGCTATCCGATCACTAACGCCTTCCGGGACATCAGCAAATGAGTCCCGTTGCCGTGAGGTTTGCGCCGAGTCCGACCGGCCGGCTGCATGTCGGCAATGCGCGCGGCGCGCTGCTGAACTGGCTGTTCGCGCGAAAGCATGGCGGCAGCTTCCTGCTGCGGCTGGACGACACCGACACCGCGCGCTCGACCGAGGAATTTGCGAAAGGCATCGAGGCCGATTTGCGGTGGCTCGGGCTCGACTGGGACCGCTATGCGAAACAGTCGGATCGCTTTGCGCTTTATACTGAGGCGACCGAAAAGCTGAAGGCCAGCGGACGCCTCTATCCCTGCTATGAAACCTCGGAAGAGCTGCAGCTGCGCCGCAAGATTCAGCTGAGCCAGAAGAAGCCGCCGGTCTATGACCGCGCCGCGCTGAAACTGACTGCCGAAGACCGTGCCGCCTTGGAGAAAGATGGCCGCCAGCCGCATTGGCGTTTCAAACTGAATGGCGGCACTGTCGTCTGGGACGACATCATTCATGGCCGCGTCGAGATCGACATGGCGAGTTTGAGCGATCCGGTGCTGGTGCGCTCGGACGGCTATCCGCTCTACACCCTGTCGTCCGTGGTTGATGACGGCGACCTTAAGATCAGCCATGTGATCCGCGGCGAGGATCACGTCACCAATACGGCGGCGCAGATTCAGTTGTTCGAGGCGCTGGGCTATGCCGTGCCGACCTTCGGGCATTTCTCGCTGCTGCTCGATGCCGAGGGCGGCGGGCTGTCGAAGCGGCTGGGTTCGCTGTCGCTGGGCGATCTGCGCGAACAGGGTGTCGAGCCGATGGCGCTGAATTCGCTGCTGGCGCGTCTGGGCTCGGCCGATCCGGTCGAGGCGCAGGCCGAACTGCCGGCGCTGATCGCTGGCTTCGATCTTTCGCGCTTCAGCCGCGCACCGGCCCGGCTCGATCCGCATGATCTCGACCTGCTGAATGCCAAGCTGCTGCATGGCACCGACTTCGCCGCCGTGCGCGACCGCCTGCCGGCAGGTGCGACCGAAGCCTTCTGGCTTGCCATTCGCGGCAATCTCGGGCGGCTGTCGGAAGCTGCCGACTGGTGGCCGGTAGTGAACGGTGAGATCGAAACCGTGCAGGAAGACCCCGCCGTGCTGGCCGCCGCCGTCGAGGCGTTGCCGCCGGAGCCCTGGGATGCCACGACCTGGAAGGCGCTGACCCAGGCCGTGGCTGCCAAAACCGGCGCCAAGGGCAAGGCTTTGTTCCATCCGCTGCGCCTGGCCTTGACCGGGCGCGACAAGGGGCCTGAAATGGCGCAGCTTCTGCCGCTGATCGGCCGCGACCGCGCCGTGAAGCGCCTGAGCGTAAAACAGTGACTGGAAAGTAAGTGTGATGCCCAAGGATCGCGTCTATCTCTTCGACACGACATTGCGGGACGGCGCCCAGACCCAGGGCGTCGATTTCTCGGTCGAGGACAAGCGCGCGATTGCTAGGGCGCTGGACAAGCTCGGCGTCGCCTATATCGAGGGCGGCTGGCCCGGCGCCAATCCGACCGACACCGAATTCTTCGTTGCCAAGCCGCAGCTCAAGCGTGCGAAATTTGTCGCTTTCGGCATGACCAAGCGTCCCGGCCGTTCGGCGGAGAACGACCCGGGCCTCGCCCAGATCCTCAATGCCAGCGCAGACGCCGCCTGTCTCGTCGGCAAAAGCTCGGCCTACCAGGTCGATATCGCGCTCGGCATTTCGCTCACTGAGAATATCGAGCTGATCGCCGACAGCATCGCTGCCGCGCATAAGAAGTTCGGCGAGGCGATGTATGACGCCGAGCATTTCTTCGACGGCTACAAGGAAAATCCGCAATTCGCCTTCGACTGCCTGAAAGCCGCTTTGGACTCCGGCGCGCGCTGGGCGGTGCTCTGCGACACCAATGGCGGCACCATGCCCTGGGAAGTCGAGCGCATCGTCAATGAGGTCGTGCAGAAACTCGGCGACGGCTCGCGCCTTGGCGTGCATACCCATAACGACACGGAAAACGCGGTCGCCAACACGCTGGCTGCCGTGAAGGCCGGCGTGCGGCAGGTGCAGGGCACGCTGAACGGCCTGGGCGAGCGCTGCGGCAATGCCAATCTCATTGCTTTGATCCCCTCGCTGATGCTGAAACCCTGGTTCGCCGAGCATGTCGATATCGGCCTGAGCGAGCAGGACCTGACGCATCTGACCGCCACTTCGCGCACGCTGGACGAATTGCTCAACCGCGCGCCGAACCGCCACGCGGCTTACGTGGGCGCTTCGGCCTTTGCGCATAAGGGCGGCCTGCATGTTTCGGCGGTGATGAAAGACCCGCGCACCTACGAACATGTGCCGCCAGAAAGCGTCGGCAATGCGCGGAAAATCCTGATCTCGGACCAGGCCGGCCGCTCGAACCTGCTGGTGCGCCTGAACGAGGCCGGCATCAAATATGACGCCAATGACAGCCGGCTGAATGCGCTGCTCGAAGACGTCAAGCAGCGCGAGGCGGAAGGCTATTCCTACGACGGCGCCGAGGCGAGTTTCGAGGTGCTGGCGCGCCGCGCGCTCGGCCTGATGCCGGAATTCTTCAAGATCCGCAGCTTCCGCGTCATGGTCGAGCGGCGTCACAATGCGCGCGGCGAGCTGGTGACGATCTCGGAAGCCACCGTGAAACTCGATGTCGATGGCCAGACGCTGTTCTCGGTCGCCGAGGGCAACGGCCCGGTCAACGCGCTGGATCATGCGATCCGCAAGGATCTCGGCCGCTACCAGGGCTATATCGACGACCTGCGCCTGGTCGATTTCAAGGTCCGTATCCTCAATGGCGGCACGGAAGCCACCACGCGCGTCATGATCGAGAGCGCCGATGGCCAGGGCAATCGCTGGTTCACCGTCGGCGTGTCGCCCAACATCATCGATGCTGCCTTCATGGCGCTGATGGATTCGATCCAGTGGAAGCTGCTGCGCGACGGGGCGCAGCCCGGCAAGTAATCGCATGACCGGCACCAATCGTCCCAAGCTTGGCAAATACGCGCCGCCGGGTCCGCTGCGGCGCGGGCCGGTGATCGTGCTGGTGCAGCCGCAGCTCGGCGAGAATATCGGCGCCGCGGCGCGCGCCATGCTGAATTGCGGCATTACTGAACTCAGGCTCGTCAATCCGCGCGACGGCTGGCCCAATCCAGCCGCCTATGTGCTGGCCAGCAAGGCCGATCCGGTGCTGGATGCGGTCAGCGTGTTCAGCTCCACGGCAGACGCCGTCGCCGACCTGCATCGCGTCTATGCCACCACGGCACGCCTGCGCGACATGATGAAAGAGGTGGTCACGCCGCGCGAGGCCGCCGCCCGCATGCGGCAGGAACAGGCCGACGGCCATCGCGTCGGGATTCTGTTCGGACCGGAACGCACCGGGCTGGACAACGAGGATGTTGCGCTGGCGCATGTGGGCATCACGGTGCCGCTCAATCCCGGCTTCTCGTCGTTGAATCTGGCGCAGGCCGTGCTGCTGCTCGGCTATGAATGGTTCACGGCGGGCGACGACACCGCGCCGAGCCGGCTGGATACGGTGCGCGGCGGGTTTGCGTCGCAGGAAGAATTGCAGGGTCTGTTCGATCATATCGCCGACGAACTCAACCAGTCGGCCTTCTTCCACAATGTCGAGCCCAAGCGCGGCGCGATTTTGCGCAACCTGCGTTCGGCTTTGCAGCGCGTGCCGCTGGCGAGCCAGGAAGTGCATACCTTCCGCGGCATGCTGAAGGCGATCGCGCAGGGTCGGCCGCAGCGCGCGAGTTTGCGGAAGAAGAAGCCACAGGATTGAAGTAATACAAGTCCGTCATCCTCGGGCTTGACCCGAGAATCTTTCTCAATTCTGCCTGAGATGGTCGGGTCAAGCCCGACCATGACGTTTCTTTGGAGGGTGAGGGCACCATTGCCCCCCGACAATTCCGTGCTTGTCGGGCTCGGTGGCATCGCTAGGATTGCGACAGAGCAGGAGAGCGCCCCATGTGCCAGGCTACAGAATCCGCAGTTCCCACCACGCAGGCCGATGACGAGCGCGTGCGTGTCACGCGCTGGGATTTCGCACCCGGTGCTGCCACCGGCTTCCATGTGCATGAATATCCCTATGTCGTGACCTACCTGACCGATGCGAAGCTGAAGATCGTCGATCCGCAGGGCGCGGAGAGTTTCGTCGAGATGCAGGCCGGCGGCAGCTACTCGCGGCCCAAGGGCATCGCGCATGACGTGATCAATGCAGGTGGCGCGCCGATGGCCTTTGTCGAGGTCGAGATTAAGCCGGCAGCTACGAAGTAGCTGTCGTCCCCGGGCTTGACCCGGGGATCCACGTCTTACTGCTTCACAGGAAAAGGCGTGGATGGCCGGGT
>JAGXRD010000020.1 GCA_018336035.1 Alphaproteobacteria bacterium | reverse complement strand
GCTGGTGTCGTAAGCCAGGCAGAGCCCCGGCCTGTCCTGTTCCGTATTCAGGGCGATGCGATTGCGGCCCTGCATAACGGTGAGGAACAGCGCATCGACCTTGATGGCTGCAGCATCGGCGGTTCGGCTTATGGCGATCTGTCGAGCGAGCGCGTGTATGTCCGCACGCAGAATATGACCTGCGCCCGAGACCCGAAAACCGTCATTGAGCGCAATGTGAAGGCGTATATCGCTGGCAGCGCCAAGGCGGGTGTCCGTGGTGAGGTTGTGTCGCGTGAAGGTGACTTCATTACGACCGCATTGCTCGCCGGTGTCGTCAGTGGCTTCGGTCGCGGATTGTCCCAGTCGTCGTCCGGTTCGCTGGGAGGCATCACCATTCAGCAGGGCACGCAGGAACGGTCCACGGGCGATGTCTTCCAGCAAGGTCTAGGCGAAGGCCTGAGTACCAGTTCGGACAGGATCTCCAACTATCTCATTCGGCGTGCGGAGCAGTATCAGCCTGTGATCATGCTGCAGGCCGGCCGGGATGATGTGGAAATCGTCTTCCTGGAGGGTGTCGACCTTTCGGACAACTACAAGGCATCGGCAAAGGCGGAAGAAGCGAAGCCCGCCAGTAACTCCATGCCGAATGCCCGCAATCCCAATCTCTAGTCCACTTATCTGTAGAGGTTCCCACGATGCGTAAACTTGCACTGTCGATGATGTTTCTCCTGGTTGCCTGTCAGACGGCTCCTCAATCTGCCAGCAATCTGCAGGGCGGGGCTGGCGACCCCCCGACTGCAATCGGCGGCCCCTGCACAGATCAGGACGCCCAGGAAGTCAAAAAGCGCGTCACGACAAAGTACCCAGAGAATGGGGTCAGTTCCGTCCAGTGCGGTCCGATGGACGGCCTGTATGAAGTCGTCGCTGGCAAGAACGTTTTCTACATCGACAAGTCGGTGACGAAAATGGCCTTTGCCAAGTTCTACGACCTCACGACCCAGCAGGAAATTCAGACGGCCGCAAGCGAGATTTCGCGCGAGGATGACAAACCCGCTGTGGCGCCGCGTAGCAAGAATGTCCAGCGCGCGGACTGGTCGCAGTTTCCACAGCAGCATGCCGTCGTCACCGGGAAAGGCCGCAAGCACAAGGTTGCGATCTTTACCGATGTGACTTGCCCATACTGCGCGCGTCTTCATGCCGCCCTCAAGACCATGTCCGATGTTGAGGTGCATGAATATGCCAGCCCGGTACTCGGCAACAGTTTGAAGCCGACAATTGGCGCGCTCTGTTCCAGGGATAAGGCAGCTGGCCTGGATCTGGCTTATGCCGGCAGCGAGGGCAACCCGGCGCCGGGTTGTGACGCCAGCGAGGCGATTGGCGCGGTGCAGGGCTACATGAAGAAAATGGGTTGGTCGGCGGTTCCGGTGATCGTGCGCGCTGATGGCCAGGTGATGAAGGGGTTCCCGTCGCCTGAGCATCTTCGCAAGTTCATGGAAGGATCGCTCTGATGCGCTCGGCATTCAAAATTGCCGCTTTGCTTGCGGTTGCTCTGGGCACGGCTGGGTGCTCGACCTGGAGCCGAAATGTCAGTGGCGACTGGGACTGCCCGGCCCCCCAGGGGCTGGGTTGCATGACGATCTCGGAGGCTGATCGCGGACGCCCCTCGGGAAACGTGGAAACCTCGGCGCCGATTCCGGTGGCCGAGGTAGTCGACTCATCTGCAACTGAAACGGCAGCGGCGCCGGCAGTGACCAATCCGTCAACTGAAGCCCAGACACCGGCCATTTTCACCAAGGCCTTCTGGTCGAAAGTTTTCGCGCCCAAGGCCACGACCACGGAACAAGTCAGAGTGGCTGACCCGGCGGGAATGGAGACGATTGAGCGGGCACCTCAACCTCAAGCCGCAGCGGCCGATAAGACCGTCGTGGCTACCCAGCCGCCCGTGCCTGTGATGCCTGCTCCTGCGCCGGAGCCAGTTCTGGCGGCTCGCAAAACCGAAGAAATCATGATGGTCAGTGCTGCACCTGCAGCTGCGGGGGTTCGCGGCAACACTCTGGCGATCGGCGCCACGGATATCCAAGGGGACAGGGTGAACTGGACTGACCGTGTTCGTCAGCCTGAACGGCTGGGACGCCTTTGGCTCAATCCGTATGTCGATGGCAGCGGAAACCTCCATGACGGGGGTTTCATCTTTTTCGTCGTATCGCCCGCGCGCTGGAAGGTGGAGTAAGCCATGGATATCGACCTGTCGTCCTATCTGAAAAAGAACTTCTGGTATGAACGCCTGCGCTCGATGTCAGAGCACCTGTTTGGTGATCGGGCATTGTTAGATGAAGTGCAGAGCGGAATGCCTGACATTCATACCCTGGGCGAGCTGCTGCCCTATCGGTGGTATGACGACAAGTCGAAACTCTACATCAACAACAACTCATTTGGTTTCATCGTAGAAACGTCGCCGCTGATCGGTGCGGATGAAAAGGTGGTGAAGTCCATCACGTCGCTGATTGCGGACATTCTGCCGCCGCAATGCTCCGTGCAATTCATGAATTACCCTTCCCCGAAGGTGGGGAATATCCTCAATCACTGGTACGCGCCGCGTAAAGCTACGGGCGGCATTTTTGAGGAGATTGCCCGTCGCCGCTGTGAATTCATGGCCGGCGGTGTTTACAAGCGGCTTTACAAGGAAGAGCCATTCTATCTCCGGCACTTCCGGCATTTCATTTCAGTTAGCCTGCCTGGTGAGCCAGTTGACCGGCTGACCGCGCGTCTGGAAGAGGTCAGGCGAGCCTATATGCCCACGCTGCAGGGTATGGGCCTCGCTACTCGCACTGTTGAGCCGAAGGACTTTATCCAGCTGATCCGCGAGCTGGTCTGGCCTGAAGTGGACATTTATCCACGGGACGCGGGCTATAACCCCTATCAGCCCTTGAACGAACAGATTTCCGATTCTGAGGCTCAGCTGGTCGTTCTGGCCAATTCGCTCATGCTGGCCAACGACACGCAGGTTTTGAACTTCAATGTGCGCCGCCTGCCGGAATACTGGGCGCAGTGGATGAATCAGAAGCTGATCGGCGATCCAGAGGACGTGCTGCGCCAGTTTGAGGGGCATTTCGTCCAGCATCTGACAGTGACAACGCAGGACAGTACGAGCGCGTCGAGTAAGGCGGCAGTTAAGGCCGTCACGACCGGAAACCGCGTGGAAGACCGCGAATATGCGAAGTTCTTCCCGAATATCGTCCAGAAGAACCGCGACTGGAAATTTGTGCGAAAGCATCTCGGCCAAGGTCAACGGCTGAATGATTGCTATTACGGGCTGGCACTGTACACGCGGCCGGACCGGCAGGAGTCAGCTGAGCGGCATGCGCGCGATCTTTACAAGTCGGTAAACTGGGAGCTGTCGAAAGAGACATTTGTTCAGCTGCAGTCCTTCTTAGGCATGCTGCCGTTTATGCCCTCCGAAGGCCTGTCGGTGGATATGAAGCGGATGAAGCGGACACGGACATGGGTCAGCTTCACGGCCGCCAATCTCGCGCCGATGCAGGGGGAGTATTCGGGCAACGGATCTCCCGGTCTGCTTCTGATCGGCCGCCGTGGTGAGCTAGTTCTATGGAACCCGTTTGCCAATGATGAGGGCAACTACAACGTTGCCTGCATCGGCAAGTCGGGCTCCGGCAAATCTGTTGCTATGAATGAAATGGTGACAGGCCTGCGCGGGACTGGCGTCAAGGTCATCATTCTGGATGATGGCGAGTCATTTAAGAACAACGTTCTCCGTCTGGGCGGCCAGCATGTGAAGTTTAACTTCAACAGTGGGCTTTGCCTGAACCCGTTTTCGCTGATCAATGTCGGGGAAAAGGAAGACTTGGACTATCTCAAGGAAGGCCTTGGGATGGTCTGCAAGATTTTCTATCAGATGGCGCGGGACGGCGAAAAGCTGGACGCCTTTGAGCGGGCTATGATCGAGCAGTATGTCATGGCGGCCTGGGACGCAAAGGGTCGCCAGTCATGCGTCCAGGACGTTATCGACCTGCTGAAGGAAGACCCGGATCAGCGCGCGAAGGATCTGTCGCGCATGTTGGGCAAGTACGGCCGTGGCGGTCTCTACGGCGACTTCTTCGATGGGGATTGCAATGTCGATCTTCGCGGCGATCTGGTCTGCTTTGAACTCGCAGAACTGAAAGAGAAGAAGGAGCTTCAGCAGATCGTCATTTTCCTGCTGATGTTCCTTGTTTCCGAGGCGATGTATCGCGGAAACCGTAAACTGCATATCTCCCAGGTGATTGACGAGGCCTGGGATTTCCTTGGCGGTGAATACTCCTCAGAAATCGTCGGCGCTTTCGTGCGCCGTTGCCGCAAGTACCGCGGGAACCTCATTACCGGAACGCAGTCGATCAACGACTACTACACAAGCCCGGGCGCCCGTGCGGCGCTTGAGAATAGCGACTGGAAAATCCTGCTTTCGCAGCTGCCAGAATCAATCGAGGCCATGCGGAACGATAAGAAGATCAGCATGACGGAGCAGCTCGAAAATGACCTGAAGTCCCTCGTGATGCGGGACCGGATGTATTCCGAAATGGTGATCAAGGGGCCACGCGGCTACCACATTGGTCGCCTTGTGCTGGATAGCTATTCGGCTGCGCTTTACTCGTCCAAGGGTGAAGACTTCGCACTCATTAACGATCTGCTCGCAGATGGCAAGACCATGGATGAGGCCGTGGCTGCTGTTCAGAAGAAGTTCGATGATCGGCGAGCTGCGGCATGAGCAAGTGGTGGGTATCAGCTGTGTTGGAGCGAGCAGGGCTATACCTGTCTCGCTTCCGTCCGCTTTTAAAGGCGCTGTTTCACGTTGGCTATTCTGTGAGCGTTGGCCTCTCAGGCGCTGCGCTATGGGTCTACACGATTTTTGCGCCTGGCTCCTATGGCTATGACCGGCTGATGGCAGAGCCTTTTCGTCTGGCTGAGATTTTCGACTACGCGACCAATTACGCCCTGATGCTAACCATTTCATATCTGGTCTTGGTGTCGATCTGGTACGGCATCCGCTGGGCACTCACGGGGGTAAGCAAGAATGATGGACGGTAACAACCCTTTGCGGCTCCTGGTGGGCTGCTTGGTGATTTCGCTGATGGTGTCGGTATGCGTGCAGCTGGGCACACGCCGGTATTTCCCTGAGCAACCCCGCGTGGCGACTGTCGAAGTGAGTACGATGGTCGAGGGGTTTATCAAGGATCTTGCGAAACAGGGGCTTGAACTGGACGAGATACGCCGGCGATCTGAAATCTTCGCCAAAGCGATCAATGATGCGGCGGAGGATCTTGGCGCTGAGAACGGCATGATCGTCATGCCGGCGGAGGCGGTTCTGTCTGGACGTGTCGACATGACGGCGACGATGAGAGCCCTGGTCGAGGAGCGCCTTAAGTAATGAGCTCTCGCGGTATTCGTCTAGCGTTCGTCTCGATGCTGGTCATCGGGATTTGTCTTTTAGGCGTGGTGCTGTCTGGCAAGTACAGCCTCATGCTCAACAAGACTAATAGCCTGCCCGGCTCGGTCTTCCTGATTGAGCGCGGTGTTCTGCCTGGTCGGGGTGAGCTGGTGTTTTTCCAGCCGCCTCCGAGTTCCTTCATCCATATGCGGATGCTCAAGGAAATAGGCGGAGTGGCCGGAGATGTTGTCGAAATGCGGGATCGCGTTTTCTCGGTCAACGGGCAGCTGATCGGTCGCGCTAAGGAAACCTCTGTGACCGGCCGGCCGCTGTTGCCGGGCCCAGTAGGCACGATTGAGCCAGGCTATTTGTTCGTGGTTGGCAGCAGTCAGGACAGTTACGACTCTCGTTATGCGGAAATCGGCTGGGTCTCGTTGTCCCAGGTGATCGGCCGCGGCCACAGACTGTTTTGAGGCTGACAGATGATGCAGAGCGTCAGAACTCTAACTGCAGCAATGGCCGTGTCGCTGACAATGGCCAACGCAATGGCCGCTGACTTGGGCCAGATTGGCACTGTCTACCCGCTGTCTGAGCCGGACTTGATGGCCTCCATCATGGGTAAGCTGAAGGAAAAAGAGGCCTCGGGGGAAATCAAGCAAATGCAGGACGAGCTGGTGAAGCGTGCTGAGAAGCATGTGCGCCGGCCGCCGCCAGTGGCTGGCCTGGGCAAGGTTATGGAGCCGCGAAGCTGGGAGTTTGATCCAACCGTCGTTGTCCAGCGCGACCTGGCCGACCATAGGGGGCGTGTGTTTGCGCGTGCTGGACAGGTGGTCAATCCGCTCAATCACATGGATTTCAGACGTCAGCTTCTGTTCATCAATGGGGATGACCGTGACCAGGTGAGTTGGGCGCTCAGGATCGTGAACGCCAATAGCGAGACCGCCAAAGTCATCCTTGTGAACGGCGACATATCAGAAGGTGTCAAGGCCTTCGGCCGTCCAGTTTACTTCGATCAACAAGGGTTCTTGGTCCGCCGCTTCGGCATCGAGAATGTCCCTACCATTGTGCATAAGGTAGATGGCCGGATCATGGTTGAGGAAAAGCTGCCATGATGAAGCTGTTGCGCCGTATGGCTCTGGCTGCCGTTCTCAGTGTCGTGGTGGCTTTCGGCGCGAAAGCGGAGGGAACCTGCGAGGGAACGTTCGTAAATCCCATCACGGATATCTGCTGGTCCTGTATTTTCCCGATCTCCCTGGGCAGCTTCGAGCTTATTGGCGGCCGGCCGGACACTGAGAACCCAGGCAATCCGCTCTGCTTCTGCAATAAGCCCATCCCGATTCCAGGTCTTGCCCTCGGCCTATGGGAGCCTGTCCGGCTTGTTGATGTGAGCCGCACGCCGTTCTGCTTTGTGAATCTTGGCGGGCTTGAAATCTCGCCGGGCGGCGACTGGGGACAGGGGAAGACCTCGCAAAATCGAGGCGCGTCCTCGAACACGTTTTTCCATGTTCACTGGTACATCTATCCGCTGATCTACTGGCTTGAAGTGCTGATCGATTTTATCTGCCTTGAGCAGGCAAGTTTCGACATCGCCTATATCACTGAAATCGATCCGCTCTGGGCGGATGATGAGCTGACGTTCTTCCTCAATCCGGAAGCCGTGCTTTTCGCCAATCCAATTGCTCAGGCTGCCTGCGCGGCCGATTGCGGGGCGGCCTCTGTAGGGCTGCCGCTCGATCCGCTGTTCTGGTGCGCGGGTTGCCAGGGTTCCATGTATCCGCTCGATGGCAATATCCATGGCCATGTGGGCGGCGTTCAGGCTTCCGTTTTGGCGACAGAGCGTATGGCCTACAAGCTGCACCGGGAGCTTATCAACTGGGGGACTGCCGGCGAGGCAGCACTTTGCGAAAAGTACCCAATGCCGGTGATGCGGAAATCTCAGTACCGCACGCAAATGACCAATCCGAATCCGACAACGAGCGGTGAGCATGCCTGTTCTCCAATGGGCCGTAGCTCGACGCTATACGAAACCAACCGCGAGATACCGGTGATTGGCGAGGATTTCGGGTATTTGATCTGGAGGAAGAGAAATTGCTGCGCGCTGTGACAGGTATAGCTATTTGCCTTGCAGCATCTGGCGTCATGCCGGCCGATGCCTTTAGCCAGGCCACAAACCCGCCAGGCAGCAAAAGCCGCTCGGATGCCGAAAGGCTTGTAAATGACGTGCTGCGCCAAGGGAGCAACCAGTCCCTGCAGGACATCGTTCGGGAAATGTCTAAAGCAGCAGAAAAGAACAAGCCGCCGGCGTTACCGTTAGATGATGCTGCCGGCGTCGATCTTGGCCATATCATGAAAGAGGCGAGCAAGATGTCGGGCGCTTCCGGAATGTCCGGTGAGCGTCTGATGGTCTTCGTATCGCTCTCGATGCCAGAGAAATCCCTGACGGATCTTGCAAAGGAAACAGCTAAGGCCGGTGGCGTCTTCATCCTTCGCGGCATGGTCAATGGGAAAATGCCGGACACCCTGAAAGCGCTGATGCCGCTTTCACAGACCGGTATCCGGGTCGCCATGGACCCCACACTTTATCAGACATACGGCGTGGTGGCGGCGCCGACCTTTGTTTTGGCAACCCGCGAGACTGCGCCCTGTGAGACGCAGTCCTGCGATCGGCCGCTACCTAGTCACGACAAAGTATCCGGCAATGTGCCGCTTAAAGTCGCCTTGGAGCATATCGACCAGGCGAACGGTGCGGCTGCATCGGTTGCTCGTGAATATCTGAAGCGCATGGAGCCGTAATATGGCAGCTGCTCGACAGTATCGTGCGCTTTTACTCTGTGGGGCGGCCATTGTCGCCGGCATGTCGATGTCTTCGCGCGACAGCATGGCGCAGATGTCGTTCTCGGGAGCGAAGGAAGAGGGCAAAGCCCTTGGGACAGCGGGTACAGGTGCTGCACAGGGAAATGCGGTCAACCCGAACCTCGGCGAAATACCTGGCTATACCACGTCCAATCCCCCTCAGACCGGCTACAACGACGCGAATATGTATGATGCCGGCGTTGTGGAATCGCAGACCAATGAAGCTGCCCAGCTGCTGCACGGTAGCTTTGCGAACAGGCCACATATCATTGTCGAAAAGACCGATCCGTGGTTGCAGCAAGGTTGGGATACATCGGCCAACCCTCAGGACGTTATCAACGACTTTACCGGCAGCTATGAGGACTGCGAGGAACCGACTTCGCAATATCCCGGTCAGACAGAGTATCGGACCTGCACTGTTTGGGAGAACTTCGACCAGGAAACCTGTCGTCTTGGGCGTGAGGTTGATGTAACGGCTGGGACTGGGTACGCCTGCTATTCAGGCCGCGGCTATGCCCAGACTCAGTGCGATATCATCAAACAGATTGAGGTGATTGTGGATGGGGTCGCCTGCACGGGCGGCACACTGGCCTCGAATAGCTGGGGTCCAAGTGATTGTAGGCCAGGTAAGGGCACCAATTACCGTTACTATAGCGGTTCGGTTTACTGCAGCGGCGGTCTTCCTTACCTGTCAGAGAGTGCAAGCGCTTCTGGCCAGTGGCCCTGGTCGACCTCGAACAGTCGCCAGCTCTCTATGGTGCCAGGTATTAGCACAGTGCCCAGTATCGGTGGCGGTTCCTATACTCTGAACTGCAGCCCGACAGGGGCATGTACGCTATCCGGCTCCACAGGTAGTCTTGCCTATCATAGCCAGGGAGGGGGCACTTCCTGCCAAACAAGCCTCGGTTGGACTTATAGCTTCCAGCTGCCGGCAACGTACCAGATCGTAGAGTCTGAAGTGAATCAGTGTACGACGCTGGAGGAATTGGCGTCATGAGGCTGATGTCCGCTCTCGCCGGCGCGATACTGCTTCTTGGCATTTCAGCAGCAGCGCATGCCCAATATGAGAAATGCCAGTATACGGGTATGACCTGCGTCGAGCCTGGCGGCACTCGGTATTTTAGTGGTGTGCCGGTCTATAAGGACTGCTGGCGGTATCGCAAAACCTTCAATTGCCTGGCATCGAC
>JAGXRD010000019.1 GCA_018336035.1 Alphaproteobacteria bacterium | reverse complement strand
GGCGGGCCCAGGCCCGCCGTTTTTGTGTGCCCCCCGTTTACGTCGTCCTCGGACTTGATCCGAGGACCTCACGTCGAATGGAGAGAGATGCTCGGGTCAAGCCCGAGCATGACGATGTGGGGATAGTGACTACAAAGACCGTCATCCTCGGGCTTGCCCCGAGGATCCATTTCCCTCTCCGTGAAGTCATGGCCCGACAGAACCGGTGGATGGACCCTCGGCGCAAGGCCGAGGGTGACGGCCATTTCCTGAACGAGCCCTAATCCGTCTCGCCCTTGCCGACCTTCGAGGCGAGCTGCGCCGCCATGAAGGCGTCGAGGTCGCCGTCCAGCACGCCCTGGGTGTCGCTGGTTTCCAGCTCGGTGCGCAGATCCTTCACCATCTGGTACGGGTGCAGCACATAGGAACGGATCTGATGGCCCCAGCCGATATCGGTCTTGGCGTCGTTCAGCGCCTGGGCCTCGGCCTCACGCTTCTGCAGCTCGCGCTCATACAGGCGCGCCTTCAGCATCTTCATCGCCTCGTCGCGGTTGCGATGCTGGCTCTTGTTGATCTGGCAGGCCACCGCGATGCCGGTCGGGATATGCGTGATACGCACCGCCGAGTCCGTCTTGTTGACGTGCTGGCCGCCGGCGCCCGAAGCGCGATAGGTATCGACGCGCAAATCCTTGTCCAGCACCTCGATCTCGATGGTGTCGTCGACCACCGGATAGGCGCCCACAGACGAGAAGCTGGTATGGCGGCGCGCATTCGAGTCATAGGGCGAGATGCGCACCAGGCGATGCACGCCGCTCTCGTTCTTCAGCCAGCCATAGGCATTCGGTCCGCTGACCTTGATGGTGGCCGACTTGATGCCGGCCTCTTCGCCTTCGCTCTCTTCCTGGAACTCGACTTTGTAACCGTGCTGCTCGGCCCAGCGCACATACATGCGCAGCAGCATCGAGGCCCAGTCCTGGCTCTCGGTGCCGCCGGCACCGGCATGCACTTCGAGGAAGCAGTCGTTCATGTCGGCTTCGCCCGACAGCAGACTTTCCAGCCGCGCCTGCGAGACTTCCTTCGACAGGCCCATGATCACGGCCTCGGCCTCGTCGACCACGCTCTGGTCGCCTTCAGCGTCGCCCATCTCGATCAGTTCGAGGCTGTCATTGAGCGCAGCTTCGAGCCGGCGCTGCGTGCCTACGGCGCGATCCAGCCGGGTGCGCTCGCGCATCAGCGCCTGGGCTTCGGCCGGCTTGTTCCAGAGTGAAGGGTCTTCCGAGCGGGCGTTCAGCTCTTCGAGCTTCTTGACTGCGTTATCCCAGTCAAAGAGACCTCCTCAGCAGTCCGAGCGACTGCTGGATCTCATCGGCCATCGCCTTGATTTCGGCGCGCATAGCAAATCCTTGGATTACGGGGCGGTGTGTTGCGGCGGGACCATAAGGAAACGGGTCCGGTTCGTCAAATACGGGGCTTCCGAAATGGGACCCCGGCTCAAAAGGCCGGGGTGACGGAATTACACCGAGACTTCGTCACCCCGGGCTTGACCCGGGGTCCCATTTATTTGCTAACCCCGCGCCTCTTTTACCAGCTGGCGCAGCGTATCCAGCGGCACGGCGCCAGGCACCAGCTTGTCGCCGATCACGAAGCCGGGCGTACCCTGGATGCCCAGCGTATCGGCCAGCGCCAGGTTGGCGCGCAGGATCTGTTCGGTCTTCGGCGCCGCCATGTCGGTCTTGAGCTTCGCGACATCCAGCTTCGCGGCCGTGGCAAGGCGGAAGATCTCCGCCTCGGTGATCTGGCCGCGGAATTCCATCATGGCATTGTGGAAGCCGAGATACTTGGCGCCTTTGTCCTGCTCCAGTGCGGCCACCGCAGCGCGTGCGGCGATCACGCTTTCCGGCCCCAGCACCGGCATTTCCTTGAGCACCACGCGCAGCTTGCTGTCTTCCTTGATCAGCGTCATCAGGCTGGGCTGCACCTGCTTGCAATAGCCGCAGCGGTAATCGAAGAACTCGACTATGGTGACATCGCCCTGCGGGTTGCCGGCCACGTAAGAGACACCATCCTCGAAGATCGCCTTGCGATTGGCGGCGATGGCAGCCTGCGAGGCCTTGCCGGCTTCGGCCTGCTGCTTGGCCTCCAGCGCATTCATCGCCTCGATCAGGATTTCCGGATTACTGACCAGCACCTCGCGCACCAGCTGCGTCAGCGCGGCCTTCTGCTCCGCTGTGAACGGCTGCGCCTGCTGGGCCTGGACAGGTACGGCGAACAGCAGCGCGGCGATGAAACTGAGCAGACGGAGCATGTCGGGAATCCTCTGAAAAACTCACTCTTTGAAAGCTTGGCGGACTATGCCCGGCACGACGGCCATGGCCAAGCCACAAGCCCGTGAGAAAAGCGGGAAACTGGCGGTTAGTTGCGCGTGCCGGGGCCGACCTGGAAACCGGCATCGAAGCCCCGGCTGCGGCGGCGTTCGTCGCGCTGGCGATCCTTGGCCGCCGCGATGATGTCCTGCGCGCGTAGCCAGCCCGGCGTGCCTTCCTTCATCAGGCGGCTGGCGCGTTCGGCCTGGCCGATGGCATCGCGATAGATGCCGGCGATCAGGTAACGCTCCGCCGAGGCGAGCGAGGCCATGCCGATATCGCCGGTGCGGCCATAGGCGACAGCGAGCTGCTGCCAGGCAGCGCTATTGTCCGGCTCGACCACCGTCACATGTTTCAGGATGTCGATCGCCTGGTTCATCTGGCTGACATCGTCCAGCGCCACCAGCCGCTGACCGACACCGAAGGCGAGCAGCGGTTCCTGCGGCGCCAGGCGATAGGCTTCGCGCATCGGCGGCAGCGACTCCGCCACCTTGCCCTGGTTCAACAGGATGTCGGCCTTCAGCTCGTGGAAATACGGGTCCTTCGGATAGAGCTGGATCAGCGCATCGGTCTCGGTGATCGCGCGAGAAAAATCGAGCGCGCGGAAATAGGCGAAGGCGCGCGCATAGCGACCATGCAGCGAGGTGTCGGTTTCGGGATATTTGCGCAAGGTGGCCGGCAGGCCGTCGAGATAGCCGACCAGCTTGGCCTGCATGCGCTGGAAGCGTTCGATATTGTCCGGCGTGTCCTTTGCGGCGCGTGAGGGCGAACGCGACATGCGCGATTCCAGCGCTGCGACGCGCTCCGGCGTCATCGGATGGGTGCGCGCGTAAGGGTCCTGGCGGTCGTACATCAGCGCATCCTGGTTGCCAATGATGCGCAGGAATTCGATCAGGCCCGACGTCGACTGGTTAGTCTGTTCGAGGAACGTGGCGCCGGCCTGGTCGGCCGCCGATTCCTGCGCGCGGGTGAAGGCGAGCAGGTTGCGTTCGGCGACCTGCTGGCCGCCCATCACCGCCGCCATCGCGCCCTCGCCCGACCCGGCCACTGCGGCGGCGGCACCGAACAGCAGGGAGAGGATCATCGCCGTCGAGGCGGTGTCGATGGCATCCGACAGGCGGGCCAGATGGCCGCCGGAAATGTGACCGATTTCATGCGCCAGCACGCCGATCACCTGGGCCGGCCGTTCCGAGCGGATCAGCAGGCCGGTATTGACGAAAATGCGCTGGCCGCCGGCCACGAAGGCGTTGAGGGCACGGTCGTTGACCAGATGGACCGAGATGGCCTCATTGGACAATCCGGCTGCCCCGAAGAGTGGCGCGGCATAGGCCCGGATGGTATTTTCGATCTCGGCGTCGCGCACCAGAGAAATACCGCCGCGACGCTGGGCCTCGGCCGCGGTCGGCAGGATCGTGCTCGCGGCCGTCAGCAGCATACACCCGGCAGCAACGACGCGACGCAACGCGACGCGTGAAACCAGAGCACGGCGAATGAGAGAACGGCGCATGGCGAAGTATTGTCCCAGCAAGGCGGGCGGCCTCCTGCAGCAGCAGGGTTTAGGTAAGCATGGACGCCGCCTCAGTCAATGCGCCCTGCTCGCCACGGTGGCATTGATCACCGCTTCGTGCGGCGGCGACAGCTGGTTCGGCGCCTCGAAAAGTGCGGGCCAGATCAACTATTTGGCCGGTTTCCGCGGCGGCGTCGCCGCTGACGAGCCCCGCGCCGCCATGGTGGCTCGCGATATCCTGCAAAATGGCGGCAGCGCCGCCGATGCGGTGGCCGCCGCGGCCCTGACCTATGCCGTGACCTATCCCAACGGTGCCGCCCTGGGCGCCGGCGGCGTCTGCGTTGCCAGCGACGCTGCGCTGAAGAAAGCCGAGACCATCGAATTCCCCGCCTTGCCCGGCAAGGATGGCGGTCCGGTGCCGATTCCGGGGCTGGTGCGCGGCCTCGGGCTGCTGCAGGGCAAATACGGCCGCCTGCGCTGGGAAGCCGTGGTGGCGCCGGCCGAACAGCTGGCCCGCTTCGGCGAAGCCACCAGCCGCGCCTTCATCCAGGCCGCGGTCGAGGTGCAGCCTCCGGTCACCAGCACGCCCAGCCTGCGCCCGATCTTCACCGCCGCCAATGGCGGACTGATCGCGCAGGAAGGCGAACGTCGCGTGCAGCCTGCTTTGGCCAGCGTGCTGTCGCGCCTGCGCCAGGGTGGTCCGGCCGAATTCTACACCGGCGCACTGGCGCGACAGGTTCATGCCGATATCGTCGGCGCGGGCGGCAAGGTCACGCTGGACGAGCTGAGCAGCTACGCGGTCGCGGTGAACAAGCCGATCGAGGTGCCGTTCGAGAATTCCGTCGTGCTCTATACGCCGAACACGCCGGCCGGCGGCGCGGTGGCCGCCTGGCTGATCGAGCAGACCTATGACGGCGGCAGCTTCCTGCGCAGTTCCAACCTGTTCAGCAGCGGAGACTCGGTGAGCGACGACAAGTTCGCCGCCAGCCTCGGCCAGGCCTATCGCAGCGACCCGGCCACCCTGCCGATGAACAGCTTCGGCTCGGCCAGCATCGCCGCGATCGACCGCAACGGTGGCACGGTCGCCTGCGCCTTCACCATGGGCCTCGCCTATGGCTCGCGCCAGGTCGGCCGCGAAACCGGTATTCTCTTTGCCGCGCCACCCGGTGTCGGCGGCGACGAGCGGCCGTATCTGACCGCGATCATCGGCACCATGCCCCGCGTCAACCAGGCGGTCTTCGCCACCGGCGCCAGCGGTGGCGCACCGGCGGCGGCGGCTGCTGCCTACAGCGTGCTGCACACCGCGCTCGGCAAGGAGAAGAATGACCCCACCCCGGCCGCGCTGGCACAGCCGCGCATGTTCCAGGCCAATCCGCAATCACCGCTGCTGGTCGAGCCCGCGATGGATCCGGCCAATTACCAGGCGATGAAGCAGCGCGGCGTGACGGTGAACGAGATCGGCCGGCTCGGCCGCGTCAACATGGCTTATTGCGGCGAAGGCGCACCGCGCGACCTGACCACCTGCAGCTTCGCCAACGACCGGCGCGGCTTCGGCCTCGCCTTCGGCCGCGACTACTGACGCAGCTTTTGCCATGAAGCCCACACCGTCGAAACGGGGCGCGGTCGATCCCTTCTTCGTCATGGAAGTGATGAAGGCCGCGGCCCTGCGCGAAGCGGCCGGCGGCGACGTGATCCATATGGAAGTGGGTCAGCCCTCCACGCCGGCGCCGCGCAAAGCCATCGAGGCCGCCATGGCCGCGATGCAGCGCGATCCGCTCGGCTACACGCTGGCACTGGGGATTCCCGAACTGCGCCAGGCGATCTCGCGCCACTATCGCAACTATTACGGCCTCGACGTGCCGGCCGAACGCATCATCGTCACGACAGGATCGTCGACCGGTTTCCAGCTGGCGTTTCTGTCGGCTTTCGATGCCGGCGACAAGGTGGCGCTGGGCGAGCCGGCCTATCCGGCCTATCGCAACATCCTCAAGGCGCTCGACCTCAACCCGGCGATGATCGTCACCGAGATGGCAACGCGCTTCCAGCCCACGCCGCAGCAGATCAACGCGCAGGCGATGGATGCCAAGGGCGTGCTGGTGGCCAGTCCGGCCAATCCGACCGGCACCATGCTGGGCGATGCCGAGATGAAGGCGCTGGTCGATGACTGTGCCGCGAAGGGCCGCTGGCTGATCGTTGACGAGATCTATCACGGCATCACCTACAATGGCCGCGCGCAGTCGGTGCTGGCGCTGACCGATCAGGCCATCGTGATCAACAGCTTCAGCAAATATTTCTCGATGACCGGCTGGCGGCTCGGCTGGATGGTGGTGCCGGACAGCCTGCTGCGCTCGATCGAATGCCTGACCCAGAATTTCTACATCTCCGCGCCCGGCATCAGCCAGGTGGCCGGCGTCGCCGCGCTCGACGCGTATGACGAACTCGAAGCCAATGTCGCGCGCTATGCCAAGAACCGCGAGATCCTGCTGAACGAGCTGCCGCAGGCAGGTTTCGACCGTCTGGCGCCGGCCGATGGCGCATTTTACATCTATGCCGATATCAGCCGCTTCACCAATGACGCGAACGAATTCTGCAAACGCATGCTGGCCGAGACCGGGATTGCGGCGACGCCCGGCTTCGATTTCGACCGCGGCCGCGGCCATTACTTCATGCGCTATTCGTTTGCCGGCAGCACCGACCGCATGATCGAAGCGGCAAAGCGGCTGAAGAGCTGGGTGAAGTGACTTCGCTCAAGAGCGAAGTCATCCTCGGGCTTGACCCGAGGATCTTTCCCAGCCCGCGTGAGATGGTCGGGTCAAGCCCGACCATGACGAACTAATTGATAAGAAACCCGACGAACTCGCCTTCGAAACGTCCGCCGACAGCTTCGCCGCAGCGCACCACCGATGTCACCACGATACGCGCCCTGCCCTTGCGGGCGAGCATCTTCAGGAACAGCGGCCATGCCCCCTCATCCGCCAGCGTCGCCGTCGCGGTGAAATCGCTTTCGATCGGCGCGTCGTAGTCCATGCGATTGGACTGGATCACCAGGCGCGTGTGCAGGCCTTCCGCTTTGAGGCGCAGATTGACCAGGGACCAGGCCGACAGGATCGCCAGGGTCGAGACGCTGCCGCCAAAGGCCGTGCTGCGGTGATTGATATTGGGTGCCAGCGGCGCGCTGAGTGTCACGGCGTCGGGTGTTGCCGAGACGACCGCGACCTGCATCGCCGCCGAAAGCTGGATATGGGTGTGCAGGTAGGCTTCGAGATCTTGTGTGGCAGCATCAGTCATTGCGACACATCATCATCCAACCGTCACGGAAGCGACCTAAGACGTGGATGGCCGGGACAAGCCCGGCCATGACGTACTTTTAAAAAACGCGAGAAACGATTACGCCGTCGCCACCAGCGACTTGGCCATATGCACCAGTTCGCGGCCCTCATAGACATCCGTGCCCGTCTCGGCATAGCCGAGATGGGCATAGAGCTTGCGGTTTTCGGTGAACAACGCGTTGGTGTAGAGCCGCACCTGTTTCAGGCCACGTTCCAGCGCCTGCGCCTCGGCGAAATCGAGCAGGCGACGGCCCAGCCCGGTGCCCTGCTGGGTCGGATCGACCGCGACGCTCCAGATCAGCAAATGATCCGGCGCCATACGCAGTACCAGCGCACCCGCCAGGCCGTCCTCGACGCCATCGACCACCCAGACTTCGTAGCCATCAAGCAGCACCGATGGCGTTTCCGCCATCGGCTGCGGTTCGGCACCGATCAGCGGCACATATTTGACATAAGCACGCTTCTGCAACGCGCCCAGCCGCACCTCGTCGGTCGCGACTGCGCGACGGATCGGCGCGATCATCGGATCGATCACCGGCGCCACCAGCCCTTTTTGGCCGGTGCCGGTTCAGCAGGCTTGTCGGCACTGCCATCGGGCGCGATCACAGTGGTCTCGAAGACCGGGCCGGTTTGCACAGGCGCAGGTACGGGCGCAGGCGCTGCCGGTTCAACCGGCTTCGCTGCGGCGACGTCCGGCGCGCTGACCGGCGGCTCTTCCGCCGGCTTCAGGGTTTCCGGCGCATGTTCGACAGCCTGCTGCGGCGCGGGCGTCGGCTTCGACGGCAGCGGCGGCAGATCGTCGCCGAAATCGAATTCCGGCACACCATCCAGCATCGCGCCGATAGAAGCGGGCGTCATCGGACTGTCGGTCACACCGTAATCGGGCACATCGCGACGCGGGCGGTCTTCACGCGGCGCGCGGTCGGCACGCCCAGAACGTTCACTTGGGCGTTCGCCCTGGCGCTCACCCTGCTGGCGTTCACCCGGCTGGCGTTCACCGCCCTCAGCGCCATCCTCACGACCGCGACGACGGCGACCGCCGCGACGGCCACGACGACGGCGACGGCCGTCGCCATCCTGGCCCTCACCATCACCATTGGTGCCATCAGCAGCGCCCTCTGCGCCAGCTTCAGCGCCCTGCTCGGCAGACTCGTCTACCTCGCCAGCGTCGTCGCCGACCTCGCCTTCGGCCACTTCACCAGCTTCGCCTTCAGCGCTCACGCCGTCTTCGGCACCATCTTCACGGCCACCATCTTCGCGGCCACGGCCGCCACGACGGCGGCGACGACGGCGGCGGCGACGGCCATCGCCGTTTTCGCCACCCTCTTCACCGGCGGCGACACCGGCTTCGGCGGTGCTCTCGGTTTCGACCTCGTCAGCGTCGCCATCCTCGGCGTCGCTGGCATAGGCGCTTTCCTGGGTGATCGGACGCTGCGTGTCGCGCTGCGTCACTTCCGGACGATGCACGTCGCCCGGCTGGCGCGTCTTGCTGCGCTCGATGCGGAAGTCCGGCGGCACCAGGCTGGGATCGGCGGCCAGGATCACGCGCATCACATAGCGGCGCTCCATGTCGCCGATGCGGTCGCGCTTGTGGTTGAGCAGATAGAGCGCCACTTCCGCCGACATCGCGACGGTAATCTCGGCCGAGCGGTCGCGGATACCCTCTTCCTCGATGGCACGCAGCACGGTGAGCGCAGTGGACTCAATGGAACGGACATAACCACGGCCCTGGCAATGCGGGCAGGGCATGGTCGAGCTTTCCAGCAGGCTGGGACGCAGGCGCTGGCGCGACATCTCGAGCAGACCGAAGCCGGAGATGCGGCCGACCTGGATGCGCGCGCGGTCGTTGCGCAGGCATTCCTTCAGCTTCTGCTCCACCTTGCGGATGTTGCGGTTCTCTTCCATGTCGATGAAATCGATCACGACGAGGCCGGCAAGATCGCGCAGGCGCAGCTGGCGGGCGACTTCTTCAGCCGCCTCCAGGTTGGTCTTGTAGGCGGTCTCTTCGATATTGTGTTCGCGGGTCGACTTGCCCGAGTTCACGTCGATGGAGACCAGCGCTTCGGTCGGATTGATGACGATATAGCCGCCCGACTTGAGCTGCACGGTCGGCGAGAACATCGCATCGAGCTGCTGTTCAACCTGGTAGCGAGTGAACAGCGGAATCTTGTCGGAATACTGCTTCACGTTGTCGGCGTGATTGGGCATCAGCATCTGCATGAAATCATGCGCAAAGCGATAGCCCTCCTCGCCTTCGACAATCACTTCGTCGATCTGGTCGGAGTACAGATCGCGGATCGAACGCTTGATCAGCCCGGCCTCTTCATAGATCAGGGCCGGCGCTGAGGATTCCAGCGTGCGCTCGCGGATACTGTCCCAGCTGCGCAGCAGGTATTCGAAGTCGCGCTTGATCTCCGGCTTGGAGCGCTCCATGCCGGCGGTGCGCACGATCACGCCCATGCCGTCCTGGATATCCAGCTCCGCCGTGATCGCCTTGAGACGCTTGCGGTCGGCCTGGGACTGGATCTTGCGCGAAATGCCGCCGCCACGGGCGGTATTCGGCATCAGCACGCAGTAGCGGCCAGCGAGCGACAGATAGGTGGTGAGGGCTGCGCCCTTGTTGCCACGTTCTTCCTTGACGACCTGCACCAGCATGATCTGCCGGCGCTTGATCACTTCCTGAATCTTGTAGCGGCGGAAGACATTGGTGCGGCGGCGGCGCGCGCGGGACTCATCGCCGTCGTCATGCTTGTCGCCCTTGCCGTTCTCCTCGCCGGGAACTTCATCGGCATGGGCTTCGTCGGCATGGGCATGCACGTCATCGGCATGACTGTCGTCGGCATGGGCTTCGGTCTCGTCAACCGGAGCGCTGATGCTCGGCGCCGGTGTGGCGGCATGCGGCACGTTCCAGTAAGCCGGGGCAGACGACGTGTCGTCCTGCTCAGCGGCTACAGCAGGCTGCTCGACAGCCGGCGCGGCTTCCGCCGTATCGGCGGCAGACGCGGTTTCAGCAACAGGCTCCACCGGGGCTTCAACGGCCTGCACTTCGGCAGCAGGCGCTTCAGCAGTGGCCGACCCAGAATCCGAACTGGTGCCGATCTCCTCGACCGTGTCGTAATCGCCATCGACGATCTCGACGCCGGCTTCGTCCTGGCCGTCATGGTCCTGCGCGTCCTTGCGCGCCGCCTGTTCGGCAGCGCGAGCGGCGGCGCGGGCTTCTTCCGCAGCGAGTTCGGCTTCTTCCTCGGCTGCCGCAGCAGCCTCTTCCTCAGCCTGCTGCGCCAGCAGCGCCTGCCGGTCCGCGATCGGGATCTGATAATAGTCGGGGTGGATTTCGCTGAAGGCCAGGAAGCCATGGCGGTTGCCGCCATATTCAACGAAAGCCGCCTGCAGCGAGGGCTCCACGCGCGTAACACGCGCGAGATAGATATTGCCCTTGTTCACCTGCTTGGTGGAGGTCTCGTAATCGAACTCTTCGAGCCGAGTACCCTTCACGACCACAACCCGGGTTTCCTCCGGATGGGTCGCATCGATCAACATACGCATGCCCATGAGGCACAATCCTGCGGCGCGGCGCCGCCCGCGCGAATAACAAACGGCGGCGCGCCTCTGCTATCGGAGCGGACTGCGGCCGGATCGGCCCGACACAAAGCCCGAAGGCCCGCGGCGGTAATGATCCTGACGACCGGAGGGTGAGCACGTCGTCAGCAGGAGGGTGTAACCCGGATGCTGAGCGCGCCGCGGCGCCGGTCTGCCGAGCCTCCCTTCAGTCGTTAAAAGACTGTCAGGATGCCCCGAAGGTTCAAAATCATCCGGTATGTCTTGAGCGCCGCTAGGGGGCCGATTCGCGCCAGGTCGCCTCCTTGGGGCTAACACTGGAAGATGCGGTCGAACTCGCCTTCGCTACGCCGACCCACCGCCTCCGGGCCGGCCTGCATAAAGAACTGTAAGTCCTTCAGGAACAAGCAATTGGCTGGACGGTCGGGTCTGACTCGGATATTCGCATTTGCATGCTACGCTTTGCCGGGCCATACCCACAAGGTCTTTCTGACCGCGACGCGGCAATGACACCGGCGCATTTTATTAAACTATTGTTTTTATTTGTTTTTTTGGTGGCGGCGGGACTCAGCGCAGCTGCACCGGCCGGGGCCGAACCTTCACGGCTGACCCGCCTTCAGCTGGGCCTCAATGCCGGCCTGACCCGCCTGGTGGTT
The DNA here is from genome assembly GCA_018336035.1 of Alphaproteobacteria bacterium. Classification (GTDB taxonomy): domain Bacteria; phylum Pseudomonadota; class Alphaproteobacteria; order Ferrovibrionales; family Ferrovibrionaceae; genus Ferrovibrio. The sequence goes on along the minus strand of JAGXRD010000019.1, from coordinate 4,839 downwards.
GAAGCCAGCGCGCCGCCGCAGGCCGAACTGGCCGCCAGCACCGATGGTCTGGGCCTGCAGCTGACCTTGCCGCAGACACGCTGGGCCGCCCCCGCCCCGGACGTCACCGCCGGCGGGCTGGTGGCGGCGCTGGGTCTTCCGGTCGCAGCTCCGGATGGCAGCCTCAACATCGCCATCGAACTGATCGAGCCGGCGGTAGTGGAGCGGGCCTTCCATCTGGCGCCCCAGGGCGGGCGCGGCCACCGGCTGGTGATCGACCTGCGGCCGGCCGATCCGAATGCCTTTGCCGCCGCCTTCCTCGACCCGCTGCATCTGCCGCTGGAGACTGCCGTCGATATCGCGCCGCCGCCTGTGGGAACCGCCGGTGAGCGTCGCCGCCTGATCGTGCTCGATCCCGGCCATGGCGGACAGGACCCCGGCGCGATCAGCGCATCCGGCCGCTACGAAAAGGAAATCACCCTGAACGTGGCGCGCGCCGTGACGCAGAAGCTGCGCGCCACCGGGCGCTATCGCGTATTGCTGACCCGCGAGACCGACAAGTTCATCCGCCTGAACGAACGCGTTGCGCTGGCCCGTGCCAAGGAAGCCGACCTCTTCCTGTCGATCCATGCCGACAGCCTGAGCGGCGATCGCGCCACGCGCGGCGCCAGCGTCTATACCCGCGCCGAAGCCGCCAGCGATACCGAGGCCGAGGCGCTGGCCCTGCGCGAAAACCGCGCCGACCAGCTGGCCGACGGCATGCCGGTGGCGGAGGTGGACGACGTGGTGTCGATCCTGCTCGATCTCGCCTCGCGCGACACCGCGCGGCTCAGCAGCCGCTTCGCCGGATTGCTGACCGCCTCGATGGGCGAGACCACACCGCTGCGCCGGAATGCCTTGCGCGCGGCCAATTTCCGCGTGCTGTCGGCGCCCGATGTGCCGTCTGCGCTGCTGGAACTGGGCTACCTGTCGAATCCGGCCGATGAGGCGCTGCTGTTCTCCGAGGCCGGGCGCGACCGGCTGGCAGCGGCCGTGGTCGGCGCCATCGACCGCTTCTTTGGGGTTGAGGCGCGTTAAACCACGGTTTTTCCTGCCGTATCGGCGCCACAATCTTGTGGCTATACAGGCTGGCCGATCAGGGGTACCTGTACGGCCAAAATCCACCCAAGAATCTGGCTGGGGAAGCTGACCTTCCATGCGTCTGTTGTCGCGTTTTTTCTTCCTGCTGTTCCTCGCCGTGCTCGGCCTGATCGGTGCCGGTGCCGCCGGCCTGGTCGGCCTGTGGTATTACGGTCGCGACCTGCCGGATTATCAGCAGCTGGCCAATTACGAACCGCCGGTGACGACCCGGCTGCATGCCGGCGACGGCAGGCTGATCGCGGAATATTCGCGTGAGCGCCGCCTGTTCGTGCCGATCGAGGCGATCCCCAAGCCGGTGATCCAGGCCTTCCTCTCGGCGGAAGACAAGAACTTCTACGACCACAGCGGCATCGATCCGATGGGCATCGCGCGCGCCGTGGTGCAGAACGTGGCAAATCTCGCGCAGAGCCGCCGCCCGGTCGGCGCTTCCACCATTACGCAGCAGGTGGCGAAGAATTTCCTGCTCGGCAATGAAGTGTCATTGGGGCGCAAGGCCAAGGAAGCCATCCTCGCCTTCCGCATCGAGAAGACCTTCTCGAAGGACAAGATCCTCGAACTCTATTTGAACGAAATCTATCTCGGCGCCGGCGCTTATGGCGTGGCCGCCGCAGCCCTGGTGTATTTCGACAAGTCGCTCTACGACCTGACCCTGCCCGAAGCCGCCTATCTCGCAGCATTGCCGAAAGCGCCGAGCAACTATCATCCGGTGCGCCACCATGATCGCGCCAAGGCGCGGCGCGACTGGGTGATCGAGCGCCTGCAGGAAGATGGCGTCATCACCGTCGAGCAGGCCCGCACCGCGATTGCCGCGCCGCTGCAAGCGCTGGCGCGGCCGGAATCCGAACTGGCGCGCGCCGACTGGTTCGCCGAGGAAGTGCGCCGCGAACTGTCGCTGAAATTCGGCGACAAGGGCCTGTATGAAGGCGGCCTCAGTGTCCGCACCACGATGGACCCAAAGCTGCAGGGCTTGGGCGAGCGCGTGCTGCGCGACGGGCTGGAAGCCTATGACCGCCGCGCCGGCGGCTGGCGCGGTCCGCTGGCGAAACTGCCGGCCGGGTCGGACTGGAAAACCCAGCTCAGCGCGATGCCGCCCTTTGCCGGCGTGCTGCCGCCCTGGCGCGTCGCCGCCGTGCTCGGCCTGAACAGCGACAGCATCAGCATCGGTTTTGCCGATGGCGGCAAGGCCGAGATTCCGCAGGCCGGCTATCGCTGGGCGCGCAAGAAGAACGGCCCCGACCAGTTCGGCCCGGTGCCGCGTGCGCCATCTGAGATCGTGGCGGTCGGCGACGTAATCATTGCCAGCCCGCTCGATCCGGCCAAGCCGCAGGGCGCTTACGCGCTGCGCCAGATTCCCGAGGTCGGCGGCGGCCTGGTGGCGATGGATCCGCATACCGGCCGCGTGCTGGCGCTGGTCGGCGGCTATGATTTCAAGCTGAGCCAGTTCAACCGCGCCACCCAGGCCAATCGCCAGCCCGGTTCGGCCTTCAAGCCCTTCATCTATGCCGCCGCGCTCGACAACGGCTTCACGCCCTCGTCGCTGGTGCTGGATGCGCCTTTCGTAATGGACCAGGGCCCCGGCCTGCCGCTGTGGAAGCCGGGCAACTATTCGGATCAGTTCTACGGCCCGTCCACCCTGCGCGTCGGCGTCGAGAAATCGCGCAACCTGATGACGGTGCGCCTGGCCCAGGCCATCGGCATGGACAAGGTGGTGGAGTATTCCAAGCGTTTCGGCGTGGTCGACAACCTGCAGCCGGTGCTCGCCATGTCGCTCGGCGCGGGTGAAACCACGCTGATGAAAATGACCATGGCCTATTCGGAATTCGTCAATGGCGGCCGGAAGATCACGCCGACGCTGATCGACCGCATCCAGAACCGCAACGGCACCACGATCTATCGTCACGACACGCGGCCCTGTACCGACTGCCTCGCCGTCGACTGGCATGGCCAGAGTGAACCGGCGCTGCCCGATCCGCGCGCGCAGGTGATCGATGCCGTCACCGCCTACCAGATCACCTCGATGCTGGAAGGCGTGGTGCAGCGCGGCACCGGCATCCGCATCCGCGAGCTGGGCAAGCCGCTGGCCGGCAAGACCGGTACCACCAATGACAGTATGGACACCTGGTTCGTCGGCTTCAGCCCCGACCTCGCCGTCGGCGTCTTCATCGGCTACGATGTGCCGAAGGATATGGGCAAGCGCGAGACCGGATCTTCCGTGGCCGTGCCGGTGTTCAAATCCTTCATGGCCGAGGCGCTGCAGGGCAAGCCGAATATCCAGTTCCGCGTGCCGCCCGGCGTGCGGCTGGTGCGCGTGCAGGCCGAGACCGGCGAACTGGCGCGGCCGGGCGACCGCAACGTGATCCTGGAAGCCTTCCGGCCCGGCACCGAACCGCAGGCCGGCGAGCGCAGCCTGGTGCTGGACGGCTCGATGTCCGACGAGCGCGAAAGCATCTCCGGCGTCGGCAGCAGCGCCGGTTCGGCGCCCATTTCGGGCACCGGCGGGCTGTACTAAGCCTTTGGAAGTGCAGGCCGCTTGACACAATCGGGCGGCCTCTTTATACGCTGCCTTCGCGCACCGGTTCCGGTTCGCCTTTGGTGTGGGCGGTTAGCTCAGCGGTAGAGCACAGCATTCACATTGCTGGGGTCACTGGTTCAATCCCAGTACCGCCCACCATTTAAATCAACAACTTATCAATCATTCGCGCTGTGCTCTTAAGGTTCAAATGAACCGGCCGGCGCTGTAATCCGCCCCTCCGGTTTCAATAGACTCCCCGGCCACGCTGCGCTTTCCTCCCCTCCAGGAGGAACCCGCCATGATCCGCAACCTATCCCTTGCCGCCATGCTCGGCCTTGCCGCCTGCAACATGCAGAGTCCAAAGCCGGTCTATACGGCCGAAGAGGCCGAAGCTCGCCGGGTTTGCGAAACCCACGTCCACAGTGACATGAGATACGGTGGGGCCGGAGAAGATCCGGTGGCGGCCTGTATGCAGGCTTACCGGGCGGGCTGGGGCAGAAACAAATAAAAACCCGCCAGCCCTTCGGCCGGCGGGGATGTTTCACGTGAAACATAGGCGGAACGGGGTCAACTGCAGACGGCCTTCCAGCTCTCATTGTGAGCCAGGATCTGGCGGGCCGTGCCGTCCGTCAGGGCGTCCGACCTGCTGATATAGATCGGCTTGACCCACTCGCAGCCGGCCTTAGTCCCTACTCCACTGGCCCCGCAGCCGGTCAGCAGCGCCGCCGTCAGGCAGCCGGCCAGTATCGCGGTCGATCTCATTGCGCGTCTCCATATTGTCGAGCTGGGCCTCCATACCTTCCACCCGAGCGGCCGACTTGCCGGCGGCATAGATGCGCCACACGGCGACCAAGACGGCCAGGCCTGCGGCCAGATAGCCCCAGATCTTGCCGGGGATCAGTCTCAGGGCGGCGAGCATCAGGCGATGCCCTGCCGGCTGCGCTGCCAGCGATCCCACAGGAACCACGCGCCGGCAGCCAGCGCCGCCAGCCCAAGGGCGGCCATGACATAGTGCGGGCTAATTCCCATGCGCTGCAGGCTGGACCAGATACCCTCGGCCTGGGCGACCGCCTGTTGCGCCGTGGTGGCCGCCGCGACGATGCCGGCGCCGATGACGCGGGGGTCTTTTGCCGCACTCGGAGCCGGCGGCTGCACGCCGGCCAGGCGAAGGCCCTCGTCAATGACGGCATCCGGGTAGGCATGCCCGG
>JAGXRD010000018.1 GCA_018336035.1 Alphaproteobacteria bacterium | reverse complement strand
ACCGCTTCGATACCCAAGACCAGGCGGCCGCCGGAGCAATCCGGCGGCCGTTTGTATTTGTGCCGGCCGTCACAGTGTGTTTCGTTGAAAGTTTCCATGGAAATGATATTTATTTCCATGGAAATTAATAAACGGAGGCGGTCATGGCGGTTTCGCGACGGGGCTTTATCAAGGTAATCGGTGGCGGCGTGGTGAGCGCGGCGCTGGTGGGAGGCGGCCTGCAGGGCTGCGACCGCATGCCGGCTTCGGCGGTGGCGCCGTGGCAGGGCCCGGGCGCCGAGCAGGATGCACGCCGGCGCGCGCTCAGCTGGGCGCTGCTGGCGCCCAATCCGCATAACATGCAGCCCTGGCTGGTTGATCTGCGCCGGGAAGGCGAAATCCTGCTGTATGTCGATCGCACGCGGCTGCTGCCGGAAACCGATCCCTTCGCGCGGCAGATCGTCATCGGACATGGCACCTTCCTGGAGCTGCTGGTGCTGGCGGCCGGCGCGGAAGGCTATCGCTGCGCGATCGAGTATTTTCCGCAAGGTCAGCCGAAAGAGGGCGAGGTCGATGGCCGCCCGCTGGCCCGCATCCGGCTGCAGCGCGACACAGCAGCAACTGATCCGCTATTCGCACAGATTCCGCATCGCCGCTCCACCAAGGAGCCGTATCGCGCAGACCCGCTGCAGCCGGAGCATGCGCGGGCGCTGCAGACGTCGCATCCTTCGCCGGTCACGCAGCTGACCATAACGACCGATACTGCAATGGCCGCCAGTTTGCGCGGCATCACCGAGCGCGCGATGCTGATCGAGCTGCAGACGCCGCGTACCCTGAAGGAAAGCATCGACCGGCTGCGCATCGGCGCCGATGCGATTGCCGCAAAACCTGATGGCATCGAACTGCATGGGCCGTTCTTCTGGTGGCTGTCGAAACTGGGCCTGATGACACCGGAGAAAGCGACGACGCCGGGCACCATGGCTTGGCAGGGTGGCATCGATTATGCGCTCGGCTGGGCGCGCGCCACGCCGGCCTTCGGCTGGCTGATAACAGCGGCGAATGACCGGATCAGTCAGATCGAGGCCGGGCGCGCCTATGTGCGACTCAACCTGAAGGCCACCGAGCTGGGCGTCGCCATGCATCCGGTCAGCCAGGTGCTGCAGGAATATCCCGAGATGGCGGGCTTGCAGCGCGAATTCCTCGGCATGGTCGGCGCGGTGCCCGGACAGACGGTGCAAATGCTGTTCCGTCTCGGCTATTCTGAGACGGTGCAGCCGTCGCCGCGACGGCCGCTGGATGCCTTACTGATGAGCTGAGATGCCGCGCCCCAGACCGGAAGATGCCGAACAGTCTGTACCGGATCTGCGGTTCCGCATCCTCAACTGGGTCGGCATCATCGACCAACTCGCCTCCAACCGCGCCAACCGCACATTGCGCGATCTGGACCTGCCGCTGCCGCAATTCATCCTGCTGAATCATTTCAGCCACCGGCCCGAGGAGGGCAAGACGGTCGGCGGCATCGCCCGCGCCATGCAGCAGTTGCCGCCGGCGGTGACCAAGACGACGCAGAAGCTGATCGCCAAGGGATACCTGCGTGAGGCGCCCAGCACGGAAGATGCCCGCTCGAAGCAACTCTTCCTGACCGCCAGGGGAAAAACCGCGCATGGCAAGGCCATTGCCGCTCTGGTGCCCGAGGTCGCGCCGGCCTTTGCCGACTGGAAGCCGGCAGACCTCGAACGGTTCTGGCAGTATCTTGATAAGCTGAAGCTCTGGCTCGACCAGAACCGATAAGGTGGTTTCGGAAGATCCCGGCGCCTGCGTCATGCCCCCCTCCCGGCAGGTCTGGAACCCGAGCAGGGGTAGTGCCGGGTCAACCGCCTCAATTCAGCCGTGTTTTCAGCGTATTAGCGGATTCGGGTTGCAGGACCCGGGTATTCACCCCTTTTTAAGCATGCTGTCGGAGAGTGGGGCTGCAAGTCTATGTCAGACTTGGGTTTTTCGGCCTTTGCCGGGACCCCGCCGGAGCGTGTAGACTTATGGTTAAAGCATGGAAACTGCGGCAGAATTTCCGCAAGGCCAGCCTTTTCGGGTTTGGCGCGGGCGCGCTGCCCGATTCCGGGTATGAGGTCTGACATGACGACAGCAACGAGCAGCACTGGGACTGGCACGGGGCGCGAGCGCGTCATCATTTTTGACACCACCCTGCGCGACGGCGAGCAATCGCCCGGCGCCTCGATGAATCTGGAAGAGAAGCTGAAGATCGCCGCCGTGCTGGAAGGCATGGGCGTCGATGTGATCGAAGCCGGCTTCCCGATTGCGTCCAACGGCGACTTCGAAGCCGTGAACGAGATTGCCAAGCGCGTAAAGAATTCCACGGTCTGCGGTCTGAGCCGCGCCGGCAAGAAAGACATCGACCGCGCCTGGGAGGCACTGCGCCCCGCGAAGAGCGCGCGCATCCACACTTTCATCTCCACCTCGCCGCTGCATATGAAGTTCAAGCTGCAGATGGAGCCTGAAGCGGTGCATCAGGCGATCATCGACAGCGTCAGCCATGCGCGCAATCTCTGCGACGATGTCGAGTGGAGCTGCGAGGATGGCACGCGCTCGGATCGCGACTTCCTTTGCCGCGTGATCGAAAGCGCGATCAAGGCTGGCGCCACCACGATCAACGTCCCGGATACGGTGGGCTACACGGTGCCGGAGGAATATACGGCGCTGATGCGCTTCCTGATCGAGAATATCCCGAACAGCGATAAAGCCAGGTTTTCCGCGCATTGCCACAACGACCTCGGCCTTGCCGTCGCCAATTCGCTGGCCGCCGTCATGGGCGGTGCGCGCCAGGTGGAATGCACCATCAACGGTCTTGGCGAGCGCGCCGGCAATGCCGCACTGGAAGAGATCGTGATGGCGCTGCGCACGCGGCCCGATGCGATGCAGTTCGAAACCAACATCAAGACCACCGATATCATGAAGGCCTCGCGTCTCGTTTCGGCAGTCACCGGTTTCGTCGTGCAGCCGAACAAGGCCATCGTCGGCGCCAATGCCTTCGCGCATGAAAGCGGCATCCATCAGGACGGCATGCTGAAACATGCCGGCACCTACGAGATCATGACGCCGGAATCGGTCGGCCTGAACCGCTCGACGCTGGTGATGGGTAAGCATTCCGGCCGCCATGCTTTCCGCAAGAAGCTGGAAGAGCTTGGCTTCAATCTGGCCGAGAACCAGTTGAACGATGCCTTCGGTCGCTTCAAGGACCTGGCCGACCGCAAGAAGGAAGTCTTCGACGAGGATCTCGTCGCGTTGGTGGACGACACCGTAGCGCATGACAGCCACCGCATCCGCTTCGTGTCCCTGCAGGTGATCGCCGGCTCGAAGGAGCCGCAGAGCGCCGAGCTGGAACTGGAAATCGACGGCGCGGTCAGATCGGTCAAGGCGACCGGCAATGGCCCGGTCGATTCGATCTTCAACGCGATCAAGGCCCTGTTCCCGCACACGGTCAATCTGCAGCTCTACCAGGTGCATGCCGTCACCCAGGGCACCGACGCCCAGGCTGAAGTGACGGTGCGGCTGGAGGAAAGCGGCAAGACGGTGAACGGTCAGGCCTCAGATGCCGACACGCTGGTGGCGAGTTGCAGGGCCTATATTCACGCACTCAACAAGCTGCTGGTGAAACGGGAAAAGACCGCTCCGGCAGCGATGAGCGCCTGAGGGGAATAAAGCCGGCGGGAGCCGGGAATTTATGGGGGGCTGGGGGTTGCGCTATTCCGGTTCCAGAGGCGATAACGGCGCGATTTTACGCTGGTGAGGGTACTTCTCGATGTTCTCGCGTTTGATGGGCTTCATGTCGGCCGATATGGCCATTGATCTGGGCACGGCGAATACGCTGGTCTACGTCAAGGGCCGAGGGATCGTGCTGAATGAACCGTCCGTGGTGGCAATCGCCAATAACCGCGGCAAAAAGCAGGTTCTGGCCGTCGGCGACGAAGCCAAGCAGATGCTGGGCCGTACCCCGGGCAATATCGAAGCCATCCGCCCGCTGCGTGACGGCGTGATCGCCGATTTCGAAGTGGCGGAGGAAATGATCAAGCATTTCATCCGCAAGGTTCATAACCGCCGCAGCTTCGCTTCGCCGCAGGTCATCATCTGCGTACCGTCGGGCTCCACCGCGGTCGAGCGTCGCGCCATCATGGACTCGGCCGAGTCCGCCGGGTCGCGCCGCGTCTTCCTGATCGAAGAGCCGATGGCCGCCGCGATTGGCGCCGGCCTGCCGGTCACCGAACCGACCGGCTCCATGGTCGTCGATATCGGCGGCGGCACCACGGAAGTGGCCGTGCTCTCGCTCGGCGGCATCGTCTATTCGCGCAGCGTGCGCGTCGGCGGCGATAAGATGGACGAAGCCATCATCGCCTATATCCGCCGCAACCATAACCTGCTGGTGGGCGAGGCCTCGGCCGAGCGCATCAAGAAGCAGATCGGCTCGGCTGCGCCGCCGGAAGACGGCAACGGCCTGTCGATGGAAATAAAGGGCCGCGATCTGATGAACGGCGTGCCGAAGGAACTGGTGATCAACCAGCGCCAGATCGCCGAAAGCCTGGCCGAACCGGTCGGCGCCATCGTCGAAGCCGTGAAGGTCGCGCTGGAGCACACCGCGCCGGAACTGGCCGCCGACATCGTCGACAAGGGCATCGTGCTCACTGGCGGCGGCGCGCTGCTGGGCAATCTCGACCTCGTGCTGCGCCATGCCACCGGCCTGCCGGTGTCGATCGCCGACGAACCGCTTAGCTGCGTGGCACTCGGCACCGGCCGTGCGCTGGAAGAGATGAAGACGCTGAAGCACGTTCTGTACAACCCGCCGTATTGATTGCGGTGGACAGCCGGAAGGGGGGCTGACGGGGACGCATGGCAAGACGTACCGGACGCAGTGCCTGGATCGCAGCGCCTATTCGCGCGCTGTTGCAGCGCTTCGCGTTCCTGCTTCTCCTCGCTTCTGCCGTCGGCCTGATCCTGCTCAGCCGCATCGACCGTCCGGTGGTCGAGCGCTCGCGTGCCGTCGTGGCCGATATCTTCGAGCCGATCCTGAGCGCCGTGGCGCAGCCGGTCAGTGTGGTCAATGCCGTGATCGGCTGGGTCGACGACATCCTCTTTGTGCATGAAGAGAACTTCCGCCTCCGCACCGAGAATGCCCGCCTGCTGCAGTGGCAGGAAGTCGCGCGCCGCCTGGAGCAGGACAATGCCAGCCTGCGGCGTCTGCTGGCCGCCGGCCCCGACCTGACCAATCGCTTTGTCACCGGCCGCGTGATCGCCGATGGCGGCGGCAGCTTCGTGCGCACCGCCTTGCTGAATGTCGGCGCCAAGGATGGCATCAAAAAGGGCCAGGCCGTGATCGGCGAGGGCGGCTATGTCGGCCGTGTCGCTGAAGTGGGCTATCGCGCCTCGCGCATCCTGCTGCTGACCGACCTCAATTCGCGTCTCCCGGTGATGCTGCAGGAAGGCGGTCATCGTGCCGTGCTAACCGGCGACAACTCGCCCTTCCCGCGTCTGGAATATCTCTCGGGTGCCGCCAAGCCAGCCGTGGGCATGCATATCGTCACCTCGGGCGATGGCGGCCAGTTCCCGGCCGGCATCCCGGTGGCGGAAATCACCTCAATCGATGGCGGCGTGCGGGTACGTCCGCTGGTCGATCTGGGTCGGCTCGATTTCCTGCGCGTGATGCAGTTCGATGAAACCCGTGTGGAAGCCGAGGATCCGACAGCTGTGCTGCCGCCCCTGCTGCCCCCGGCATCAACCCAGGCATCAACCCAGGCCTCGCCCCCGGCTACGCCGGCGCCCGCGCCCAAGAAGCCTTAAGGAGCGGCGCCATGTCCGCGCTGCTCCGCCAGACCAGCCGCCGCATCCGTGCCCTGCTGCCGATCCTCAGCAGCGTGACCCTGGTGCTGATCGGTCTCACCCCCATCGGCCTGCCGCATTTCGACAATGTCGCGCCAGCTTTCGCGCTGATGGCCGTGTTCTACTGGAGCATCTTCCGCTCCGATCTTATGACCATGCTGGGCGCCTTCCTGATTGGCTTGCTGCTCGATCTGCTCTCGGCCGGCCCGCTGGGACTGAACGCGCTGGCGCTGGTGCTGGTGCATGAACTGGGTATGGCGCAGCGCAAGGTCTTTCTCGGCTCGTCTTTCCTGGTCAATTGGGCGGCCTTCGCGCTCGTCGTCGGCGCGGTGCTGCCGGCCGGCTGGGCCTTTGTCTCGCTGCTGCACTGGCGCCTGCTGCCGACCGCGCCGCTGCTGGCGCAGCTGCTGCTGTCGCTGACGCTGTATCCGGCGGTCTACTGGCTGCTCAGTCGCCTGGAGCGCCGCTGGCTGCGCGCCTCCGTCACGGCCTGAGGCAGCGATGGCGATCAACCGGCGCGACAACGATCTGCAGCGGGTATTCACCCGCCGCGCTTTGCTGCTCGGCACCGCGCAGCTCGGCCTGTTCGGCGCACTGGCCGCGCGGCTCTATTACCTGCAGGTGATGGAGGCGCATAAATATCATCTGCTGGCCGAGGAAAACCGCATCAACATGCGGCTGCTGCCGCCGCGGCGCGGCCGGGTGCTGGACCGCTTCGGCACCGAGCTTGCCTCCAATCGCCGCAATTACCGCGTCATGATCGTGGCCGAGCAGACCCGCAATGTCGACGCGACGCTGGAAGCCTTGTCGAAGCTGATCCAGGTCGACGATACGCAGCGTGCGCGCGTCAAACGCGAGATCGAACGCCGCCGCAAGTTCGTGCCGGTCGTGGTGGCCGAGAACCTGTCGTGGGACGATTTCGCCAAGATCAACCTGCATTCGCCCGATCTGCCCGGCGTGCAGCTCGATGTCGGCGAAACGCGCGACTATCCCTATGCGCAGACCTTCAGCCATGTCGTCGGCTATGTCGGCGCCGTGGCGGAGAACGAGCTGGGCGATGACCCGCTGCTCGAACTGCCGGGTTTCCGCATCGGCAAGAGCGGCGTCGAGAAGGTCTATGACGAACGGCTGCGCGGTCGCGCCGGCCATAGCCAGATCGAAGTGAATGCCTATGGTCGCGCCATCCGCGAACTCGAACGCTATAACGGCCAGCAGGGCGACGATGTCGTCCTGACCATCGATGCTGATCTGCAGCGCTTCGCACAGGAACGCTTCGGCGAAGACAGCGGCGCCGCCGTGGTGATGGATATCCATACCGGCGAGATTCTCGCGCTGGTGTCCAATCCCGGCTACGACCCGAACTGGTTCAATGTCGGCATCACCGGGCCGCAATGGCGCCAGCTCAACAACGACAAATACAAGCCGCTGATCAACAAGGCGATCGCGGGCCAGTATCCGCCCGGCTCGACCTACAAGATGCTGGTCGGCATCGCCGCGCTGGAATCGGGCAGCATGACGCCGGAGACGCGCGTCTTCTGCCCCGGCCATATGGATTTCGGCAACAACACCTTCCATTGCTGGAAGAAGGGCGGCCACGGCACGATGAACTACGTGTCGGCGCTGGAAGAAAGCTGCGACGTCTATTTCTACGAAGCCGCCAAACGCACCGGCGTCGACAAGATCGGCGAAGTCGCCAGGAAGCTCGGCCTGGGCGATTTCACCGGTATCGACCTGACCGGCGAACGTCGCGGCATCATTCCGACGCGCGCCTGGAAGCAGGGCGCGCTCGGCCAGCCCTGGCATCCGGGCGAGAATCTGGTGATCGGCATCGGTCAGGGCTATGTCACCACCACGCCGCTGCAGCTTGCCGTGATGACGGCGCGTCTGGCCAATGGCGGCTATGCCGTGCCGCCGCGCATCGTGCGCAAGGAAGACGGCTTTGGCCCCGCCACCGACCAGCGGCCGGCCTCGCAGCGCTGGCCGAGCCTGAATATTAAACGCGAGCAGCTCGATCTGGCGCTGGAAGGCATGATCCGCGTCACGGCGCCGCCACGCGGCACGGCGGCGGGCGCCCGCATCATGCAGGCGCAATACGCCATGGCCGGCAAGACCGGATCGAGCCAGGTGCGCCGTATCAGCCGGCTGGAACGCGAAACCCGCGTGCGCAAGAACGAGGAGAAGCCGTGGGAGGAGCGCGATCACGCGCTCTTCGTCGCCTATGCGCCGATCAGCGCGCCGCGCTATGCCTGCGCGGTGATCATCGAACATGGCGGTTCCGGCGCCAAGGCCGCAGCCCCGGTGGCGCGCGACATCATGCTGGAATGCCAGAAGCTGGATCCCTCGCGCCGGCCGCGCTCGGCGCCCGGTCCTACCACCACCACCGCCTCCGGCACTGCGCCGGCAGCCACGAAAGACGGGGGCTGACATGGCGCATTGGTCCACGCGCGGCAACGACCAGTCGATCAGCCGCAAGCTGCGCGACGTCAACTGGGGTCTGGTGCTGCTGATCACCGTGATCGCCAGCTTGGGCTTTACCGCGCTCTATTCGGCAGCGGGCGGCGATATCGACCCCTGGGCCGACCGGCAGATGGCGCGTTTCGCGGTCGGCCTCATCATCATGCTTGTTATTGCGGTCACCGATATCCGCATCTGGATGCGGCTGTCCTATGTGATCTATGCCATCGGACTGGTCCTGCTGATCGCCGTCGAACTTGTCGGTCGCATCGGCATGGGCGCGCAGCGCTGGCTCGATCTCGGCATCGTGCATGTGCAGCCCTCCGAGATCATGAAGATCGCGCTGGTGCTGACCCTGGCGCGCTATTTCCACGGGCTGTCCTATGAGGATATCGGCCGTATCCGCTGGCTGGTGCTGCCGCTCGCCATCGTGCTGGTGCCGGTGGTGCTGGTGATCAAGCAGCCCGATCTGGGTACCGCCATGCTGCTACTGGCTTCGTCGGGCGCGGTGTTTTTCTTCACTGGCGTGCGTGCCTGGAAGTTCATGCTGGTGATCATTGGCGGCGGCGCCGCGCTGCCGATCGCCTGGAATTTCCTGCATGACTACCAGAAGCGCCGCGTGCTCACCTTCATGAACCCGGAGGAAGATCCGCTCGGTTCCGGCTATCACATCCTGCAGTCGAAGATTGCACTGGGGTCTGGCGGCTTTTCTGGCAAGGGCTTCATGCAGGGGACCCAGAGCCATCTCAGCTTCCTGCCCGAGAAGCAGACCGATTTCATCTTCACCATGTTCGCCGAGGAGCATGGCCTGATCGGCGCGCTGGTGCTGATCGCGCTCTATATCCTGCTGATCGCCTATGGCTATGCCATCGCGCTGCGTTCACGCAGCCAGTATGGCCGCCTGCTGGCCGGCGGGCTCACCACCATGCTGTTCCTGTATGTCTTCATCAACATCGCCATGGTGTCAGGTCTGGTGCCGGTGGTGGGCGTGCCGCTGCCGCTGTTTTCCTATGGCGGCACGGCGATGATGACGCTGCTGGTCGGCATCGGCCTGCTGGTGAATGTCTATGTGCATCGCGACGTGGAAATCCCGCGCCATATGAGCGGACCGCTGAGCTGATTTCTGGCCGAATCGGCCGATTTAAGCCTTTGGCCGGGCAGATGAATTTCCCGGCCCCGAAGCGCTTGCAATTTGGGCGAATCCGGGTATTTTCCCCCAGCTTTTGGCGACCCAGCCCTCTCTTGCTGGTTCGTCGATGAGAGTCGGGCGCATAGCTCAGTTGGTAGAGCAGCTGACTCTTAATCAGCGGGTCCCAGGTTCGAGCCCTGGTGCGCCCACCATTCTCATCGCAAAGCATGCACGGCGCCGCAAGGCGCCGTTTGCATTTGTGGCGCCGATTTTGTGCCATCATGGGGGAACGGCAAACGGGACTTGGCCGTTTTGTCGGTCGGATCAATCGATCACATCAACCCCCGGATAACCCGTGACCCTAGACCAAGCTCTGTCCTTCGGCCTGATTGCTGTCACCGTCGCGCTGTTCATCTCGAACCGCTTCCGCTTCGATCTTGTCGCCCTGTTTAGTCTGCTGGCGGCACTGGCGCTGGGCGTGGTGCCCGCCGACAAGGCGTTTTCCGGTTTCAGCGACCAGGTCGTGGTGCTGGTCGCCTCGGCGCTGGTGATCAGCGCTGGCGTCGGCAAGTCGACTCTGATCGGCCGGGTGGTGCGCAAGGCCGAGCCATTCCTCACCACCACGACGCGTCAGGTGGCAGCACTTGCCTTTGCCACCACGGTGATGTCGGCCTTCATGAAGAATATCGGCGCGCTGGCCATCCTGCTGCCGATTGCCATCCAGATTGCCCGTCGCACCGATACGCCGGTCTCTCGCCTGCTGATGCCAATGGCGTTCGGCTCGCTGATCGGCGGTGTGGTCACCCTGATCGGCACCTCGCCGAATATCCTGGTCTCACGTGTGCGCCAGGAACTGACCGGCGAACCCTTCGCCATGTTCGATTTCGCACCGGTCGGTATCGGCATCGCTGTCGCCGGCCTGTTATTCCTGGTGGTGGGCTGGCGTCTGCTGCCCGCCAACCGCACATCGCCCAATTCGGCCGAGCAGGCTTTCGAAACCGATCCCTACCTCACCGAAGTCCGCATCGGCGAGAAATCCACCCTGCTGGGCAAAACCGTCGGCGATCTTGAGGCGCTGGGCGAGGGCGATGTCGAGATTGTGGCGATTGTGCGTGAGAAGCGGCATCGCTACACGCCGGCCTGGCACTGGCAGCTCTTTGCCGGCGATATCCTGATCGTGCGCGCCGAAGCCGTCGCCCTGCGGAAACTGATCGAGGAGGCCAAGCTCGATTTGCGCCCGGCCAGAGATCCTGAGCGCGATGCCCGCAGCAGCAAGGACGACAAGGACAGCAAGGACGGCGAAGAGAAGAATACCCGCGGCGAACCGCCCAAGGACATCACGGTGGTCGAGGCGGTGATCACCGGCGCATCGTCGCTGATCGGCGCTTCGGCGCGCTCGCTGCGCCTGCGCGAACATGAAGGCCTCAGCCTGCTGGCGATCAGCCGCTCGGGCGAGCCGCTTGCCAAACGGCTGAGCCAGATCCGTTTCCAGGCCGGCGATGTGCTGGTGCTGCAGGGACCGGAAGAGACGATGGCGGAAAGCCTGCGCAATCTGGGCTGTCTGCCGCTGCTCGACCGCGCCATCGGCCTCGGCCGCAAGCGTCAGGAATACCTGCCGATCGTGCTGCTGACGCTGGCCATGATCGTGGTTGCCTTCAAGCTGGTGCCGGTCACCACGGCCTTCTTCGGTGCCGCCGTGCTGATGGTGGTCTTCGGCGTGCTGACGCTGAAGGAGGCTTACGAGTCCATCGACATTCCGATCATCGTGCTGATGGCCTGCCTGATCCCGGTCAGCGATTCGATCAGCAGCACCGGCGGCGCCGAACTGATCGCCGGCGTTCTCGCCATCGCGGCCGACGCCCTGCCACCTGTGGGCGCCCTGGCACTGATGATGGGCAGCGCCATGCTGCTGACGCCGTTCCTCAACAATGCGGCCACGGTGCTGATCATGGGACCGATCGGCGCCAGCCTGGCGCAGAAGCTCGGCCTCAATCCTGATCCCTTCCTGATGGCGGTGGCACTGGGCGCGGCCTGCGATTTCCTCACGCCCATCGGGCACCAGTGCAATACCCTGGTCATGGGGCCGGGCGGCTACCGTTTCGGCGACTATTCACGGCTTGGTCTGCCGCTTTCCTTCCTGGTACTGGTGGTGGGAACCCTGCTGATCCCGATATTCTGGCCGCTGAAGTAAACTGAAACGGAGCCGGCTATGAAGGGTGTAGTGGCTTGTGCAGCCTATGGCGGTGGTTCGCGCCTGGGCGAAGTCCCCTTCGAATCCTGTGGCACCAATGTGCCGGCGGAAGCCGATTTCGTCTGGATCGGCCTGCATGAGCCCGAGCCCGCGGCGCTGAAGCTATTGCAGCAGCAGTTCGGCCTGCATCCGCTTGCGATCGAAGATGCCGAACGCGCGCACCAGCGGCCCAAGCTGGATATCTACGGCGACAGCATTTTCGTCGTGCTGCGTACCGTGCGCCTGGTCGATGGTGCGCCGGAATACGGTGAAACGCATGTTTTTGTCGGCAAGGGATATGTCATCTCCGTTCGTCATGGCGCGTCCTCCTCTTATGCCGAGGTGCGCAATAGGCTGGAAAACCGGCCCGAGATGCTACGGCACGGCGAATCTGCGGCCTTGCATGCGATCATCGATTTCGTGACCGACAACTTCTTTCCGGTGGTCGACGACATACAGAATGAGCTGGCCCAGATCGAAACCCAGGTGCTGGACGAGACGCTCGACCGCAAGACCATCGAGCGACTGTATCATCTACGCCGGCAGTTGCTCGGTATGCGCGGCACCGTGCTGCCGTTGCTGGAAGTCAGCAACCGGCTGAGCCGCCTCGACCTGCCGATGATGGCGCCCGAGTTGCGCCCCTATTTCAGCGACGTGAACGATCATGTGCAGCGCGTGGCTGAGGCGATCACTGATCTGCGCGATGCGACCGCCGCAGCATTCGAGGCCGAGATCCTGCTGGCCAATGCGCGTCAGAACGATGTGGTGCGCCAGCTGGCGGCCTGGGCGGCGATCCTGGCCGTACCCACCGCCATCGCCGGCGTTTACGGCATGAATTTCGAGCACATGCCTGAACTGCGCTGGATCTATGGCTATCCTGTGGTGCTGGGCGGGATCGCTGCCGCCTGCGGCTTCCTCTACTGGCGCTTCCGGCGCAGCGGCTGGCTCTGATTCGACAATTGGCAGCCGAAGCCGCCGGCTATATCCTCAGCCTCGTTCGTTCTCGGGAGGCGACAATGGCCGAAGCGCAAACTGATCAGACCGGCACTCGGCTGGCCGAACGGCCGCAGCAGGAGAATCCGCATCGCTGGCGCTTTTTCCGCGCCGGGGGCTTCGACCAGCTGCGCATCGAGACTGGCGAAGATCTGCAGCATCTCTCGGAGCTGGACCAGAAACTCTGGCTCGCGCTCAGTTGCCCGATCAAGGGTATCGATTTCGACCGCCGCACGCTCGAACTGATCGATGCGGACAAGGATGGCCGCATCCGCGCGCTGGAACTGTTGGCGGCGGTGAACTGGACCTGCCGCATGGTGCGCGATGCCAATGTGCTGTTCGCCGGCCATAGCGAATTGCCGCTCAGTGCCATCGACGACAATCACGAAGAGGGTGCGCGCATCCTGGCTTCTGCCAGGCGTATCCTGACCAATATCGGCAAGGGCGATGCCGCTGTGATCACTCCGGCGGAAGCGGCCGATGTCGGGCGTATCTTCGGCAAGACGCAGTTCAACGGCGACGGCGTCGTGCCGCCGTCTGCGGCTGGCGACGATGCCGAGACCGCGCAGGTGATGCAGGACATCATGAAGCTGGTCGGCGAGAAACCCGACCGCGGCGGTGAAACCGGCATCGGCAAGGAGGAGGCCGAAGCCTTCTTCACCGCGCTGGACGCCTATCTGGCCTGGTGGGACGAGGCGCTGGCCAAGCCGGAGATCCTGCCGCTGGGCGAGGGCACGCTGCCGGCCGTCGAGGCCGTGCAGAAACTGTCGGCGAAAGTCGATGATTATTTCTTCCGTAGCCGGCTCGCCGCCTACGATCCCGTGGCCGGCACGGCGCTGAATGCCGACGATAAGGATTTTGCCGCCATCGCCGATGCCGATCTTTCGGCCGGCGCGGCGGCTGTGGCTGCTTTTCCGCTGGCCCGCATCGAGGCCGAACGTCCGCTGCCGCTGGGCCAGGGCGTAAATCCGGCCTGGGCCGCCGATGTGGCGCGCCTGCGTGATGCCGCCGTGGCGCCGCTGCTGGACGGCGAGCGTGGCACGCTGAGTGAATCCGAATGGCGCGATCTGCAGGCGCGGCTGGCGCCTGCGATGGACTGGCTCCAGCGCAAGGCCGGCATGCTGGTCGAACCGCTGGGCATTGCCCGTTTGCGGGCCATCAAACAGAGCGGCGCGCAGCAGAAGATCGCCGCGCTGATCGAAAGGGATGCTGCGCTGGCGCCGGAATTCGAGGCCATCGCCTCGGTCGAGACGCTGGCGCGCTATGTGCGCGATCTGGTGCCGCTGCTCAACAATTTCGTCGCCTTCAAGGATTTCTACACCAGGCGCGGCAAGGCGATCTTCCAGGTCGGCACGCTGTTCATCGACGGCCGCTCCTGCGACCTCTGCATTGCGGTCGACGATCCGGCCAAGCATGCCACGCTGGCTGTGCTCAGCCGCATCTACCTGCTGTATTGCGATTGCACGCGGCGCGGCGCGGATGGCAAACCCACGAATGAAAAGATGACGATTGCCGCTGCCGTGACGGCTGGCGATGCCGACCAGCTGATGGTGGGACGCAACGGCGTGTTCTACGACCGCGCCGGCCATGACTGGGATGCGGTGGTGATCAAGGTGGTCAGTCACCCCATTTCGATCCGCGAAGCCTTCTGGCTGCCGTTCAAGAAGGTGGGCAAGTTCCTCGGCGAGCAGGTCGAGAAATTCGCCAGTGCGCGTTCCAAGGCCAATGAGCAGCAGCTGACCACCCAGTTGCTGCAGACCGGCACGCAGGCGATCTCGGGTCAGCCCGCCGCACCGGCCCCTGCCGCGCAGCAGCAGGCCTTCGATGCCGGAAAGTTCGCCGGCATTTTCGCCGCCATCGGTCTTGCCATCGGCGCGATCGGCACGGCGCTGGCCACGGTGGTCACCGGCTTCCTCAATCTGGCCTGGTGGCAGATTCCGCTCGCCATCATTGGCGTAGTGCTGATCATTTCTGGCCCGTCGATGATCATCGCCGCGATGAAGCTGCGGCAGCGCAATCTCGGCCCGCTGCTGGATGCCAATGGCTGGGCGGTGAATGCGCGCGCGCTGATCAATATTCCCTTCGGCGGCAGCCTGACGCATCTGGCGAAACTGCCGCCCGGCTCGGAGCGCGCCCTGACCGATCCCTATGCCGAGACGCGTCAGCCCTGGGGCCTGTATCTGGTGCTGGGCGTACTGGCTGGAGTCGCGCTGGCCGGCTGGCGCTATGGATGGTGGGCCCGCCTGTTCGGTTAACCATTACCGATTCTGAAGCAGGATCCGGGTCTTAAAGCGGAGACTCTGGCGCTTTTGGCCGCTAAAATACGGCCAGAGACAGGCCTATGACCATTAACCCGCGTTTCTTCAGCCCCATCGGCACGCTGCGGCATGCCGACCGACTGGGCTTCCTGACCCAGGATATCCGTGCCGCCGGCACGGTGCTGGGCTTTTTCGGCGCGGCGGCTGCGCTGGGTGCGCGGGCGGATGAACTGGCGCTGCTGGTTTGCCGCCGGCACAGCCCGAACGACCTGCATCGCCAGATCGTGCTGGTCTTCCACAAGGATCCGAGCTTCGCTGACAATCTGGGCCGCATCTACAAGGCACATAACCGCCCGCTCGGTTTCGAGGCGCAGCGCCGCTGGTGCGCGATCCCGGAGCCGTCTTTCCTGCCGGATGAGACTTTCGCGCTGTTAGCGGCGCGTTTCCCCACGCTGCTGCTGATCGAGGAACTACCCGATGGCCGCAGCGAGATCGCGGTCTATGCCTCGGCCGGCTTCAAGGAACATCCCAAGCTGAAACTCGCGCCGCTTGGCCAGCCACGGCCTGCCGCCCATGCAGGGGCAAAGGTGATGCGGCTGCCGCGTCGCGCGCCGCAGCCGCAACCTGCATTGCGAGTACCGCCGCGTCCCGCGCAGGAACCGATGCGTGCCGCGCCCGTCGTGCCGCTGCGCCCGCGCAAGCTGAAAAGCACGGTCGCGCTGAATGAAAACGTGGAGCGCCAGGTGGTGAACGAGTTCCGCCGCCTGCTGCAGGCGGTTTCGCACTACACTTAAATCGGTCGCCGGGGCTTAGTCGGCGAGGGGCCCCGTACACATATAGGTGCCGTCCTGGTAGACCAGCGGCGCCACATCTGCGCGACAGGCCGCATGGGTCACGCGGCCGATGCAGACCGAATGCGTGCCATAGGCATGCAGGGCTTCGATCTCGCAGAAAATATTCGCCTGGGCATCGGCCAGATAGGGCACGCCCTCGGCATTATTACGCCAGTCGCCCTCGCTGAAACGGATATCGCCATCCAGCCCGCCGGCAAACACTTCCGATAGACGCTGCTGGCTGCAATGCAGCAGATTGATGCACAGCCGCCGGCCGAGGCCGAGCTGGGCATGCAAGGCCGCCGAGCGGTTCACGCAGGCCAGCACGGCCGGCGGCTCGGCCGACACGGATGTGACCGCCGTGGCAGTCATGCCCAGGCGCGCGCCATTCTCCGCCGTCGTCGAGAGGACGGTGACGGTGGCGGCCAGGCGCCGCATGGCGGAGCGGAAGGCAATGTTGAGTTCGGTCGTCATGCCCAAGATGTAGTTCAGGAGAGGCGCTGCTGCAATTCCGCCGCCACTTTTTCCGCCAGGCTGTGCCAGTCGCCGGTTTTCGACTGCCGCAGCAGGCGGGCGGTCGGATACCAAGGCGTCGTCTCGCCGTTGCGGGTCCAGTACCAGTGCGGCGAAATGCCGTGATGCAGCAGGATCAGCGTCGGCTTGCCCTGCGCCGCCGCCATATGTGCGGTGGTGTTGCTGGTCGAGACCACCACATCCATCGCCGCCACCTGGGCGGCAAAGGCATCGAGATCCTTCAGCTGGTCGATGGCGGGATCGGCGATCACCTCCACGCCATGGGCCTGTTTCAGCGTATCGCGGTCGGCCGCCCGATTGCCGTATTGCAGGTCGACAAAGCGCAGGCCCGGCAGCGTGAGGAAGGGCGCGAAATCGGTCAGCTTCGCCGACTTCGGCGCGCCCAGCTTGGGGCTGGCGCTGTGCCAGGCAAGGCCGACCAGCGGCTGGCCGGTGCCGGCCTGATATTGCGCGCGCAGGCTGGCCGCACGATCCAGGTCGGCGCGGATCGGCAGGGCGCCGGTGCAGTCGGCCGGCGAGTTGCGGAAGACGCGCGCGACATCGAACAGCGTCGCCTGCATCGCCAGGTCAGGGGCAAGAAGGCGTGGATGCGGCGGGTTGGTGCGGCCATACATCTCGATGCCGGGGAAGCTGCGCTGCAGGATCGGGATCATGCGCGGATCGCATTCGATCACCGGGGTAATGCCACGCGCCAATAGCTCAGGGAGAAGACTCCACAGCACCAGCGATTCACCCACGCCCTGTTCGGTGAACAGCAGCAGCGTCTGCCCCGGTGCCAGCGCTTCGCCTTTCCAGAAGGGCGACGTGAAGGGCCGCTTGTCGACGTTGGTTTCGGCCAGGCTCCAGCGCGCCTCGAAATGCGGCCAGGCCTCGCGGTAGCGGCCATCCACCATCAGCGCGACGGCATAGCGGTTATGCGCCTCGCCATAGCCGGGACGCTCGCGCCAGCCACGTTCATAGGCCTGCATCGCGGCATCGAAGTCGTTATTGGCGCGCGCGATATCGCCAAGCAGCAGATAGGTTTCTGCCGCACCGCCATCGGTCGGCTTGATGCGCGCGGTCAGGCTGGCGTTGAAAGCGGCTTCAGCAGCCTTGAGATCACCCAGCGCTGACAGCGCCATGCCGAGATTGCGCTGCGCCATGCCGATCTGGGGATTGAGCTTTACGGCTTTTTTCAGCACCTCGGCGGCACCGGCGTGATCCTCCTGGTCAAGCAGCACCGCGCCGAGATTGTTCAGCGCGTCGACGAAATCGGGCTTCAGCTTCAGCGCGATGCGGTATTCGGCAATCGCTTCCTCGCGGCGCTGGAGCTGGCGCAGCAGGTTGCCGCGGTTGCTATGCGCCTCGGCGTAATTGGGATTGAGCCGCAGCGCCTCGTCCTGGCTCGCCATCGCCAGATCGGTCTGGCCCTGCAGGCGCAGCAATTCGCCCAGATTGTTGTGATAGAGCGGCTGGCCCGGATTGAGCGTGATCGCCATACGCAGCAGGCTGATCGCTTCGTCGTTGCGGCCGGCGGCATGGGCCTGCAGCGCCTGATCGTTAAAGCGGTTGGCCTCGCGCTGCACCTCCGGTGGGGGCGCGGGAATCGCAGGTGCCGGCGCGGCACCTGCCGGTGATTTGCCGGCTGTTTTTTCCTGTGCCCGCCGCTGCTTCCGATTCACGCCTGGTCCCCGGTTGAAATGCCAATATTAACCATTGCCGCAGAACCCCTTAAGACCGGTTTAACCGCCCTTGACTTCCCGGGTCGGGAAATCATCTTGCAAACCATACCGATTTGGTCTTATTTGCCGCCGAACAAATCGGACTATATCGGTCTGAATTGCAATTGCGAAGGATTTGCAACATGTTGCGCCTGAGCCGCCTGGCCGATTACGGCGTCATGGTCATGGCCCATGTCGCCGCCGATCCGGTCGGGGTGCATAACGCCGCCGATGCGGCAGGGGCCACCGGCCTGCCGGGGCCGACCGTGGCCAAGATCATGGCCAAGCTGGCCAAGGCCGGGCTGCTGGCCTCGTTGCGCGGCGCCCGCGGCGGCTATCGCCTGGCGACCGCCCCGGAAGAGATCACCGTGGCTGCCATCATCACGGCGCTGGACGGACCGATCGCGCTGACCCAGTGCTCGACCGGCAGCCATGAGCCCAGTGCCTGCGACCGCGAGTCTCTCTGCGTGTCACGCCGGGGTATCAACCGCATCAACACCGCCATCCGCAGCGCGCTGGAAGGCGTGACGCTGGCTGAGCTGGCGCGCCCTGCCTACGACTTCTTCGGCCCGCTGCCGCCGCGTGCGGCAGCGCCGCCGCCCAACGCTTAAATCCAGTACGGAGCCAAGCCCCATGGCTGCCAATGCACAAACCATCGAAACCGTCGAAGGCCTGGCCGGCGAATACAAATACGGCTTTGTCACCGACATTGAATCCGAGCTGCTGCCCAAGGGCCTGAGTGAGGACACTGTTCGCTTTATCTCGGCCAAGAAGGGCGAGCCGCAGTGGATGCTGGACTGGCGCCTGCGCGCCTATAAGTCCTGGCTGCGCATGGCCAAGGAAAAGGGCGAGCCGGGCTGGGCCAAGGTCAGCTACCCGGAAATCGATTTCCAGGACATCCATTACTATTCCGCGCCGAAGAAGAAGACGCTGAAGAGCCTCGACGAGGTCGATCCTGAACTGCTGGCGACCTACGAGAAGCTCGGCATTCCGCTGAAGGAACGCGAGATTCTCGCCGGTGTCGCCGTCGATGCCGTGTTCGACAGCGTCTCGGTCGCCACCACCTTCAAGGGCAAGCTGAAGGACATGGGCATCATCTTCTGCTCGATGTCGGAAGCGGTACGCGAGCATCCCGAACTGGTGCAGAAGTATCTCGGCTCGGTCGTGCCGGTGACGGATAACTTCTATGCCACGCTGAACTCTGCCGTCTTCTCCGATGGCTCTTTCGTTTACATTCCGCCGGGCGTGCGCTGCCCGATGGAACTCAGCACTTATTTCCGCATCAACGAGGCCAAGACCGGCCAGTTCGAGCGCACGCTGCTGATCTGCGACAAGGGCGCCTACGTCTCGTATCTGGAAGGCTGTACCGCGCCGATGCGCGACGACAACCAGCTGCATGCTGCGGTCGTTGAGCTGGTGGCGATGGAAGATGCTGAAATCCGCTATGCGACCGTGCAGAACTGGTATCCGGGCGACAAGAACGGCAAGGGCGGCATCTACAATTTCGTCACCAAGCGCGGCGCCTGCCGTGGCGCGCGCTCGAAGATCAGCTGGACCCAGGTGGAAACCGGCTCGGCGATCACCTGGAAATATCCATCCGTGATCCTACAGGGCGACGACAGCGTGGGTGAGTTCTACTCGGTCGCGGTGGCGAATAATGCCCAGCAGGCCGATACCGGCACCAAGATGATCCATATGGGCAAGAATTCGAAGTCCACGATCATCTCCAAGGGCATTTCGGCCGGCCGTGCGCAGAATACCTACCGCGGCCTGGTGCGGGTGATGCCGGGCGCAGCGGGCGCGCGCAATTATTCGCAGTGCGACAGCCTGCTCATTGGCGACCGCTGTGGCGGCCATACCGTGCCCTATATCGAGGTGAAGAACCGCTCCGCCAAGGTGGAGCATGAAGCCACCACCTCGCGGATTTCCGACGACCAGCTGTTCTACTGCCGCCAGCGCGGCCTGTCCGAGGAAGATGCCGTCTCCACCATCGTGAATGGCTTCTGCAAGGAAGTGCTGCAGAAGCTGCCGATGGAGTTCGCCGTCGAAGCCCAGAAGCTGCTCGGTGTCAGCCTCGAAGGCTCGGTCGGTTAAGTTTTTAAGGATTGCCCCATGCTTGAGATCAAGAACCTGCACGCCACTGTCGATGGTAAGGAAATTCTCCGCGGCATCGACCTGACCATCAAACCCGGCGAAGTCCATGCCATCATGGGCCCGAACGGCTCCGGCAAGTCGACGCTGTCTTACGTCCTGGCCGGCCGCGACGGCTATGAAGTCACTGAAGGTGATATCCTGTTCAACGGCCAGAGCCTGCTCAACCTGGAGCCGGAAGAGCGCGCCCGCGAAGGCGTCTTCCTGGCCTTCCAGTATCCGGTGGAAATCCCCGGCGTTGCCAATGCCACCTTCTTGCGCTCGGCGGTCAATGCCGTGCGCAAGCACAGGGGCCTGGCCGATATGGACGCCATGACCTTCCTCAAAACCGCCAAGGCCAAGATGAAGCAGCTGCAGATGGACGAGAAGTTCCTGCAGCGCGCCGTCAACCAGGGCTTCTCGGGCGGCGAGAAGAAGCGCAACGAAGTGTTCCAGATGGCGATGCTGGAGCCGAAGCTGGCGATCCTCGACGAGACCGATTCCGGCCTCGACATCGACGCACTGAAGATCGTGGCCGAGGGCGTGAATGCGCTGCGGTCGCCCGAGCGTTCCGCCATGGTGATCACGCATTACCAGCGCCTGCTCGATTATATCGTGCCCGATGTGGTGCATGTGCTGTCCAAGGGCCGCATCATCAAGACCGGTGGCAAGGATCTGGCGCTCGAACTCGAGGCCAAGGGCTATGCCGATATCATCGCGGATGCTGCGTAAGGCACACTGATCATGTCCGCTTTGCCCTTCACCGAACATCTCGCCGGCGCCTATGAAGCCGCTGCCGGCAGTTTGCCCGGCGCGAAAGATGCCGACGTGGTGGCGCGCCGCAAGGCCGCCATCGCGGCGTTTCAGCGTCTCGGCCTGCCGAATCACAAGCTGGAAAGCTGGAAATTCACCGGCCTGAACGCGCTCGAGCGCCAGCAGTGGACCCTGCCTGCCAATGACGGCAGCGTCGATCCGGCGCGTCTGCAGGCCGCCGCGCTGAATGCCGACAGCCACCGGCTGGTCTTCGTCAACGGCCGCTTCGATGCTGCTGCTTCGAAGATCGGCAGTCTGCCGAAGGGCGCCACCCTGCTGCCGCTCAGTCAGGCCGCTGGCAATCTGGCCGATGTGCTGGCCGCTGCCGGCGACAAGCGCGAGATTTCGCTCAGCGAGCTGAATGCCGCGCTGGCCAGCGATGGCGTCGTGCTGCTGCTGGAGGACGGCGTGGTGCTCGACAAGCCGGTCGAGATCATCAGCTTCGGTGTGCCGGCGCTGGTCAATCTGCGCCATCTGATCCGTCTCGGCGCCAAGGCCGAAGCCACCGTGCTGGAAAGCTACCGCGATGGCGGTGCCAGCGAAAAGCTGGCCGGCTGGACCAATGTCTACGCCCATGTCGCCGTTGGCGCAGGCGCCAGGTTGGCCCATATCCGCCTGCAGGCCGAGAGTGATGCTGCCTACCACGCGGCGCTCGGCCGCGTGTCGGTCGGCGCCGGTGCGCGCTATGCCCATGTGTCGGTGCAGGGTGGCGCGGCGCTGGCCCGCCACGAACTGCATGTCGACTTCGCCGGCAGCGATGCCGAGGTGGACGTTCAGGGCCTGGTGCTGGCGCATGGTTCGGCGCATCTGGATCACACGCTGTTCCTGCATCATGCCGTGCCCGACTGCCGCAGCAACCAGCTGTTCAAGCATGTGGTCGATGATCATGGCCATGCGGTGTTTCAGGGCGGTATCCGCGTCGCGCCGCAGGCGCAGAAGACCGATGCGCAGCAGCTGAGCCGCACGCTCCTGTTGGCCGACCGCGCCCAGATCGACACCAAGCCCGAGCTGGAAATCCTCGCCGACGATGTGAAATGCAGCCATGGCGCCTCGATCGGCGACGTCGATGCCCAGCAGCTGTTCTATATGCAAGCAAGAGGTATCCCTGTTGCAGAGGCACGCCGCCTGCTGCTCAGCGGTTTTGCCTATGAAGTCGTGAATGCCGTGCCGGAAGGTGCGTTGCGCGACCATGTCGAAGCCTTTGTGGAAGGCTGGCTGGCCGCCAATAGCGAGAAGGGAGGCCTGAAGTGAGCGCGCTCCCGAAACAGTCTGCCCCGGCTTTCGATGTCGAGCGCGTGCGCGCCGATTTCCCGATCCTGTCTGAGAAGGTGCATGGCAAGCCGCTGGTCTTCCTGGACAGCGGCGCCAGTGCCCAGAAGCCGCGCCAGGTGATCGAAGCCATGACGCGGATGTACGAGAAAACCTATGCCAACGTGCATCGCGGCATCTACCAGCTGAGCCAGCTCGCGACCGATGAATACGAGAAAGCCCGCGAGAAGGTGGCGCATTTCATCGGCGTGCAGGACACCCGTGAGATCGTCTTCACCCGCAACGCCACCGAAGCCGTCAATCTGGTCGCCCATAGCTGGGGCTGGAAGAATCTCAAGGCTGGCGATGAGGTGCTGATCACGCATCTGGAGCATCATGCTAATATCGTACCCTGGCAGATCCTGGGCGAACGCTATGGCGTGAAGCTGAAGGTCGCGCCGATCAGCGACAGCGGCGAACTGGTCTGGGACGAATTCGTCAAACTGATCGGGCCGCAGACCAAGCTGGTCGCCGTGGCGCATGTGTCCAACACGCTGGGTACCATCCTGCCGGTGGCCGAAATGATCCGCGTGGCCCATGAAAAGGGCGCCAAGGTGCTGATCGACGGCAGCCAGGCCGTGCAGCATATGCAGGTCGACGTGAAGGCGCTGGATGCCGATTTCTATGTCTTCACCGGGCATAAGCTGTATGGCCCGACCGGCATCGGCGTGCTCTATGCCAAGGCCGAAATCCTGGAAAGCATGCCGCCCTGGCAGGGCGGCGGCGACATGATCCTGTCGGTCAGTTTCGAGAAAACCGAATACAACGACATCCCGCACCGTTTTGAGGCTGGCACGCCGGCTTTTGTCGAAGCGGTCGGCCTGGGTGCCGCGATTGATTATGTGAATTCCGTCGGCCTGGAGGCGATTGCCGCCCATGAAGCCGACCTGACGGCTTACGCGACCGAGAAGCTGTCGGCGATCAATTCGCTCCGCCTGATCGGCACGGCCAAGCACAAGGCCGGTGTGATGTCTTTTGTGCTGGAGGGCATTCACCCGCACGATATCGGCACTATCCTGGATCGCGAGGGTATTGCGGTCCGGGTCGGCCAGCATTGCGCCCATCCCCTGATGGAGCGGATGGGGGTGCAGGCCACCGTGCGGGCCAGTTTCGGGATGTACAATACGCGGGCCGAGATCGATGCGCTGTGCGCCGGCTTGAAGCGGGTCAGGGAGATTTTTGGCTGATGTCGGCGTCTGAGGAAATGCAACAGAATGCCCCGGCAGGCGGCGCGGCCGGCCATGATGAGCTGCGCGATCAGGTGATCGAGACGATCAAGACCGTCTTCGACCCCGAAATACCGGTTAACATTTACGAATTGGGCCTTATATACAAGGTCGAGGTGAACGAGGCGCGGGATGTCCAGATCGACATGACCCTGACCTCGCCGAACTGTCCGGCCGCCCAGTCGATGCCTGCCGAGGTGGAGCAGAAGACCCGCTCCATTCCCGGCGTCGGCGAGGTGACCATCGATGTCGTTTGGGATCCGCCGTGGGGCCCGGAGCATATGTCCGAGGCGGCCCGGCTTGAACTGGGTGTGATGTGATGACGACGACCGAAACCACGACAGCCAAGGCCCGGCCGGTTTTCAAGCCGGTGACGCTGACCGACGCGGCGGCAGAGCGTGTGCGCACGCTGATCGCGCAGTCGGACAAGCCGGTGATCGGCCTGCGCATCGCGATCAAGACCAAGGGCTGCTCGGGCTTCTCGTATGACATCCAGTATGCCACCGAGAAGGAAAAGTTCGACGAGGTGGTCGAGGATAAGGGCGTCACGGTTCTGATCGAGCCGAAGGCGCAGATGTATATCTTCGGCACCGAGATCGACTGGGAAGAAGACAAGCTGCAATCCGGCTTCGTCTTCCGCAATCCCAACGAGAAGGGCCGCTGCGGCTGCGGCGAAAGCTTCCACGTCTGATCGTCGTCAGACATCCGAGCCATGAAAAAAGGGGCCATATGGCCCCTTTTTATTTCAGCCCGTCGCGCCGGCGGTAGATCGTGTAGCGGTCGAGATCCAGCGCGCGGTCGTAATCCTCGAACCGCTTGGCGAACAGCGGATTGCGCGAGAAATAGTCCAGATAATTGAACGCCTCGCCCTGACAGCGCGGAATGCCGGCCACATTGTCGACGATCAGCAGGGACGGCTTCTTCTTGTAGAAATCCTCGGCCACGCTGCGGAAGACGAATTCCTCGGCCCGGCTCATCGACTCCGGCGGGTTGTATAGCGGCGCCAGTTCCTGGCAGTCGGAATAGGCGCCCTGCAGCAACCACATGCTCTCGAACCGCATGGTCATCTTCATGTCGAGGTAATTCAGCATGGGGAAATGCGGATAGATGCCGGGCGACAGCACCAGCACGCGGTCGTTGCGGCGCTCGGCCTTCACCACATGCATCAGGCGCTGCAGATCCGAGCCGCGATATTCCAGCTGCTTGAAAAAGGGCCGGCTGTGCAGGCCTTCCTGGTAGAAGATCAGCAGCATCAGGGCAGCAGCAAACAGCTTGGCTGGCCGGTTGTCGCTGCGCTTGGGCCAGACCACATGATCCATCACATAGGCGATGATCACGCCGGCCAGCAGCAGGGTCAGTGCCTGGGCCGGCAGGGCGTGATAGGGCCAGCCCTTGCCCTGCGCATAGCCCGAGATCAGCCCGCCGATGCCAGCCAGGAAAATGATGCGCGCCATATGCGAGCGCACCGCCAGGAAGGCGGCAATGCCCAGCAGTGGCAGGATGAAGGTGGGCGGACCCAGATTGGCGCTCAGCGCCAGGTCCAGCATGCTCCACTGGCTGACTTCGCTGTAGAAGGCGCGGGCCAGCGGCAGGGCGACGGTGAAATATTCCGGCGTGACGATGATGGCGAACAGCGCATGCGCTACGCAGACCGCCAGCACGGCCCAGGGCGCCGGATCGGTCAGGCTGCGCCGCAGCGAAATCTGGCTGACAATGTAGAGTTCGACGAAGAGCGGTATCGCCAGGAAATACGGCTTCATGGCAAAGCCGATACCGGCCATCAGGCCAGTGGCGATCTTCAGCCGGTTCGACAGTGGTTCACCGTCGGCGCGCCCGCTGGCCACCAGCAGATACGGCATGGCCAGAACCAGCATCATATGTTCGCGCTGCGCGAACATGTTGTTGGGATAGACGATCAGTAGGAACAGCAGCAGCAGCGGCAGCAGCGCATCTGTGGTGGCATGCGCCGGATCCAGACTGGCGGCCAGCACCTTGCGGCAGGTGATGAAGGAGGCGGCGATGCCGATGCCGAGCAGGCCGACCAGCGCCGTGGTGCCCTGCATGCCGGTCAGCTTGGCAATCGCCTCGGGCAGCAGGTGGACGACGAAGACCAGCGGCGTGTTGATGTCGATGGCGTCGATGAAGAGCTTGCCGCCGTTCAGCCAGCTTTTCGAGATGTAGAGCAGGACGGCGGTGTCGTGGTTGATCGGCGGGAAGAAATAACCGATCAGCCAGAGCGCGCAGACGACCAGCACCAGGCCGTGCAGCAGGCGCGGCCAGTCCCGGCCACGGCGCACCACGGCGTCCTGGGGGGTAAAGCTGGTATTGGGGACGGGCTCTGACATTGGGACTGGCTTAACCTAGGTCGCCTTGGTAAATCATTCACTTACGTAGAAATCAAATGGAAAACCGGTCACTGGCGAATGGAACGGGTTGAATACCACCGGATGGCGATGCTGGAGGCGACCATGTGGTGGTATCGCGCCCTGCATGCCCGCCTGCTGCGCCGCATCGCCCGCCTGGGCCTGCCGCCCGGCGCCCGGCTGCTGGATGCCGGTTGTGGCACCGGCGGGTTGCTGGCCCGTCTGACGGCCCAACGGCCTGATCTCGACCTGCAGGGGCTGGAATACGATGCCGAGGCGGCAGCGCTGGCCCGAAGTAAGCTGCCCGGCCGTGACCCGGGCAAGCTGCAGGTCGGCAGCGTCAATGCCATGCCCTACGGGGGCGGGGCGTTCGACGTCATCGTCAGCGCCGACGTGCTGTGCCATGCCGCGGTGGACGAGCCGGCCGCACTGGCCGAGTTTCTGCGCTGCCTGACGCCGGGCGGCACCCTGCTGCTGAACCTGCCAGCCTATCAGTGGATGGCCTCGGCGCATGATGCGCATGTCCACAACAAGCGGCGCTATACGCTGGGGCTGGCGCGCGACCGGCTGGCTGCGGCCGGCTTTACCTGCATCTCGGGCGGCTATTGGAACAGCCTGCTGTTTCCGTTAATGCTGCTGCATCGCCTGACGGCAGGCAAAGAAAAGAGCGAAGGCGGGGGCAGCGACGTGAAGCCCTTCCCGGCCTGGCAGGATCGCCTGTTTTATGCGGTCACAGTGCTGGAGCAGCGGCTGGCCGATCTCGGCCTGCACCTGCCCTTCGGCGGTTCGGTCTGGATCGAGGCGAAGAAACCATGAGACAGGATAGCAGTATCATGCAGGGCGATATGATCAGCACGGCAGGGACAGCCCCCGCATTCGCGCTTTCGATCGTCGTGCCGGTCTATAACGGCGCCACCAGCGTGCCCACGCTGGTCGAGGCACTGGCGAAACTCGAAGTGCCGGGCGGCCACGAAATCGTGCTGGTCAACGACTGCAGTCCCGACAACTCGCTCGATGTCTGCCGCGATCTCTGCCGGCAGAATGCGGTCGCGCTCACCGTGGTCAATCTGGCGCGCAATTTCGGCGAACATAACGCCGTGATGGCCGGCCTGAGCCATGCCCGCGGCGAATACATCATCAACATGGATGACGACCTGCAGAATCCGCCCGAGGAAGTCGTGCGGCTGTGGCGCTATGCGAAGGATAACGCCTACGACGTCGTTTACACCTATTATGCCGACAAACAGCATGCCGCCTGGCGCAATCTCGGCAGCCGTTTCACCAACTGGTGCGCCGACAATCTGCTCGACAAGCCCAAGGGCCTGTATCTGTCCAGCTTCCGCTGCATGAGTGCCTTTGTGGCGCGCAACATCCTGGAGCATACCGGGCCGTTCCCCTATGTGGACGGCCTGATCATGCAGGTGACGCAGAATATCGGCCGCCTGCAGGTGCAGCATCTGGCGCGCGCTGAAGGGCGCAGCAACTACACGATCCGCCGCCTGGTGCGGCTGTTCATGTCGATGTTCCTCAATTTCTCGGTCATGCCACTGCGCATTGGCACGCTGACCGGCTTTGTCATGGCCGGTCTCGGGCTGCTGGTCTTCCTGGTCATCCTGATCGAAGCCCTGAGCGGCCGCACGCCGCAGGGCTATGCCTCGGTGATGGCGGCGATCCTGCTGCTGGCCGGTGTGCAGCTGATCATGCTCGGCCTGGTCGGCGAATATCTCGGCCGGCTGTTCCTCACCGTGAACAGGAAGCCGCAATTCATCGTGCGCGATGTGCAGCGCAACGAGAAAGCACTGCCGGAGAAGCAGTCATGACCTGGTTCTATGTCGCACTGGCCGCCGGTGTGCTGCTCGGCGTCGGCGGCCAGGTACTGCTGAAATCCGGCGCCAGCGGCGAAACCCTGCTGCAGCAGTTCCTTGCGCCGGCCTCCATCATTGGCCTCGCGCTCTATTTCGCTGCGGCGCTGTGCTACATGTACGCGCTACGCAAGATCCCGGTCTCGATCGCCTTCCCGAGCGTCTCGCTGTCCTATGTGCTGGTGGCGCTGCTCGGCTTCTGGCTCTATGGCGAACCGATCACCGCATCCAAGCTGGCCGGCATCGCGCTGGTCTGCGCCGGCGTCTTCCTGATCACGCGGACGGCGTAATCACCAGACCGCCTTCACGGCGGCAATCACCGCATCGACATCGCTATCCGGCAGCTGCGGGAACAGCGGCAGGCTGAGCACGCTTTTCGCGGCACGTTCGGTATTCGGCAACCCACCTGAACCCAGCGCGATCTTGCCCTGATAGGCCGGCTGCAGATGCACCGGCACCGGGTAATGGATCAGCGTGCCGACGCCCTTTTCCTTCAGCTTGGCCTGCAACTCGTCGCGGCGCGCGCCGGCATCGACGACATAGAGGTGATAGACCGGCGCAGCACCGGCGCGGACCTTGGGCAGTACGAGGCCGTCTAACCCGGCCAGGCCGGCGCTGTAGCGCGCGGCAATCGCCTGGCGGCGCACGGTGTCGGCGGGCAGGGCGCCGAGCTTGACCCGGAGAATGGCCGCCTGCAGCGGGTCGAGGCGGCTGTTCATGCCGGCAATGGCGCTGATATAGCGTTCGCGCCAGCCATATTCGCGCAAAGCGCGGAGTGCCTCGGCAACCGTGTCATCGTCGGTGGTGACGATGCCGCCATCTCCAATGGCGCCGAGATTCTTGGTCGGATAGAGGCTGTAGGCTGCCGCCTGGCCCCAGCGGCCGACCATTCTGCCATTCAGCGTCGCGCCATGCGCCTGCGCATTATCCTCGATCAGGATCAGGTTGTGCTTTTCGGCAATCGCCGCGATCTCGTCGATGGCCGCGGGCTGGCCGTAGAGATGCACCGGGATCACCGCCTTCGGCTTCGGTGTGCCGGCGGGCCATGAGTTCAACGTGGCCTCCAGCGCCTGCGGCGACATCGTCCAGTGCGCGTCGGTATCCACCAGCACCGGCGTGGCACCGGCCAGTTCGATGGCGGCGACGGTGGCAACGGCGGTATGCGACACGGTGATCACCGCATCGCCCGGCCCGATGCCAAGGCCACGCAATGCCAGGATCAGTGCATCGGTGCCGCTGGCGCAGGCCACGGCATGTTTGGAGCCGGTATAGGCAGCAAATTCGCGCTCAAACGCGGCAACTTCCTCGCCCTGGATATACCAGCCGTTTTCCAGCACGCGTTTGATCGCGGCATCAATGGCCTCGCGCTGGGCGAGATAGGCAGCTTTCGGATTGGTCTGCGGAATCATCTGAAGGGCTCTCACAGGTAATGTGCGGCATGGCCGCGGTAGAACTCGATGGTCTGCTTCAGGCCGTCGACCAGCGCGGTCTGCGGTGCCCAGCCGGTCGCGGCCCGGAAGGCGGTATCGTCGGCGACGTAATCACCGATATCGATCTTCTTGCGCTCGGCGGGAAATTCCTTGCGCTCAAATCCACCGCTGCCGCCAACCTTGATCACCAGTTCGGCCAGCTCCAGCAGCGACATCGGCGGGCAGCCGCCGACATTGTAGATCTGCCCGATCGTGGCTTCGGTCTCTGCCGCGATCATCGCGGCATCGCACAGGTCGTCGACATAGGTGAAGTCGCGCTTCTGCTCGCCGCCCCAGACTTCGAAGCGGGTATTCTCGATCACATGCCGAATCCAGATGCCAAGGAAGGTCTGCTTGGCATCGCGGATGCGCATGCGCGGGCCGAACACATTGGTCAGGCGCAAGGCCGTGGTGCGCATGCCATGCACGCGGGCATAGAGCATGTGATAGGACTCAGCGGCATATTTATGGATGCCGTTGATATCGGGCGGCGCAATCGGATGCTTCTCGTCCACCGGCAGGTATTTCGGTGGGCCATAGAACTGCCGGGTCGAACTGAAGATCAGGCGGGCCTGCGGATTGACGCGACGCACCAGTTCCAGAAAGCGCAGGTTGGCTTCCTGGTTCAGTCGCAGGTCTTCCAGCGGCTGCTTCATGGAATCCATATGCGAGGTCTGGCCGGCAAAGTTGAAGATCACCTTCGCCTTGCCGATCGCCTCGAAGATTGCGGCCTCGGCGCCGATATCGGCTTCGATCAGCTCGGTCAGGGCCAGGCCGGAGAGATTGAAGGGATTGGCGCCATACTGCGCCAGCATGCGGTCGATCACCGTCACCTGCGCGCCGGCCTCAAGCAGGCGGCGCACCAGATTGGAGCCAATAAATCCCATACCGCCGGTCACGATTACCGGCTTGCCGCGCCACGACATCAAATCACCTGGTTATGTTGCTAGGGGCAGACGATTGCGCCGGATTATGCCTGAAATGAGGCGGATTTGTCAGGGGACAGTGGCTAGTCGCAGACCGGGACTTGCCGTGAACCGACCGGCGCGGCAAAGTGACGCCATGACGTGGCACCCCATATCCTGGCGACGCGGCCTTGCGGTCGCCCTGCTGCTCGCTTGCACCGGCTGCGGCGCGGTGTCCGGCGAGCCCTACATGCTGGGGCGCGTGCAGCCGGGGGATTCCGGAAACTTCGAGACCGGCCTGCTGCCGGCGGCAACCAACCCCAATACCGGCCGGCCCTATTTCTCGCTCTGCTACAACCGGCTCAGCCACAAGCCCGAACAGGTGCTGGCGCTGGTGCGGAAACACTGCGGCGATCCGCAGCTTTTCTATAATAATACCGATCTGTATTCCTGCTCGCTCTCGGCCCCGGTGCGCGCGACCTATAGCTGTTCGGCACTGAGCCGAACGGCCGAAGAGGCCCGGCCGAATCTGAATGTGTCAGGCTCGTATCTAGGAAGTATCCAGCTGAACTGAAGTCCTGCTGTCGCCCCGGCCCAAGAACGGTGCGGGGGCGACCTGCAGGTTACACGGCGACGCGCAGGCCGCTCTCGTTGTCGAACAGATGGGCGCGGCTGATATCCACCATCAGGCCCGGGCGGGACTTGTCATGGAAGCCGGCATTGCTCGGCACGCGCGCGACGACGTCCTGGCCGCCGATCTTGCCATGCAGCAGGGTATCGGCGCCGAGTTCTTCGGCCACGTCGACATCGAGATGGAGGTCCGGCGTCTCCTCCGGACGGGCGATGCGCAGCGTCTCGGGGCGGATGCCCAGCGTGTAGCTGCCGGCCGGCGCGGTCCAGCCGCCGGGCAGGGCGAGCGTGACGCCGTCATCCAGCACGGCCTTGCCGGCGTCGATGCGGCATTTGACGAAATTCATCGCCGGCGAACCGATGAAGCCACCGACATAAGTGGTGGCCGGGTGGTTATAGACATCGCCCGGGGTACCGATCTGGTCGGCGCGGCCCTGGTTCATCACCACCAGCCGGTCGGCGAGCGTCATCGCCTCGACCTGATCATGCGTCACGTAAATCGAGGTGACGCCGAGCTGCTGGTGCAGGCGCTTGATCTCAAGCCGCATCTGCACGCGCAGCTTGGCATCCAGATTCGACAGCGGTTCGTCGAACAGGAAGACGCTGGGTTCGCGCACGATGGCGCGGCCCATGGCGACGCGCTGGCGCTGGCCGCCCGAAAGCTCGCGCGGCTTGCGCTGCAGATAGGGCTGCAGCTGCAGGATTTCAGCAGCGCGCTGCACGCGCTTCTCGATATCGGCTTTGTCCATGCCGCGGATGCGCAGGCCGTAGGACATGTTCTGATACACGCTCATATGCGGATAGAGCGCGTAATTCTGGAACACCATGGCGATATCGCGGTCGGCCGGCTCGATGTCGTTGACCACGCGGTCGCCGATCACGATCTGGCCTTCGGTAATGGCTTCCAGGCCGGCGACCATGCGCAGCAGCGTGGACTTGCCGCAACCTGACGGACCGACGATGACGATGAATTCGCCATCGGCGATCTCCATGTCGACACCGTGGATGGCCTTAACCGGGCCGTAGTTTTTCTTGACGCCTTTCAGCGTAACTTTCGCCATGAGGGGCGCTCACTTTTCCGTTTCAACGAGACCTTTGACGAACCAGCGCTGCATCAGCACCACCACCAGAACCGGCGGCAGCAGGGCCAGCACGGCCATGCCCATGATCACCGGCCATTCATAGAAGGCGTCCGGCGCACGGATCAGGCGGCCGATGGCCAGCACGATGGTTTGATACTTGTAGTCGGACGCGATCAGCAGCGGCCAGAGATACTGGTTCCAGCCATAGATGAACTGGATCACGAACATGGCGGCGATGCTGGTGCGCGTCAGCGGCACCAGAATGTCGAAGAAGAAGCGCATCGGGCCGGCGCCATCGATGCGCGCGGCTTCCACCAACTCGTCCGGCACCGTCATGAAGAACTGGCGGAACAGGAAGGTGGCGGTGGCAGACGCGATCAGCGGCAGCACCAGGCCGGTATAGGTATCCAGCAGGCCCAGATCGGCCACGATCTTGTAGGTCGGGATGATGCGTACCTCGACCGGCAGCATCAGGGTGATGAAGATCATCCAGAAGAAGAAATTCTTCAGCGGGAAGCGGAAGTAGACGATGGCGAAGGCCGACAGCAGCGAGATGATGATTTTGCCCACGGCGATCGAGATCGCCATGATCAGGCTGTTCATCATTAGCACGATGGCCGGCGTGGAACCGCTGACGCCGACCAGCTGCGGGCCGTCGAACAGGGCACGCGCCGTATTCTCCAGCAGCTCTGCACCCGGCAGCAGCGGCATCGGCGTCTGCGAGACGTCCTGGATGGTGTGGGATGCGGCAATGACGGCCAGATAGATCGGGAAGGCGACGATGACGATCATCGCCACCAGCATCAGGTGGCCAAAGGCATTGGCGACTGGGCGGCGCTCGATCATCAGTAGTGAACCTTGCGCTCGATGTAGCGGAACTGCACGACGGTGAGGGCGATCACGATGACCATCAGGATCACCGACTGGGCGGCCGAACCGCCAAGGTCCTGTGCCTCGAAGCCGTCATACCAGACCTTGTAGACCAGGATTTCGGTCGACTTGGCCGGGCCGCCGCGCGTCAGCGAATGGATCACGCCGAAGGTCTCGAAGAAGGCATAGACCACGTTGACGACGACGAGGAAGAACAGCGTCGGCGACAGCAGCGGGAAGACCACGGTCCAGAAGCGGCGGATCGGGCCGGCGCCATCGATGGCGGCGGCTTCGATCAGCGATTTCGGGATCGACTGCAGGCCGGCCAGGAAGAACAGGAAGTTGTAGGAAATCTGCTTCCAGGTCGCGGCCACGACGACGACGAACATCGCCTGGTCGCCATTCAGATGGAAATTCCAGTCGACACCGGCCTGCAGCAGCAGCCAGGCGAAGATGCCGGGACCGGGCAGGAAGACAAAGCCCCAGAGCGCACCGGCCACGGCGGGCGCTACGGCATAGGGCCAGATCAGCAGGGTTTTATAGGCGGTTGTGCCGCGCACCAGACGGTCGGCGGTGACCGCGAGCAGCAGCGAGAGGCTCAGCCCGATCGTGGTGACCAGCGTGCTGAACAGCGCGGTGATCTTGAAGGAGTTCAGGTAATATTCGTCCTCGAAGAGGGCGATGAAGTTCTCCAGGCCGACGAAATAGCTGCGGGTGCCGAAGGCATCTTCGCGCAGCACGGATTGCACGACCGCCTGGCTGGCCGGCCAGAAGAAGAAGATGATGGTGATCGCGATCTGCGGAGCGATCAGCAGATACGGCAGATAGCGATTTTGAAAGACGACTCGTTTTTCCATGGGGCGCCAAGGAAAAGCCCGCACCCTGTAAAGTCAAGGTGCGGGCTTCCGTTAAGTGGAACTTATTAACCTATCAGGAGCGCTTGGCGTCGCGCTCGAACTGGCGGAGCAGGCGATTGCCACGCTCCACGGCAGTGTCGAGAGCTTCCTTGGGCGACTTCTTGCCCGACCAGACGGCTTCCAGCTCCTCGTCCATCACGTCGCGGATCTGCACGAAGTTGCCCAGGCGCAGGCCCTTGGAATTGTTGGTCGGGGTCTTCAACATCATCTGCTGCACCGAGGTGTCGGTGCCCGGATTGGCGGCGTAGAAGCCCTGCTGCTTGGTGGCTTCATACGACATCGGGGTGATCGGCAGGTAGCCGGTCACCTTGTGCCACCAGACCTGATTCTCGGTCGAGGTCAGGTAGTCGAAGAACTGGGCGACGCCCTTGTATTCTTCGGTCTTGTGCTTGGCCAGAACCCACAGCGAAGCGCCGCCGATGATCGAGTTCTGCGGCGCGCCGGCCACGTCGCTGTAGTACGGCAGCATCGAGATGCCCCACTTGAACTTGGCGCCGCGGGCAAAGGTGGCGTAACCGGCCGAGCTTTCCATGTGGATGGCGCATTCGCCCGACACGAACTTGGCATTCGCCTCGTTCTTGCGGCCGCCATAGACCATCAGGCCTTCCTTCATCCAGGTCTGCAGCTGGGTGATGTGGCGCACATGCAGCGGGCTGTTGAACTGCAGCTCGGTGTCAAAGCCATCGAAGCCGTTCGACTTGCTGGCAAACGGCACGTTATGCAGCGCCGAGAAATTCTCCAGCTGCACCCAGGTCTGCCAGTTGCTCTGGAACGGGCAGGTGCTGCCCGAAGCCTTCAGCTTCTTCAGGATCGGGTCGAATTCCTGCCAGGTCTTCGGCGGCTTGTTCGGGTCAAGGCCGGCCTTCTCGAAGGCATCCTTGTTGTAATACATCACCGGAGTGGAGGAATTGAACGGATAGGACAGCATCTTGCCATCGGCAGTGCTGTAATAGCCCGTCACCGCGCTGATATAGGAGCCCGGGTCGAACTTGTAGCCGTTCTGGGCCATCAGTTCATGCACCGGCTTGATCGCGGCGCGCGAGGCCATCATCGTGCCGGTGCCGACTTCGAAGACCTGCACGATATGCGGGCCCTTGCCGGCGCGGAAGGCGGCCATGGCGGCGGTCAGGGTTTCAGGATAGCTGCCCTTGTTGACGGCAACGACCTTGTACTTGTCCTGGCCCTTGTTGAAACCCTCGGCAATCTCGTTGACGCGCTCGTTCAGCGCGCCGGTCATCGCATGCCACCACTGCAGCTCGATGCGATTGTCCTTTGCCTGTGCCCAGGCGCCCGAGGCGCTGATGGCGACGGCAGTGCCAGCCAGCAGCGCGAGCGCGGTGCGCGCGAGTTTCCCTGTCGATTTCATTGTTCAGTCTCCGGTGCTAAAGAAAATCCGCCCTGAGTCGGGGGTGGCCGACGTTTTTATGGTTCCTACGATGACGATCGCACGTAAGATTTGTTACGGTTATATGACAAGGGGCGGGTATTGACCAAGCCTTATTCTGCCATCTCGGCTGTGGAAATCGGTCCCGACAGCCTGAAAGTTGGCGCGCAGAGCTTTCCCTTTCTCGTGAAGCGTGATTCCCGGGCACGGCGTATGCTGCTGCGTGTGATGCCGAGGGACGGTGCGGTGATCCTGGTGCTGCCGACTCGGGCCAGCCTGAAATCCGGTCAGCAATTCGTCACGGAGCAGGTCGACTGGATTCTGGCCCGGCAGGAAGAAAGGCCGGAAAGCCAGCCTTGGCAGGATGGGGCGATTCTCCCGCTCTATGGTGCGCCGCACATCATCCGGCATCGTCCGTCGGGGCGTGGCGGGGTCTGGATGGAGCAGGATGAAATCCATGTGACCGGGCGCAGCGAGCATCTGCCGCGCCGGCTGCGCGACTGGCTCAAGCGCCGGGCGCGCGAGGAATTCGCCGCCATGGCGCGCGAAATGGCGGCCAGCATCGGGGTGGAGGTCAAGCGCGTCACCGTGCGCGACACCCAGAGCCGCTGGGGCAGTTGCTCTGCACACGGCAACCTGTCCTTCTCCTGGCGTCTGCTGCTGGCGCCGCCGGCCATCGGGCGCTATCTGGTGGCGCATGAAGTGGCGCATCTCAAGCATATGGACCACAGCGCGTCCTTCTGGTCGCTTTGCGCGCGCCTGCTGGGCAGCGAGCAGGACCTGCGGACGGCCCGCGCCTGGCTGCGCCGCCACGGCGCGGCCCTGCATCTGCACGGCTGAGCCACCATGAAAAATCCTCAGCGGCCGCTGGCGCGCGACTCCACCGCGCTGGTGATCCTGCTCGGCTGCGCCACCGCGCTGGGTCCGCTCAGCACCGACATGTATCTGCCGTCGCTACCGGCCCTGGTGACGCTGTATGGCAGCGACATGGCCACTGTGCAGCTCACACTCAGTGCTTTCATGGCCGGCTTCGCCGTGATGCAGCTGATCTACGGTCCGCTGTCGGATCGCTTCGGCCGGCGTCCGGTGCTGCTGTCGGGCATCCTGCTGTTCACGCTGGCCTCAATCGGCTGCGCTTTTGCCGGCAGCATCGAATGGCTGATCCTGTGGCGCTTCGTCCAGGCGCTCGGGGCCTGCGCCGGCGTGGTGCTCGGCCGTGCCATCGCACGCGATCTCTATGAAGGTGCGGCCGCGGCCCATGCGCTCTCCATCATGGCGATGGTGCTGGGCCTGACGCCGGCAGTGGCGCCGATTATCGGCGGCTACCTGCATGTCTGGTTCGGCTGGCAGTCCAACTTCCTCGCCATGGCGCTGGCCGGCCTGGTGCTCGGGATGTGCGTCCTGACCTTCCTGCCCGAGAGCAACCGGCAGCCCAATCCGCTGGCCACCAGGGCCGGCCCGATGTTGCGCAATTTCGGCATCCTGCTGCGCAATCGCGGCTTCCGCGGTTATGCACTCTGCGTCGCCTTCGCCTATGGCGGGCTGTTTGCCTTCATCTCCGGTTCGTCATTCACGCTACGCAGCGTGTTCGGCGTCGATGAATATGTGTTCGGCTACTGCTTCATGCTGATCGTGATCGGCTATATCTGCGGCGGCTTTCTCGGTGTGCGACTGACGCGCCGGCTCGGCGTCGACCGCATGCTGCTGATCGGCGTGTCGGCCTGCGCGGCGGGCGGCATGGCGGTGGCGCTGCTTCAGGTTGCCATGTGGGCGCTGCAGGCCCAGTGGCACTGGATCAGCCTGATCGGTCCGATGATGATCTTCGCCATGGGCGTTGGCCTCACCATGCCGCAGGGCCAGGCCGGCGCGCTGCAACCGTTTCCGCAGATGGCCGGTTCGGCGGCGGCACTGATGGGCTTCACGCAGATGGCACTGGCGGCGGTGGGCGGTATCGCCGTGGGGCACGCGCTGAACGAGACGGCTCTGCCACTCAGCCTTGCGCTTGCCGTCATGGGCCTGGCAACGCTGCTGAGCTACCTGCTGATCGTGCGTCGCGTCAGGGCTTGACGGTTTTGCTCAGCAGCCAGGTTGCCATGCGTTCGATGAGCGCAGGATCGATCTCGCCCTCGAAACCTGGATCCTTGTCGTTTTGCAGCACCTTCAACGCATGGCTGGTGCGTGGCAGCAGGATCAGCGTGTGGTCGTCCTCGGCCCGGCGTTTCAGGGCATTGTCCAGCGCCGTGGCATCGCGATCGGCCGAAATCTGGATATCGGCTTCGCCCTGCACCAGCAGCACCGGGCCCGGATAGCGTCGCGCCAGTTCCGCCGGATCAAGCTTCAGCTGCGCCTGCCAGAACGGTCCGCTGTAAAAGGGGTATAGTCCGTTCAGCGCCTGCGGCAGCTTCTCCGGCACCTTGCCGGTGTCGCGGATTTCGCGCACCACGCGGTCATTCTCCGCCAGGAAGGCGCGCTTCTGCGCCGGCTTCACCGCGCTGAGCTGACGTTCGAGCTGTTCGCGCACGATCACGTCGAGCGGTCGCCCTGCGGTGGCCATCAGCACCAGCATCGCCGGCTTTTCCCTGTCCTGCAGGCGCGCGGCCAGGTCGAGTGCGATCATGCCGCCCTCGGAATGGCCGGCGATGCCGGTTTTGTGCAGGTCTACGCTCGGCTGTGCGCGCAGGAAGGCATAGGCGGCATAGGCATCATCGACAAAACGCTGCCAGTCGAAATAGGCGGCATAGTCCTTCGGATCGGTGGGCAGGCCGGGGGCATTGGCATGCATGCCGCGCTTGTCGTAGCGCAGGGTGGCGATGCCCTTCTGCGCCAGGCCTTCGGCGATCTGGCGCAGCAGATCCGTGCGCAGCACCGGCGGCTGGTTGCTGTCGCGATCGGTCGGCCCGCTGCCCTGCAGCAGCACCAGTGCCGGCACTTTCTCCACCATGCCGCCCGGCATGGTCAGTGTGCCGGCCAGCACCGCGCCGTCATGGGAGGTGAAGCTGATCTGCTGGTTCACCACGCCCTCTGCATGTGCCTGCGCGATGCAGAATGTCAGGGCGAGTGCGGCGAAGGCAAGTCGAAGTGCGATCACGGAGCCACCGTCACTGACGTACCGGCTGCGGACCGACCTGCCACATCAACGGCGGCTCGGCGGATTGCCGCTGGCCTGGCTCATTCGGCGAGGTATTTGGTGGCGGCGCGGCCGGTTCGATATGGCTGCGCGGCGGCGGCGGTACGGCCGTTGGCGTGCGCGCCTGCGCCGGCGAACTGCCACCGAAAGAACCGACGATGCGATCCCACAGCGAGGGCAGGTTGAACTCCTGGCGCGGCGCCTGCGGCAACTCGCTGGCCGGGCGGCCCTTCAGCGCCTCGGTCATGAAGCCTTTCCAGATCTGCGCGGGCAGGCCGGAGCCGCTGACTTTCTTGGTCGGCGAATTGTCGTCGTTGCCGACCCAGACCGAGGTGACCAGGTCGGGGGTATAGCCGACGAACCAGGCATCGCGGTAATCCGAGGTCGTGCCGGTCTTGCCGGCGGCAGGGCGACCGATGCGGGCAGCCCGGCCGGTACCGGTTTCGACCACGCCGCGCAGCAGGTCGTTGAGATCGCCCAGCGCTTCGCCGCCGATCATATGCGCGTAAGCTCCCCCGTTCTGGCGACGGTACAGCACATTGTTCTGTGCATCGCGGATCTCGATCACCCCGTAAGGCTGTACTGCGTAGCCGCCATTCACGAAAGCGGCATAGGCAGCGGTCAATTCAAGCACACCGACCTCGAAGGCGCCAAGCGCCAGCGAGGGATGCGGTTTGAGATCACTAGTTATCCCCAGGCGCCGCGCGGTCTCGATCACCTTGTCGCGGCCGACCTTTTCATCCACCTGCACGGCGATGGTGTTGATCGAGCGCGCGGCCGCCTCGCGGAGCGTCATGCCGCCATGATACTGGCCGTCATAATTACGCGGCTTCCAGCCGCTCACCTCGATTGGTCCGTCAACGAACTGATCATCGGGCCGGATGCCCTGTTCCAGCGCGGTCAGGAAGACGATCGGCTTGAAGGCGGAGCCGGGCTGGCGGCGTGCCTGCGTGGCGCGGTTGAAGCTGCTGTCGACATAATCGCGGCCGCCCACCATGGCGCGCACCGCGCCATCGGGTGCCAGCGACACCAGGGCGCCCTGGCCGACATCCTGTTTCTCGCCTTCGCGGTCCAGCACGGTATCGACCGCGCGTTCGGCGGTGCCCTGCAGGCGGCTGTCCAGCGTGGTGTAGACGGTGAGGTCGTTATGGTCGCGGCCGACCAGCTGATAGACCTCTTCCACAGCCCAGTCGGCGAAGTAGCGCG
Source organism: Alphaproteobacteria bacterium (assembly GCA_018336035.1). Taxonomy (GTDB): domain Bacteria; phylum Pseudomonadota; class Alphaproteobacteria; order Ferrovibrionales; family Ferrovibrionaceae; genus Ferrovibrio. The sequence goes on along the minus strand of JAGXRD010000018.1, from coordinate 1,080 downwards.
CATTGGGCAGCGGCAGGCGCGAGCGCGCCAGCTGCGTCGGCTTGGCAATCGCGGCTTCGGCGGTTTCCGGCGTGATATAGCCAGCATCGGCCATGTTGCGCAGCACCTGCGCGGCGCGGCTCTGCGCCGATTTGATATTGCCGGTCGGCGCCAGTTTCGACGGTGCCTTCAGCAGGCCGACCAGCATGGCGCTTTCACCCAGCGACAGTTTCGCCGCCGGCTTGTCGAAGAAGCGCTGCGCCGCGGCCTCAACACCATAGGCGCCCGCGCCGAAATAGACGCGGTTGAGATACATCTCGAGAATCTGGTCCTTGCTGAACTTGTGCTCGAGCCGGAAGGCGAGCATCAGTTCCTGGACTTTACGTTTCAGCGTGCGGTTCGGGCTGAGGAAGACGTTCTTCGCCAGCTGCTGCGTCAAGGTCGAGCCGCCCTGCACGGTGCGGCCGGCGCGCGCATTGGCATAGGCCGCGCGCGCCAGGCCCATCGGGTCAATGCCGAAATGCGAATAGAAGCGGCGGTCTTCGGTGGCAATCAGCGCCTGCGGCAGCTGCGGCGGAAGCGACTTCAGCGGCTGCCATTCGCCATAGAGGTCGCCATAGGTGGCCAGCACCATGCCGTCGGCGGCCTTCAGCGTCACCGAGCTTTTGCGCTCGACGATATACAGCTCGTCGAAATCCGGCAGGTCATAGGCATACCAGGCGAACAGGCCGCCCAGCACCACGGCGCTCCAGATCGCCATCACGGCCGCGAAGGCCCCGATGCGGCCGAGCAGGCTGCCCGAGCGGGAGACCGGGAACAGGCGTTTCAGCCAGCCGCTTTTCGCCCCCTTGTTGCGGGACGAGGTGGACTTTTTGGGGGCGGTGCTGCGGCGTGGCGGACGGGCCATGGCGGTACAAACTCAGGTTTAGACAAAAAATTCCGGCCCGGTCGGCCAATGCGGCGGGTTTGGCAGCCGAATGTGACCGGTTTAGGGCATGGCGGGTTGACGGCAGGTGAATGACTTATGTTATAAAATAACATGCCTGCGCGACCCAAACCCGCCTTCGACCTGCCGATTGCCGTCCTCACCGCCGGGATCGG
>JAGXRD010000017.1 GCA_018336035.1 Alphaproteobacteria bacterium | reverse complement strand
CGCACAAAAGCGCGGCAAATCAGGAGTAACATACTGATGAACCATGATCTTTCCTTCATGGCGCTGATCGTCAACGCCGACCCGATCGTGCAGGCCGTGATGGCAATCCTGGTTTTATCCTCGGTCGCCTGCTGGGCGATCACGGTGGAGAAGCTGGTGCGGTTCGGTTCGCTGCGCCGCGCCGCGCGCAATTTCGAAGCGGCCGTGAAGGCCGATGCACTGCTCAGCAGCCCGAAAGCGGGCGAGGGCATACAGGCCGCGATCCTTTCGGCCGCAGCGCGCGAGCGCAAGGACGGCATCGATGCCGGCGAGAGCCGCTATGAATTCCGCGTCCGTCTCGAAATGGTGATGCGTCAGGCGATGGCGCAGCAGCTGCGCCAGGTCGAGCCCGGCCTGCCATTCCTCGCCACTGTCGGTTCGGCTGCGCCCTTCATCGGCCTGTTCGGCACGGTCTGGGGCATCATGAACAGCTTCACGGCCATTGCCGGTTCGAACGATACCAGCCTTGCCGTCGTGGCGCCGGGCATTGCCGAAGCGCTCTTCGCCACCGCGCTGGGCCTGGTCGCGGCCATTCCCGCCGTTGTGCTCTACAACAAGTTCAGCACCGATCTCGGCCGTCTGGCACAGCGTTTCAACGTCGCCATCAACGAGGCGGCCCGCCAGTTCTCGCGCACGACGACGCAGTCCGTGCGTCCGATGGCCGAGGCAGGCCAGTAAGGGGGCGCGCGTCATGGCGATTTCCCCGATTGGCAGCGGCGGCAACGATTACAGCAACGACGGCTTCGACGGCTACAAGCCGATGTCGGATATCAACGTCACGCCCTTCGTCGACGTCATGCTGGTGCTGCTGATCATCTTCATGGTCGCCGCACCGCTGATGATGGTGGGTGTGCCGCTGCAGCTGCCCAAGACCACCGCCGCCAAGGTGACACCGCCGAAGGAGCCGCTGGTGGTCAGCATGGACAAGGACGGCAAGCTGTACATCCGCAAGGACCCGGTGGAAGAGACCGATCTCGTCGCCGCGCTGCAGGCGCTGAACGAGAATGAGGCCAACACCGTGATCTATGTGCGCGGCGACAAGACGCTGGAATACGGCCGCATCATGGATCTGATGAGCAAGGTCGGCCAGGCTGGCTTCGGCAAGATTTCACTGGTTGCCGAAGGCGCCACGCCGCCGCCTGCGAAGTAAGGCGATGCGCGCACAAGTCACATCCTGGATCGTCTCGGTCGTCGCCCATCTCGGTGCGATTGCGTTCCTGCTGTTCGGATTCCCGTTCTTCCAGAAGCCGATCCAGGCCGAGGAGAAGTTCCAGGGCATAGAGGTTCTGTTGCTGGCGGCCGCGCCGCCGGAGCCGCAGGTGGTGCATGTGCCACCGCCGCCGCCCCCACCTCCGCCGCCACCTGAAGTTGATCCGATCACAACAAAGGCCGACGAACCGGATCTCGAACCGGCGCCGCCGCCGAAGCCGAAACCTGTCGTGCGCCGGCCAGCCCCGCCGCCTCCGCCGCAGCCGCCCAAGGAGCAGCCGAAGGTCGAGGCGCCGCCGCAGCCGTCACCTCAGCCACCGCAGCAGCAGGTTGCTGTCGCACCGCCAGCGCCGGTCAATTCCGCGCCACGCATTGCCGTCAATCCGGATGCAGAGGCGAACTACTATGCCCAGCTGCTGGCCTGGCTGGAAAAGAACAAGGAATATCCGCGCCGTGCCCAGTTGCGCCGCATGGAAGGCGTGGCGCATCTGCACTTCGTCATCGATGAGAACGGCCGCGTTCTATCGCACAGGATCGAACGCAGTTCGGGCCATGATGCGCTGGACGACGCCGTCGAGCGCATGATTGCCAAGGCCTCGCCACTGCCGCCGATTCCGCCAGCGCTCGGCAAATCCAGGATGGATCTCGTGGTGCCGGTGCAGTTTTTCCTGAAGTGATATGTCGAAGAGGTTAGGGGAAGCCGATGATCCGCTCGATACTGGTTGCTGCAGTTCTCGGTTTTGGTCTACTTGGAAGCCTGCAGGCGCCAGCTGCCGAACCCAGCAAGGCGGCCGTGCTCAAGACCTATGCCGATATTGCGCAGGCGATCTACGACGATTCCGTCAGCACCGCCCGCAACCTGCAGCGGGCTGTGACTGCACTGATCGCCAAACCGTCCGACACCACGATGAAGGCAGCCCGCGAGGCCTGGATCGCCGCGCGTGTTCCCTATCAGCAGTCGGAAGTCTTCCGCTTCGGCAATCCGGTGGTGGATGAATGGGAAGGCCGCGTGAATGCCTGGCCGCTGGATGAAGGCCTGATCGACTATGTCGATGCCGGCAAGTATGGCGAAGAGTCGGACGAAAATCCGCTTTATGCCGCCAATGTCATCGCCAACAAGAAGCTCAGCTTCGGCGGCAAGACAATGAACACCAGCCAGATCAACTGGCGCCTGCTGCGCAACCTGCATGAAGTCGGCGGCGTCGAGGCCAATGTGGCCACTGGCTATCATGCCATCGAATTCCTGCTCTGGGGGCAGGACCAGAACGGCACCGGCCCGGGCGCCGGCAACCGTCCCTGGGCCGATTATGCCAAGCAGGGCTGCACCAATGGCAACTGCGACCGTCGCGCGCAATATCTGACGATCGTCACTCAGATGCTGGTCGAGGATCTGGTCTTCATGGCCAGGCAGTGGGCCCCGGACGGCGAAGCGCGCAAGGCGCTAACCGCCAAAGGCTTGGATGCCGGCATCAGCATGATCGTGACCGGCATCGGCAGCCTGTCCTATGGCGAACTGGCCGGCGAGCGCATGAAGCTCGGCCTGCTGCTGCACGATCCCGAGGAGGAGCATGACTGCTTCTCCGACAACACGCACAACTCGCACTACTACAACGTCGTTGGCATGCTGAATGTCTATGGCGGTGAGTATAAGCGCGTGAACGGCAGCATGGTGAAGGGCGCCAGCCTGAGCCAGCTGGTGCGCGGCGGTGCGGCGGATCTCGACACCGAGATGCGTGGCAAGCTGAAAGCGACGCTGGATGCGATGACCGCGATCAAGCAGCGCGCCGAGACCAGAGAAGCCTATGACCAGATGCTGGCGGACGGCAACGCGGAAGGCAATGCCGCGATCCAGGCTGCGATCGACCGGCTGACCGACCAGACCAAGACGCTGGAGCGCGTCGTGGCGTCGCTGAAGCTGAAGGCGACCTTCGAAGGCTCGGACAGCCTCGATGCACCCGACAAGGTCGGCAAGAAGTAAGTCTTTCGCACTCGCGGCGCTCGCTGGCTTCATGCTGGCGGGTGCCGCGCAGGCGAATACCGAAGAGTCAGGCCTGCTGGCCGGCGCGGCGACCACGCGGCGCTTCGATGCCGCCGCCTTTTCACAGCCATCAGCCAATATGGCCTTCGAGCGCCAACTCGATTTCAGGGTTGGCGACGGTATCTTCCGCAAACTCTGGGTACCTTCGCCCAGTTCCACCAAATCGTCTGACGGTCTCGGCCCGCTACTGAATGCGCGTGGCTGCCAGTCCTGTCATCTGCGCGACGGTCGCGGTCGGCCGCCGGCGGTCAGTGAGGCCGCCACCTCGATGGTGCTACGCCTCAGCATCCCGCCGCAGACCGATGCCGACCGTCAGGCGCTCGCGACGTATATGCGCGCCGTCACGCCGGAGCCAACCTATGGCGGGCAACTGCAGAATTTCTCGGTCAACGGCCTGCTGGCCGAGGGCCGCATGACGATTGCCTATACCGAGCATCCGGTCACGCTGGCCGACGGCGAGATCGTGCGACTGCGTAAGCCGCGCTATGGCGTCACCGAACTCAACTACGGCCCGATGCACCGGCAGACCATGGTCTCGCCGCGTGTCGCGCCGCCGATGATTGGCCTCGGTCTGCTGGAAATGATTCCAGAAGAGGCGCTGCTCGCAAACGCCGATCCCGAGGATGCGGATGGCGACGGCATTGCCGGCAAGCCGAACCATGTCCGCAGTCCTGCGGAGGGCAGGGCGATGATAGGGCGCTTCGGCTGGAAGGCCGGCATGCCGACCGTGGCAGACCAGGTGGCGGATGCCTTCGCCAACGATCTCGGCCTCTCCAGCCATCTGATGCCGGCCTCGCACGGTGACTGCACCCCGGCGCAGAAAATCTGCCTCAGCCTGCCGACCGGCGACGATCCGCGTGAGAAGGTGGAAGTGCCGCGCAAGATGTTCGATCTCGTCGTCTTCTATGCGCGTAATCTGGCTGTGCCGGCACAGCGCACTCCGAATGATCCGGCCGTACTGCGCGGCAAAGCGCTTTTCGCCGCGGCTGGGTGCAGTGGCTGTCATGTACCAAGCTTCGTCACCGGCAGCGATCCGGCGCGACCGGAGCAATCAGCGCAGCACATCTTCCCTTATTCCGACCTGCTGCTGCACGATATGGGCGAGGGGCTGGCTGACGAGCGTCCGGAAGGCGAAGCCAACGGTCGTCAGTGGCGCACGGCGCCACTCTGGGGTATCGGCCTGACCCGCACGGTCAGCGGTCATGAACTGATGCTGCATGACGGTCGCGCCCGTGGCGTGCTGGAAGCCATCCTGTGGCATGGTGGCGAAGCCGAAGCGGCCAGAGCGCGCGTGCAGCGCATGAGCCGTGCCGAACGTGCCGACCTGCTTGCCTTCATCCAGTCGCTTTAGTTTTCGGGAGTTTCGCCATGCGCTTCATCGCATCTGTCCTGACCGTCCTGCTGCTGTTCGCCGCCAACCCCGGTCATGCCGTAGAGGCGAGCGCCTATGTGGCGCTGAACAAGCTGGCCATCGAAAAACACATCCTGCCGCGCTACGATGCATTGGTAGTGGCAACGGCAAGTCTGAACGACGCCGCAAAAGCCTACTGCACCGCACCCGCAACGAAACCGATTTCCGATCTGCAGGCCGCATTCGGTCAGACGATGGATGCCTGGCAGGATATCCAGCATGTGCGCTTCGGGCCCATCGACTGGTTCTTCCGCAGCCAGCGCTTTGCCTTCTGGCCCGACCCGCGCAACACCATCGGCAAGCAGATGGCTGAGCTATTGTCTAAGCACCAGTCGGGGTCGGTCGATCCGGAACTGCTGGCCAAGGGCAGTGTTGCCACGCAGGGCCTGCCTGCGCTGGAACGCCTGATCTTTGGCGAAGACGCCAACAAGCTGAAATCGGGTACGGACGCGGCCTACCGCTGCCGTTATGTTGAAGCCATCGCGGTCAACCTGGCGCAGATGGCGAAAGAGACGCAGGCGGCATGGCTGGAAGGCGGCGACAAGGCTTTTGCCGCCGTGATGCAGGATGCCAGCAAACCCGACGCGCCATATCGCGAGCCGCAGGAAGCCACGCTGGAACTGTTCAAGGCGCTGTATCTGGCTGTGGAAATGGCGGCCGATCACAAGCTGGCGCGACCCTTGGGCGCAGCATTGAAGGATGCGCGGCCGCGTTTGTCGGAATCCTGGCGCAGCGAGCGCTCGCTGCGTAACATCCAGCGCAATCTGGCTGCCGCGCAGGACCTCTACCTGAACAGTTTCTCACCGACCGTACCGGATAAAGCCGTCGATACCGCGATCCGTGACGGCTTCGCCAGGTCCGTGACAGCGGCGAATGCAATCAAGCTTCCGCTCGAGACTGCCGTTCAGGATGCCAAGCTGCGCCCGCAGGCCGAAGCATTGGCCGCCGAATTGCTGGCGCTGAAGAAACTGCTGGGCGACCGCCTGCCGCCGGCACTGGATATCCCGGTCGGCTTCAACGCGCTGGATGGAGACTGAGCGATGATACCTCGTCGTGCGGTTCTCTCTGGTCTGGGCGCGGCGGGTCTGCTGCCGCTGTTCGGCTCGGCAGCTTTTGGGGCCACGCAGACACGCCTGTATCTGAACGCCTATGGCGACAAGGGCGCCTTTGGTCTGGCCGGCTTCGATGCCGATGGCCAGATCCGCTACCGGCTGCCGCTGCCGGGCCGCGGCCACAGTTTTGCGAAGCGCGAGGATGGCCGTATCGCAGTGGCATTCTCGCGGCGACCAGGCGACTACGCGCTGGTTTTCGATCCGGTGGCCGGCACGGCCTTGCATCTGATCCCGGCGGCCGAGGACCGGAATTTCTGCGGTCATGGCGCATTCACGACCGATGGCAGGTTGATGTACGCCACAGAGGCCATCGGCTCGTCCGGCGATGGCGTGCTGGGTATCTATGATGCCGCCGATGGCTGGAAGCGTGTCGGTGAAATCCGCACCCATGGCCTGGACCCGCATGAGGTCCGGCTAATGCCGGATGGCCAGACTCTGGTCGTTGCCAATGGTGGCATCCTGATGCGGTCTGACATGCCGCGGCTCAAGCTCAACATCCCGGAGATGGACCCGTCGCTAGTCTATCTGAATGCCCGGGATGGCAGCCTGGTGCGCCAGGTTCGCCCGGATGCCGAACTGCGCCAGCTCAGCACCCGGCACATTGCCATCGACCGGCGCGGCCGGGTGGCGGTGGCCATGCAGTATGAGGGTCCGGAGACCGATCCGGTGCCGCTGGTGGCCGTGCATGACGCGCCGGGCGGGTCTGGCCGGCTGGACTATCTGCCGATGCCCGAGGAGCAGCGCGCGGCCATGCGGCAATATTGCGGCTCAGCGGCCATGGACGGCAGCGGCCGCTATCTGGCGGTCAGCAGTCCACGCGGCAACCGTGTGCTGGTCTGGGATATGGAGCGGCTGGCGCTGGTCCAGGTTGGCGAGGCGCGAGACGTCTGTGGGATCGCGGCGCAGCCGGATGCAGGCTTCCTGGTGTCGAACGGACTCGGCCGCATGTACCGGCTGGGCGAGGATGGCCACATGGGGGCAGTCTCGGAGGCCGGACGGCTGCAATGGGACAACCACATGGTTTCGGCGGGCTGAATGCTTAACTTGCTGGGAAACCTATATAGTTTATTTTCCATAATATAAATTATCCGATAATTTGATTTGGGCAATCCGCCGCACTTGCGCACCGTCCGGCCCACCCCGCAGGATATCGCGGCTGATTCCCGAGGCTTCTGATGACCGCTCCCCATGATCTGACCAGCTTGGCCGAACTGCTGCGCATCATGGCGCGGCTGCGCGATCCGAATGGCGGCTGCCCGTGGGATCTCGAGCAGAGTTTCGCGACCATCGCGCCTTACACCATCGAGGAAGCCTACGAGGTCGAAGACGCCATTGCGCGCAATGACCTGCCGGCGCTCAAGGATGAACTCGGCGACCTGCTGCTGCAGGTCGTGTTCCACGCCCGCATGGCTGAGGAAGCCGGCCATTTCGCCTTCCCGGACGTCGCCGCTGGCATTGCTGACAAGATGATCCGCCGGCATCCGCACGTCTTTGGCGATGTGGACGCCGATCATGCCGAGATCGTCAGCACGAACTGGGAAAGCATCAAGGCCGCCGAGCGCGCCGCCAAGGCCGAGGCCCATGTCGACCACGGGCTGTCGGCAGTGCTGGCCGGCGTCACCCAAGGCCTGCCGGCGCTGCTGCGCGCCGTAAAGCTGCAGAATCGTGCCGCCCGCGTCGGCTTTGACTGGCCGGACAAGAAGCCAGTCTTCGACAAGATTCGCGAGGAACTCAAAGAACTTGAAGTGGAAATCGAATCTGGCACTTCAGCTCGTATTGAAGAGGAATTTGGTGACTTCCTGTTCGTGGTCGCCAATCTGGCACGCCACCTGAAGCTTGACCCTGAAACGGCGCTCCGCGCAGCGAACAGGAAATTTGAGCGTCGCTTCAGTCAGATGGAAAAAATACTTAATTCAGAAGATAAACAATTGGCGGACTGCGATCTGGCTACCATGGACGCCGCCTGGAATAAAGCCAAGCTGCTGGAAAAGCAGCAAAAATAGCCCCCGGCAGCGCCCTCGGCGGTCTTGTGGCCGCGCACAGGCCCTGCCCGATTCCCTTGCAAATCAGAGACTTGCATCCGTGACATTGGCCAGACATTGGCCGGCGGAGCGGAACTTTCGCAGTCGCACATGGTTCATTTGGCACCTTCCCAGCACATGAGGAGTTGCACCATGCGCAAGATCGCCATCGCCGCCGTTTCCGCCCTTGCCCTGCTCGCCGCGGCGCCGCCTCCGGCTGCCCATGCCGCAAGCGGCACCTGGGATCAGGTCGAAGGCAATTGGAACCAGTTCGCCGGTAAGGTGAAACAGCGCTGGGGCAAGCTGACCGAAGACGACGTGACCGTGATCAACGGCAAGCGCCAGGAACTGGTCGGCAAGATCCAGGAACGCTACGGCATCGCCAAGACGGAAGCCGAAAAGCAGGTGGATGAATGGGAGAAGACCCAGGCCGTCCGCTAACCCGCCGCTCGAAGAATCAAGAAGGAGTTTCCGATGGATCGCGTCACCGCGAATGCAAAAGCTGCCGTGCCCTCCTGGGACCGGATCGAGGGCAACTGGAAGCAGTTCACCGGCAAGGTCCGCGAACGCTGGGGCGAACTGACCAACGACGATGTTGACGTCATTGCCGGCCGCCGCGAACAGCTCGTCGGTAAAATCCAGGAACGCTACGGCATCGTCACCGACCAGGCCGAGCGCCAGGTGGCGGCCTGGATGAACGAACTGGCCGCAGCCGAAAACGGCTCGTCCAAGCCAAAATTCAGCAAACACTAAACCCCAGAAAAAGGAAATCAGACATGGCACGTGCCGCCACACCCCGTACCAACAGCCAGGCTGAACTCGCCCAGATTCGCGCACAGGTCAGCGATGCCGGCGTCCAGCTCAGCGACATCCTGTCGCGCGCCAAGAAGGATGGGACCGCCCTCGCCGAGGCTGAACTGACCGAGCTGCAGAAGCGGGTGGAGACCCTTATGGCCGACCTCAAGGTGCAGGGTCGCGAAGCCCTGGATCGGGTCGAAGAGACCGTGAAAGAGCATCCGACTGGAAGCCTGCTGGCCGCCTTTGCTGCCGGTGCGGTCATCAGCCTTCTGCTGCGCCGCTAGACATGAGCGCCCTGGCCACCCTGCTGCCCGGCTTGCTGCTGAGCGGGTTGCAGGCGGCTGCCTCCAAGCGGCAGAAGCGGCGGCTGGTCGTTGTCGCCGCACTGGGCGTGATCGCCTTTGCCGCGCTTTCGGCCAGTTTCATCCTGTTTGGATGGGCCCTCTTTCTTGGCTATGGCACGTCACTGACGCCCCACTGGGCCGCGGCAGCGGCTGGTGGCACGCTCATCGGCTTTATTGTCTTCCTGGGCGTTCTGGCCGCACTGGCCTGGACCTACTGGCCCAAGCACGGCCTGCAGGAAGAGATCGACAAGCTGCGTGATGAAATCGAACCGCTGGCGCGCAAACATCCTCTGGCCAGCATCGGCGTCGCGGCAGGCGCAGGCGTGCTGCTCATGTCACTCCTGAAACGCTGAGCCTCGCTGGAGGCCGGACATGAAAAAGGGCGCGGCCTGGTGGCTGCGCCCTTTTGCTGTCTATTTGTGCGATGGCTCAGAACGGGATTTCATCATCCATGTCGTCGCGGCGCGGAGCTGAACCGCCACCACCGCCCGAGGAGCGGCCACCGCCGCCGCCGTAGCCGCCGCCAGAACCGCCACCGGGACCACCACTGCTGCCATAATCGTCCCCGCCGCCGCCATATGATCCACCGCCGCCGCCACCGCCGCCTTCACGACCATCCAGCATGGTCAGTTCGCCGCGGAAACGCTGCAACACCACTTCAGTGGTGTACTTCTCGGCGCCGTCCTTATCCGTCCACTTGCGGGTCTGGAGTGAGCCTTCGATGTAAACCTTGGAGCCCTTCTTCAGATAGGACTTGGCGACCTTGACCAGATTCTCGTTGAAAATCACGACCCGGTGCCATTCGGTGCGCTCCTTGCGCTCACCCGAGGCCTTGTCTTTCCAGGTTTCCGAGGTCGCCAGCGACAGCTGGGCGATCTCTTCGCCCGACTGCATGCTGCGGATTTCGGGGTCGCGCCCTAGATTACCGACCAGGATCACCTTGTTGACGCTGCCAGCCATATCTTAACCCCTATCCGTTCACGAGATGATCTTATATCATGAGTCGGGCGTATAATGAAAGCCCGGCCCGAAAAGAGCAATAATCGGCCCCCCAGATACGGCGTTTATCCTATGCAGAAGTACATCTCGGTTCGCGGTGCCCGCGAGCACAATCTGAAGAATGTCGATGTCGACATCCCGCGCGACAAACTGACGGTCCTGACCGGCCTGTCCGGGTCAGGCAAGTCATCGCTCGCCTTCGATACGATCTATGCGGAAGGACAACGCCGCTATGTCGAATCGTTGTCGGCCTATGCGCGCCAGTTCCTGGAACTGATGCAGAAGCCCGATGTGGATCATATCGACGGCCTCAGTCCGGCGATTTCCATCGAGCAGAAAACCACCTCGAAGAACCCGCGCTCAACGGTCGGCACCGTCACCGAAATCTACGATTACCTGCGCCTGCTGTTTGCGCGTATCGGCGTGCCCTACTCGCCCGCCACCGGGCTGCCGATTGAAAGCCAGACGGTCAGCCAGATGGTCGACCGCGTGCTGGGCATGCCGGAAGGTACCCGCCTGCTGATCCTCGCGCCGATCGTGCGCGGCCGCAAAGGCGAATACAGAAAAGAATTGCAGGACCTGCAGAAGCGCGGCTTCCAGCGCGTGAAAGTCGACGGCAAGCTACATGAGATCGCCGAAGTACCCGCGCTGAACAAGAAGCTGAAACACGATATCGAAGTGGTGGTCGACCGCGTGGTCGTCCGCTCCGACATCAAGACGCGGCTGGCGGATTCCATCGAGACTGCGCTGAACCTGGCTGATGGCATCGCCTTTGCCGAGAATGCCGATAAGGACGAACGCACGATCTTCTCGGCGAAATTCGCCTGTCCGGTGTCGGGCTTTACCATCGAGGAAATCGAGCCGCGACTGTTCTCCTTCAACAGCCCGCATGGCGCCTGCCCGACCTGCGACGGTCTCGGCTCGAAAATGTATTTCGACGCCGCCATGGTGGTGCCGGAAGACGGCATATCGCTGAAGGAAGGCGCCATCGTGCCGTGGTCGCGCGCGGCCACGCCCTCGCCCTACTACCTGCAGACGCTGGAAGGCCTGGCGAAGTACTACAAATTCTCGCTGAATACCAAGTGGAAGGAATTGCCGGCCAAGACCCGCAACGCCATCCTGCATGGCTCGGGCGACGACATCATCCCGATCAGCTACGACGACGGCATGCGCACCTACACGGTGAAGCGGCCCTTCGAAGGCGTGCTGCCCAACCTGGAGCGCCGCTGGCGCGAAACCGAATCCGACATGATCCGCGAGGAACTGTCGCGCTATCAGTCGGCCACCGCCTGCGAAACCTGCAACGGCTATCGCCTCAAGGCGGAAGCCATGGCGGTAAAGGTCGGCGGCCTGCATATCGGCCAGGTCTGCGAATTCTCGATTGTTGAAGCGCGCGACTGGTTCCTCAGCCTGACGAAGAAGCTGAAGCCCAAGGAAAAGGATATCGCGGCGCGTATCCTGAAAGAGATCAACGACCGCCTCGGCTTCCTGGTCAATGTCGGGCTCGACTACCTGTCGATGTCGCGCTCGTCGGGCACGCTGTCGGGCGGCGAAAGCCAGCGTATCCGCCTCGCCTCGCAGATTGGCTCCGGTCTGACCGGCGTGCTCTATGTGCTAGACGAACCTTCGATCGGCCTGCATCAGCGCGACAATGCAAAACTACTTGAGACGCTGGTGCATCTGCGCGATATCGGCAACACCGTGCTGGTGGTCGAGCATGACGAGGAAGCGATCCGTACCGCCGACCATGTGATCGATATGGGGCCGGCGGCCGGCGTGCATGGCGGCGAGATCATCGCCGAGGGCACGCCCGAAGCCATCATGGCGGCCAAAAAATCCGTCACCGGCCAGTATCTGAACGGCACGCGCTTTGTGGCCGTGCCCAAGGCACGCCGCAAGCGCGTGGCGAACAAGCAGCTGAAGGTGATTGGCGCCAAGGCCAACAACCTGCAGAACGTCTCGGTCGATTTCCCACTCGGTTTGTTCACCTGCGTCACCGGCGTGTCTGGCGGCGGCAAGTCGACGCTGACCATCGAGACGCTGTACAAGGCGATCTCGCGCAAGCTGAACAACAGCCGCGAACTGCCGGGCGCCCATGAGCGGATCGAAGGTCTGGAATGGCTCGACAAGATCGTCGACATCGACCAGTCGCCGATCGGCCGCACGCCGCGGTCCAATCCGGCCACCTATACCGGCGCCTTCGGCCCGATCCGCGACTGGTTCGCCGGCCTGCCCGAGGCCAAGACGCGCGGCTATGCACCCGGGCGTTTCTCGTTCAACGTCAAGGGTGGCCGCTGCGAAGCCTGCCAGGGCGATGGCCTGATCAAGATCGAGATGCACTTCCTGCCCGATGTGTATGTCCAGTGCGATGTCTGCAAGGGGAAGCGCTATAATCGCGAGACGCTGGAAATCCACTATCGCGACAAATCGATTGCCGACGTGCTCGACATGACGGTGGAAGACGGCGCCGAGTTCTTCAAGGCGGTGCCGACCATCCGCGAGAAGCTGGAGACTCTGAACCGCGTCGGCCTCGGCTACATCAAGATCGGCCAGTCGGCCACCACGCTGTCAGGCGGTGAAGCACAGCGCGTCAAGCTGGCCAAGGAACTGTCTAAGCGCGCCACCGGCCGCACACTCTATATCCTGGACGAGCCAACCACCGGCCTGCATTTCGAGGATGTGCGCAAGCTGCTCGAAGTGCTGCACGAACTGGTCGATTCCGGCAACACCATGATCGTGATCGAGCATAACCTGGAGGTGGTGAAAACCGCCGACTGGATCGTCGATATGGGTCCCGAGGGTGGCAGCGGCGGCGGTCGCGTGGTGGCCCAGGGCACGCCAGAGGATGTCGCCAAGGTCAAGGACAGCTATACTGGACAGTATCTGAAGGAATATCTCAAGCCGGCACAGCAGCGCAGTGCGCCGGCCCTGAAGAAATCAAGCCGTGACGCGGCCGAATAACGACAGTTCTCACAAGGGGAAGTTTGTATGATCACGCGTAAAGCCCTGACGCTTGCCGATGTGCAGGCCATTGCCGCTGGCGCCGAAGCCGAAGCGAAGAAGAACGATTGGAAGGTCAGCATTGCGATCGTAGACGACGGGGGTCATCTGCTGCACTTCCAGCGTCTGGACGGCGCACCGACCCAGTCGACCTATATCAGCCAGGGCAAGGCCAAGGCCGCCGCCTATGCACGCAAGCCGACCAAGGGCCTGGAAGAAGTGATCGGCAATGGCCGTACCGCCTTCCTGACCGCCGCCGCCGTCAGCGACATGGTGCTGCTGGAAGGCGGCGAGCCGATCATCGTCGATGGCATTTGCATCGGCGCTGTCGGCGTGTCCGGCGTCAAGTCGAGCGATGATTCGCTCATCGCTCTGGCTGGAATCGCCAAGCTGGCCGTCTGACGCAGCTCTTCCCATGACCGGCGGCCGCCAGCGGAAAGTCCCGAAGAAGATCACGCCGGGATATCTGGAAAAGGCAGCGCTGTTCTACCTGGAACGCTACAGCAGCTCGGCGGGGAATCTCCGCCGGGTGCTGGATCGCAAGATCAGCAACTCGATCCGGGAGCATGGCGCACCGACCAAAGAGGAAGCCGCTGGCTGGGTTGCCGATTTAATCGCCAAACTGCAACGTAACCGGTTGCTGGACGACCAGGCCTATGCAATCAGCCGTGTGCGACGACTATATGCGGAAGGCAAATCGTTAGGCCGGATCAGACAGACCCTTGCGGTCAAAGGCATCGGCAAGGAAGATGCCGATGCGGCGCTGGAGCGGCTGGCGGCTGAATCCACGGTTCCGGTGTCGGACCTGCCTGCGGCAGTAGCTTTTGCCCGCAAGCGCAGGCTCGGCCCTTATCGTGGCGATCCGGCCGAACGCGCCGAGATGCGGCAAAAAGATCTGGGCGCACTCGCCCGCCGCGGTTTCAGTTCGGCCGTGGCAATGAAGGTTCTGAGCGCCGACAGCGTCGCCGCGCTTGAGGAGATGGTTCATGACGCAGATTAAACCGGTGCATGTGATTGGTGGCGGCCTGGCCGGCTCGGAAGCCGCCTGGCAGATCGCCCGCACCGGCTTGCCCGTGGTGCTGCATGAAATGCGCCCGGTACGCAAGACCGACGCGCATCAGGGCGAAGGGCTGGCCGAACTGGTCTGCTCCAATTCCTTCCGCTCCGACGATCCCGAAGGCAATGCGGTCGGACTGCTTCATGAAGAGCTGCGCCGCTGCGACTCCCTGATTATGCGCGCGGCCGATGTCGCCAAGGTGCCGGCCGGCGGCGCGCTGGCCGTCGACCGCGATGTGTTCTCCGCCGAGGTGCAGAAGGTCATCGAGGCGCATCCGCTGATCGAGCTGCGCCGCGAAGAGATTGCCGGTCTGCCACCGGCCGACTGGGACAATGTGATCGTGGCGACCGGTCCACTCACCTCACCGCCGCTGGCCGATGCCGTGCGGGCGCTGACCGGCGAGCAGAGCCTGGCTTTCTTTGACGCCATCGCGCCCATCGTGCATCGCGACAGCATCGATATGGACAAGGCCTGGTTCCAGTCGCGCTACGACAAGGTGGGTCCGGGCGGCGCCGGCGAACAGGGCGAAGGTGCGGATTATATCAATTGCCCCTTCGAGAAGCCGAATTACCTCGAATTCCACGCGGCGCTCCTCGCGGCGGAGAAGACCGAATTCAAGGAATGGGAAAAGAACACGCCCTATTTTGAGGGCTGCCTGCCGATTGAAGTAATGGCGGAGCGCGGTCCGCGCACCCTCACCTTCGGTCCCATGAAGCCGGTTGGCCTGCTCGATCCGCGCACCGGCCGTAAACCCTACGCGGTCGTGCAACTGCGCCAGGACAACAAGCTAGGTACACTGTTCAACATGGTCGGCTTCCAGACCAAGATGAAGTACGCCGAGCAGGTCCGTGTGTTTCGTATGATCCCGGGTTTGGAAAACGCACAGTTTGCGCGCCTCGGCGGCATCCATCGCAACACCTTCCTCAACTCGCCCAAGCTGCTGGATAGCCAGCTGCGCCTGAAGGCGATGCCGAGCCTGCGCTTCGCCGGCCAGGTGACCGGCGTCGAAGGCTATGTCGAAAGCACCGCCATCGGTCTTCTTGCCGGCCGCATGGCAGCGGCGCAGCGGCTGGGCGGCGAACAGGCCGCGCCACCGCCGACCACGGCGCTGGGCGCGCTGCATACCCACATCACCGGCGGCGCCGATGCGAAACACTTCCAGCCGATGAATGTCAATTTCGGCCTGTTTCCACCGCTCGGCACGGATGTGCCGCGCAACGAGCGTAAGCCCGGCCTGAGCCGCCGTGCCCTGCGTGATCTGGCCGCCTGGCTCAGTGAGGCAACCGCCGCGGCTACATGACAGACATCCCCGTCACTCTTGTTGGTGCGACCAGCAAGCTCGGCCAGAACCTGATGCGCAGACTGGCCAGCCGGGGATGCAAGGTCATTCCACTCGCCCGCCGGGTCGAGGCATTGCCGCCGCAATACCAAACAGTCGCGAAGCATTTCGACCTTGAGCAGCCGGGCAGTCTGCAGGCCGCATTGCAGGATGCCGAATATGTCGTCTCCTGCGTGCATGCCTATGACGGCGCCGCCGTGGTGGCGGCTTTGCCGGCGACGGTGAAGCGCGTGGTGCTGATGGGCTCGACCCGCATCTTCAGCCGCTATTCCAACCGCAACATCGAGAAGCAGAAGGAAGCCGTGGTGGCGCTGGCGAGCAGCGGCATTCCCGGTGTCGTGCTGCATCC
This sequence comes from Alphaproteobacteria bacterium, assembly GCA_018336035.1. GTDB lineage: Bacteria > Pseudomonadota > Alphaproteobacteria > Ferrovibrionales > Ferrovibrionaceae > Ferrovibrio. The sequence continues at coordinate 16,265 of JAGXRD010000017.1, read as the reverse complement.
GACCATGATCTATGGCGGGCCGACCGATGCCAATGTACAGCGCATCGCCGCCTATATCCGCAAGTTCGGCGCGGTGCCCCTGCCCGCTGGCGGCACGGCTCTGCTGCAGCCCATCCACAGCGATGACGTCGTATCCTGTATCGAGGCCGCATTGCAGCGCGATGATGCGCTGGGCGAACCGATCATCGTCGCCGGCCCAGAGGTGATTTCGTATCGCGATCTGGTACAGGTGGTTGGTCGTGCCATCGGCAAGCCGCCCATCGTGCTGCCGGTTCCGGGCTTCGCCCTGCAGATCGTGGCGGCGCTCACCGCTGTCCTACCCGGCATTCCCACGATCAGGATCGACGAAGTACGCCGTCTGGGCGAAGACAAGACCTTTCCCATCGACGAGATGCGGCGTCGGCTGGGTGTTGAGCCGGTCGATATTTCAACCGGTCTCGCCCGCACCTTTGGCAGCTAAAGACGCCCGCGCAGGCTGGCCCAGAGCAACGCCATCTGCTTCTTCAGCGGCGTGACCATTGTTTCGGCTGCAACCGGATCATGATCGCTGCGCCGCAGAGCCTTCAGCGTCAATTCGGCGAGCGTCGCGGGAAGCAGCGCAGGCAGAGCCGCGCGCGGAATTTTCTGTTGCCGCGCCATGCGTAGCCATGTTTCAGCCTCAGCTGCAATTCGGGCATAGATCGGCTGCAGCGCGGTTCCGGTTGCGGTCTGATAGGCGGCTTCGGGCGACAGACCTTGTGCGGTCAGCAAATCGGAGGGCAGCCGCACGCGCTGCCGCGCCAGCAGATGCGGTGCCGCGCGCAGGAGGCCAGTGAGCGCATAGGCCGTGCCGGCCGCATCAATGACGGCGTTCTCCGCGCGCACATCCAACACCTGCAAAGCAAGTTTCATCAGCGGCGCCGAGGTGTCGCGCGCATAAGCCGTCAACGCGGCAAGGTCGGCAAAAGGCGGGTCGTCCATGTCACGTTCGCGCGCATCGATCAGCGACATCACCGTGGCCTGGTCGAGATGGCGGCAATGGTCGTGCAATGCCTGCACCACCGGATGCTGACGCGGTTGGCCGGCAGCGATGCCGTCCCAGGCCTCGCGCCACCATTGCAGCCGGATCTGGCCGATCATCGGCTGGCTGACGCTTTCGCGTGCCCGCGCGATTTCGGCGTTGAACGCGTAAAGCGCGAACAGCCCGGGACGCGACGCATCCGGCGCGAACAGCGTGGTCAGCCAGCGGTCAGGGTCAAGCCGCCGCAGGTCGTGGCCGCATTGATCTGCGGGTGACGCGGTCATGCAGGAACCGCGCGAATCCGGGAAGATTGCTTGTCGCTACCAGGTTTTATGGTAGCCTCACCCTTGCGAATCAGGCTGATGCGCGCACACACGGTGATCGATTCGTCCTTCCCCTGCCCTCGTTTCAAAGAGGGTGCGTTGCGGATCAGCAGCCCAAGCCTCTCTTGGTCAGCCTGAACAAGAACAACAAGGACCCGCATCATGGCAAAGATTCTCGAAAACCTCTACAAGGCGCTCGGCGCGGGCGTCGCGCTCGCCCTGATCGTCTTCTTCCTCGTTCATCGCAGCTTCGATGCTGCCTTCGTCAGCTTCTTCTTCCGCTGGCTGCATGTGCTGTCCGGCATCCTGTGGATCGGCCTGCTGTGGTATTTCAACTTCGTGCAGATCCCCACCATGCCGAAGATCCCGGCCGAGCTGAAACCCGCCATCGGCAAGTTCATCGCCCCTGAAGCGCTGTTCTGGTTCCGCTGGTCTGCGCTGGCCACGGTCGTCACCGGCCTGATCCTTGCCACCCTGAACGGTTACGGCCACCAGGCCTTCATGCTGCAGGAAGGCAGCCGTACCATCGGTATCGGCATGTATCTCGGCCTGTTCATGGCCGCCAATGTCTGGTTCGTGATCTGGCCGAACCAGAAGAAGGCACTCGGCATCGTGCCGGCCGACGACGCAGCCAAGGCCAAGGCGGCTCGTGTCGCCATGCTCGGCTCGCGCACCAACTTCATGCTGTCGATCCCGATGCTGTATTGCATGGTCGCGCAGCAGAATGGCGGCGCCTGGTAAGCCGGCGCATCAGCCACAAATACAAAGGGCGACCTTCGGGTCGCCCTTTTTTTTGTTGCCTGAATTTGCGCTCAGACCGGGATCAGAGCGGCGGCCACGCGCCGGCTTTCGCCCATCAGCAGATTGTAGGTACGGCAGGCGGCGCCAGTGTCGAGTGTTTCAATCACCGGGCCCTTGCCGCGCACCGCAGCCCGCAGGGCCTTGTCGATGAAGACCATGCTCGGGCCGCAGCCGAGCAAAAGGATTTCCACATCGGTGCCGGCAGCAAATACCGGTTCCAGTGACTCCAGCGTCATCGCCGTGATATCGGGAATGCCCCAGGCCAGCGTCTGGCCAGGAAAGACCAGCACGGATTCCGTCCAGTGCTTACCGCTAATGCGAAAGCCGCCATCGCCATAGGCGTTGATCACCTGGCGATCGACCGGGATGCGTGGCAGCAGGTCCATACCTGCCTCCTCCGACTGGCTTACGGCCGCTGTGCGGCTGCCTTGGCTTCGGGCTGCTCCGATGGCTGGCCACGGCGCAGGCGATTTTCACCCAGGAACAGCAGGATCGGCGCCGCGATGAAGATCGACGACGAGGTCGCCAGCACGATGCCGAACAGCAGTACGATGGCGAATTCACTCACCGCTTCGCCGCCGAACAGGGCGAGCGGCAGCGTCGAGAGGAACACCGTGATGGAGGTGTTTACCGTGCGGTTCAGGGTCTCGTTGATGCTTTTATCGATCAGCTCGCGCAGCGGCAAAGTCTTGTACTTGCGCAGGTTCTCGCGCACGCGGTCATAGACCACAACCTTGTCGTTGACTGAGAAGCCCATGATGGTCAGCACCGCGGCGATGGCCACCAGATTGAACTGGATATCGGTGACGACGTAGAAGCCGATCGTCTTGGTGACGTCGAGCACCAGCGTTGCAATGGCGCCGACGCCGAATTGCCATTCGAAGCGGAACCAGATGTAGATCAGCATGGCGACCATGGCGAGGCCCATCGCCAGCATACCGTCGCGGAACAGGCCTTCCGACACGCTGGCGCCCACCGCTTCGACGCGACGGATTTCGGTGCCGGGATAAGACTGTTGCAGGGTGGCGCGCACCTTGTCGGCGGCGCGCTGGGCGGCGGCGTCTTCGTTACCCTGGCGCTCGAGACGGATCAGCACGTCATTCGGCGAACCGAACTGCTGCAAAGCCGCATGTCCGAGATCAAGATTGCCGATCAGGTTACGCAAAGCCGGGAAATCGGCCGGCTGCTGCATGCGGGCTTCGATCACGATGCCGCCCTTGAAGTCGATGCCGTAATTCAGTCCCGGATAGAAGAACAGAACAACCGAAATCACCGACAGAAAGGCCGAGACGGCAAGGCCGATCACGCGGCCCTTCATGAACGGGTAGTTCGTATTGTCTGGAATCAGGCGGAGCTTGTACATGCCCGTCTCCTTACACCGGCAGCAGGGTCGGCCGGCGCTGCCGCAGCCAGGTCACCATCATCAGGCGGACCAGCACGGTAGCAGTGAACATCGAGGTGAGAATGCCGATCGAGATGGTGACGGCAAAACCCTTCACCGCGCCCGAACCGAGTGCATAGAGCAGCGCCATCTTGATCAGCGTCGTGACGTTGGCATCGACGATGGTGCTGAAAGCACGGCTGAAACCGGCAGACATGGCCGCCATCGGCGATTTGCCGAGCTTGGTTTCCTCGCGGATGCGCTCGTTGATCAGCACGTTGGCATCGACCGACATGCCGAGCGTGAGCAGCAGGCCGGCGATGCCAGGCAATGTCAGCGTCGCCTGCAGCAGCGACATCGCCGCCAGCGTCATGACCAGGTTGACGATCAGTGCCACGTTGGCGAACAGGCCGAACAGGCCGTAAGCCAGCACCATGTAGATCACCACCAGCACGGCAGCGACGGCAATCGAGATCAGACCCGCGCGGATCGAGTCTTCGCCCAGATCCGGGCCGACAGTGCGTTCTTCCACGACCTTGAGCGGCGCCGGCAGCGCACCAGCGCGCAGCAACACGGCAAGATCGTTGGCAGACGCGGTCGTGAAGTTGCCGCTGATCTGGCCCGAACCGCCCAGGATAGGTTCGCGGATCGTCGGGGCGCTCAGCACCTTGTTGTCGAGCACGATGGCAAAGGGCTGACCGACAGCCTGCTGGGTGATCTCGGCAAAGCGCTTGCCGCCGACGGTGTCAAACCGGAAATTGACCACCGGCATGCCGCCGCGCTGGTCGTAGCCGGCCTGCGCGTCGACGAGGTTGTCGCCGGCGACTTCGACCTTGCGCTTCACGACATAACGGTCGGAACGCCCCTGCGCGCCATCGCCTTCGAGGATTTCAGAGCCGGGAGGCGCCGGCGCATTCGGATCGGCGCCGACATCCACCATGCGGAAAGTCAGCTTCGCGGTGGTGCCAAGCAGGCGCTTGATGCGCTCGGGATCATCGATGCCGGGGAGCTGCACAAGGATGCGATCGGCGCCCTGACGCTGGATGGTGGGTTCGGACACGCCGGTCTGGTCGATGCGGCGGCGAACGATTTCAATCGACTGCGTGACGGCGTTGCGCGCGCGCTCCTGCAGCGCGGCTTCCGACAGTGTCATGCGCAGCTGGCCATCGGCCGTGCTGCTGATCTCCATGTCGACCGGGCCCGTCCCGAAGCCGAGGCCTGACGCGCTTTGCACCGGCAAAGCCAGTTTGATCAGCAGCTGACGGGCCTGTTCGGTCTGTGACGCATCGCGAAGACGAACCGCCACGCTGTTGGTACCGGAGACGCTCAGGTTGGTATAGCCGATGCGGGCCTGGCGCAGTTCGTTGCGGGCACCTTCGACCAGCGCTTCCAGACGTTCGCGCAGCACGACGGAGGTATCGACTTCGAGCAGCAGATGCGCGCCGCCACGAAGATCGAGGCCCAGATTGACCTGTCGCTTGGGCAGCCAGTTGGGCCAGGTCGCGACCGTGGCAGCCGGGAAAAAGCTTGGAATGCTGAAAATCACACTGGCCAGACAGGCCAGGGCGATCAGCGCGATCTTCCAGGGCGCGAAATACATCATCGGATCGTCACATCATTCAGGCAGTGAAAAGCGGACGACGCCATGTGGCGTCGTCCGTATGTGGCAATCAGCCAGCCTTGGCTTCGGCCTTGTCTTCGTCGTCGATGTCGCCGCCCTTGGCGCGAACTTCGCCGATGGTGCCCTTCAGCACCTTCACCTTCACGCCTTCAGCGATCTCGACCTGCACGATGCCGTCTTCCTGCACCTTCAGGACCTTACCGATGATGCCGCCAGCGGTGGTGACGATGTCGCCACGACGCACGGCTTCGATCATCGCCTTGTGTTCCTTCATCTTCTTCTGCTGCGGACGGATCAGCAGGAAATAGAAGACGACGAAGATCAGGACCAGCGGCAGCAGCGAGGTCAGCATGTCGGTGGTGCCACCAGCCGCCTGCGCGTAGGCCTCGGAAATCAGCATAGAAAACTCCCTGTCGATGATTGGGGCCGCTGCAGCCCAGCCGACAATCGGGGGCCGCGCGACGCGAGAGGCGGACTATAGCCGCCGATGCTCCAATTGCAAGCGCCGGAGGCGTGATCCGCCCCCTTGCCGACTACCGAAAAGCCTTCAGAATCAAGTGGCTGCTAGTGAGGCTGAGGTGCTTGCAACCAGAGGAGCGCGGCCCGGCGATCCAGGAACAGGCGATGCAGGGCGCGCGGAAACAGAATGCTCACAGCCTTGATCACAAAGGCGAAGAAACGGTCGGGACTGATATAGGCAACGCGCGACGGCTTTTTCGCCGTGCCGCCCCAGGCTGCCAGCTCACTGATGCGCTTGATTGCCGACCAGTCGATCTTGCCGTGGAAGCCGGAGACATCCACCAGCGTCGGCATATCGGTGCCGATCCAGCCACCCTCATACCCGGCCCGGAGGCCATCCAGAACTTTGACGGTATCGGGGGCGCCGGAGACTTCGATGATCAGCAACCCGTCACGGACGCGGATATCTACGAAGTCAACGCGGTCTCCCAACCGGAAACCCGGAACCACTGCGATCGCTTCAGGCATTTAGGTCCCCCGCCATCCGGCTCGATGCCGCGCCGGCAGTGGACTGCCAACATGGTTAATATTGTATTACACCCATAGGTGGTGATGCGCCAGACTTAAAGGTTGCAACGTGACATTTAGCAGGATGGCTGTGTCCAGCTTTGGACACAGCGCGCGGTACCGGAACAGGAGCTGGCAGTCGGCGTTCGGCTGCTGAGCAACTCTTCAGGAGTGAGGTCCGATGATGACCGCGAACCGTGAGACTGTAATTTCCGCCGCACTTGCTGCCGACGCTGATTCCGAGCGCTGGTGGTGGGACGAGGTCGGCGTGCTGGTCGAGCACGAAGTCTGGCACCTGACTCGTCTGGCTGACCAGCAGGATGGGGCCGAGTAATGTTGAGAAGAAATGGTCGGACTGGCGGGATTTGAACCCACGACCCCTTGTCCCCCAGACAAGTGCGCTACCAGGCTGCGCTACAGTCCGACCGGGCTTTGCGAAGCGGCCGGGTAAGCAGGCTGCCTTGCGAAGCGGCGCGCACTATAGCCATCGCCTACCCCCGGCGCAACCGCGCCAAACCCTTTGAAAATGAGCACGAATACGGCTTCGCCGTGACCTGCGAAGCGGTCAGCGCTTCTGCCGCGAGACAATGTCGGCGTGGATTCCTTCGAGTTCCTTGAGGCAGGATTTCAGCGCCTGCTTCAGGTTGCCCATGTCGCTCAGCAGCTCGAATGGCATACCAATCTGCCGCTGGTCGGCCGCCAGCTTCTTCGAGGCAGATGCTGGCGCTTCGGAGACCGGCTCTACCTTCTTGCCGCGAGCGCGCACGGCCTTGGCCAACCCACCCTCGCGCAGCAGCTTCTGCACGCCCTTGATCGTGTAGCCCTGCTCATGCAGCAGAACACGGACTTCCTCGAGCAGGGCAATATCGCCGGTTCGGTAGTAGCGCCGGCCGCCATTGCGCTTGACCGGCTTGATCTGATGGAATTTCTTTTCCCAGAAACGCAGCACGTGCTGCGGCAGGCCGAGCTGCTCGGCGACCTCGCCTATAGTGCGAAAAGCGGCGTCGGCCTTGGTCTTGCTAGTCTTGTCCTGAGTCTCGATCTGAGTCGCCATGGACCCAGATCATACAGGAAAACCCGCAGGTTACGAGCCGCTTTTAACCTGCTGGCTCGCGGCGTGCATGCCGGCGTTGATCTTTTCCTTCAGCACATGGCTGGCGCGGAAAACCAGCACCTTACGCGGGTCGATCGGCACTTCCTGGCCGGTTTTCGGGTTGCGGCCCATGCGACCGCCCTTGGAACGCACCTGGAAAGTGCCAAAAGAAGAAATCTTGACCATGTGGTCGGCGATGAGGCTGTCGATGATCTCATTCAGAACAGTTTCAACCAGTTGCGCGGATTCACTGCGCGACAGGCCGACTTCCTGATAGATCGCTTCGCTGAGCTGCGCCCGCGTCAGGGTATTCTCGCTCATCGCCACGCCCCTTTTTCTAAATTTTATAGCGGTGACGCTAACTTAAGCCCAAGCGGTCGTCAACAAGACCTTGGGCTTACCGGGCCGCCGAATCGGGCTTGGAAAGACGAAAATCCCTGCTTTTTGAGGGGATTACCAGCGAACCAGGGCGCTGCCCCAGGTAAACCCGCCGCCCATGGCTTCCAGCAGCACTACCTGGCCCTTTTGGATGCGCCCGTCGCCGATGGCTTCGGCCAGCGCCAGCGGCACCGAGGCCGCCGAGGTATTGCCATGATGGTCAACCGTGAGCACCACCCTGTCAGTGCTCAAACCGAGTTTCCGTGCGGTACCGTCAATAATCCGTTTGTTGGCCTGATGCGGTACCAGCCAGTCAATCTGGTCGGCCGTCATGTTCACGGCCGACAGGGTTTCTTTCACCACATCAGCAAGGTTCACGACCGCATGGCGAAAGACTTCCTTGCCCAGCATGCGCAGCTTGCCGGTGGTCTGAGTACTGGACGGTCCGCCATCGACATAGAGCAGGTCGTGATGCCGGCCGTCAGAATGCAGATGCGTGGTCAGGATGCCGCGGTCGTCATTTGTGCCCTCGCCTTCCTGCGCCTGCAAGACCAGCGCGCCAGCGCCATCGGCAAACAGCACGCAGGTGGTGCGGTCATTCCAGTCGAGGATACGCGAAAAGGTCTCGGCGCCGATCACGATTGCAGTCTTGGCCTGACCGGCCTTGATGAAGTTATCGGCCGTTGCCAGGGCATAGATGAAACCCGAGCACACCGCCTGCACATCGAAGGCAAAGCCACGCGTCATGCCCAGGCCGTGCTGCACACGACAGGCCGTCGCGGGGAAAGTTTCATCCGGCGTGGCGGTCGCCAGCACGATCAGATCGACGTCGTCAGCCGTCAGCCCAGCATTCTTCAGCGCCGCCTGCGCGGCCTTCAGCGCGAGATCTGAGGTCAGCTCGCCTTCGGCGGCGATATGGCGCTGCTTGATACCGCTGCGCTCGACGATCCACTCATCGGTGGTGTCGACCATCTTGGCGAGGTCGGCATTGGTTAATATCCGCTCCGGCAGATAGCTGCCGCATCCCACCACAACAGAGCGAATCATCCGGCCCTCGCACTCGACTCTTGTTCGTTCGGGACCGCTTCGCTGTTTGCAACCTGCTTGGCCAGCGATTCTGCGAAAGCGCCGGCGAAGTCAGCCTTGATACGGTCGATCAGGCGATCCTGCGCCATATCGATCGCCAGTTCCAGAGCCGAGGCAAAACCAACATCGTCAGTGCCACCATGGCTCTTCACGGCTATGCCGTTCAGACCCAGCATGACACCGCCATTGTAAAAGCGAGGATCCATGCGGTCGCGCAGCATCGAGAGGCCCGAGCTGGCGAACAAATAACCGATCTTGGTGAAGATCGAACGCTGGAAGGCCGACCGCAGCAGGGACGCCATCAGTTTCGCCGTGCCTTCGACCGTCTTCAGCGCGATATTGCCCGTGAAGCCATCGGTGACGATGACGTCGACATTGCCGCCGCCGATATCGTTGCCTTCGACGAAGCCGACGAATTCGAATGGCGGGTTGACCACAGCGCGCAGCATCTCGGCAGCGGCTTTCACCTCGTCATGACCTTTGACATCTTCCACGCCGACATTCAGCAGCCCGACGCGTGGACGATGCCGGCCCAGCGCCGAATGCGCCAGATTCGCGCCCATGACGGCGAACTGCACGAGATTCCTAGCATCGCATTCAACATTGGCGCCAAGATCGAGAACAACGGTTTCGCCCTTCTGCGTCGGCAAGAAAGAGGCGATTGCCGGACGCTCGATGCCTGGCAACGTGCGCAGCACGAATTTCGCCATCGCCATCAGCGCGCCGGTATTCCCCGACGACACGATGGCCTGTGCCTCGCCATTGGCGACGGCATCGATGGCAAGGCGCATGCTGGTATTGCGACCGCGACGCAGCACATGACTCGGCTTGTCATCGCTGGCCACCATCTCTGCGGTGTGGCGCAATTCGCTGCGGTCTTTTAGCGCCGGGAATTTACGCAATAGCGGTTCGACCTGTGCGGCATCGCCGAACAGGATGAACTTCACCTGCGGAAAGCGTGGAAGCAGAGCGGCTGCGCCCTTGATCACCGCATCAGGGGCGTGGTCGCCCCCCATGGCGTCGAGCGCAATCGTAAAGGCCGCGGTCATCCCGTTGCCTGCAACCGTTCAGTACGGATGCCTGAGCGGGCTCAGGCGGCAGCCGTCTTCGCTACAACTTCGCGGCCATCATAATGACCGCAGGCGCCGCACACATGATGGGGGCGCTTCAGTTCGCCACAGTTCGAGCATTCGACATGCGCGCTGGACTTCAGCGCGTCATGCGAACGACCCTGATCGCGACGGGACTTCGACTTCTTCTTCTTCGGAACAGCCATGACACTTCTCTTTCAACAATTCGCACAGGCGGTTGGCGCATGCATGCCCCACCCGGCTCAGAATCCCCGCCTATATACTCTCGGCGCGCCCGGGGGCCAAGCGCTTTCGCCTCAATCCTTTTTCGTCGCCTTCAGCTTGGCCAGAGCGGCAAAGGGGCTGATTTTAGCCCCCTCTTCCGCGGCCTCGCGGTAGGTGTCCGGTACCTCGGCCCCAGGCTTGCGCGGATAGGGGTCCAATCCCAGCGCCAGTTCCTCGGCCACCACTTCGCCCAGGTTGATCTGGCCGCCGATCACCGGATCCGGCGGGTCATCCGCATCTGGATCAAGCCATTCGGCCTCGTCCTCACCCAGTTCCGCCTCCGGCCTGACCTCGGTTTCAGGGCCAAAACGCCGGACAAACCCCTCGCTGACCTGCTGACGAACTGGTTCCAGCGTTACAACGCAGGCCTGCTCCACCTCGGCTTCAATCTGCCCGGTCAGCCGGAAATGCCCGGCCTTAGCCTCCGGAACCAGCTTCAGGTCCGCCTTCAGCGACAGAACGCCCAGAATCCTGAGCTGGCGTGCCAAGGCGACGCGCGCCGCCTGATCGGCCTCCAGCTGCATCTGCAGCCCCTGGGGACCGATCCGGTCGACCTCGACGACGTGGCTGAAGTCCGGGCCAGGCACGTCTTTCGGCACGGCAAATCCTCGTTCAGCAGGGCCGCCGAACCGTCATAAACGGACCGGCTGGCCAAGGCGGCGGAACATAGGGGCAAGCAGACTGGCGGTCAACCGCCCGAAAAGGCTGAAAATCAGGTCGGCGGGGCCGGAAAATCCACGTTTCCTGCCAGAATCCTGATCTCCGGCAGAGCTGCAAGGTGAGCCTCGGCGGCCCGCATATACGCGGCCATGGCCAGCTGATTCGGCAAAGCGGGCTGGGTCGTGCCGTACAGGTTCCGGGTCAGGGCATCGGTGAGGATCGCGTCATCAGTGGCGGTCAGCCCGGCTTCATAGGCCTCAACCCGGCCATAGAAGGCCTGCGCCATCTTCTTCACCCGCTTACCGACCCCGAGATCACCTACGCCAATTTCCCTCAGGTTATTGTCCATATCGGCGAACAGCAGGTCGAACAGCTCCTGACTGAGCTGTCTGGCCGCCTCGCTGCCGATCACGCGCAGACGGCGCATCACCAGAAAGGCGTGCAGCACGATCATGTCGAAGCGGCCATCCAGGCTGTCCGGCACGCCATGGCGGGCGTAAAAATCGGGTTGCCGTGACTGTTCGACGATGCGCCTGTAAAGCGCGACTGCAGCCGGATTGGGCTGCTTTCCAGCGAACAAAGAAATAAGCCGATTAAGCATTTGTCACTACTTCATAAAACGCACCTAGGGGTGGCGCTGTTTGCCTTCGGGGGCGCGTGAAGTTAATATGCGGGCCAGGTTAAAGCGAGTCTCCCGCATGTCGTTCCGTCTTGCCGCTGTTCTCTCAATCCTGCTGCCCACGGTGCTGCTTGCTGCCGCCTGTGCGCCGCGCCAGGATTATCGCGGTATCACCATCGAGCAGGAGAAGCTCGACCTGATCAAGGTCGGCCAGACCAGTGAGGGCCAGGTCAATGCGCTGCTCGGCTCGCCTTCCACGATCTCGACCTTCCCCGACTGGGGCACGGTCTACTACTACATCTCAAGTGAAACCGAGACGGTGGCTTTCCTTGCGCCGGAATTGATTGACCAGCAGGTGCTGGCGATCTCGTTCGATCGCAGCAGCGTCGTCAAGGAGATCAAGCGCTACGGGCTTAAAGACGGCAAGCAGATCGCCTTCGTTGATCGCGAGACGCCGACGCGCGGCAGGGAGATGACCGTGCTCGAGCAATTGTTCGGCAACCTCGGCCGCTTCAACAACTCCGTGGGCAGCGGCGGTCGCGGTCGCTGATCGCACTGACTCAGCTTTTATTGCTGATTCCTGCTGAACTGAACGTCGCCATGCCTGCATGGCAGGCGACTGCCGCTTTCAGCACGCCGAGCGCCACGGCGGCGCCGGACCCCTCGCCCAGCCGCATCCCAAGATCAAGCAGCGGCTGCATTGCGAGCATATTAAGTAAACGGCGATGACCAGGTTCGGCCGAGACATGCCCGGCCATACAATGCGCAAGACCGTCATTGGCCAGTTTGGCCAGCACGGCCGCAGCGGCGCCGACGACGAAACCATCGAGCAGTACCGGAATGCGATTGCGCCGTGCGGCCAGCACCGCGCCAAACAGGGCCGCGATCTCACGGCCGCCGACATGACGCAGTGCTTCGAGCGGGTCGTTCCGCATCGCATCGCCGTGAAGTTTCAGCGCCATATCGACTGCAGCGATCTTGGCGGCCAATGCATTGCCGGCGACGCCTGTGCCTGGCCCTACCCAGCTGGCGGCATCTCCGCCATAAAGCGCTGCTGCGAGCGCGGCGGCAGCCGTGGTGTTGCCGATCCCCATCTCGCCGAGGAGCACCAGATCGGCCTCCGCCGGTACAGCCGCGGCGCCACAGTTCACCGCGGCGAGCAAGCCCGCCTCATCCATCGCCGGCGCCGTGGTGAAATCCTGTGTCGGTATGTCGAGATCGAGCGGCGTTACCGAGAGCGTCGCGCCATGCAGTTTCGCGAGCTGGTTGATCGCCGCGCCGCCGCGTTCGAAATTCGCCACCATCTGCACGGTCACCTCGGCCGGATAGGCCGAGACGCCGCGCCCAGTAATGCCGTGATTGCCGGCGAAGATCAAAACCTCGATCGTGTCGAGACGCGGAACTGCGCGCTGCTGCCAGCCGGCCAGATGGCGAATGCATTCCTCTAGCCGGGCGAGCGCGCCAGCTGGCTTGGTCAGATCTGCATCATGGGACGTGGCTGCCGCGACAGATGCCGAATCGCTGACGGGAAGTGATTGCGCTGCTGCCGCGACGGCAGCCTTATCCTGAAACATACAGGTTATCCTTGGCCGATCATGCTCTGGTCACGCCTGCCTCTTCCACCCCGCGTCGCGTCTGCGGCGCCAGCGTGCTATAAGCTACGCCAGCCTTTGCCGCAATACAGCCATGACCGACAGCCCCAATCACCGGAATTCCAGCCACCAGAACTCCAGGCGCAACCGCTGGGGCAGCGACCTTCGCCTCGCCCTGATGCTGCTGACTCGCCTTCCGACTGGCAGGTCCGCCAGTCCGGATGACGCCACGGTTGCGCGCGCCGCCTGGATCTTCCCGGTCGTCGGCCTGCTGGTCGGCGCCACGGGCGGCGGCGTCTTCATGCTGGCCAGCCATCTGGGTCTGGGCATCGCTAGCGCAGCCCTTCTGGCGATGGGAATTCAGGTGCTGCTGACCGGCGCACTGCATGAAGATGGGCTTGCCGATACTGCCGACGGCTTCGGCGGCGGTCGCAGCCGCGAGCGCAAGCTGGAAATCATGCGCGACAGCCGCATCGGCACCTATGGTGTGGTCGCACTGGTGCTGATCCTGTCGCTGCGTTTCACAGCACTGCAAGACATCGCCAGCAACCTGCTGTCGATCAGTGACGAGTTGGACGAAGCCACCGGGCAGAATTCGGCCGTGATCATCGCGCTGATCGCGGCCGGAGCATTGTCGCGGGCCGCCATGGCTGTCGTGTGGTACCTGCTGCCGCCAGCACGCAGCGATGGCCTTGCTGCCAGCAGTGGCGCGGTTTCATTCGGCTCGGCGGTTGCTGCCGCTATTATTGCCGCGCTGATTGCTTTTGCCACTCTGCCTGGCTTCGCCTTCATCGTTGCCTACGCTGCGGCGGCCATTCTGGCATTCGCGGTTGCTGCGCTGGCGCACTGGCAGATCCGTGGTCATACCGGCGATGTACTTGGGGCAACCCAGCAGATCACCGAGGTTGGCGTGCTGCTGGCCATCGGCGCCGCCACGATCGCGGCATAAAGGTACCCAAAAAAAAGAAAAAGGGCCGGGTTGCCCCGGCCCTTTCCGTTTCACTCCGTCGTAACGCTTAGCCGTGCGCCAGAATGGCGAGCAGCAGCAGAGCCACGATGTTGGTGATCTTGATCAGCGGGTTCACGGCCGGGCCGGCCGTGTCCTTGTAAGGGTCGCCGACGGTGTCACCAGTCACGGCTGCCTTGTGGGCATCCGAACCTTTGCCACCATGATGACCCTCTTCGATGTACTTCTTGGCATTGTCCCAGGCACCGCCGCCGGCCGTCATCGAGATGGCGACGAAGATGCCTGTGACGATCACACCCAGCAGCATGGCGCCGACGGCAGCGAAGGCTGCGGCCTGCCCGGCGATCACGTTGATGATGAAGTACAGCACGATCGGGCTGAGCACCGGCAGCAGGCTGGGGATGATCATTTCCTTGATCGCCGCCTTGGTCAGCAGGTCGACAGCCTTAGAGTAATCAGGCTTTGCCGTGCCTTCCATGATGCCGGGGATTTCCTTGAACTGACGCCGCACTTCCACGACGACCGAACCGGCCGCACGGCCGACCGCCGTCATGCCCATGGCGCCAAACAGATACGGCAGCAGACCACCGATCAGCAGGCCAACCACGACATACGGGTTGCTCAGGGAGAAGTCGATCGTAACGCCCTTGAAGAAGTACTTCAGATCTTCCGTATAGGCGGCGAACAGTACCAGCGAGCCGAAGCCGGCCGAACCAATGGCATAGCCCTTGGTCACGGCCTTGGTGGTGTTACCCACGGCATCGAGCGCGTCAGTGGTCTTGCGCACGTCCTTCGGCAGATCCGACATTTCGGCGATGCCGCCAGCATTGTCCGTTACCGGACCGTAGGCATCCAATGCGACGACCATGCCGGCGAGCGCCAGCATCGTGGTGACGGCAATGGCAATACCGAACAGGCCGGCCAGCATGTAAGTGGAGATGATGCCGATCACGATGAACAGCGCCGGCAGAGCCGTGGCTTCCATCGACACGGCCAGACCCTGGATCACGTTGGTGCCGTGACCCGTGGTCGAGGCCTGCGCCACGCTACGCACCGGGCGATACTCCGTGCTGGTATAGTACTCGGTCGCCCAGACGATGGCGGCCGTGACCAGCAGACCGATAATGCCGCACCAGAACAGGCTCGTGCCCGTGAAGGTGGCGGTGCCGGCGGTCATGGGCGTCTTCATGCCCAGCATGTAGTCGGTGATCGGCCACAGCGCGATCGCCGACAGGATGCCCGTCACGATCAGGCCCTTGTACAGGGCGCCCATGATGTTCTGGCTTTTGCCGAGGCGGACGAAGTAGGTGCCGATCACCGAGGTGATGATGCAGGCGCCCGCGATCACCAGCGGATAGGCCATGACCTTGGCCATCAGAACGGCATCAGTGGCGAAGTAGATCGACGCCAGCACCATGGTGGCGACGATGGTCACGGCATAGGTCTCGAACAGGTCGGCGGCCATACCGGCGCAATCGCCGACATTGTCGCCCACGTTGTCGGCGATCACCGCCGGGTTGCGCGGGTCATCTTCCGGGATACCGGCCTCGACTTTGCCGACGAGGTCAGCGCCGACGTCCGCACCCTTGGTGAAGATGCCGCCGCCAAGACGGGCGAAGATCGAAATCAGCGAGGAGCCGAAACCGAGCGCGACGAGCGCATCGACGGTTTCACGCCCGCCTGCGCCGATCTTGATGAGGATCATGTAGTAGATCGCGACGCCGAGCAGGGCGAGACCGACCACCAGCATTCCGGTGACCGCGCCCGACTTGAAGGCGATGCTGAGCGCATGCTCCATGCCCTTGCGCGCGCCTTCCGCAGTGCGGACATTGGCGCGGACCGAGACGTTCATGCCGATATAGCCGGCAGCGCCCGACAGCACGGCGCCGATGATGAAGCCGATGGCGACCTTGAGGCCCAACGTGAAGGCCAGGATGATCGCGACGACGATGCCGACAATGCCAATGGTACGATACTGACGATTGAGGTAGGCGGATGCGCCTTCCTGGATCGCCGCGGCGATTTCCTGCATGCGCTGATTGCCTGCAGATTCAGCCAGCACGGACTTCGACGTCCAGATGCCGTACAACAGCGCCAATACGCCACAGGCGATGGCGAACCACAACTCGGTCATGAGCGTTTCCCTTCGTTCCTCGGTTTTGTAATCGAGACTTTAAATCCCGACGGGCATGCGTTGCCCGTACCGGGTTACGCGACTGCTACCATTATTGGCCCCAGACTCGGGGCAGGACGAACTGCGAGTCGTTATGCCAGAGATGCGCTTTGGGCGCAATATGGCTGATTTTTCCGAAGCTTATGCCGGGGTCGTGGCTTGTCGCTTTTGCAGCATCAGCCAGACCGCA
>JAGXRD010000016.1 GCA_018336035.1 Alphaproteobacteria bacterium | reverse complement strand
GGCTCGCCTCCACCCGGCTGCCCGACAAGCCGCTGGCCGACATCCATGGCCTGCCGATGATCGTGCATTGCCTGCGCCGTGCCCATGAGGCTGGATTCGCCCGGGTCGCGGTGGCCTGTGGCGATCAGGCAATCGCAGATGCCATCCAGGCCCATGGCGGGGAAGCTGTGCTGACCGACCCGGCGCATCCCTCGGGTTCCGACCGTATCTTCGAGGCGCTGCAGAAACTCGACCCCCGGGCTGAGCATGACGCCGTGATCAACCTGCAGGGCGACCTGCCCGCCATCGATCCGAAAGTGATCTCGGCCGTGCTGCTGCCGCTGGCCGATCCGGCCATCGACATTGCTACTCTGACGACGCCCATTGTGGATCAGCATGAGGTCGATGACCGTAATGTGGTGAAGGCCGTGCTCAGCCTGGCGCCCGGCCAGACCGTCGGGCGCGCACTCTACTTTAGCCGCCGGCCCGTGCCGGGCGGCGAGGGGCCGCTTTGGCACCATATCGGCATCTATGCCTATCGCCGTGCAGCCCTCGAACGCTTCGTCTCGCTCAAGCCCTCGCCGCTGGAAAAGCGCGAGAGTCTGGAGCAGCTGCGCGCGCTGGAAAACGGCATGAGTATCGCGGCAGCCGTCGTTGACACGCTTCCGCTCGGTGTCGATACTCCGGCCGATCTCGCGCGCATCCGCGCCGCCATGCAGCCCAGATAAACTCAGCATCAAACGAGTCCAGCCATGTCGCCTGTCGCCACCATCGCCACGGATGCCACCGATCCCGCAAAGGTCGTGGCCTTTCAGGGCGCGCCGGGCGCCTATTCGCATCTGGCCTGCCGCGAGGCGCTGCCCGACATGGTGCCGCTGCCCTGCGCGACTTTCGAGGATGCCTTTGCCGCTGTGCGCGAGGGCAAGGCGGCCTGTGGCCTGATCCCGATTGAAAACTCCACTGCCGGCCGCGTGGCGGATATCCATCATCTGCTGCCCGAAGGTGGCCTCTACATCACTGCCGAGCATTTCCTGCGGGTGCGGCACCAGTTGCTGGCGCCGAAGAGCGCCACGCTGAAGACAGTGAAACGGGTCTACAGCCATGTGCAGGCGCTGTCGCAGTGCCGCCGCATCACCAAGGATCTCGGCATCGAGCCCATCGTTGCCAGCGACACTGCAGGCTCGGCCAAGGATGTTGCCGAGCGCAACAATCCCGAAGAGGCGGCGATTGCCTCCAGCATCGCGGGCGAACTCTACGGCCTGCAGACTCTGCGCGCCGATATCGAAGACAATCACACCAACACCACGCGCTTCATCCGGCTGGAGCGTCAGCGCCGCGATCCCGATCCGAACAGCGCCCCCTGCATGACCGCGATCATGTTCAAGGTGCGCAGCGTGCCGGCCGCGCTGTACAAAGCGCTCGGCGGCTTCGCCACCAACGGCGTGAACGTCGTGAAGCTGGAAAGCTATCTCACCGACGGTTTTAAGGTGGCAGAATTCTATGCCGAGATCGAAGGCCATCCGGCGCATCGCAATGTCGATCTGGCACTGCAGGAACTGGAATATTTCAGCCGCTCGCTGAAGGTGCTGGGCGTGTTCAACCCGCATCCGTTCAGGTCGGCGGATTAAAACCATTCTCGTCATGCCCGCGAAAGCGGGCATCCAGCCAAGCGGATGGACTGGGTTCCCCCAAGAAGTACATTCTGGCGCGGGAACGACGACAAAGGGCCATTGCACAAACCTTCCAGACTCCCGCGCGCCCGCATGCCGTAATGGCGGCATGAGTCTGGAACAGGCCGCCGCCTTTTTCGTCTTCGCGCTGGTTGCCGCCATCACGCCGGGGCCGAGCAATGTACTGCTGACCGCCACCGGCATGCAGGTGGGATTTCTGCGCGGCCTGCCCTGCCTGTTCGGCATCGGCGCCGGCATGGGGTCGATGATGTTCCTGGCAGCCTACGGGTTCGGCGCACTGGTGCTGCAGCAGCCCCAGGCGATGCAGATCCTGCGCTGGCTCGGTGCGGCCTTCCTGCTCTGGCTCGCCTGGAAGATTGCCTCGGCACCGGTCAGCGACGGCAAGGCCGAAGCTCCGCGTCCGACCGGCTTTGTCGGCGCGGCTTTGCTGCAGTGGGTCAATCCGAAAGCCTGGCTGGTCGCGGCCGGCGCGGTCGCCACCTATCTGCCCGGCGAGGCCGAGTCCGCGCTGCTGCGCGCGGCAATTTTCACGCTGGTCTTCGTCAGTGCCGCCCTGCCGAGCAGTCTGGTCTGGCTCGCTTTCGGTGCGGTCGCCCAGCGGCTCCTGCGCGACCCGCGCCGGCAGCGCGGCTTCAATATCGCCATGGGGTTGGCGCTGGCCGCCTCGGTGGCGATGATCCTGCGTTAACCCATCTCACAGAATTCATATCGCAATAATATTTATCATGCAAAATATGCATGGCTGATATGCTGAAATAGTAGTTATCAGAATAACATTTATCGCGATATATAACTCCTGTCCGGACGACGGACCCAGGCGCCTCCCCCTCACCGAGATGAGCCGGCCCTGGCAACCAAAAAGAGGAGTGACCGCTATGTCGAACCTGAACCGCTATATCGCCGCCGCTGCCCTGGCCAGCGGCCTGATCGCCGGCACCGCGCAGGCCCAGCCTGCCAATCTGGACACTGTCAACCGCGGCTTCATCGAAGCCGTGACCCAGGCCGGCGGGGCGCCGATCTATACGCTGTCGCCTGAAGCCGCCCGCAACGTGCTGTCGGGCGTCCAGAGCGGCCCGGTCGCCAAGCTGAACGCCGATATCCAGGACACCAGCTTCCCGACCGGTCCGCTCGGCTCGGTGAATGTGCGCATCGTCCGTCCCCAGGGCGTCAGCGCGCCGTTGCCGGTGGTGATGTATTTCCATGGCGGCGGCTGGATGCTCGGCGGCAAGGACACGCATGACCGCCTGATCCGCGAGATCGCCGTCGGCGCCAATGCTGCTGTCGTCTTCGTCGACTACCGCCGCACGCCCGATGTGGTCTACCCGGTGCCGAATGAAGAAGCCTATGCCGCCACGCAGTATGTGGTTGCCAATGCCCGGGCGCTGAATGTCGATGCTTCGCGCCTCGCGGTGGCGGGTGACAGTGCCGGTGGCAACATGGCTGCCGCCGTCACGCTGCTGGCCAAGGACCGCAACGGCCCGAAGATCAGCCACCAGTTGCTGTTCTATCCGGTCACCGACGATATCTCGCAGAACGCCTCGTATCAGTCCTATGGCAACGGCCCCTGGCTGACCACGAATGCGATGCACTTCTTCCTCGATGCGCATTATCCCAAGGCGGTGCGTAACGACGTCTTGGCCTTCCCGCTGAAGGCGTCGGTCGAGCAGCTGAAGGGTCTGCCGTCCGCCACCGTGATCGTGGCCGAGAATGACCTGCTGCGCGACGAGGGCGAAGCCTATGCCCGCAAGCTGGACGCCGCCGGTGTCGCCGTGACCTCGACGCGTTACAACGGTGTCATCCACGACTTCGTCATGCTGAACGGCGTGGCCAACAGCCCGGCCACGCGTGCAGCGATCGCACAGGGCAACGCGGCGTTGAAGCAGGCTTTCCAGCAGTAACCTTCCGTCGACGCTGACACTTCGACGTTTTCCCCAAGCCGGGCCGCCGTGAGGCGACCCGGCTTAATTTTTTCCAAAATTGCTGGCCGTATCGGCATAATGCCGCCATGACGGAAACGACGCGACGACAGTTCATGGTCATGACGACGGCAGCGACCCTGTTGCCCGCGCTGGGCACACATGCCGCCGTGCTGCCATCGGAAACCGAAGTGGTGATCGTCGGTGCCGGGCTGGCCGGCCTGTCTGCGGCGCGCATGCTGCAGGATCGCGGTCGCAACGTGGTGGTGCTGGAAGCGCGCGACCGCATTGGCGGTCGCATCTGGACGAATACCTCGGCGCTGGATTTCCCGGTCGATCTCGGTGCGTCCCTGCTGAAATCCGCCGATATAAATCCGCTGGCGCTGGAAATGCGCAATCGCGAAATGCGCCTGCAGGCCGATGAAGGCGATTTCTGGCTGTTCGACCAGAACAGCAGCGGTGAACCGGCCCGCGATGCCAGTACGCAGGATTACGACGCGCTCGGCTTCGCTTATGACCGGATGGACGATGCGCTGCTCGACGCCCGCGCGCTGCGCAGTGATGTGCCGCTGGCCAGCCGCATCAAGCTGGATGCGAACGGCCCCGCCGGGCGCTGGATCGATCTCGCCAAAGCACTGGCGGCGCCGCTGCATGTCGGTGTCGAGTTTACGGCGCTGTCGGCGCTGGATGCGCCGCGCCTCGCCGGCACCGGCAACGACGCCTGGCTGCCCGGTGGTTTCGGGAGCTGGGTCAGCCAGTTCGCCGCCGATCTGCCGGTGTTCCGCAACCGCGCCGTCGTTCGCATCGACTGGGCTGGCGCCGGCGCCGGCGGCGTCACGGTCGCCACGGCGGAAGGCCATGTGCGCGCCGAAGCCTGTATCGTCACCGTGCCGCTCGGTCTGCTCGCTGCGAAAGACGGGATCGTGTTCCAGCCCGGACTGCCCGAGCCGCAGCGCGAGGCACTCACCCGCATGACCATGGGCGTGATCGACCGCATCGCCCTGCAATACGAGGGCGGCACATTCGATGCGCCGGCCAACACGCAGGCTTTGCTGCGCGCGCATGGCAGTCGCGCCATGAGTGTACGGCTGAACGCGCAAGGCATGCCGCTAGCGGTCGCGCAACTCGGCGGCGACTATGCGCGTGACCTCGAAGCGCGCGGCGAGGCGGCGATGATTGCCGCCGCGCGCAGCCAGGTCCGCACCATGCTGGGTGAGGCGGTCGACCGCAAATTCGTCAAGGGCGTCGCCTCGCACTGGGGCAGCGATCCCTGGAGCCGCGGCGCGGTGGCCACCGCAAAACCCGGCTTCGCCACAGCGCGGCGCAATGCCGGCCGTGCGCTCACCAGCGCGGCAGGTCGCGCCCGCGTGCTGTTCGCCGGCGAGGCCTTTGCGCCCATCGACTGGATCGGCTCAGCAGCCGGCGCGTGGCTGTCGGGTCGGATGGCGGCGACGGAAGCGCTCAGGGTGTTGGGGTGAATTTCGCCGGACCATATTGGTTCGCCTTGCTCTGGCGCCTGTAGCGGCGGGATACTCCGGCCCCAACGCTTCAGCAGAGAGTCCCATCATGAAATTCCGCAATCTCGGCGCGTCCGGTCTTCTGGTTTCCGAAGTCGGTCTCGGCTGCAACAATTTCGAAATGCGGCTCGATCTCGAAGCCTCGCGGAAAGTCATTCACAAGGCTCTCGATCTCGGCATCACCCTGTTCGATACGGCCGATATCTATGGCAACAAGGGCGGCTCCGAGACGCAGATGGGCAAGATCCTTGGCGCCCGCCGCAAGGACATCGTGCTGGCGACCAAATTCGCCATGCCGATGGACGACAGCGGCAAGAAAGTTGGCGCCTCGCGGCGCTACATCATGCAGGCGGTGGAAGACAGCCTGACCCGACTGCAGACCGATTACATCGATCTCTACCAGCAGCACCAGCCCGATCCGCGCACGCCGATCGACGAGACGCTGCGTGCGCTCGACGACCTGATCACCCAGGGCAAGGTGCGCTATATCGGCAACTCGAATTTCTCGGCCTGGCAGCTCGCCGATGCCGACTGGACGGCGAAGCAGCTCGGCACCCATCGCTTCGTCTCGGCGCAGGACGAACTCAGCATGGTGTTCCGCAAGGCCGAGATCGAGCAGCTCGATGCCTGCAACCGCTTCGGGCTCGGCTTCCTGCCGTTCTTCCCGCTCGCCTCGGGGCTTCTCACCGGCAAGCACAAGACGGGTGCGGCCGCCGAAGGTTCGCGACTTGCCAATACGGAGCGCCTCGCCAACCGCTACATGACGCCGGGCAACATGGCGACCGTCGAGCGGCTGCGCGGCTGGTGCGACAAGAGCGGCTGGAGCATGACCGAACTGGCTTTCGCCTGGCTGCTGGCCAAGCCGCAGGTCTCCAGCGTGATCGCCGGCGCCACGAAGCCGGAACAGCTTGAGCAGAATGTGCAGGCTGGCGCGCGCGTACTGTCGGGCGATGAACTGGCCGAGGTGAACAAGCTGCTCGATCCGGTGCCGTACAGCGTCTGACCAAAGCAAGACCCTCCCCCCAACCCTCTCCCGCAAGCGGGAGAGGGAGCATAATTTTACCCTCTCCCATGCAATGGGAGAGGGAGGGGCCCGCGAAGCGGGAGGGTGAGGGCCTAATACCCGGCCTTACCGCTCGCCATATCCGCGCGCATCTGCGTGGCATAGTCGCGGTAGTCCACTTCCAGCGTATAGCGCGCGCTGTCGACATAGCGTCGCTTCACGCCGCGCCAGTGTTCGCGCAGTTCCGCCCGCATAGCGTCTTTTGACGGCAGCGTGATTTCGCCGGCCAGCACGCCGGCGAGCCAGCGCGCCTGGATTTCCACCAGCGGGATCGTCGCGCCGATCGGCTGCACCAGACCGGCGAAATACAGCCCCGGCCGCTCCAGCGCCAGCATGCGGCGATACAGCTGCGGCGCCTCGTTGTCTTTGACTTCGAAGATCGCCGGATCGAGGAAGGGGAAGCTGGTCTTGTAGCCGGTGGCATAGATGATGGCATCGAAGTCTTCGCTGCTGCCATCGGCGAAGCTGACCCGGTCGCCGTCCAGCTTTGCCACATTCGGTTTCACTTTGATCCAGCCATGGCCGATATAGGGCAGCAGTTCCTGACTGATCGTCGCGTGCTCGCGCCACATGGGATGCTTCGGCGTCGGCATGCCGTAGCGGCGCTGGTCGCCGACGGTGAGATACATCAGCTTATTGACGATCATGCGGCTGATCACGGTCGGCAGCTTCAGCTTGCGCGAGAAGAATGCCCCCCAGCGATCCGTGGGAATGCCCATGATGTATTTCGGCATGATCCAGGCGCCGCGCCGCGTGGAGATATGTACGCTGCGGGCACGGCGGCAGAGATCGACCGCGATATCGACCGCCGAATTGCCGATGCCGACCACCAGCACGCGCTTGTCATCGAAGGGTGTGGCGGTCTTGTAGGCATGGGAATGAATCTGTGTGCCGTCGAACTGTCCCGGGAAATCCGGCAGGCGGGTATCCCACAGATGGCCGTTGGCGACGATCACCGCGCTGTAGGTCAGCGTCTCGCCGCTGTCGAGCGTCACCGCCCACTCGTCTCCGGCCGGCACCACCTTCGTGACGCTGGTGCGAAAGCGAATCTGCGGCCGGATGCGGAATTTTTCTGCGTAAGAGTCGAGATACTGCATCACCTGCCAGTGCGACGGAAAATCCGGCAGATCATCGGGTGTCGGGAAATCGGGATACTGCAGATTCTTGCGGCTGGTATCGATATGCAGGCTGCGATAGGCGGCCGACACGCCATTGTCATTGTTGTAGCGCCAGTTGCCGCCGATATCCGAACCCTTCTCGAAACAGTCGAAATCGAGGCCCTTCTGCTTCAGCGCCTTGGCAACTGCGATGCCTGACGAACCCGCCCCGATGATGCAATAGCGTTTCGTCATGGCATGTCCTTCAGATATGCGTCGATGATCTCGGTGAGACTGGCATCGGGCAGGATGCCAAGGCTGCGCGCCCGCGCGGAGTCGAATCGCGTCGGCCAGCCATCGACGATGACCTGCATCTGCGCATCCGGTCGCCAGCTCACCTGGCCGGGATAGTCCCGCACGGCAGCGGCCATCTCGGCGGCGGTGACGCTGAGGGCTGGCAGGTTGAAGGCGCGGAACGCACCGACGGCCTCGCCCGGCAGGTCATGCAGCTTCAGCAGCGCGCGAACGACAGCCTGCACCGAAATGATCGGCAGCACAGTCTGCGGCGTGAACGGGCAATCGACATCCTTGCCATTGAGAGGTTCGCGCAGGATCGCCGCCACGCTGTCGGAGACCGAGCGCGCTGCTTTTGGCCGGATCACCACGATGGGCAGGCGTAGGCAGCGCCCGTCCAGCACACCATGGCGGCTATGGTCGCTGATCAGCTGCTCGGCGATCACCTTATGCGCGCCGTAGGAGGTTTGCGGTGTCTGCGCCGTGGTATCGTCTACCAGCTCAGGCAGCGTGCCGCCGAAGGTGGCAATCGAACTGGCAAAGACGAAACGCGGCGCGGCTTTTTGTGCGCGGCAAAGCTCCAGCAGGCCGAGCAGGCTCAGCACATTGGTCTCGATCCCTGCGGCGATGTCGCGCTCGGCCTCGGTGGTCAGCGAGGCGGCAAGATGGAACAGGCTGCCGACTCCGCCTTCGAACAGCTGCCGGCGATAGCTGGCGTCGCGCAGGTCGCCGATCAATTTACGGATCGGAACGCTGCCGGTCCCTGTCGAAGGCGCGGTGAAGTCGACGTGATCGGCCAGCACGAGTTCGGAAATCGGGGCGTGGGCATGACCCGGCCCCATCAGCTGCCCTTGGCGAATGATGGCTGCCGTCAGCTTTCGTCCAATGAATCCGGCGGCGCCGGTGATGATAACGCGCATGGTTTCTCCCTCACCGGCTCATTTAATCCGTATCGGGAGATGGCGTGCAATGATGCCGTTGCGGAAGACCCTCACCCTCCCACCGCTTTCGCGGCGGGGCCCTCCCTCTCCCGCTTGCGGGAGAGGGTTGGGGTGAGGGTGCCTGCTGCACAAAGAAAAAAGGCCGCTCATCGCTGACCGGCCTTCGTTCACAGGTGAATGTTGCCTGCCTTATTCCGGCTCGATACCGGCGGCCTTCACCACCTTGGCCCATTTCTCGGTTTCGCTGGCGACGAAATCGGCCAGTTCCTTGCGGCTGCTCGATTTCGGCTCGATCCCGGCAGCCATCAGCTTGGCCACGATCTCCTTGTCGGCCACCGCAGCCGCCATCGATTTCTGCAGCGTGTCGGCAATCGCCGCATTCGTCTTGGCCGGCAGCCAGGCAGCGAACCAGGCGGTGATCTCATAGCCCGGCACGCCTTCGCTGGCGATGGTGGGCAGGCCCGGTGCCACCGGCGAGGGCCCCTTGGTCGAAACGCCCAGCGCCTTCACCTTGCCGGCCGCGGCCTGCGGCAGTGTGGTGGAGACATCGGCGATCATCAGCTGCACCTGGCCGCCCAGCAGGTCGGTCACCGCCTGCGGGTTGCTCTTATAGGGCACATGCACGATGTCGGTGCCGGTCATCACCTTGAACATCTCGACGCCGATGCGGGATGAACTCGACCCGGCGCCGAAGCTCAGCTTGCCCGGATTGGCCTTGGCATAGGCAATCAGCTCTTTCACGTTCTTCGCCGGTACCGAGGGATGCACCACCAGCGCCATCGGAATCGTGCCCAGCAGCGTGACGGTCTCGAAATCCTTCACAGCATCATAGGGCAGTTTCTTCAGCATGCTCTGGTTGGCGGCATGGGTGGTGTTGGTCGAGATCAGCAGCGTGTAGCCGTCCGGCTCGGCCTGCGCCACTTTCTGCGCCGCGATCACGCCGCTGCCGCCGGCGGCGTTTTCCACCACCACCGGCTGCTTGAGGTCTTTCGACACATAGTCGCCGACCACGCGGGCCACCGTGTCGGTGGCGCTGCCGGCAGCAAACGGCACGATGAACTTGATCGGCTTGGTGGGATAGTTGCTCTGGGCGAGTGCGGCGGGTGCCGCAATGGCAAGTGCTGCAACGACAAGAGATGACAGGATGCGCATGGTTTCCTCCGTTTATGGTTGATCGGTAATCAGGGACTGAAGCAGCGACGCGGGCAGGCGGACGGGGAGTGTCAGCAGTTTGAAGGACAGCGACTTGCCATGGCCGTCGAGGCCGAGGCTGGCATTCACGCCACCATCCAGCGCCCGGTCGAGCACGAAGTTGAAGGCCCAGAGTCTTGGCAGCTCATAGCGCTGCACGCGGCCGACGTGACGGCTGGCGAAAAGCGCCGCCACGCGCTCTGGCGTCACCTGCTCGGCGACAATGTCGAAGAATTCCGGGCGGTAACAGATCAGCGCGATATTCAGCCGGTTGCCCTTGTCGCCCGAGCGGGCATGGGCGATGCGATGGAGTGAAACGGTGGGCAGCAGCGCGTCGCTCATGGCAGCAGCTCCATGCGCGGCGCGGCAAGGTCGCGCTCGATCAGGCAGGAGGCGCTGGCCAGCTGTGGCACCAGATGCCGGCGCACGCCGGCGCCGCCGGCAGGGCCAGCCACATACAGCGCCTCCACCTCGGCCAGCAGCAGCTTTGCCACCTCGGCCTCGGCATGGCGCGTGGCGAAGCGTACGCGCACGTCCTCGCTTTCCGTCACGGCGGCCGCCAGGTCGCTGCCAGCACTGTCGCCAAAGCTGCTGACCACCCCGATGATATCGGCACGAAGGCTCAAACCCGGCTGCAGCACGGCCATGCGTTTGCGGATGATGTCGATGGCGAGCCGTGCGCGCGCCGTGGCATTGGGCCCGGCATAGGAAATCTCGGCCTCGGCGAACCAGCCGCTCTCGAAACAGACGGTGGCCTTCAGTGTGTCTGGCCGGGCATGGCCGCGCGCGCCGGAAACGGCCACGCGGTCTGGTCCCTGCTGCGCCAGCTCCACCCCGGTCAGGTCGAGCACGACATCGGGAGTCAGATAGGCAGCGGGATCATGGATCTCATAAAGAATCTGCTCCTTCACGGTACGCAGATCCACCACGCCGCCGCTGCCCTCCGGCTTGGTGATCACGGCGCTTCCGTCAGGCCTCACCTCGGCGATGGGATAGCCGAGGCGATCAAGATCGGGCGCGTCCTTGCAGCCGGGATCGGCGAAATAGCCGCCGCTCACCTGCGGACCGCATTCCAGCAGATGACCTACCAGCGTGCCGGCCGCCAGCCGGTCCCAGTCGCTCCAGTCCCAGCCGAAGGCATGTGCCAGCGGACCCAGCACAAGGGAGGGATCGGCAACACGGCCGGTCACCACGATCTGCGCACCGGCGGCCAGGGCTTCGGCTATCGGCTGTGCGCCGAGATAGGCATTCGCGGCGACGATGTCTTTTCTATCCTTGAGCAGCGCGCCATCGGTTTCGCGTGCAGCGAGATCGGCGGGTGTCAGTCGGGCGCTCAGGTCGTCGCCGCTGACGACTGCGATCTTGGCATCCTTGAAGCCCAATTCCTGCGCCATCGCGCGCAGACGGCGGGCGGCGGCCTGCGGATGGGCGGCGCCGAAATTGCCGATGATGCGGATATTGTGCTGCAGGCAGAGTTTCAGCACCGGCTGCACCAGCGCGGCCAGGTTGGCGCTGTAGCCGGCGTCTGGATCACGACGGCGCTCCAGCTGCGCCAGCGCCAGCGTGCGTTCGGCCAGCATCTCGAAAATCAGAAATGCAGGGGTGCCCTGCTGCGCAGCCACGGCCAGCGCTTCGGCCACCGCGAGAGCGGCGCCCGGGCGGTCACCGGCAAAACCGGCGCCTGCGCCGATATGGACTGTATTGATGGGCATCCTGCGTTTCCTCGCGGACAGGATGCGAAAACTGACTTATAACGTCCAATATATAAGAAATATGGACTTATAACTCATGACTATCAATCTCACGCTCCGCCAGCTCGAATTCTTCACCGCCACCATGCGCGAGGGCAGCTTCACGCAGGCGGCCGAAAAACTGTGCATTTCGCAGCCGGCTTTGAGTGCTGCGATCCGCAAGATCGAAGCCGAACTGGGCCTGACCTTGTTCGACCGCACCACCCGCAGCGTGCAGCCGACGCCGGACGGCCGGCATCTGTTTGCGGTGGCGGAAGACCTGCTGCGCGATTTCAAGGTGGCGATGCAGGGTGTGGCCGAGCGCGCCGACGGATTGCATGGCCGGCTCACCATCGCCGTGCTGCCCTCGGTGGCGGCCTCGATCCTGCCGCGCGCCCTGATGCAGTTGCAGCGCAAATATCCCGGCATTGATGTCGCAATCCGCGACGTGATGCATGAACGCGCGGTGACGATGGTGGCCGATGGCCTGGCCGATTTCGCCGTCACCACGCGGATCGCCGAGACCGCCGCGCTGGCCTATGACGAGATCGGCGCCGACCGCATCCATCTGGTCTGCCGCGACGACCATGCTCTGGCGAAAGGGAAGGGCCCGGTGGCGTGGCGCGCGCTGGAAGGGCATCCTTACGTGGCGATGGCGGGCTCGACTTCCGTGCGACGGCTGGCCGATGCCGTGCTGCTGCAGGCCGATTTCGCACTGCAGCCGCGGTTCGAGGTCGAGCAGATCGCCTCCTGCATCGCGCTGGTCTCGGCCGGGCTCGGCGTCACGGCTTTGCCGGCGCTGACCTTTTCGATGTTCGCCTCGGATCGGCTGACCATGCGGCCACTGACCGGGCCGACGATCAGCCGCCAGATTGGCTTCCTGCAGCTGAAGGGCCGGCAGCTCTCGGCGCCGGCGGTGGCACTGGCTGAGGAAATCCGCGGCGCCTACGGTAAGCGTTAGGTTCGGTGCTTTTCCAGCATCAGCACATCCCAATGCACGGCGTCGCGGCTCAGCATGTCGCCGCGCCTGCCACGATACAGCAGGTCGATGCCATGGGGCTGCGCTGCTGCGATCACTTCATCGGCCGAAAGGTCGAACATGCGACGACCGCGTGGCACCGGGCCATGCCGAAGCGTCATGGACAACCGACCGCCGTCGGCCAGCAGCGCGGCCACCACCGGCATGGCGATGGCGCGCTCGGTTTCATCCAGATGCATCCATACGGCCGTCAGCATGATCAGGTGGTAGGTCTCGCCGCGCGCAGCGAGCTGCGGCAGATGCGGCAGGGCGTCGTCGCTCCAGGTGATGTCGAGCCCGGCATGCAGGCGCTGGCCATGCGCCGACATTTCAGCGGTCGGCTCGGCGGCGGTGACCCTGAAGCCGCGGCGGGCAAGGGCGGCGGCATCGCGGCCGGTGCCGGCACCGATGTCGAGTGCGCGGCCGGCTGGCGGCAGCAGGTGCAGGATCTGGCCATGCACCTCCTCGAAACGGATGCCTTCATATTGCACGACCAACTGGTCGGCGATGGAGGCATAGCCGGCCGTGCTCTCGCTCATGCGAATGTCAGGCGATGATGTCGGGAATCAGAAGATTCTCGATCCGGGTGATCTGATCCTTCAGCGCCAGTTTGCGTTTTTTCATGCGCTGGATCTGGATCAGGTTCAGGCTCGGCTGCTCGGCCAGCGCCGAGATGGCATCGTCGAGGTCGCGGTGCTCGGCGCGCAGGTCGGCCAGTTTGCCCTGCAATTCCTCGGTGTCGATTGGACCCGGAAAATTCATTCTGCTGCTCGCGGCCTACCCTAAAACCCGGAAACCCCGCTAGCATAGCATGGATGACCGAATCTGGGACAGGGACGATGACGGGACCGGCCGAGGCCGGACAGGCCGGATTCTGGGCCTTTTCCCTCAGTCTTTATGACAGGCCGGGCGCGGCAGCCGCGTGCCTGGAGCTTCAGACTCGCTTCGGGGCCGATGTGAACCTGCTTTTGCTCGGCTTCTGGCGGGCCCGGCGCGGCTATACCGGCTGGGCCGATGCCGAGCTGGAGCGGGTCGAGGCGGCGGTCGGGCCGGTCAATGCTGTGCTGGCCCCCCTGCGCGCGGCGCGGCAGGCGCTGAAGGAGCTGCGCGAGATCGAGCCGGCCGCGGAGGGTCTCTATGCCGAGATCAAGGCGCTGGAGCTGAAGCTGGAGCAGGTGGCGCAGGTCTGGCTGGCCGCCGCCGCCCGGATCGGCCCGGCGCAGCGCAGTGCGAAAATCCCGCCGGATCGCGACGACGAGATCGAGGCGGCTGCGACGCATCTCGTGACTTATCTCGACAGAATTGCCCCCGGCAACCAGCAGGCGGTGCAGCTGGGCGCCGACCTGCTGAAGAGCGCTTTCAGCTAGTCTTCACGGGCCTAGTCTTCACGGATCTAGTCTTCTCTGGGCGGCCTGCCGGTCCAGCGTTTCACCAGGCCGGCATCGAGGCCAAACAGATCCAGCACGCGGCCGACCGTGTGGTTGATCATATCGTCCAGGCTCTGCGGCATCGCATAGAAGCCCGGCATCGGCGGCGCGATGATGGCGCCCATCTCGGTGGCGGCGGTCATGTTGCGCAGATGACCGAGATGCAGCGGCGTTTCGCGCGGCACCAGCACCAGCCGGCGGCGCTCCTTCAGCGTCACATCCGCTGCGCGGCTCAGCAGGGTGGTGGTCACGCCGGTGGCGATCTCGGCCAGCGTCTTCATCGAGCAGGGCAGGATGACCATACCGAGCGTCTGGAACGACCCCGACGACACCGCCGCGCCGATATCGCCGACCTGATAGATCGTATGCGCCAGCGCCTTCACATCCTTGATCGCATACGATGTTTCATAAGCCACAGTCATTTCAGCGGCGCGGCTCAGCACCAGATGCGACTCGATACCGCTACCTTTGAGTGCTTCCAAGAGTCGTATGCCGTAAATCACGCCCGACGCACCGGTGATGCCGACCACGAGGCGGCGTTGTGCAGGTGCGCGCATCGTTGCGGTTGCGAATTGCCCCGGTTTTGCTGCGGCTTGGCTGCGTTTCCTGACACGTGTGGCGGGAAGCGCGGCTTTTGCGGCCGGGCGTTTGGCGGCAGTTTTCGACGGTGTTTTCTGTATGCGGCGCATACGATGACTCATTTGCTGGAGAAATTATTTTCTTTGGGGCTGACAAACCGAAAAGGCAGTGCTTAGATCATTCACTGGCGCGCACCGATGCGGTCGCGCCTTTGTCAGGGCGACCGCAGTCGAACTGGTTGACGCGCTCCAAACCGGAAGGAGGAGCCTGCGATGAATAATCCGGCGCATCTGGATACTCTCGTCGAAAAACATCATGCCCTGCAAGCGGCCATCGATGATGAGAGCCACCGCCCCCTGCCCGACCAGGTCCGCGTGACCCAGCTCAAGCGCGAAAAGCTCAAACTCAAAGAAGAAATAACCCGCAGCGCATAGACGCGCGCGCCGCGCGTCCTGATCACTTCAGGGCGCGCGCGCGTTCGCGCAGTTCAAACTTCTGAATCTTGCCCGTCGAGGTTTTCGGCAACTCGCTGAACACTATGGTCTTGGGCACCTTGAACTTCGCAAGCCGTTCCTTGCAGAAGGCGATGATCTCGTCTGACGTCGCAGTCGCGCCGTTGCGCAAAGTGACGAAGGCGCAGGGCGTCTCGCCCCAATGCTCGTCCGGCCGCGCGACGACGGCGGCCTCGACGATATCGGGATGCATGTACAGCACGCCCTCGACCTCGATGGTGGAGATATTCTCGCCGCCCGAGATGATGATGTCCTTCGAGCGGTCCTTGATCTGCATATAGCCGCCGGGATGCAGCACGGCCAGGTCGCCGGAATGGAACCAGCCGCCGGCAAAAGCCTCCTGCGTCGCCTTCGGGTTCTTCAGATAGCCCTTCATCACCACATTGCCGCGGAACATGATCTCGCCCATGGTCTCGCCATCTTCCGGCACGCGCTGCATGGTCTGGGGATCGAGCACCGTCACATCTTCCTCGACGTGATAGCGCACGCCCTGGCGTGCCTTCACGGCCGCCTTCTCGGGCAGCGGCAGGCTGTCCCATTCCTCATGCCAGTCGCAGACCACGGCCGGGCCGTAGACTTCGGTCAGGCCGTAGACATGCGTGACGTCGAAACCCATCTTTTCCATCGCCGCCAGCACCGCCGCCGGCGGCGCCGCGCCAGCCGTCATGCATTTGACGCCAGGCTTGAGCTTCGCCTTCACCTCATCCGGCGCGTTGATCAGCATGGTCAGCACGGTGGGCGCGCCGCAGAAATGCGTCACGCCGTGATTGAGGAAACTGTCGAAGACCAGCGCCGGATCGACCTTGCGCAGGCAGACATGCACGCCGGCCAGCATGGTGATGGTCCAGGGGAAGCACCAGCCGTCGCAATGGAACATCGGCAGGGTCCACAGATAGCGCGGATGCTTGGGCAGGTTCCAGGTCACGGCATTGCCGACGGTGTTCAGATACGCGCCGCGATGATGCGTCACCACGCCCTTGGGATTGCCCGTCGTGCCCGAGGTATAGCCAAGCGAGATGGCATCCCATTCGTCATTCACGCCACGCCATTCCCATTGCGGGTCGCCCTGCTGCAGAAACGCTTCGTATTCGATCTCGCCGAACAGCTCGCCAGTGCTGCACAGGTGATCGTCGATATCGATCACCAGCGGCTTGTTGCTCGAGATATGCACGGCCTGTTTCACCACCGCGCTGTATTCGCGGTCGGTGAACAGGATTTTCGCCTCGCCATGTTCCAGGATGAAGGCGATGGCGGCGGCATCCAGCCGGGTGTTGATCGCGTTGATCACGGCACCCGTGGCGGGGATGCCGAAATGCGCTTCCAGATGCGCCGGCGTGTTCGGCGCCATGATCGCCACCGTGTCGCCGCGCTTGATGCCGCGCTGTTCCAGCGCCGAGGCGAGCCGGCGGCAGCGTTCGTAAAGGTCGCGATAGCTGTAGCGCAGCCTGCCGTGGATCACGGCCAGGTGGTTGGGAAACACCTCGGCGGTGCGGCGCAGGAAACTGAGCGGCGACAGCGCCTCATAATTGGCGCGGTTCTGGTCGAGATCGCGGTCGTAAATCGTCGTCATCTGGCGCTTTCCCCTGTATTTGCGCCAAGCTAGAGCAAACCATGCCCATACGGCAACCGGGGGGTCGAAAATCCGGTCTTTTAGAGGAGTTTCAGGCCGAAACCGTCATAGAGCAGCTTCAGCCCGACGATGAACACGAAGACATAGACGATGCGGTAGAACAGCACGTCGCTCATCTTGTGGTGCAGCCACATGCCGAGATAGACGCCGCCGACGGCCACCGGCACCAGCACCGCACTCGTCGCCAGGTTGCCCGGCGCGAACTGGCCGAGCCACCAGTAGGGGATCAGCTTCACGTAATTCACCACGGCGAAGAAGATCACGGTGGTGCCGACGAAGATGGTCTTGTCCAGCCGCTGCGGCAGCAGATAGACCTGCAGCGGCGGGCCGCCGGCATGGGCGATGAAGCTGGTGAAGCCGGAACAGGCGCTCCAGAACAGGCCTTTCAGGGTATTGGGCTGTGTCGGCACTTCGGGTCCGCGCTTGAGCCATTTCTGCAATGCAAAGGCGACGGCGACGGCGCCGACGATCACCTGCACGCCGCGGTCGCTGACATAGCCGGCCGTCGCCGTGCCGATGGCAATGCCGATCATCGCGCCGGCCAGGATGATCTTCATGTTGCGGCGGTCCCATTTGCCGCGGAAGCCCCACAGCCCGGCCAGGTCCATGGCGCAGAGCACCGGCAGCATGATGGCGGCGGCCTGGATCGGCGGCAGCACCAAAGCCAGCAGCGGCAGGGCGATCAAACTGGTGCCCGGGCCGAATCCGCCCTTGCTCATGCCGGTGATCAGCACGGCGGGAAAGGCCGCGGCGTAAAACCACGGGTCGGTCATCATCGGAAACGATTCGGGCATGAGTATGGCGGCGTGTTCGGTTGCGTGCGGCGGGCGCGAAGCTTATCTTCCATAGCAACTTCGTTCCCCAACCCCAAGCATCAGCCAACCCTTAACAGCAGATAGGCCCATTCTGACGCAGACCGGGATTCCCGCAGCCATAGCCATTCTGGAGCAGGCCATCCGTCGCCTGGATGCCGCGCTGGCCTTGCGCGCCGAGAGCTTCCGGCGCCTGTCGGAACAGCATGGCCTGATGGTCGGCGACATGAAGGTGCTGCGCGATGAACTGCAGGCCGCGCGCGAGGAGGCCGACTCTTTACGCGAGCGCGCCGCGCTGGTCGATGCGCTGCGGGCTGAGTTGGCGCAGTTCCAGAATGAGGTGGTCCAGAACGATACGACCGATGCCGCTTCGGCGGAAGACATGTCTGCCGAGCTGGCGGCGCGTGACAACGAGATTGCTGTGTTGAAAGCCGAGATCGATACGCTGCGGGCCGAGCTGGCGGCGGCACGCGATGTGCCAAAGCCGCTGCCGGTTGCCGAATTTGCCGGCGACATGGCCGCACTGAAGGCCGAGCTGGCGGCGGCCTGTGCCAGCCGCGACGAGATGCAGGCTTTCCAGTCCGGGGTTGCCGCGCGGCTGGAAGCGACCATGGCGCGGCTGCGCCAGGCGCTCGATGCGCAGGCCCAGGCATGACGCTTCTGGTTTTAGAGTAAGGAGTTGGCCATGGCGCAGGTGAATGTCACCGTCAACAACCGGCTCTACGAGATCGGCTGCGACGACGGCGAGGAAGACCAGGTCCGCCGCCTGTCCGGTGTGCTCGACAAGCGCGTGCGTGAACTGGCCGCTTTGGTCGGCCAGGTGGGTGAGGCGCGGCTGATGCTGATGACGGCGCTGACCCTGGCCGACGACCTGGAACAGGCCCAGCGCGACGTGGCCGAGATGCGGCGGGAGGTTTCGGCCCTGCAAACCGAACAAAAAACCTCGGCGGATGGCGCAGATGCGCTGGTTGGGCTGGCAAAACGTCTGGAAGACATTGCCGCGCGGCTTGAGAGCACCTAAATATACAGCCGGACGGGTACTGCCCGGTGCGTGGGTTTTCATAACCCTGGGGCCAATGCTCATCTCTACGGGAGCTGTCCCTGCCGAGACCCTGGTCTCGATCATACGGTGCCCACCTGGTACGCCAGGCCACAGAGGTTTGTACATACTTCACGGCCCATGGTGGGCCCGTCCACTTTCTCCCCCATTGCGATCCGATCTTGATTTCCGCTGACCCCGACCTCGACCGCCGCAAGGCCAGCCTGCGTGCCAAGCTGAAGGCGCGTCGCGCCGAAGCCGCGCGGGCGAATGACGGCGCCAACGGTCCCGCCATTGCGGCGCTCGCAGCGGACCGCTTCCTGGCGGCGATCCCGGTCGCAGTCGGCCAGGTCGTGGCCGGCTACTGGCCGATGGGAGATGAACTCGATCCCCGGCCGTTGCTGACGCAACTGCAAAGCAGGGGCGCGCTGATTGCGCTGCCCGCCGTGCAGCAGGGATCACGCCTGCTGCAGTTCCGCCTGTGTGACGACCTGGCCGCGCTGCCACCGGCCGGCGCCTATGGCATCCCGGCGCCGGCCCCCACCGCCACCCTGCTGGTGCCCGATATCCTGCTGGTGCCGCTGGTGGGATTTGATGCGGCCGGCTATCGGCTCGGCATGGGCGGCGGCTATTACGACGCCACCTTGCAGGGCCTCAGGACGGTTGCAGACAAGAAGATACTGGCCGTGGGCTATGCCTTCGCGGTACAGCAGGTGGCAGAGCTGCCGCATGCGGCACATGATGAGCGACTGGACTGGGCCGTTACAGAGCGCGGCGCGGTCGAGTTTGCCAGCGAAAGACGAGACGAATGAAGCTTCTCTATTGTGGCGATGTTGTTGGCCGGTCGGGCCGTGACGCCGTGGTGTCCCGCATTCCGGATCTGCGCAAGTCGCTTGGTCTCGATTTCGTGCTGGTCAATGGCGAGAATGCCGCGGCCGGCTTTGGCATCACCGGAAAAATCTGCGAAGACTTCTATGCCGCCGGTGTCGATGTGATCGTGCTGGGCAACCATGCCTGGGACCAGCGCGAGACGCTGGCCTATATCAATTCCGACCCGAAGCTGCTGCGTCCGCTGAACTATCCCAAGGGCACGCCGGGTAAGGGGGCTGCGGTCTACACGCTGAACAGCGGCAAGAAGATCCTGGTCGTGCAGGTGATGGGCCGCGTGTTCATGGACCCGCTGGATGATCCTTTCGCAGCTGTGGACGCTGAGCTTTCGAAGTACCGGCTTGGCGCCGGTGTCGATGCCATCATCGTCGATATCCATGGCGAGGCGACCTCGGAGAAGATGGCGATGGGCCATTTCTGCGATGGACGCGCATCGCTGGTCTGCGGCACGCACAGCCATATCCCGACCGCCGATGCGCAGATCCTGCCCAATGGCACGGCCTATCAGACCGATGCCGGCATGTGCGGCGACTACAATTCGGTGATCGGCATGGAAAAGACCGAGCCGCTGAATCGCTTCACCCGCAAGATTCCCGGCGGGCGGTTTGAGCCCGCCAATGGCGAAGGCACGCTCTGTGCCGTCTATGTCGAAACCGACGACCGCACCGGCCTGGCGACGAAGATCGCACCGCTGCGCCTGGGCGGTCGCCTGGCCCAGGCGACGCTTTGAGACCTCGATGGCCGGCAGCTTCGATGCGCTGCTGAAAGAGGTTCGCGGCTGCAGCTTCTGCGCCGCCCATCTGCCGCTCGGCCCGCGCCCCGTCGTGCGCATGACGCGCAGTGCGCGCCTTCTCATTATCGGCCAGGCGCCGGGCACCAAAGTGCATGAAAGCGGCCTGCCATGGAATGATCGCAGTGGCGACGTGCTGCGCGACTGGCTGCAGATGTCGCGCGATGATTTCTACGACGAAACCCGTATCGCCATCATGCCGATGGGTTTCTGCTATCCCGGCGTAAATCCGAAAGGCGGCGACAATCCGCCGCGGCCCGAATGTGCGCCGCGCTGGCATGATCGCCTGCTGGCGCATCTGCCGGATATCCGGCTTACGCTGCTGATCGGGCAATATGCGCAGACGCATTATCTTGGCAAGCGCAATGGCAAGACCATGACCGAGACCGTGCAGCGCTTCCGCGACTATCTGGCGGATGGGTATTTCCCGCTGCCGCATCCCAGTTGGCGCAATCTCGGTTGGCAGAAAAAGCAGCCATGGTTCGCCGAGGAGACGCTGCCAGTCCTCCGGAGGACGGTGGATCAGGCCCTGGCTCCATAAAAACTTAGCTATCTGACTAAGTTTTCTCTTGCCTTCGTCGTCAAACCGGCGATAGTAAGCCGTATGGCTAAGTATGATCCTGACCTTTCGCTGCTGTTCCACGCCCTGGCGGATCCCACCCGCCGGTCGATCCTGACCCGGCTGGCTGAAGAGCCGACGCGCGTCACCGATCTGGCGGGTCCCACGGGGCTGCGTCTGCCCACGGTGATGCGGCATCTGGCCGTGCTGGAGGAGGCGGGTCTGATCTCGACCAGCAAGGATGGGCGGACCCGCACCTGCGCCCTGGTGCCAGAGGCGCTGGCCCCGGCGCGGACCTGGCTGGATGAACAGCGCGCCATCTGGGAAGCCCGGCTTGATCGTCTGGATGCATTTGTGATGAACGTGATGAAGGCGCGTGAAGAATGAAACAGCACACGACTCCCTTTGCGACACTGACCTTCGAGCGCGAGGTGGCGGCACCGGTCTCGGCCCTGTGGCAGGCCTGGACGGCACCCGCCGCGCGCAAGGTGTGGGCTTCGCCTGCGCCCACGGTCAGCGTGGAGTTCCTCGAAGCCGACAGCCGGGTCGGTGGACGCGAGATTTCGCTCTGCAAAGTGGAAGGCCAGCCCGATATCCGCTGCGAGGTCGGCTGGCTGGATCTGCAGCCTCTGCGGCGCAGCGTGAATTACGAACTGGTCTCCTGTGAAGACGCGGCGCAATCGGCCGCGCTGGTGACGGCGGAAATCTCGAGCATGGATGTTTCCGGCACGGAAGCGCGCAGCCGTCTGGTCGTCACCGTGCAGTTGTCCTCACTCGCCGAGAATATGGAGGTGGGATACCGGCAGGGCTTTGGCGCCGGGCTGGACAATCTGGCCCGCGTGGCCGAACGCACCATGCTGCTGGAGCGCGTGATCAAGGCGCCGCGCAGCGTGGTCTGGAATGCCTGGATGAATCCCGTGACGCTGCCGCAATGGTGGGGGCCGGACGGCTATTCCTGCCGCACGGCGCGGATCGATCTGCGGACTGGCGGCGAATGGGTCTTCGACATGATCGGGCCGGATGGCACGGTTTATCCAAATCATCATCGCTACGGCGAGGTGCGTGCCGAGGATAGACTCAGCTACACGCTGCACTGGGGCGAGAATGGACCGAAACATGCCGATGCCTGGGCTTCGTTCGAGGACCAGGGAGATGTCACCAAGGTCACGCTCGGCATGGTGTTCAGCACGGAGGCCGAATTCCAGGCGGCGAAGGGCTTCGGCGCCGTGGAACTGGGACTGCAGACCCTGGGCAAGCTGGAAGCGTTTATTCTTTCGCGCTGACGGCGCGCGCGCTAATACCTGCGTTCGCGCGGCACGAAGTCGACGATACAGAACAGCATGTCGACTTTGACGCCATCGGCCGAGAGCGGCATCACCAGGTCGACCACCGAGATGAAATCCTTGTGCGGGCCCACATAGGGCACGCGGTTGATTTGCGGCTGGCGCGTCTGCGTCACATGCGACAGGCTCTGCCACAGGCGGCTGTCCGGCTGCTGGTGTGGCAACTCGCTCATGCATTTGCCGGTATAGCGCGCGTTCATCATCGCGTCGGTGACCGAGCCGATCAGGCGATAGCGGAAATCCAGCGGCCAGTCCGGCCGTGTATCGCGCAGCACGTCCATCAGCACCAGATAGGGCAGCAGCGGCTTCATCTCGGCCGGTTCGAGATCGGCGCGCGAAGGCATCGGCCGGCTGCCGCATTTCGCGACCCAGTATTCGAAAGCCTGCCGCAGGCGCGGCGTGGCCGACTCCAAATCCAACGCAGTCATGCGCGGTCGGCAATCCTGAGATGCTGTCTGGGAGGGTGACAAGCTGGAAAGTGGCACGAAACGAGGGAAAGTGCATCCCCAAATTTACACGACGACCCTGTCGGTCATCGCCCGGGAGGCGGATTGACCTCGCGTGGGATGAAATCCACCAGCGACATCAGCATGGCCACGCTGCGGTCGTCGTCCGACAGCGGCAGAACCAGATCGATCAGCGAAAGAAAGTCCTTGTGCGGGCCCACATAGGGCACGCGATGGAAGCGTGGCTGGCGCTGCTCCACCACCTCGGCGAAGTTCTGCCACATCTGGCTGCCCGGCTGCTGCGCCGGCAATTCGCTTAAACGCAGGCCGGTGAAGCGCCGCGACATATGGGCATCCACCGTCGTGCCCATCAGGCGGTAGCGGAAATCGAGTGGTAGGTCTGGCGCGGAATTGTGCAGCACGTCGGTCAGCACGATATGCGGCAGGAAAGCCTTCATCTCGATCGGGTCGAGATCGGCGCGCGAGGGCATGGCGCGGCTGCGGCGCTTGCTCTCCCAGTAATCATACCCCCATAGCAGCGCCGGCGTTGCCTGCCGGCCCAGCAGCAGGTCGCGCATCGTCGACACATCAGGCTCCTGTCACAGCCCCAGTGTCTCAGGGATTGTGCAGACGCAAAAGCAGATTCCGCTCAACCCAAAGTGAGGGTGCCTGGTAAGGGGTCAGCCGAGCTGGGTGAAGGGATGCGTGCCGTCCTGCAGCCGGACGCCCGCGCCGGCGCCCGGTGCCAGGTCGACGCAGACCAGCAGGCGGTCCACCGTCTCGCCGTCATCGGCCAATGGCAGCACGATATGGAAAATGCTGCTGAATTCGCGGCTGCGCCCGACATAGGGCAGCACGCCGCGCACCGGCGCGCGGGCATCCATGGCGGCCGTGAGATGGTCCCAGACCCGGCTGGGCGCACGCTGATGCGGGATCTCGCTCAGGCATTTGCCGGTGTAATCGTCGTTGCTCAGGCCGCGCATGCGGTTGCCTATTTCGAGATAGCGGAAGTCGAGCGGCTCCTGCTCGATGCCGAAGACCATCAACTGCGCCGCCAGCGGTTCCAGCAGGGCGGCGGTAAACTGCCGGCGCGCCGGCATCTCGGCGCTGCCACGGGCGGCGAGCCAGAGCTGATGGGCCTGGGTCAGGATTTCCGACTGCGGATAGCCCGGCAGGCCGCTGCCGGCCGGCGTCCGCTGGGCCATGGCGGCCGCAGTGGCGAGTTGCATGAGATCCATCATGCGAGTCTGTCCGGCTCCATCGGATAAGGTATTGGAAACACGAGGAATTACGGAGATCTGCCCCGTTCCGGCGGTTGCCGCTGCGGAACATGTCGAGCTTACTGCCGTGAGTCAGGCTGTGCAATCCGACCTTGGGTCAAATCGGCGACCGCTCCGCCTGGTGGAACAGGCCTGCTCTGGCTTGCTTTTGGCCGATGACGGCAGTATCCGGGCACCCGCTTCGGGGTTCGGCAGATAAAGCCGCCGAAATATGCTAAACATGCCCGATTCGCTCGGTTTTTCACGCTTTAAGCAGGTTCGTCCATGGCCGGCCATTCCCAGTTTAAAAACATCATGCATCGCAAGGGCGCGCAGGATGCCAAACGCGCCAAGGTTTTCACCAAGCTGATCCGCGAACTGACCACGGCCGCCCGCAGCGGCCAGCCCGATCCGGCGGCTAATCCGCGCCTGCGCGCCGCCATCCAGGCCGCCCGCGTCGCCAATATGTCGAAGGATACGCTGGAGCGCGCGATCAAGCGCGGCGCCGGCAACGATGCGGCCGACAATTACGAAGAGGTACGTTACGAGGGCTACGGCCCCGGCGGCGTCGCCGTCATCGTCGAGGCGCTGACCGACAACCGCAACCGCACGGCCGGCGAAGTGCGCGCCGCTTTCTCCAAGAATGGCGGGGCGCTGGGCGAGACCAATTCGGTCGCCTTCATGTTCGACCGCGTCGGCGAGATCGTCTTCCCGGTCGCGACCGGCACGTCGGAAGCCCTGTTCGAAGGCGCGCTGGAAGCCGGCGCCGAGGATGTGCAGTCGGATGAGGACGGCCATAGCGTGATCTGCGCGCAGGACGATTTCGCCGCGGTGCGCGAGGCGCTGGAAAAGAAATTCGGCGAGCCCAAATCGGCCAAGCTGGTGTGGAAGGCCAAGACCACCACGCCGGTCGAGGGTGAAAAGGCCGAGACGCTGTTCAAGATGATCGAAGTGCTGGAAGACAGCGACGACGTGCAGACCGTCTACGCCAATTTCGACATTTCGGAGGACGAACTGAAGCGGCTCGCGGGTTAAGGCCCCGAAAGGACTCCGGCTTGGGTTCACCCATGCGCATCATCGGTCTCGATCCCGGCTTGCGGGCCACCGGCTGGGGCATCATCCATGCCGAGGGCAACCGGCTGAGCCATGTCGCGCATGGCACCATCCGCAGCAACCCGGACGACGAACTGGCCTACCGTCTGCGCAGCCTGCATGACGCGCTGATGGAGCTGCTGCAGGAATGGCAGCCGCAGGCGGCCGCCGTGGAAGAGACCTTCGTGAACAAGAATCCGGCCTCGACGCTGAAGCTCGGCCAGGCGCGTGGCGTGGTGCTGCTGGCGCCCGCGCTGGCCGGTCTGCCGGTGGCGGAATACGCGCCGACCATGATCAAGAAGGCGGTGGTGGGAACCGGTGCCGCCGACAAGGACCAGGTCCATGCCATGGTGAAGCGGCTGTTGCCTGGCTGCAATGTCACTGGCGCCGATGCCGCCGATGCGCTCGCCGTGGCGATCTGCCATGCGCATAACGCCGCCACCGCGCGCCGTGTGATGGCGGCGGAAGTGAGAGTCGCGCGATGATCGCCAAGCTCAGCGGACTGCTCGACAGCGTGGCGGAAACCTTCTGCATCCTCGATGTGAATGGGGTCGGCTACCAGGTCTTCTGCTCGGCGCGCACATTGCGCAATCTGCCGCGCCCGGGCGAAGCTCTGCGGCTGCATATCGAGACCCATGTGCGCGAGGAGCATATCCATCTCTTCGGCTTCGTCTCCGAGGCCGAGCGGAGTTGCTTCAATCTTCTGCAGACCGTGCAGGGCGTGGGCGCCAAGGTCGCGCTCGGCATCCTCTCGACCTTGTCGCCGGATGAACTGTTCCGCGCCATCGCCTCGGCCGACAAGACATCTCTCAATCGCTGCGACGGTGTCGGGCCGAAACTCGCCGTGCGCCTGATCACCGAGTTGAAGGACAAGGTCGGCGGCATCGCGCTCGGCCCGGTGGCGAGTGCGACGTCTGCTGAAGCCGTGGCCGAAACGGCCAACGGCCCGGTGGCCGATGCGCTCTCGGCGCTGGTCAATCTCGGCTACAAGCGCGCCGATGCCTTTGGTGCGGTCACGACTGCGGCACGCGCTCTTGGCGATAAAGCGAATGTGCAGCAGCTGATCCCGGCCGCCCTCAAGGAGCTGGTGCGATGAGCGAGGCGCCCCGCATGGTCTCAGGCGCAAAAGCCGAGAACGACGACCTCGAACGCCATCTGCGCCCGCAGGTGCTGGGCGATTTCATCGGCCAGGCGCGCGCCCGCGAGAATCTGAACATCTTCATCCAGGCCGCGAAAGCGCGCGGCGAGGCGCTGGATCATGTGCTGTTCCACGGTCCGCCGGGTCTGGGCAAGACCACGCTGGCGCAGATCGTCTCGCGCGAACTCGGCGTCAATTTCAAGGCGACGTCCGGCCCGGTGATCGCCAAGGCCGGCGATCTCGCAGCACTTCTGACCAATCTCGAAGCGCGCGACGTGCTGTTCATCGACGAGATCCACCGTCTCAATCCGGCCGTGGAGGAGATCCTCTATCCGGCGATGGAGGATTTCCAGCTCGACCTGATCATCGGCGAGGGGCCGTCGGCGCGCAGCGTGCGCATCGACCTGCCGCCGTTTACGCTGGTCGGCGCCACCACGCGCTCAGGGCTGCTGACCACGCCGTTGCGCGAGCGGTTCGGCATTCCGCTGCGGCTGAATTTCTACGAGGTCGAGGAACTCGAACTCATTGTCCGGCGCGGCGCGCGGATTCTGAATCTGGACCTCGATGCCTCAGGCGCGCGCGAGATCGCCCGCCGGGCGCGCGGCACCCCGCGTGTCGCCGGGCGCCTGCTGCGCCGGGTGCGCGATTTCGCCGTCTATGCCAAGGCGAAAGTCGTCGATGCCGCCACTGCCGATGCGGCTTTGTTGCGGCTGGAAGTCGATGCCCGCGGCCTGGATGCCATGGATCGGCGGTATCTCACCACGATTGCCCGCGATTTCTCGGGCGGGCCGGTCGGCGTCGAGACCATTGCCGCCTCGCTGTCGGAACCGCGCGATGCGCTGGAAGACATCATCGAGCCGTATCTGATCCAGCAGGGCTTCCTGCAGCGTACGCCGCGCGGCCGGCTGCTGACCCCGGCCGCCTTCGCCCATATCGGCCTGACCCCGCCCGCCGGACTCGGCACCAACCAGCTCGACCTGCTGGGCGATGACGATGTCTGAACAGCCTCATCGCTACGCCCTGCGGGTGCAATGGGAGGATACCGATGCCGCCGGCATCGTGTATTACGCCAACTATCTGCGCTTTATCGAACGCGGCCGGTCCGACCTGCTGCTGTCGCATGGCATCGACCAGCGCGGCCTGATCGACTCGGACAACGGCGTCGCCTTTGCCGTCCGGACCTGCAATGTGGACTATCTGAAACCGGCCCGGCTGCATGAGGAGCTGGTTGTGACAACCGAGCTTACCGAGCTGCGCGGCGCCAGCCTGACGCTCGGGCAGGCGGTCTGGCGCGGCGAGGAGCTGCTGGTCAGGGCCGAGGTCAAGCTGGCCTGTATCGATTGAAAAGGCCGTGCCCGGCGGGTGCCGCCGACCATTGCGGCGCTTTTCGCCACACTTTCACCAAATTTATCGCATTGATCTGCTAACTCTTAACCAAAGGATTCGAACTTATGGACAGGACCGTCAGCGCCGCGCAGCTCGGGGGCTCTTCTGTGGCCACCGATCTTTCGCTCTGGGCGCTCTTCCTTCAGGCCGACTGGATCGTCAAGGCCGTCATGCTGATGCTCATCCTGGCCTCGTTCTGGTCCTGGGCGATCATCTTCGACAAGCTGATCAAGATCCGCCGCACCATCAACGACACCGACAAGTTCGAGAACGACTTCTGGTCAGGTGGCTCGCTGGATGCGCTGTATGATCGCCTCTCGATGGCCGGTCCGCAGCATCCGATGGCCGTGCTGTTCGTCGCCGCGATGCGCGAATGGCGCCGCTCCACCGAGCGCGGCCTGGTGCGCGGCACCAAGGGCCTCGGCTCGCTGCAGGTCCGCATCAACCAGGTCATGCGCGTCTCCATCGACCGCGAGATGGAGCGGCTGGAACGCTATCTCGGCTTCCTCGCCTCGGTCGGTTCGGTCTCGCCTTTCGTCGGCCTGTTCGGCACGGTCTGGGGTATCATGAACTCCTTCCACGCCATCGCCTCCAGCAAGAACACCTCGCTCGCCGTCGTGGCGCCGGGCATCGCGGAAGCGCTGTTCGCCACGGCTTTGGGCCTGCTCGCGGCCATTCCGGCCGTCATGGCCTACAACAAGTTCTCCAACGACCTGGCCCGCCTGAACGTGCGGCTCGAAGGCTTTGCCGGCGAGTTCTCCGCGCTGATGTCGCGCCAGCTTGACGAAGAGGCGGCCTGATCATGGGGATGTCAGCAGGAGGCGGCGGTTCGACCCGCGGCGGCCGCATGCGCCGCGCGCCGATGTCGGAAATCAACGTGACGCCGCTGGTCGACGTGATGCTGGTGCTGCTGATCGTGTTCATGGTCGCAGCCCCGCTGCTCACCGTCGGCGTGCAGGTCGATCTGCCCAAGACGCAGGCAGCCGCCATCCAGGGCCAGGACGAACCCTTGAGCGTCACCATCGACGCCAAGGGCGTCGTTTACCTTCAGGAAAGCCCGATTGAGCTAGAGCAGCTGGTGCCGCGTCTGCAGGCCATTGCCGGCAATGCGCCCGACCGCCGCATCTTCGTGCGCGGCGACCAGGCGATCAATTACGGCAAGGTGCTGGAAGTGATGGGCGTGATCAATACCGGCGGTTTCACCAAGGTGGCGCTGGTCGGCAACCCGCCCAACGCCGCGCCGGCGCGTCGCTAAGGCAGTCAGTAAAGGTCAGGGCAGGGTGCAGCGTTCGTCTTACATATTCTCGGCCAGCCTGCATGCCGGTATCACGGCATTGGCGATCTTCGGCCTGCCCTATT
Source organism: Alphaproteobacteria bacterium (assembly GCA_018336035.1). Lineage (GTDB taxonomy): Bacteria > Pseudomonadota > Alphaproteobacteria > Ferrovibrionales > Ferrovibrionaceae > Ferrovibrio. The sequence continues at coordinate 1,010 of JAGXRD010000016.1, read as the reverse complement.
GGGAGCCGAAGCGCGAACCCGAGCCCATGGTCGTGCTGGCCGAATTCGCGCCGATCGCCGAAAAGACCAATGTGCCCAAGCCGCAGCCGCAGATCGTAGAGACCAAGGCGCCGCCCAAGGAAGAGCCGGTGCCGGAAGCCAAACCGGCGCCCGAGCCGCCCAAGCCGCAGCCGCAGGCCGCGGCTCCGCCGCCGCCCCCGCCGCCGCCGACTCCGGAGCCGCCCAAGCAGGTGGAGGCACCCAAGCCGACGCCGATGCCCGAGCCGGTGCCGTCGCCCAAGCCGCTGCCCAAGCCCAAGGAAGTGGTGGAGACGCCCGAGCCGCCGAAGGTGGCCGAGAAGCCGAAACCCGAAGTGAAGCCGGCGCCGCCCAAGCCGACGCAGCAGCGCACCGAAGAAAAGAGCAAGACGCCGAACTTCTCGGATGTCGCCGCCCTGGTGAACAAGATGAAGGCGCCGCCGGCACCGACGCCGCAGCAGGCGCCGCAGACCGCCTCACGCACGCCGCCGGCCGCCGCGCCGCGCGCCGAGGGGCCGTCGGATTCCACGAAACCCATTTCGATGAGCGAACGCGACTTCATCCGCAAGCAGGTGGAAGACAAGTGGCAGTTTGATATCGGTGCCAAAGACGCGGCGAACCTTCAGGTTAAGATTCGCTTCAGCCTGAATCCCGATGGTTCGCTGCGCCAGCAGCCTGAAATCGTCGATAGGGCCCGCATGTTCATGCCGGGCAACGAAAGCTATCGCTCGGCGGCAGAATCGGCGCTTCGCGCCGTACTCAAGGCCGCACCGTTCCAGTTGCCGCCAAATGACCGCGACAAATGGGGCCAGGAAATTATTTTGATTTTTGACCCGCGCATGATGGTGGGCGGGTAAGAACTCGACAGGGAGACCGTGATGATGGTGATGCCGACTCTGCCCGGAAAGTATTTCGGGGTGGCTGCTGTGAAGGCCGGCCTGATGGCGCTGGCGGCGATCACGATCGCCGTTTCATCAGCGCAGGCCGCCGTC